>JAYSSI010000006.1:0-49687 GCA_043720615.1 Pseudobdellovibrionaceae bacterium | reverse complement strand
TTTATTTGCAGGGCTCCTGAAAAAAGAAGTAAATGCCAATCACCATTACCATTGGGCTGTACTTGAACTTTATAAATATCTAAATCTGATTTTTTTGACGTGGTAACGTCTTTCGATTCATTTTCTTTTTTAATTTCTTCATTTGTAGTATTAGGATCTAGGATTTGAGATTTTTCTTTTTCGACAAATTGATGAAGTGTTACTAAAATATATTCATTTAGGTCCGTGATGTTACTGTCTGTAAATGGACTTTTGGAATTTAAGCGTGCACCGCGGATTAATGTACCAGGATCCCCTTTGACAAACATAAGGGCCGTATTTTCAGGAGGACGACTTCGAGTTAAAGGTTCTGGCGCAGGCTGACAAGCCGCCAACAAAAAAATCATTCCCGGCAAGATAATATTTAAGAAAGGTTTTAAAAAGCTCATTCGGACTGTCCAAATTTTAGACATAAAGCCATTTAATGCTGACATGAATGGATCCCAACTGAGCCCTATTCTGTTAATAAAAATTAAGGACTCTTAGGATAGAATGATTGCAAATAAGGCTCCGATATTTTCGAGGCCTTAATTTTTGAATTTAGTACTCTTCAACAATAACAATTGTTTTATAGCTGTTTTGGTAAGCTTGCTGGCCATTGCTCTCAAGTACTTTTTCACCTGTGCGAGTACTAAGAACTGGAGTTTCACCTATTCCAGCTGCTGTAACCGCCTCGTGAATTTGCTGAACTACATTTTTATGAACACGAACGCAACCAGATGAAGCTCGTTGACCTAAGGCTCTCTCGCCACCAGCCTCACCACCAGAAAGATCTGGCGGAACTGCATGCACTGCTAAGCCACGTTTATCATTAAAAAACATCGCGTAAGGCATATGAAAATTACTTTCACGGGATTTGTAACCTGCACCTTCAACTCGTTTCATTGTGAATACACCGCTGGTTGTATGGCGCCAATGCGAAGCTCTAGAGCCACGACCAAACTTTCGAATAAAGCCTTTAAATGGAGTTACATACTCAAGATTTTCAAGCCCAGTTGAAGCTTTTGTTGTTAATACTAATTCACCATTTGTGTACAATCTTAAAGTCTGTGCTCCGGGACCTTTATCTTTTTTATTGATCACAATCACATTTGTGTAACCTTTAAAATTAGACGTTCCGTTTAAATAATCTCCTTCGTTAAAAATCTTTCCTGGAGGAGCTTCATAAGAATCCTCAACCATATACTTATCTGCTGCTTCTTCACGACTGATGGCCAAAGAAGGAAGGGTGAATAACGAGACTGTCGCAAGCGACAAAAAAACCGAAAACACTTTCATAGTAACTCCTAGTAAATTATAAATGAATGACCAGGGGATATTAATGGATCAAGACGAATTTTTCGCCTGTTAGTTTTCTATACAGGAGATTTTTACAAATCCAGGATAAATCTCATTTTGCGACAGTTTTTTCGCCCACTAAGCTTCTACCTGTATGACAATAATTGCCAAGCTTATGTTTAAAACAGATTACCTAAATTTAAGGTGATTCAACACTGGCTTAGGTTTTGCTCTTTTAATTGTCATGAACAAAATCTCCTCTCGAATTTTTGCAAGCCTTCTCACTCTTTCATTCCTATTGGTAGCCGCGCACCCCACCAGTCCCATTGTGCGAGTGGCTGTTATTGACTCCCCCGTTGATTTTATGCATCCCGATCTTAGAACAGCAGTGAATACGGGCCTTCTAAAGGAACTCACTGTGGAAGATATTTCTGGCAAAACCAGTTGGTATGACCTTAATGAAAAAGCTCGCTACGAGTTTACGAAACAGCTCAAAATCGGAACTTATAAAAATGCAGTGGATTTTATAGATGCTAAAACTCTTAACGATAGCGGCGATCGCTCTTTTGCTGTTCTCTACCGGGTCACCATGGGTAAGTTACGCTATACATATTCTGAAGAATTCAGACAACATGTCGATGCGGCTGCCACATATATTCATGGAACTCATGTTGCGGGCATCATGATCAACTCTATCACCGATGTCGAACTGATCACATTTCCTCTTATTCCCCCCACCTTTGCAAAAAAAATGAGTCTTTTAGAAATCATAGAGCTGACATCAAGACCCACTGATAATCTAAAAAATTCTTTGGGTATGAGCTTACCCTCGCTGACCGAGCAAATTTCAAAATCGTTAAAGGAAAATCAAGTTCGTGTCGTTAACATGTCATTTTCAAATAATCCTGAACAATCGATAAAATCAATTCAAAGCAGTTTGGATGCTGAAGCCTTAGCCCATTTAAAAACAGATCCTCTGCTTCGAGAAAAAATAATAAAGTTTGTTTTAGCTGACGTCAGTCAGGCCGTTCAACAATGGGACAAAGTGATTCACGATAATCCAAATACAATCTTTGTTATTTCTGCAGGCAATGATGGTCAGCAGATTTTAAATTCTAACAAAGGAATTGTGCATATCAAAGCGCCTAACGTTCTTAAAGTCGCAGCTCTTAATTCCAACGAATCTTTAGCGCGCTTTTCAAATAAATCTTCAAAATATGTAGACATCGCAGCCCATGGAGTTG
Source organism: Pseudobdellovibrionaceae bacterium (assembly GCA_043720615.1). GTDB lineage: Bacteria > Bdellovibrionota > Bdellovibrionia > Bdellovibrionales > Bdellovibrionaceae > JAYWDA01. Next base: position 47,126 of record JAYSSI010000006.1, on the reverse strand, counting down.
CTATTTTATCGGCGTTATCTGATGGAACAAAGATTCATATGTCAGGAACTTCCATGTCAGCCCCCGAAGTCAGCAATTATTTAACAAAAATATTCGTCAACAATCCTGAATTAAGTGCGGCCGAAGGCATGAAAGAACTTTTCACCAAACACTCCGTCATAGACCCAAACCTTGATGTTGTTGTTGCCAACGGACGACGTTTGCAAATTGAGCCTGATTCAAAAAATTTAAATTTTGATATTACAAAAGTGAAAGATCTTTCAAAGTTCCAACAAGCGGTGGTTGCTAATTTAAAAGCCCTGACTGGAAAAACTTTAAGCATAAATATGCAATTCAAAGGACCGCCAATTTCTCAAACTTTAGCTCCTAGAATGCCTATGATTTCTCAGTGCAAAGATATTTTTTAATAAAAAAAGGAGTCCGAAAACTCCTTTTTAAAATTTAATAATTTTTTCTATCGGTATTACCCGTCAACGAAAGCTTTTAGCTTTCCGCTGCGACTTGGGTGCCTTAACTTCCGAAGCGCCTTCGCCTCGATCTGACGAATACGTTCCCGAGTCACGTTAAAATCTTGTCCCACTTCTTCCAAAGTATGATCAGACTCTTCACCAATACCAAAACGCATGCGAAGAACTTTTTCTTCTCTTGGAGTCAGTGTCGATAAAACACGTCGAGTTTGCTCAGCTAAGTTCAAGTTCACAATCGCTTCTGCAGGATTGATCACTTTTTTATCTTCAATAAAATCTCCTAAATGAGAATCTTCTTCCTCACCCACCGGAGTTTCTAAAGAAATCGGCTCTTTAGCAATCTTCATGACCTTGCGGACTTTATCCACAGGCATGTCCATTTTTTCAGCGATCTCTTCAGGAATAGGCTCACGACCTAATTCTTGAATTAAGCTTCGCTGTGTGCGAGCAAACTTATTAATGGTCTCAATCATGTGAACTGGAATTCGAATCGTTCGAGCCTGATCCGCAATCGCGCGAGTGATGGCCTGACGGATCCACCAAGTTGCATACGTCGAAAACTTATATCCTCGACGATACTCAAACTTATCAACAGCTTTCATAAGACCGATATTGCCTTCTTGAATCAAATCCAAGAATTGCAAACCACGGTTGGTGTACTTTTTAGCGATAGAAACCACCAGACGTAAATTCGCTTCAACTAACTCAGATTTGGCAATATCGGCTTCGCGCTCACCTTTCCAAATTGCTGTGTAGGTGTCTTGAATCCATCGGAAGTTCATCTCTGTTTCAGCCGATAAACGAAATAATCGTTTTTCTGCATCCTGAGCATTCAACGCATAAGATTTAAATTTATTATAATTCAATCCCGTTTCACGGGTCATGCGGGTGAGTTCTTTTTCATTTTGATCAACGGTTTTCATCCGCTCCATCATAGAAACCACATCTTTAGAAAGAGTTCTTTCAACTCCTTCTTTAATACGCCGACGAAGAGTGGTCATACGGTTCACTAAATTTTTAAACTTAATCACAACCCGGTTGATGGTTTTACGGTTAAAGTTAATGGATTCAAAGTTCTCCATCAATTTTTCCACAGTCCCATTCATCTCATTCATCGAAGCCCTGCGAAGAGGCTCAGACACATTTTCCTGACGTAAAACCGCAAAATGTTTATCTGCGAAGGCTTGGTACTCTGTTACTTTGCCAATCAATTCATGAATTTTATCAATGTACTCTTGTTCATTGTACTGAGTCTCTTCATCTTCAAGACCACGAAAAATCGCTTTCACTTTAATTCGGCCAGCATCTAAACGCTTACCCAGTTGAATAATTTCGTAAGTTCCTAAAGGTGATAACAAGATCGCGCGAACGATCTCTCGCTCACCTTTCTCAATACGACGAGCAATTTCTACTTCCCCTTCACGAGTCAGCAAGGAAACAGATCCCATCTTGCGGAGGTACAAACGAACAGGATCGTTGCCCTTAACATCTTCAGCTTCCGCTTTTTCTTCTTCATCCGCTTCTTCTTCTTCTTTGTCAGGATCGGCTAAGAAAGCACCCTCTCCGTCTTTCGAAGTTTCAATCAACTCTGAAATAACTACACTGTTAGCTTCTAAGGCGTGCATGAATGAATCAATCGCCTGAGGAGCTAAAATTTCATGCGGCAAACCCTCATTGATCTCTTCAATTGAGAGTGGGCCTTTTTCTTTGTGAATTTTGATAAAGCGTTGAATTTCTTCCAGTATCAATACTTCTTGTTCCGCCAATGTCAGAACTTTTGAAGACTCTTTTTGGTCGGAACCTGTGGTTTCTTCTTTCATCAAATCCCCTTATTTATCCCTGTGCATATCTTTGTTCAAAGCGGCCAGATCTTTTTGTATATTCATGATCTGTTCCATCTTTTCCGAAGTGGGCTGAGTACGCAGCTCTTCGGTAACACCCTTTAACTTGTTTCGCAAAAACGACTCTTTTACTTTTCTGATCGCGTCCTTCAAAACTTTTTCTTCAACATCCCCGTCATCCGCAGAAATTTGCGCCAGTAAAAGAGATTCGCTAGGAAACAACTTTTCTGGTTGATCGACAAAACTTACGAGTAGACTGGTTAACCTATCAAATTTTTCAGGCTCTTGTCTATAGAGGGAATCAGCTCTTTGTAAAATTCCCTTCACTGCATCTGAAAGAATAAACTCCATCATATTTTCACTCAAAAAGTTTTCAAAGTTGGCACGACTTTTGAGAGCAAGTGACATCATCGTAATTTCTGCAGCCCCTACTTTTTTCAAAGAAATTTTTTGCTCTCCCGCCAGAGTCTCAATCGACATTTCAGAGGCAGAATTTGTTTCATTCAAGACCTTACTGGCTGCCATGGGACCTGAAACACCGGGTTTTACACGCTGAGTAGTCGCACTTTTGCTCAGTGACAACGCTTGGTGTAACCACTGAGCACTCAATCCCGCACGAGTGGCAAGTTCTGCAATATACAAATCTTTTAATCTATAGTCTGGAATGGCGCTTAAAATAGGTTTTACTTTATCAATTAATTTAATTTTATCGGCAGGCTCGCCCTTAAAATCTGCCATCCAAGACTTCAAAACCACAGAAAAAAGATCAGGCGCCTCTGCCAATAAAATTTTCAAAGCCTCGGCCCCATAATTTTTAACATAATCATCAGGATCCATACCCTGGGGTAAAATAAGACCTCGAGGATAAAGATCCGCTTGCAGCAAAAGGGGCAAACTGCGCTCTGCTGCATCTTGTCCCGCTTGATCTCCATCAAACAAAACTAAAACATTGCGAGTCATTCTTTTTACAATCTTTGCGTGATCCAGCGTCAGAGCGGTTCCTAGAGTGGCCGCACCATTTTTAATTCCAGCCTGATATAAAGCCACCAGGTCCATATAACCTTCAACGATCACCACTTGATCCTCTGACCTAATAAAGCGCGCCGTTTGATTTAATCCATAAAGAACTCGGCCTTTAATAAAAACAGGTGTCTCCGGTGAATTTAAATATTTAGGTTCACCTTGATCAATAATGCGACCACCAAAACCCAAAACCTCATTCATCGAATTCACAATCGGAAACATCAAGCGATCCCGAAACATATCAAAGTGACCTGATTTTCCTTCTTTACGTGCAATCAGCAATCGCGCTTCTTCCGCGACCGCCGTTGAAATTCCATTCGACTGTAAATGCAAAGTTAAGGCGTCCCACTCTTTCGGAGCGTATCCAATTTGAAAAGCTTCTATCGCTTCTGGCGAAAGCTCGCGCTTTTGAATATATTTTAAAACCGAATGCTCACCCGAAGCTTTTTTCATTTGATCGCTAAAAAAAGTAGCCGCTAATTTGTTGGCTTTAAAAAGTTGCTTGCGACGTTCTTTATTTTTATCTTCTTCACTGGATTGAGCCGCATCAACGGAAGGCAATGTGAGATTTGCACGATGAGCTAAATATTCAACGGCTTCTGGAAAATTGAGACCTTGATAGTCGCGCAAAAAAGAAAATATATTTCCACTCTTGTGACAACCAAAACAGTGATAAACCTGCTTCGTTTCAGAGACAGAAAAGCTGGCCGTCTTTTCCTGATGATCTGGAAAAGGACAACGGCCCATAAGGCCGCTTCCAGTGTGTTTTAATTGTGTATACTGAGAGATGATATCGACAACGTTGTTAGATTCTTGAACCCTCTCAATAAATTCTTGAGAAAATCGCATTCCGATAAAGCCCACTTTCGCGCCCAGCTGTTTACTGAAGTTTAGATTTAATTACTTCGCTGACAGTTTTGTTGTCGGCAGAACCTTTCGCTCTTACAATCACTTCTTTCATGACGTTCCCCATGTCTTTGACAGACTTGGCGCCAATGGCAGTAATGACTTCAGCAACGAGTTTTTCAATTTGTTCACGACCCATTTGGGCCGGCATATAATCTTCTAAAATTTTAAGCTCAGCGGATTCTTGGTCGGCTAAATCTTGACGACTTGCCGCTTTGTATTGCTCGATCGATTCCTTGCGTTGCTTCACCATTTTTTTAATAACGCCAAGAACTTCTTCTTCATTCATGGCGTTTGGTCGAAGTTCAATCTCGCGGTTTTTTATGGCCGCTTGAAGGAATCGAAGGGCATTGAGTTTTAATTGATCTTTTGATCTCATGGCCGTCTTGACGTCGTCCATGATTTTTTCTCTTAAAACCACATGATCTCCCTAAGAATTATTCGTAAGTTTTTCTGCTTTTTTTCACCGCACGTTTGCGGGCTGCGATCGACTTTTTCTTAAGTCTTACGCTTGGCTTTTCAAAATGCTCGCGCTTTTTAACTTCAGATAAAATGCCTGCTTTTTCGCAAGATTTTTTAAAACGTCTGAAAGCGGATTCAAAACTTTCACCGTCTTTGATACGAGTCATTGCCACAGAAATCACCATCCCTTCGGGCGGTTAGATGTTACGAGAATGGAATTTATAACAAACAGGGTCATAGATGACAAACAAAAGCTAGCTCTCGAGTCACTTTCAAATGAAAATGGCCTGATGAAAATGGAAAACAGGAACTTGCCTCCAAAAACTCCTGGAAAGCCCCCTAAAAATGCCTTCTATTTAAACAACAAAATCATCATTTTTATTAGGCTAACTTATGGAATTTACTAAAGAAGATGCATACTGGATGCGACTTGCTTTGGCCGAAGCAGAAAAAGCTCGCGAACTTTTAGAAGTCCCTATCGGCGCAGTTATTGTAAACTCCGGCGGTCTTGTTGCCCGAGGCCATAATCGACGTGAAACTTGGAAAACCCCGATTGGCCACGCAGAAATTATCGCTCTTCACAGAGCTTCCAAAAAACTGAATGCCTGGCGCCTGACGGGAACCACTCTTTATGTAACTCTTGAGCCTTGTGTGATGTGTGCCGGAGCTCTCGTGCTTTCAAGGGTCGATCGCATTGTTTTCGGTGCCTTAGACCCTAAAGCCGGAGGCAGCCAAAGTCTTTATCAAATCACTCAAGATCACCGACTGAATCATCGCTTAAAAGTTGAAGGTGGTCTTTTAAAAGACGAGTGTTCAAAGATTTTATCGGATTTTTTTAAAATGAAGCGTCTGTAAAAAAAATAAGCAGAATAATTATGCAGTATAATTATTGACAGGCTATTCAGTGACTTCAAGTCGATAACCAAGACTAGGAACCGCTTGAATTTTACCTTTAAAGTTTTCAATTTTTCTTTTTAAATAATTAATTTGAGAATCTACATTTCGAGAAGTTACTTCTGTATCTCCCCAAACCGCCTCAAGGCATTTTTCTCGAGTGACCAGATTATTTTTATTTGAAATTAAAAGTCGTAAAATTTCAAATTGCTTTGGCGTCAATTGCACTTCTTGGCCATCGACAAAAACTTGCCGTGAAAGCAAATTCATTTTTAAATTTGAAGCACCGAGCTCAGCGCTACCCTCAAAGTGCTTGCCACCAAGGCGTGCTTTCACTCTCAGAAGTAGCTCTTTCGCATGAAAGGGCTTCGTAATAAAATCGTCGGCGCCCATTTCAAGAGCTTTAATTCGCTCATCAATCGTTGCGGCGCCTGAAACAAAAATAATCGGCGTGTCTTTGATCGCGTTGTCTTCTCGGACAAGCTTACAGACGTCAACACCCAGAAGTCCCGGCATTTTGTAATCTAATAAAATCATATCCGGCTTGATATCTTTGATCAGCTGAACTGCTTTTGTGCTGTCATTGGAATAGAAACACTTGTAATTGGGGCCTAAAACTTCGGCCAACATTTTACAGTTCTCTTCGTCGTCATCAATAATGAGGATTTTTTTGAGATCGCTCATTGTTTCCTTAAATGAGTTATTCGTACCGCTAGAGATAATGTATTTTCAATCAGGAATATTATCAAGGGAGAAGAGTGGAAGTCATTTTCAGGCACTAAAAGCCTTTGTACCTTATCTTCTTTGCATCTAATAAAGCTTTGATCGGGACTCTTTTATCACCCTGAATTTCAATTTTTGCGGATTTTTCATCTAATCTATATGTCCCGCCAGTTCCACACTTCACTTTAAGCTCTTTGGTCAGCTCTTTCAAAAAAGGTTCATTCTTAGGTAATCCATCTAAAACCGTCACTGTTTTTCCACCGCGCCCATTGGATTCGATCCTAAAATTAACGACCAGCTTTGAAAGGTCAAAGGACTGATCTCTTCGACATTTGCAGGCATCAAGAAATTTTTTGCATTGCCCACACAGGACTTTATCTCGAGGGTCCGTACTATAAACCGGCCTATAGTTTGAACTCATTTTATTTTTCTTCTTCGACGGGTCCTAAGGGTTTCCCATCCGATAATTTATGCTGAGAATATTCCTTGCCATCAAAGCGATAAAGATATCCTTCGCCGTCCATACCAGTCACTAAATTGACCGGGCGAGACCAAATTTTTTGCACATTTTTTAAGGTCGCTGACATAAAATCAGGCTGCATATCCACGCCTTCATGGACGTGGGTTAAAAGCAATTCCCCGCGATTTTCAAAATTGGCGTTTTCAATTTTAATAATGGGCTGACCAAAATTTGTCATATGAAATAAAAGTTTGGCCTTGATAGCTTTAAAATCCCTTGTATTGACTTCAAATTTATTAGTTTTTTTATTAAAAGCATAAACAAACATTTTATTTCGAATACAAAAGTCTTCAGTTAAAAATTCGTCTATAAAAGTCACATCATTATATATCTTTCTAACTTCAAATATTTTTTCGCGGCCTAGTTTTAAGTTTTTATCCCAATTCTTTTTTTCTTTAATATCATCACATTGTTCCCATTCACGGCCAAATTGTCCTTTATTCCACCGATTTTCTATATCTCGGAAAAGCTCAATGCCCACTTTATAAGGATTATAGCCTTGCGGATGCATGGCCATGGTCCCGCTATGATGGTCGGCAAAATCAATGATCTCAGCATCTGTTAAAATATTTTCCGTCATAAGCCTTGAATGCCAGTACGAAGCCCAGCCTTCATTCATCGTTTTAGTCATGCCTTGGGGCGAAAAATAATAAGCTTCATCTCGAATGATCGATAAAATATCCTGCTGCCACTCTTGAAGGGGTGCGAAATGCATAAAAAACTTCAAAATATCTTTTTCTGGCTGCGGTGGAAATTTAGAGTTTTTTTCAGCGGCGGACTCAGCCATTTTTTTTCTTTGCTCAGCAATAAATTCAGGTGGATTAATATAGTCCCGCATATAAGGTCTTTGTACCTTTAGCATCCCAAGCGCGTGATCAGGATCTTCCACTCTCGCTTCTTTTTTTGTGGGAGCATCAACATAGGGACTATAACGATCGATCAAGTTTTCTAAGCTTAAACAAATATCAATAAAACTTTCCACGGTCTCATAACCATAGCGATCCATATATCTACGAATTCGGGTCGCATGATTGGCCATTTGATCCATCATTTTGCGATTGGTTTTTGAAAACCAAATATTATTTTTAAAAAAGTCACAGTGGCCATAGACATGGGCCATCACAAGCTTTTGATCCATCATCATATTGCCTTCCATCAAGTAGGCATAACAAGGATCGGTGTTGATCACCATTTCATAGATTTTAGAAAGTCCGTATTCGTAACTTTTTGAAAGATGCTCGTACTCCATGCCAAATTTCCAATGGGGATAACGAACCGGAAAACCACCATAAGCCGCAAATTGATTGATTTGATCATAACTGATCAACTCAAAAATAGTTTCAAAGCAATCTAAGCCAACATTTTTAGCGATTTTGCAAATCTTTGCTCTTTCGATTTCAAGTTCAGGCGTGAGGTTGGACATTTATTTGCCCTTTCCAAGAAAGTCTTTAATGGAATCCAATATTTTATCTTTGCTTTCGATTTGGCTTAAAACCACTCGCTCATCACTAGGAAAATCTTTTTGAAGATCCTTTAAGAATTGTCCACTGCCGTATTTGCTTTCAACCTGTCCATAACAAAAGACATTCACTTGAGGTAAAAAGAATTCTTTCAGTAATTTCACACACAGCCTGGTATCTTCGCCACTCCAGTTATCTCCATCACTAAAGTGAAATGGATAAATATTCCATTCACGCGGTGGATAATCGGTTTCAATGATCTGCTGACAAAGTTTGTAGGCCGAACTGATCAATGTTCCACCCGATTCACTGGTGCGAAAAAATGTTTCTTCATCCACTTCTTTGGCCGCGGCATCATGAATGATAAATCGCGTTTCTAAGCCCTTATAATGTTTTTTGAGCCAAGTATTAATCCAAAAACTTTCTAATCGAACAATTTCTTTTTGCTCATCACCCATGGATCCCGAGACATCCATCATATAAATCACAACGGCTTTGGTTTGTGGCTGATTGATTTTTTTAAATGTTCGGTACTGAAAATCTCTTCTGATTGGAATAATCACAGGATCATCGGGCGTGTAATTTCCTGAAGTAATATATCTTTGCAAGGCGCGCTTATAAGACGATTTAAAATGTCTTAAGCCTTCAGGTCCTACGGGAGCTAATCCTGTATACTTGGTTTTTATTGAATCAATATTTTTTTGACCCTTGGGCTGAATCCGCGGAAGTTCTAATTTTTCCCCTAAGATCTCGGCCAATTCGTCAATGCTAAGATCCACTTCCACCAAATGCTCACCGGCCGCATTACCTGCTTGGCCTTGAGAGTTTTCCCCAGGTTCGCCAACATCTTCACCCTGTTGACCTTCACCCTGCCCGACTCCGCCTTGCTGCTTGGGTCCATAACGAAAATTAGGAATATCAATTTGTGGCAATGGAATTTTGATGAAATCGTTTTCACGTTTTCCAATCATCTCGCCTTGGGAAACGTACTTTTTAAAGTCTTCTTTGACCTTACCTTTAACGATATCCCTGAATCTATTTTGATCTTCTTTGATTGGCATTATTTATTCTTCACGTCCCCACGAGCAAAAATGCTGGCAACATACTGAAGAACATCGGTCGCAGAAATTTCATCATAACCAAAATCTTTGATCAGACGAGATTTTACGATATCGATTTTCTCTTGCGTGTCTTTGTCCACTACGGCGCTAACCATAGTCGTGATTTTGATACTGTCTTTTTGGTCTTCAAAAAGTTTTAACTCTAAGGCCTTATGAAGCCGTTCATTCATTTTAAAGTTAAATTTCTTATTTTCTAAAGCCAAAGCGCCAATATAATTCATAATTTCCCGGCGGAAATCATCTTTTCGCGAATCCGTGATTTCTATTTTTTCCTCAATCGATCGCATTAAACGCTCATCTGGCTCTTCATCCATACCCGTAAACTGGTTGCGGACTTTTTCTCTCTGAGTGAAGGCTTTTACGTTATCAATGTAATTAGCACAAAGTCTTTGCAAAGCACTCTCATCGGCACTGACCGCTCTTTGTACTTCGCCTTTAATAATCTCTTCATACTCTTGACGAACCACACTTAAAAGCTCGCGGTATTCAGCTTTCAATTCTTCATTTGATAACAGGGAATGATTTTTTAAACCTGATTCAAGTTCATTTAAAACCATAAATGCATTCACTGAGCCGCGGTTATTCTGAGTTGCAGCCACAATTGAATTAGAAAGTTTATCTTGAATATATCGCGGAGAAATTCCCTCGAGTCCTTCGCGGATTGTTTCCTTACGAAGTTCTCGAACGTTATCTTCTGTGTACCCCGCCAATGTTTTTCCATTATAGAGCTTAAGCTTTTGCAGTCTTGTAAGGTTTGCTTTTTTAGGTTTTTCTAACCGAGTCAGAATCGCCCACATCGCTGCCATTTCAATCGTGTGCGGAGCAATGCTAATGCCACGCATTTTTTGAGAATTGAAATCTTTTTTATAAATCTGAATTTCATCTCTCCAGCGAGTGATATAGGGAATATCAATTTTGACGGTTCGATCTCGAAGGGCTTCCATAAATTCATTGTCTTGCAATCTTCGATATTCTGGCTCATTGGTGTGACCAATAATCACTTCATCAATATGCGTCTGTGCAAATTTCTTAGGTTTTACTCGATGTTCTTGCGAAGCTCCCAATAAATCATACAAGAAAGCGACATCTAGTTTTAAAACCTCAACGAATTCAATCATTCCGCGATTGGCAACGTTAAATTCACCGTCAAAATTAAAAGCTCTGGGATCAGAATCAGATCCATACTCAGCAATTTTTCGATAATTAATATCACCGGTCAATTCGGTAGAATCTTGATTTTTTTCATCTTTAGGTTGGAAAGTTCCAATACCAATTCGGTCAGCTTCGGATAAAAACATTCGGCGCACGCGCACATGAGAAAGAACTTTTTGCATATCGCCATTATATTTATCCATTAAATTTCTAAAAATAAATCGTGAAGGGGGACTTAGCTCGCCTTCGATTTTAATGCGAAATTCTCCCTCTTGCCCGCGGTTCACTTCATCACAAACTTGCGCGCGCAAATCATCAGGAATCAGCAATAAAGGCTCTTCGTGCATGGGCGATGGAAATGATTTAACACTTTTTCCAAGCATGCCGTCTAAAACCCCAGTTTCATCCACCCATTCAAATGTGTACAAAGCTCCCGCTTCGGTCATTGAATAGGCTTCAAGACCTTTTTTTAACATCCGGCATATTGTAGATTTAGCGCTTCCCACCGGTCCGTGAAGAAGGATCACCCGTTTTTCAGTGCCATAACCTAATGCGGCTGCTTTCAAAACATTCACTAATTTCATCAGTGCGATATCTAATCCAAAGACCGCGTCTTTGCCGTTAGCTACGGCATCATCAAAAAATTTATAACGAACAACTCGTTTTTTAAAATCTTCATATTCCTCAGTTCCACTATCAACAATCATGTCAAACATGCGCTGAAACGCATTTCGCGTGATTTTAGGATTTTGTTTTACCAAGGTTAAATAATCTTCAAAAGTTCCTGACCAATGAAGTTTGGCTCTAGAGCTGCTGGATTGCCATTGGTTGATCATAGATTTCAGGTCGATTTTTGCGGCCATGAGGGACTCCATGGGGTGGTTAGATATTCCCCTGTTATACATAGGATTATGCCCGAAGCATTCTCGGTTAGAAACTTTTTAATCAGAGACTGGATTATTCTTTTAACCTCGACCTTAGTCCTTAAGAGGTATGACGCTATACCCAGCAGGTGCTTCAAGCTTAAAAACGTCAGCTTTAACAGGATTTAATTGAGATGAACTTTGAAATAACCACTGCATCTCAAACTGAGGTCCATGGATAACGATTCGTTTTGAGGTCTCTTTTCGATCTTGCCAAATAACGACAACTTCACCTTTTTTTAACTGGCGTTTACATGAGGCGACTAGACCGTCGTCTCCCGCCATACAACTCCACCCACGAATGGCCGTGTCATAAACAATACTTTGAAAAACATTTGGGTCCAAAGCAAAACCTAATAGCGGTCTTAGAGCTTCTTCAGTATTGGCGCCAAAATAAAATTTCTTTTGGGGATAGATAGCCATTTTTAAACCTTGCGGTGTCGCAACATAACTAGCGACCGGATAACCCAAGGTGGCGCTGACTTCCATACGTAAATGAGAATTTTTCACCGAAATGATATCAATATTAAAATTATTATTTTTATTATTTTTAAAATCTTGAACCTGAGCCTTTGTGGCCCACTTCAAAGCCGAGATCTGAGGTGAAACGCTTGTTTCTTTTTTTGATTTAGAAGAACAGCCCATCAGCGTAATAATAAATAAAAACAGAATAATTTTTTTCATAATTCCCAATTATGGTAAAAAGATTTTTATTTTACAACAGGTGACGCTCTAAGATTTTAAAAGTTTCGAATAAATGGCTTTGTCCTTGTAGACGCCGTTCACGCACTCATATTCACGGAGAGTGCCCTCCATGGTATATTTATTATTTTCAGCCACCAAGCAAGATTTTCGATTTAAAGGATCACATCTGATTTCAATTCGGTGGAAATTCATTTTGGCCAACTGCTTTTCCATCACTTGCAGAGCTTTTGAAATTAAACCTTGGCCTTCAAATTCATAATGAATCCAGTATCCCAATTCAATTCTCTGGTTTATCCACGACATCGAATGCAAATGAAAACTGCCCACCATTTGATTTTTCCAAAATAAGCAGTATCCAATTTCTTCAGATTTTGAATTAGACACATCACAAGTTTTTAAATAAGTCTGCAATTGGTCTCGACTTGCAATACCAGGCCATAAATTTTTTCTTTCCGGAAAATGACGATCTGAAACAATCAGACTCCATAACTCAGAAGCTTGATCGACAGAAAAGGTCTTTAAAGCAAAAGAGCCCTCATCGGACTCTAGGTAATTTGGAAAGATGGGACTTGAAATCGATGCCATGCTCTGCTTTTAGCAGGGACTTCTTAATGACCGCCAGCTTTTTCTTTTGTGCTCGCAGGCACGCGCTCTGGCAACTCTTGACGATCCATGCTGGTGATTTTTTGCCGTAACTCTTCTATTTTTTTAGGGTCCGTTTCAACATTCAAGGCTTTGTTGTACATTTTTAAAGCGCGATCGGTTAAAGATTTTTTATAGTAAACGTCGCCCAAGTGCTCAGCAATAATACCTACGGAAGGTTGTGCCTTGTAAGCATTTTCTAAAACTTTGATCGACTCATCCAGTTGACCTTGCTTGAATAAAATCCAGCCCAAGGTATCCATCACATAAGCGTCTTTAGGCTCAAGCTTTAAGGCTTTTCTGGCCATCGCCTCTGCCTCGTTCATATTTTCGCCCTTTTCGGCCCACGTGTACGCTAAATAATTAAGTCCTTGAATATGATTTGGATTCAATTCTAAAACTTTTTTCATTGTCGTAATAACTTCGTCTTTTTCGCCTTTTTTATCTTGAAGAGTTCCATAGTAAAAATGCATCTGAGCATCTTCAGGAAAAGTTTGAATGGCATTTTGCATAACCGCCAAGGCCCTACCCAGCTCGCCTTTTTCCTCTAATAAAGAGGCGTACATTGAATGCACCTGCGGTTGACCTTTTTTATCTGCAATCGCTTTTTCTAACAGCTTCAAGCCTTCATCTGTTTTATTTTTATTTTTTAAAATAAAGGCTGCATGCGTGACCGAGTCTGAATAAAAACGACTGCCACTTGGAATTTTTTTATACTGAGCTAATGCTTTATCTTCTTGTTTTGTCTCTTCATAGACAGCGCCTAGATAAAATCGGATCTTATCGGACTCAGGCGCCTCTTTTAGAATTTCTTCTAACTTCACTGTGGCTTTATCATAAATCTTTTTTTCAATTAAAATCAGAGCCATTTTTAATTTTACATTCAAAGCATCATCGGCGCCCTCTAAGTATTCGAGTTGCTCATAAGCTTCGTCATACTTTGCGGCTTCCATATAACTTTGAGCTAAAATTTCTGCGACGCGAGTATTAGGGCCTTGGTTTTTTTGAAAATTCACCAATAACTCTGTCGCTTCTTTTTCTTTTTTATCTCGACTGTAAAGAGCACCTAAAGCAATCACGGCATCGGCAAAGCCTGGTTTAACTTCAAGAGCTTTTTTAAAAGCTTGTTCCGCTGCTTTTTGATATTTTTTCTCGGGCTGATCCAAACGGACACGACCGATATAGTAATAAATTAAGTGAGTGTTAGGATACTCAGATTTTTTAGTTAAACTTTCAAAGTAACGAACCGCTTTTTCATGTAATTTTTGCTCTGAATAAACAGCGCCCAAATACAAAGGAGCTTCGTTATTGTTGGTGTCCATCTTCAACACGATTTCATATTGTTCAATCGCTTTGGGATACAATTTCATGGTGGAGTACAAACCACCTAATAACATATGGGCTTCGACGTTTTTTCCGTCTCTTTTAACCACTTCACTGGCTTGTTCAATGGCTTCTGTAATCATACCCGCTTTAAGGTATTCAGAAGCTAATCGCAATCTGACCGCGCTTGAACCCGTGTCATAGAGTAATGTCATTTTGAAGGCTTCAATTGATTTTTGTCTTTGTCCTTCAAATGAAAGCGCCTCTGCCACTGAGTAGTGATAGTCCGCTTGCGTTCTCATGTACAAAGGATCGATGGTATTCGTTTGATCCATCGAAGGTGGCGTCAGTGATGCCGGTGCACGGTTATGATCATTAAAAGAAGATTCGAAATACAGACCGTTTCCAGAAATAGAGTCAGTCTCTTTATAACTTGAAGCACAAGCTGAGAACAAAGTTGCAGTTAAAACCACATTTAAAAGCTTGTAAGAGGCAGACATTCAATCTCCTTTATCTCTTAAGCTTTTCGGAACTTTTTCTGGGATACTTAAAGAATCTATGGTCCAAATGTAGAAATCTGGCCCGTTTAGTTTGAGCTTGTTTCAGGCAGTGGCAGCTGAACTCGAATATCATCGCCCTGGAGAGGGGCCAGTGCAGCTTCGCTTGAGTCTTCCATAAATACTTGATTATCAAGAGCGCCGTTCGGACCTAAAGACCAGACGATCAACTGAGGCAATGCAGAATCTGAACTTAAAATTCGATATTGATAAGCGTGGCCCCAGGGATCAAATCCCATCGTGCCTTGGTTTTTAAACTCTTTTAAAATACCACCGGCCTCAACTGCACTTTGCACAGAGGCAAGGCCCCGTCTTTGAACAGGAGTACTTTCAGTGGAGGCTTCAACTTTTGCCATTTTATAAATTTCTACGATTTGATAAGCGATCGCTTCAGCTTTGATTTGAGCACGCGCTCGCTCAGTTTTTGCGGTTTCACGTCCCGATAAATTAAAAATCATCGCTGCAGTGATGGCACCCAGAACTAAAATACCAATCAGACCTGAAGTCCTAACTATCTGAATTTTATTGTTTTTCATAATATTAACTCCCCGGTCTTTGGGTTCTTATCATTCTACATCGGTGACCTTTTTGAAAAACTTTAGGACCATTTACCAGTTTTCTTACTTACAATTTGACCCGATGAGTCATTATGTGGTTTAAACTTCATAAGTGAGTCGCAGTGTCTATCGCATGGCGTTTTTCCTGTGAAATTGCGACTACTTGACAAGGAGTGGCGTCCGACGCTAAGTTGCCGCCATTGATAGGTTCTCGAGAGTTTCTGTGAAGTATCTCTTGTTGAAGTTAAGACTTCACGCTAAGGGTTCTGCAGAGAAATAAACGGGAGACTCCTTGAAAGATGTGCTGAATCAGTCAGCATTTTTTAACCAGGGGGAAATCCAAAAGGGGAGGCACTTTGATCAACCAAAACGAATCCATGACGAGCAAGCCAAATTCTAAAGTTAAAATCATTAAGCGATACCAAAATCGCAAGCTCTACGACACTCAACAAAGTTGTTACGTCACTTTAGATGACATTGCTAAAATGATCCGCACCAACGAAGAAGTCATGGTCATCGACAACAAATCTAAAAATGATATCACTGCAGCGACATTGACTCAGATCATTTTTGAAGCTGAGAAAAAAGCTTCTCAATATGCTCCTTTGTTTACACTGCGTGAAATCATCCAAAACGGAAATGGCAGCATCTCTAATTTCTTAGCGAAATTGGGCGCCTTCCCTGAAGATTACGTGATGAAGCAAGCTCAAGCTCAGTCAGCTGAAAAAGCTTCTTCAGACGATGTGAAGCAAAATCTTGAAAATCGCGTTGTTGCAGCCACTCGCTACAGCACTGATAACGCCGTCAAAGCTGCTGCTGAAAAAGCGACTGTTTTGCCTGGTGGTAATCAAGAAGAAGAAACTCCCAATCTTCCTTCTAGCAATCAAAATTTAAATACAAATCAGTAATTACTTCTCCACATTAAAGAATTAAAAAAACCCAAGCATTATGTCTTGGGTTTTTTTATCTAAAAATTTATTGGTGAACTGGGATAAAATCTGAAGCCACCAGCAGCGGGCTACGAGTCTCTAAAACAGCCGAGCAATATTTTGAAAAAGAGGTCCGCTGCAAATCAAACACTTTTATCAAGTGGATCATCCACTGGGGAATTTTCTTTTCTGCTTTAAGTTCTAAAATGACGTTTCTTTCGGGATGATAAAAGTAGTCCTCGTGATCGTAATGGCAAATTTTTGATTCATCGGGAATCAAATTAAATTCTTCTTCATACTGAAAACGCAGGTCTCGATCAAAGGTAACTCTTGCGTAGTTATCAATTTCTGACAAATAAGCTTTACGGCGGTACTGTGTGAGGATCTTGGGACTGGCGTTATAAGTGTCTAGCATATGTATAAATTTTTGTAAGTAAGCTCTTGAACTGCCTTGAACGCTGTCTGGAATTTCACCCGTTTGAAGAATTTGCGACCAATTTTCATCTGGTAAAGTGCCTCGCATTTTATGGCTAAAGTCGCTTTTTTTCATTTTTATTTCTGAATAAAATGGTGGTTTGGGTTCTGAACCGTAAGCCCGAACTCTTAACGAATAACTGGGCTCTACTCCCATTTGCTTACCCTCTAACAAATGAAAACTGGGAGTATCAAAATACAAACTATTGATCATATAAAAGTGGTCGTGAGCCATTTGCGAATAATAATCCATCACACAAAAGGGCTCTATATATTTTGAAATGGGTTCGACCATTTCAAGAGGAATTAAATATTTTAATTCATACCTTTGCAGGAGCAGAGGGGAAATGGCCGCCACGCTCATCTTTTGATCCGGTTTAAATCTTTGGATAAAAAATTAACATCAGGTTGATCAAAAAATGCATCTGTTTTAGCAAGATAAGCTAAGTAGGCCTGAGTTGCGGTATAGGCGATTTCTTGGGCCCGGAAGGCCCTTTCCACCGATGTTTTTTCTAAGCTGACAGCCATCAGGGGATTTTGTCTCCGAGCTAGATTTTGAACCTTAGATTCTGCTGCAATAAAATCAGCTCCATACAAAACTTCATATAGTTCTGCGGCTTGCTCGACATCTTGTTTTAAGGACTCAATTTCCAAGGATTCTTTATTTTTTGTGGCGTGAATATCAATTTCATATTTAACCAGTTCACGACTTTTTTCGCGCTGACTAAAGCTGGTCGCTGTGAAGCCTGGAATATTTATGGACAATTGCACAGTATATTTTCTTTCATTCACCTTGGCATCATTGACGAAACCGACTTCAACAAAATCGATTAATTTTGAATCTCGGCTTAAATCCATGGCCAATAAATTTCGAGCTTTTTGAGCGTTTTCTTCAGCTTTTCGGACAGTTAATGTTTTTTCAGCGCTTGGCTTTTCTGCAGCAAGTTTTTTAAGATTCAATAGTAACTCTTTGGGACTCGGCAAAGTTTTTAAAAATTGTGGATCATTTGTAACATGAGAGTCTTGGCTCTTTAATTTTAGCAGAGCGATTCGAATTTGAGATTTTACAGCTGATAACTTCAACTGAACTTCTTCAAACTCTTCACGCACTTTTAATAATTGAATCGCGTCTCCGCTAGAACTTCGAGAGGCTGCTTGGGTCATGCGTAAATTTTTTCGAACAACTTCAAGTAAACGCGACAGTTGCTGCTGTTTTTCTTGAGCATTCATATACTCTAAGAGCGCAAAATATCTTGATTCTAAAGCCGCAGCCAAGCTTTCTTTAAAATCCATTTGTTCCAGGCGGGCTTCTTGGGCATGAAGAGCTTGAAGCAGGCGATACTCGCTAAAACCTTTAGGGCTCAGCCGAATTCCTGTCTTGATTTGCAAATCTTCTTTTTGCTCTAGACGTAGTTGCATAACATCGATCGGATTAACAAATTGAGCTTCACCATAAGCCTCTAAATTTTTTTTCTGAAGACGATGGGCGCTTGAACTCCAAGCCGAAGACAAAAAAGAATCAAGGGTTGAAGCTTGGGCAAAAACAGTCGGCGTCGCAAGGACTAAGCTGATAAATAGTATTTTTAATTTTAGTCGAAGTCTCATTTGACCCAGGTTAATGGAATTTTAACAAATAAAGGCGTGTCGCTGCCTTCGTCAAAGACCACCATAAGTTCTTTAGTGTCAGAGTTATAAGCCAAGCCTTCGGGTGAGAGAGAGGGGAACTCGGAAATCAAACGAGGTTGTGATTGTCCTTTGACTAAGCTCCAAATCCGACCCATAGTTCCTGGTTTTTTTGAAATGGTTGAAATCACTAACTGAGAACCAACTAAAATAACATCAGAGATTCTAGTTTGCTCCTGTCCAAAACCTGGAAAACTAATTTCAAAAGCCACTTCTAAAGTTTCAATTTTATTGAGCGAAAAAATATTCTTTATTGCGCCTAAATTGACAATTAAATTTTGACCCTGCTCAGACATTGGTTCTTTAAGTCCTACAAAAAGTTGCCCCTGATCAATATAGCTGGCTTCAATTTCAAGTTTTTTAGTAGCTTCGGAATAAAGTTCAGAAATTTCTGAAATCTTTGATTTTTTGATGGCCTCTAAAATCATCGGTCTTATTGAAAGACTTTGCACAACTTTAAATCGCAGGCCTTGTTGTTGTATTTTTAATATCATCTCTCGATCTTTTTTTAATTTCTTCTTTGAACTTAAACTTTGTGAAGACAACAAATAAATATCGCCATTTTGATCTTGCGATATGGATTCAATATCTTGAATTCGATCTATGTTTTCTAATTGAATAACATTTGAATCAACAGATCCATCGGAATTTAAAAGAAATAAAAATGGGGAATCCATTTTATCAGTGTCATCACTGATCACTAAATATTTTTTAAGGTCTTTTAAATAGAGGGCTCCCGAGGGCTCAAAGGCAGATTTCATTAAGACTTTCTCAGGCACAGCCATAGGACTTGGTTTTAAGCTTAAATTGCTTAAAGGTTTTTGCTCAGACTCACTTGCTACTGCCGCCGGAAAGCCAATTCTTCTAAGGCCTGGTTGCACTTGAACTTTTTCTCCAAGTAAAAACGGATTAGCCACAGGAAGCTCAACAGTCACTTCGCGGCCCCAAAGAGGCATATTAGGTGTGCGCTCCATACGAGGGGGCAATTGCACAATACGAGAACCCAAACTCACCACTCGCCCTTCAATATGGCGGGACGAATCAGCCAAAGCTGTGATTTTAATTTTCTGTCCTGTTTTTACTTTTGTTTGTAATGACTCATAAATAAATCCCTGAATATAAGTCGGTGAAGTGGGTGAAATTGTAAGGATGGGAGAATATGGCGCTGCCATTTCCCCTTTTTTAAAATTCACAGAACCTACCACTCCCGCAGTTTCTGCAAAAACATAAAGATTTCTTTCACGAAGAACTAAGCTTTTAAGTTGCTCTTCGTAACTTTGAATTTCAGTACTGACAGGATCCATCTGTGAATTTTGTAAATCATTAGATTTATTCGAGCTAAAAGAGCCCAAGCGATTCATTTCTTGCTTTAAACTGTACTCTGCCTTGAGTTTTGATAACTGCGCACGCACTTGTTGAATTTTTAAATCTAAATCAGGCTGTTCTAATTCAGCTAGAATTTCACCCTTGGCAACGGCTTGTCCCGCAATAACATGGACTCTTTTTATCAATACCGAATATTCAAAGTTAATTATAGTTTCCCGAGAATCAGCCACTCCTAAAAAACTTGCACTTTGAAGCTGTAAATAAATTCCAATCACAATGACGGCTAAGGCGCAGGAAACCCAGACAGCCAACAAAGATCGATTCTCGCTGTCGACTAAAAGATCTACGACTTCGCGGGTATTTTTTTTGATATTTTTTAAACTATTCTTGAAAATGAGCATCGGTCTAAACCTCAATGGTAGTTTCTTGGAGCATTAAATTAACGCCCTTGATACTTTCTATTTCCTGCATTTTCTGTACGAATTGATTGTAAGAATATTCTTTTTTCAGCTTAATTTGATACATATAATCCAAGCGCTCTCCTTGAGCACTTTCTCGAATGGTCACAAGAGCAAAAGTCCGACAGCATCGCTCCATCACCCCTTCTAGCCCAGAACTAGCACTTATACCTTTGGGCAAATTAAACCTAAGAAGCCCGTCATAATGATTTGTATTTCCAAAAGGTGTTTTGTGAAGAACTACGACGGCCAAAGTAAAACCCAGCGCCCCAATCACACCGATGGCATAACTGTGAACTCCTCCGGCCACACCAATTGCAAGACTTGCGAAAAGAAAAAACATATCTCTGGGATCTTTTAAATTAGATCGAAATCTTAAAAGTGAAATCG
This sequence comes from Pseudobdellovibrionaceae bacterium, assembly GCA_043720615.1. Taxonomy (GTDB): domain Bacteria; phylum Bdellovibrionota; class Bdellovibrionia; order Bdellovibrionales; family Bdellovibrionaceae; genus JAYWDA01. The sequence continues at coordinate 26,590 of JAYSSI010000006.1, read as the reverse complement.
CTCCCATCATCCCAATACCACGAGCTAAATTATCCCCAATAGCTTGCATGGCCACAGCCGTGACAATCGGACAAAGAACAAGACAATGAACAAAATTTCGAGAGTAGGATAATCCATTGAAAGTTTTGATATAAAGAACTGCAATCACAGTTCCCAAAACAAAAGAAATCATAATCGCATAGCAGATACTTATAATGGTGGGGTTTGCACTAGAAACAGAGAGCGCCGTAAAATCAAGCATGGGAGGACCATACCAGCCTTCCCTGAAAGCTTCAGATATTACTAAAAAAATTGAAAATTTTCTAATCTTAAAATCTGCAAAATCTACAATTGCAAATTTATTGGAGAGAGCGCCAAATACGAAATACTTTTTTACCAGCTTTAATTTGAACTGATTGATCGTTCAGGTTTTCATTTGTCGGCTTGCTCCCGAAATCTAAGCCTTTCAAAGAATAATCATATTGTCCGGGTTTTAAAGGAACTCTAATAATATGTATTGTTTGTGGCAGCAAGGACCACTGCCGAAGGTCAGCTCGATCAGAAGCATAGAAGAAAATCCAAGCGATAAAGCCCAAAAGCTCATCTTTTTGGCGAATTTGATCAGCCACGATTTCTTTAGCAACAATGCCACCCACCCGTTTTCCCACTAAAGCAGCTCGGTCATCCATTAAGGTTTGAATGGCGGCACTTTCAACATTGTAAACTTGCTGACTTATAAAGCTTTTTTGACCCTGAATATTCAGCTCTGCTTTTTCAGTTTGATTAAAGGTCGGCTGAAGAGTTGGAAATCTTGGTGAAGATCTATCATATGTTTTTCTAGGGCCCCAGCCTTGCTGGTAAATAATGATCAGCTCGCCTTTTCCTTTATCGTACCAATCAGGATTTTCAATCACATCAGGAAACTTTTTTTTCCATTCATTGTAGTCGTCTAATCGTCGAGATTTTTTTGCAGACCGAAGGAGATCCTCTTTAATCGTGGCGATATTTTGTGATAATTCAAAGCTTTCTTTATAGGCAATGTAGGCATCATCCCAATCTCCATTGGCTTCCCAGATCAAAGCTGAAAGATATTTTGCAAAGGGATTGAGCTCAAACTTTTTTTTGTTCTCGCCTCTTAATTTGATGTATTTTTCATTCATACGCCGAGTCTCAATCAAGGCATCATCTAAGTTTCCGATTTGCAGATAGTTCATCGCAAGGAAAGCGTTGATAAAAATTTTCTCAAAAGTATCACCTTTGTAAAGACTCACTTCCTCGCTGGTCAAAAGAGAACCTGCAAGTCTTGAAACAGAAAGATAATCCAATTCGTCTGCCAATTTATCACTTAGAAGTAAAACTTGATTGCTTTCAGGATATTTATTAGCAATTTGCAAAGCGACCCCATAGTCCAGCATATGAACCAGTTGATCGCCGTCCTCTTTGTTGGCTAATTCTTGAAATTTTCCAAGAGATTGCTCTGCATTTCCTGATGAGATGAGCTGGCGCGATTCGCGAACTTGATCTTGGTAAGTCGCACACCCCGCTAAGTTTGCAGCCATGACGGCCGTCAATAAAAAGACAGCCTTTTTTTCAAACATTATAATCCGACAGATTTCTTCTTAAATGTTTTTCTAATTTGTTTTTGATCTGACCAATTGATCACTGTGGTTTTTAAATTTGTTAAATTTAACGTCATTTTATAATACACAGTTTTATCTTTTCCAACTTCTTGAACAATGGAATCTATTCGACCGTTAATAATGTAATCAGCACTTGTCTGGCCGCCCGGTCCTTTTTTTGTTTCCTTGGAAGTCATTCCCGTATTTTGATAGTTGTACTCATCAGAAACATCTTGCCGAGCTTCTTTATCAATAAAAGAAACTTTGCCGCTTTTCATCAGTTCCACTCGGATCATATCTAAAATGCTTTGAGTATCAATGTGCTCACTTGTTTTATTTTGAAGGTTAGTGACCAAAACAATAGGAGGAGCTTTAGCACTACTAATTGTTGGATGTGCCATCATGCTATTAACAAGATCTTTAACAGCTCCCTGCATATCTGTTTCAGACCATTGATCATTAAGAAGATTTTTTCTTTCAACATCATCATAATCACCTTTTACGAAAGCCTTTGGACCACAAGCAGCTAACCCCATTAAAAGAACAACTCCCAAAGAAACCTTGATTAATTTTTTCATAAAAATCTCCATTCGTTTTTCAAGATTAATGGCAGTTCATGGGAGAAGCAAGCCCTAGCCAAAGGCTTCAAACTCTGTCCTATTTAGACCCTACTTTCGGTCGCTCCGCCGAGTTTTCGGTTCCAACTTGGAACGATTTTAAAGCACTATGAACAGATTTTTGCATTAAAACTTAGAATGCATATATGTACAGCCCGTGAGGTCCACTGGACCTTATCACCTTCAATTGATTGGTGCGTTGAACAAGCTTGGGTGCTAGCCCTTGATAGTCAGCTGAAAGTTATTGAAGTGCGTCTGGTTTCAAAGGGCACTGTTAACTTTTGCCAGATTCATCCTCGAGATATTTTCAGATTTATAATTTCAAAGAATGCCGCAAGTTTTATATTAGCACATAATCATCCCAGCGAAAATGGGCAGCCTTCACATCAAGATATTGAATTTACGAAAAAAATTGTAAAATTGGCTCAGCTTCATGAAATTCCTCTTTTGGACCATGTTATCTTAACTAAGACGAGTGCCACTAGCATGAGAGCCATGAAAAATATCAAAAGTTGGACTTAGCGGCTTCCGCCGTTTTCGCCCTCGAAAACTTCATAAGTGGGAGCTCTTTGGATTTTTTTTGTAGAGATCACGCGGTAAGAAGCATCGACTTTAATTTCCCAGCCTGCAGATTTTGCATTTTCAATAAACTGACGTGTGTATTCTTTTTTGTATTGTTCACTATATTTTTCTTCCACTTGATCTTGAAATAATTTGCCTTGGACAATTTGACTAGGGTCTTGAGCAGGATCATAAGACTTCGCTCCGCGTCCTACACTTTGATTGAACATGGGGTTATCCTGATACTGCGAGATTTCTAGTTCTTGAGACCTATCATCAAATTTTTGCTGTGGTTTTGATTTTTGGGCATTGATCATTTCCTTTTGAGTTTCAATGGCAGATTTTTGCTGATTTAAAACCATATTCTGACTGGTTTGTCTTAAATGTCGATTGACCAACTGTTGGGCTTCTTTGGAGTTTAAATTTTTAACTTGTTCAATAGCTTTTTCTTCGTCTTCCATAAGAAAAAGTCCCACTGCTAATAGCAACAGGATCAATCCTAAAAGGACGCTTCTACCTTTTTTACTTTCGTCTGACCTTTTCATTCTCATGATATTAATCGGAGCTTGTTCGTCGTTTCTAAAATCTCGACCTTAGGCGGGTTGCGTGGGCGGTTTTACTGGTAAAATAATGGTAAATTCTGTCCCTACATTCACTTCAGAACGAACCTGAATTTCTCCGCCATGATTATGAATGATTCCGTAAGAAATGCTTAAGCCCAAGCCTGTACCTTGACCAATTTCTTTTGTCGTAAAAAATGGATCAAATATTTTTTCTAAAGTGTTTGGAGGAATTCCCTTTCCACTGTCTTGAATGGAAACTCGAATTTTCCCTTCTTTCATTTTTAGACTTTTCACAACCTGTGTGGAAATCCAAATTTTACCGGATCCTTCAATCGATTGCACAGCATTGGAAAGAATATTCATAAAGACTTGATTTATTTGGCTCGCATAACAATTGATCACAGGAATAGGTTCAAAATTTTCAACCACTTCGATGCGACCTTTGATCTCACCTTGCAAAAGCTGCAGGGTATTTTGCAAAGCTTCTCGAATATCAATCTCTTTCAGTTTTGCCTCTTCTAAACGTGAAAAATTTCTTAATCCCAATACGATTTCTTTAGTTCTTCGTGCTCCGTCTTCACAAGAAGCAATAAGTTTAGGAAGGTCGCTGACAATATAGTCATATTCTAGTTCTTGTTTTTTCTGAAAAAGAGCCGCCGGCGTTTTTTCAGACACTTCAATCAATGAAATCAGTCGCTGTGAGTAGTCTCTTAGATGAGCCATATTACTAAAAATAAATCCAATAGGATTATTTAATTCATGAGCGACACCCGCGACAAGTTGACCCAAGCTGATCATTTTTGCAGAGTGAACTAATTTGGTTTGCGTATCCCTGAGCTCTTTATTGGCATACTCTAATTCTTCAATTTTCTTTTTAAGGTCTCGCCTTGCTTGCGAGATCTTAAAACTCATTTGATTGAAACTTTCTGTCAGTAATCCAATTTCTGTGTCATTTTTAACAGGAATCGTAATGACTTGCTCTTGGCTTTCAAAAGACTGAAGCGCGTCCACAAGCTCATAGAGCGGTTTTAAAACCCAACTACTGGTAAATAAAATAGTAATAATTAAAAGTAGCACCACTGTTCCAACGACAGAAATAAAGGCAAAATTAACTTTTTTAAGAACTGCTTTGACATCACCTTTTGAAGCTCCCGGAGCAATAAAGAATTTTGTTTCTCCCCATTCAATCGGATAAACGACAAACCCATAGGGTTCATTGCGAATTTTGAAATCAAAAAAGGAAGGCTTTGTTGATGAAATAATTGGTTTAAAAAAATCTTTGGGGTTCTGATTAAATTCAGTATGGCTGCCCACCGCAAACTGTCCGTCCGGTTTAAACACCATCATCTCAAGTTTCATGCGAGCTTTAATTCTTTGAAAAAATGTTTGATCTAAATCTAAAATTTGCTCCAAATATCCACTCATTTTCCCTGATGCATTTTGAACTTTTGAAATAATAATAAGGGACATTTTTTGATTTTCGCCAAATTCAGTGATTCCCATTTCTTTACTGGTTTTTAAAATTGCTAAATATTTTTCTGAAAGAAAGATTGCTTGCTGCAAAGGCTGAAATGATCTTATTTCGCCTTTTTGATCTTTAAAAACGCTGGTCAGCATTCGCCCTTCGCGATTAAAAAAAGTAAGACTGGTGGAAAAATCTGATTTAAGCCACTGACCGGCTAACAACTTTAAAGCTGAAGCATCATTCATAACAAGATGATATGAAAGACTTGGATCGCGCATGTACTTATCGCGCTTTTGCTGAAAACCCGATTGATAGTCTGCTAAAATTCCACTGATTTCACGAGCGTTTCCTGAAAGTCGTTGTGTCAGCTCATTATCGATCGCTTTTTCAAATTTTAAAAGTGAATAGCCAGTCACAAACGCCAGAGGCAAAATTGAAAATAAAAGAAACCAGATGATGAGGATTGTGCGAAGAGATCTTCTTGGTTTTTTCCGAAAAGTTTTCACTGTTTCGCTTCGCTAATGGTAACAATCAAACGAACGATTCCATCCGGCATAACCCGGGGATGTTTTTCTTTTTTAATTTGGGCGGGACCGTAAGTTCCTAAAAATATAAGGAGCTCTTCATACTTTGCTTCAGGCAAAGTTAAGTGAAAGTAGGCTTCGCCAGGCGTTTTCTGCCAACCTAATTCGACTTCTCCGGCTTTTCTACCACCTAATTCAACAATCTTTTCTACAATTTTTGGTCCGACAACATCTAAATTAGTCACATCCAGACTACCGCGGTAAATAGAACCTTCGCTTGGTTTTTTATTGGCAGTAATCACTTCGGTTTCAGCCGCAGGAACTTCTACGGGTTTGCTAGCGGCAACAACGACAGCCGGTGCTTTGATCGCAGGTTTTTCATCATCAGCAAATTCAGCGGGTTCGCTCAATTCGATATTCTTTAATTTTTCTGGATCACCAACTTGTTGGATCTTATCTATTTCCGCAAGAATCGTTACTTTTTTATCAGGGAAGGGATTAAATTTTGAAACTTTATCCCAAGGAATCATCAAGCTGATCATAATCATAAACGAAACTACAATTAAAGCTTCTAAGGCCCACTTCACACTCGTAGGCCAGTGTTGAAATTTTGTTTTTTTTAGTAAAAGCGAAAGGTAAGTCGCTGGTTCCCCGATCTGCCCTAAAATAACTTCTGATACGACGGTTTCGCTCAGTCTTTCGATATACTGCATACCATTTAGTATTTTCATCATGTCTTGCTGAGCATCTTTAGACGAGGCCACGAACTCTTCTGTAGCTTTTTTGCGTTCTGCATCTAGAGTTCCGGTGATTAAATCATAAATCATTTCATGTCCCATAAAGTGGGACACTTCACGCTGACCAAGCTTAGACCAGGAAAAATTCTTTGGATCGTCTTTAGACATCCTGTTTCTCCCGGATTGTTCCTCTTGGCGCCTGATTGGTCATTCCGCCTAATTTTCGGTAAGCACGTGCCAGTCGGTAACGAACAGTTCCCACTGTTAATCCCAAGGCTTCTGAAATATCTTGATCTGAATAATTTAAAATTTTTGACCAAATCACGGATAGCAATTCATCATTTGTCGCATTTTTTTGAAATTCTCGCCAAGGACCAAGATCAATATCGGCTGGCACAAGCCATCCCGATTCCATTGAGCTGTTGGGCAGACCTCGTTGAAATTTTAAGTTCACACGATCCCAAATTTTAGATGTCGCATAAACAACAGCTACTGAATTTTTAAGATCGGGATTTCTTTTTTTACGATCTTGGCAGATCGTCATTGACTGTACTGAACATTCAATCGCTTTGCGATCATCAAGAAGCGCAAAGAAAAAGAAGAGAGCTAAAGCCCTGATGTCTATTTCATCCATGAAAAGTTCTCTACTAGTCTACGGTCAGTTGTCTTAAAAGTTCTGGGTCATCTAAAACTTTACCAGATCCCATAACCACACAGCTTAAAGGATCTTCAGCAATTGAAACTGGCAGTCCTGTTCTTTCACGCAAAAGAACATCTAGATTTGCTAATAAAGCACCGCCGCCCGTGAGGACAATGCCGTTATCAACGATATCGGATGCAAGTTCAGGAGGAGTTTTTTCTAAGGCCGTTCTTACGGCATCAACAATTTCAGATAACGGATCCATCAAGGCATCATTCACTTGCGAGCTGGTGATCTCTATCGTTTTCGGAGCCCCGGCGACCAAGTCACGGCCTTTGATTTCCATCGTTTTTTCTTCTTCAAAAGGATAAGCATTACCAATGTGAATTTTAATATTTTCGGCCGTTCTTTCGCCGATTAATAAATTAAACTGACGACGTACATAATTGACAATAGCTTCATCGAATTTATCACCAGCCACTTTAATCGATTTACAATACACAATACCGCTTAAAGAAATCACAGCAACACCAGTGGTTCCACCACCCATATCAACAACCATATTACCACTGGCTTCACGAATCGGAAGGCCCGCGCCGATAGCTGCGGCCATAGGTTCTTCAATTAAATAAACTTCGCGAGCGCCCGCTGATTGAGCGGCTTCTTTAACGGCGCGTTTTTCCACTTGTGTAATTCCGTATGGAACACAAATTATAATTCGTGGACGAATAAAACTTTTTTTCTCGCCTAAAGATTTATTGATAAAGTGTTTTAGCATAGCTTGAGTCACTTCAAAATCTGCAATAACTCCATCTTTGATCGGACGAATGGCAACAATACTTCCAGGAGTTCGTCCCAGCATTTCTTTGGCATCTTTTCCAACAGCTAAAACTTTATTTTGCAAACCACGGAAGTTTTTTTGTACGGCGACAACAGACGGCTCATCAAGAATGATTCCACGACCTTTAACATAAACAAGAGTGTTGGCCGTGCCTAAATCAATAGCGATGTCATTTGTGAAATAGTCTGTGAATTTATCTAAAATTGACATTGAGCTCTCTTTTTTAAGGACTAGTGTTTGTAAAGTCTATTGAGAGCAAAACCCTGAGTCAATGCAGTTATTTAGCTAAAATAAATGTGCGTCGTCACATTTTAGATTGCCATGAAAGCTCGTGGCTCATGTAGGCCTTTAGGAGCGACTTCTCTTGCTCTATTTTTTCTGAATTCCATGCCAACATCTCAGCAAAAACTTCGATCACTTCTTCTAAAACAGGCTCTCCATGATCGGTTCTGGCTAAAAATAGCGGCACTCGACGGGAATAAAAATCGACTAAATTCAAACACATAGTGTATTCAATGGCCTGCGCGGCCTCTAATTGCCAATAAGAGTAATGGGTCGGGTTACGACTTAATATGGCTTGGGCCTCCATGCCATATCGCTCGCATAGAGTCATAACTTCACTGGGGGATCGCATAAAAGTTTCTGCTAGATGACTCGCTGTCGCGAGAGCTTGCTGATATAAATCAGGACTGACTTCAGGTAAAAGTGGCTGCTCGGTTTGAGGTCTTTGAAAAAGACTTTTTTGCTCAAATGAAAAACAGCTTAAAACTTTATCAACCACTTCCTGGGCCATTAAACGATAAGTCGTATATTTTCCACCAGCCACAAAAGTCATATGCCGATCTTCCAAAGTCCAAATTGTATGCTCGCGACTGATTTTTCCCTCGACCGAGGATCCGTCATTCACAAGTGGCCGCACCCCGGCATAAGTTGCCATAATATCCTCAGCTTTTAATTGAGCCCCTGGGAAATATTGCTCTACAACTCCCAATAGATATTTAACATCTTCTGCTGTTGCCACCACTTCACCAGGATTTTCATTAAAATCCGTGTCGGTTGTTCCGATAATAACCATTTCGTGTCTTGGAATTCCAAAAATAATTCGTTCACTTTTTTCAGCCGCCATTACAATCGCACTTGAGAGCGGCAATCGAGCTTTTGAAACAGTGATATGAATTCCCTTGGTCGGCCTTAAAACTTTTTTCCATTGAGGAAAAAAATCTGTCCCTAAAATATCTGTCCAGGGTCCCACAGAACCTACAACGTGTTTGGCTCTGACAAGTTTTTCTTTGCCTGTCAAATTGTCAAGAACAAGGACTGATTGAATTTTTCCATTTTCACTAAAATTAGCTTTTTTTGCTTTTACATAATTAAGAGCTATGGCTCCCATTTCATGGGCTGATCTTAAAGTTTCATGCACCAATCGATCGTCGTCAGTGTAGGCATCCGAATAAACATAAGAACCTTTTAATTCTTTTTTTTGTAAAAGCGGCATTCTTTTAAATGTCTCATCAGACGATAATCTTTCATGCATTTCGGGTGTTTGAAATAAAGAAAGCGCATCGTAAAGCCACATACCCAATCCCATTTTAAACATTCCCACTCGGCTTTTTTCATACAGTGGAATCATAAATCTAAGGGGATGAACTAAGTGCGGAGCAATTTGAAAAAGTTTAGTTCTTTCATTTAGTGCTTCAAAGACCAGCTTGAATTCCATATTCTCTAAATAGCGGATCCCACCGTGAATCAGCTTACTAGATCTAGAGGATGTTCCAGAGGCAAAGTCATTGGCTTCAACTAAAGCCACTTTTAGACCCCGTGAACTTGCATCTCGAGCAACCCCGGCGCCATTAATTCCTCCACCAATAATCAACAGATCAAATTCAAATTGATCAAGGCGGTCCCAGTATTGGCTTCTTTCTTCAAATGAAAATTTTCTCATAGAGGTTAAGCGTAACCTATTTTGAAAGTCTTTTTTAGAGCTTTTTTAAGACTTCGTGGTCTTGACACTAAAAACACTTGGCTGCCATGGTTCAGATTTCATGGTTGCAACCGAGTTAGCGATACCAGGAACATTGGGGAATAAAACTCGTTGAAAATGTTTTTCACGGGAAAAACGGTAAGCTAAGTCGCACAATTCGTCCCGAGCTTGTAAGGACGAATAATTTAAATGCTCGACCCATAAACATTGAGTTTGACCTTCCATAAATAAAAATGGCTGCGCCAAAAAATATCCTACCAGGGCGCCTTCACTTGAGTCTGGACTGGTTATTTCTGTATCACGTGCTAAAAAACTCCAGCCCAAAGGAATGTAATGCTCTAAAGCCTCAGGTCTCCAACGAGCGCTCCAAGTATGAAATATTCTGTCGTTTTCATTGACGATACTTTTGAATAATTTTTCTTGCTCGAATTGAGTGATTTCAGGAAGGTCGCTTAATTGAATGACTCGACAGTAAAGACTCATGAAATCTTTGCCCTTTTGAAGATTCTTATTTCATACTTACAGGTATGAAATATAAAAGTTATTCTCCGGATCTCTGGGCTCAAATACATAAAACAATGGATCGGGTTCTGCAACAGGATTCTGCAGCTGTCGCTGCGTTTGATGCCGATGGAACTCTTTGGGATTTAGATATGGGAGAAACTTTTTTTCAATATTTAATTGATCATAAACTTGTGTCATTGCCAGCGGATCCTTGGGAACATTACGAAACTTTAAAAAAAGATCCTGCAGGTCCTCAAAAAGCCTATTTATGGCTGGCACAAATATTAAATGGTCATGAGCTTTCTCAAGTTCGTGAATGGGCCTTAAATGCTGTTTCTGACATAAGTCCTCTCCCCATTTTTCCTGAACAAAAAAAATTGATCGAACTTTTTATCAGTCGCGGTGTCCAAGTTGTTATTGTTACGGCTTCAGTCAAATGGGCAGTTGAGCCCGGCGCCAAATTATTAGGTCTTCCATTTAATCAAGTTTTGGGAATTGAAACTGAATCTATTGATGGCATTATTTCAAATCGCCAACATGGCTTAATCACTTACCGCCAAGGTAAAGTCGACGCACTTTTAAAACTGACTCAAGGCAAAAAACCATTTTTCAGTGCCGGAAATACTTTTGGGGATTTAGCGTTGCTTGAACTTTCAACTGATATCAAATTGGCTGTGACATCCACTGTACCAGAGGATCGCTTATTTCGAAGTGAACAAGAGCTTTATCAAGAGGCCACTCGAAAAGGTTGGCCCAAACATCGCTTTAACTAGTCGTTTAATAACCAGTTCCGATAATTTTTTCTAAATCTGAAATTTCTTTTGGTGCGGATGAAGTCATGACTTCACAGCCCGAAGACGTCACTCGAATATTATCTTCAATACGAACACCTATGCCGCGAAATTTCTTAGGAACTGTCTCGTCATCAGCGCGGATATAAAGACCTGGCTCAACTGTAAAACACATATTGGTTTCAAGAGGCCTTGATTCACCTTTTTTAACATATAAACCCGCGTCGTGAACATCCATTCCAAGCCAATGGCTGACGCCGTGAGGGTAAAACTTTTTATAACTTTGTGAGGCTATGATATCACTTTTTCGACCCGACAATAATCCTAGGGTCAGCATACTTTCAATCAATAGATCAATCGTGGTTTCTTGCAAAGTTTTAAAAATTAATCCAGGCTTAATCATATCAATTATTTTTTTCTGGACATTCAAAACGGCTTGATAGACTAAAGCTTGTTCTTCATTAAATTTCCGATTCACGGGAAAAGTTCGAGTGATATCGCCAGTAAAAAAATTGTATTCAGCTCCAGCATCAATCAACAAAATATCTCCATCTTTACAGGGCTGATCGTTGAAATTATAATGCAATGTTGTACTGCTGTCGCCAGAGGCAACGATATAATTGTAGCCTTCGCGCGAAGCGCCTTTCATATAAAAGGAATTCATAATAACGCCTTGAACTTGTCTTTCATTCACTCCAGGACGAGTGAATTTCATGGCAGCAATATGACCTTGGGCCGTAATTTCGCAGGCCTCACGTAAATTCAACAGCTCATATTCAGATTTCATCAAACGCATTTCTCCCAAAATTAATTGAGAGTCGTGCACAGTCATATAACCTTGACCCGTTCGACCTTGTGAAATTCTTAAAGTCTCTAAAGCCCCTTGAACTAAAGAATCCGACCAAGGATTTTTGTACATACGATAATAAAGTTGATCGACTTCTTTTAATAAGCTGGGAGCCATCTTTGCAAAATCATCAATGAGATAAGCTTTATCAATTTGAAATTCTTCTTCGGCAAGCTCAGGCCCAAAGCGAAAACCATCCCAGGTTTCACGCTCCATATCTTTTTTACGAACAAACATAATTGTTTCAGGAGTTTGTCCAGGGCGAAAAAGTAAAATAGATTCAGGCTCTTCAAATCCTGTTAGATAATATAAATTAGAATCTTGGCGGTAAGGATAGTGAACATCATCATTTCGTAAATGTTCTGGATGAGCCGCAAGAATTAAAGCAGAGCCTTTAATTTTCGAACCCAGTTGACGGCGTCGCTCTTTAAAAATTTCAATTTTTTCTGCAGGTTTTCTCATACTTAAAATTTCCTTAAAAGCCAAAACGGCTGGCAAACTGCTTAGCCCAAGAGGCCGATGAGCTGGCCCCTTTCTGTATTATATCCCTTTTTCGCTCAAAGTCGAAGACCGTAAAACCATCTAGATTTAAATTTACGATTTCGTCGATGCCCTGGATGGGTTTTGAGTAAAAACCAGCAATTTCATTCCAGTACAGGTTTTCCGCACCTTCTACCTGACCAGTTATGTTTTTTTGCAGTCCTGGAGCGCCTAGAGAATTAACCAAAACGACGTAATTTGCTCCCTGAGACCTAAGGTAATCGGCCACTGCTCTGACTTCGCGAATGGCACTGATATTGGCATTATGGGGTTTAAAAATCGGTGGATAAGCTAGACAGTAAGGCAGTAGCTGAGTAAAAGGGCCCTTTTTCATCACGTAATTTTGATTTTTTGAAATATTGTAAGCTGGGCATGCAAAAGGCAACTTGCCTTGTTCAACACTAAATTTTGAAATGGTTTCGTTAAAGAATTCTTTTAAAGCCGAAATATCATTTAATTGGTTGCCTGAAACGAGTGATTTTTTTACGACTTGTTCACTTTTTATTTTAGACAATTGCCATTCAACATCGTTCAGTGAGCCTTTTAAAGAATAAAAAGCCGCCACTAAAGCCCCCCACTCGATGCCCCCCACCGCGTGTACAGGGACACGGTATTTTTGAATTTCTTGTAAAAATCCAATCACACCGTAAGAGCGAGCTCCGCCGGGACCAAAAATTAAAGCCACTTTTAAGATCGCCGCTGGCGGCGGGACCGAAGGAGTAAAAAAAGAAGAATCCGAGGGCAAATGAGGAACTGGCGCAGGTATTGTTTGAACTCCTCCCGGCGATGAAGGAATTTCAGAGTCCTTCTGAGTTTTCGTTCTAAATCCACTGCACCCTGAAATCACAATTGCCAAAATAAAAAATAGTCTGATGATAGATTTTTGTAATTTCATTTTAAGCACGCCTTAATAAGTTAAATTCGATCATTTGATGGAGCAACGTTGTTTGCGGATTGATTTTCTTTAAGTGAAAAAGTGCTTCTTCACTGAGCTCATTGAGTAAATTTTTTGTTTCGTTATAACCAATAAGACGAGTGAAGCTTCTATTGTCTTGACCCTCTTGATCATGATCTAAAATATCATCGGCGACTTGAAAAGCGAGACCCAAAGCTTCTCCAAATTTTCTTAAAACTTCGATTTTAGATTCTTCCGCTCCACAAATCCAACCAGCACCTTGCAATGGAACTTGAATAAGTTGTGCGGTTTTCATTTTATGCACCAAAAGAAGTTCTTCAAAAGACGGCTGCTTCTTTTCAAAATGCATATCAAGAACTTGCCCCCCCACCATTCCGCGAGCGCCTGATGCTAATGCTAAAAGATTCACAAGTCTTCGTGCGAGCTCTGGTTGATCAGCATAAACTTCTGAGACAAGAAAAAAACTTTCAGTTAAAAGGGAATCTCCTGATAATAAGGCCAAGGATTCACCGTAAACTTTATGATTCGTGGGTCTTCCTCGTCTAAGATCGTCGTTATCCATGCAAGGAAGGTCATCATGAATCAACGAGTAGGTGTGTATAAATTCAACCGCAGCCGCCCAGGGCAGAATTCGGTCTTCAGGAGTGTCAAATATTTCTCCCACAAGGAGAGCTAATAATGGCCTGAATCTTTTTCCACCACTGTTAATAGAGTATTTCATGGAGGATCTAAAATCCCGAAGCGAGGGCTGCTCAGGCAAATTTATGGCATCAAAATATTGAGCCAAGAAGTCATCAATCTTGTGCAATCGATTTTGAAAAAGATGAATAAAGGTTTTTTCAGCGTCCAATTAAGTTTCCTCAGGTTTAAATTCCTGAGTGACGGCTTGTCCCTTTTCGTCAACTCCCATCAAAATGCGAACTTTATTTTCAGCTTCGCTCAAGCGTTGATGACATTCTTTAGAAAGCTTTACGCCTTCCTCAAATAGTTTTAAAGAATGATCAAGTGACAATTCTCCCCGCTCCATTTTGCCTACGATTTCTTCGAGGCGAATCAAATTTTTTTCAAAATCCATTCTCTACTCCTTTTTCACAATCTCGACCAAAACTTGTAAAGATCCTTGCGACAATCGAATATTTAATTGATCACCTTTTTTAATTTTTTGAGCTGATTTGACCACTTCATCATCTTTTGTGACTAAAGCGTAACCACGATCGACAACTTTTAAGGGACTAAGACTGTCCAGCAAAGACATTTTGTGTTCCAAGCGTTGCCTTTTTTTACTAAAAAGATTTTTTCTGGCTAAATCAAGTCGCATCAACAGCTCGTCGTTTCGCTGAGTCAGCTCTTGAAGTTTTTTTTGTGGATCAATGAGGGCACTTTTTAAAAAAGAAATTTTTTGCTTAAGTCCTTCGAGTGTTCTTTTTTTAGAAAGCAGCAGAAGGCGTCGCAATTGCAAAACTTTTTGCATCAGCTCATCAGAACTTTTTGCAACAAGCTCAGCCGCAGCCGAAGGAGTTGGTGCACGCAGATCCGCCACAAAATCTGAAATTGTAAAATCAATTTCATGACCGACAGCAGAGATCACGGGAAAAGGACTGGCAACAATTGTCCGAGCTAAAGTTTCGTCATTAAAAGCCCAAAGATCTTCAATGGAACCGCCACCGCGGCCGATGATAATGACGTCAACACCATCGATGATCCACGCCTTCTTAAGAGCCGCAACAATTTGTTCTGCTGAGCCTGCCCCTTGAACCAAAGTTGGGATCACAGTGATTTGAATGCCCCGAGCCCTGCGACCTAAGACATTCATCATATCGCGGATGGCAGCGCCCGTTGGCGAAGTGACAATAGCGACATGTCTTGGATAAGCCGGGATAGCGCGCTTACGAGCGCTTTCAAATAAACCTTCTGATTTTAATTTTTCTTTTAATTGTTCAAATGCTTTTTGTAATGCTCCAGCGCCAACGGGTTCCATCAAATCACAAACAATTTGATAGGATCCTCGCGGTTCGTAGACGCTAATCCGCCCACGCACTAAAACCTCCATTCCGTCAGTAGGGCGAAATTTAAGTCGACTGTTATTACCTCGAAACATCACAGATGATATTTGTGAATTTTTATCTTTAAGACTGAAATAAAAATGCCCTGAGGTATGAGCTTTAAAATTAGAAATTTCGGCTTGCACCCAAACGATACCGGTAGATCCCTCGAGCAATTGTTTAACTTGAAGATTGAGCTGATGGACCGTGAGGACCGTGGAGCTAGATGTGGAGCTAGATTCTGCAGTCTCAGATGTAAGAGTCGCCGTGACATTTTCACTCATTCAGAGTGCAAGCTAATTAAGTGCTTTAAGTCCGTCAACTGTTAATAAATTGTGAATTTAATATTGCATCCAGATGTTTTGTAAAGACCAAACTCCACCTATAAAAAAGCATATCCAGGCTAGAGGTTTTCTTTTTTGAATACGCATAAACAAGGGATGGGAGCTGATCTTCGCCTGAACGAAGTTCGGAAGTGTTTCAAGCACAAGTAAAATAAGAAATCCATACGAAAATACAAAAAATGGAAACATATGATCAAGTAGTTGCGGCGTCATATCAAACTGATCGGCTATTAACGGGACAAAATAAGTCCGGTTCCATTGACCAAAATCACTTCTGGATCTATAATAATTTACAGAGGTTCGAGAGGTGTAAGTCTCATCGAAAATAAACCTTACAAGCATAATATCGGGGGCTGTCCCTGACAATGGTGTGCAAGCCCACCTCGTAGTGGGAAGCCTAAAGTTGTTATCATGGCCACCCACTTTAGCACTAGAGGTTTACTTTCAGAGTTTCCGATCGGGCCTTTTTTTTGCCTTTTTCGTCTCAATCTGAGGCACTTCTTTTTAAAATCATCTCTATTTTTTTACTTAGTTACTCTATTTAAGTCGTTTCCTGCCGTTTAGTCTTGGAGACTTTGGTCCGATAAGTTGACATGGGCTTTGGGCTAAAATTTTTGATCACTATTTTTATTTTTTTGGGGTTTACAATTGGCTGTTCGCCGACGCCTTTGCCCACGAGCTCATCGGGAGGCTCTGGTCTTTCCGCCGGTCCAGAGCCTGCGAACTGCACTCCAAAAGCCCCGGTCACAAATCCAATTTCAATCACAGGTCATGGCGATTACTTTTACCGACCTACAAATATTTCAGGATTGTCTTCAACTCAAGGTTTGAATGGCAATCCCGCTTCAGCTCCCATTCGATTTGCAGAAGTTGCAATTTATGACAGCGCTGGCACTGTGATTCAATGTGGAAAAACTAATAACCTTGGAGACTTCTCACTCCAAATTCCAAAAACCAGCGGCAGTTATTCGGTCGCCATTTTATCGCGCTCAGCGACAGGTTCTGCCGAAGTCAATGTCAGTGTTTTAGAAGATATTTATGCAAGCGCTCCCTACAGTATTTCTGCAAGCTTTACCGTTGCAAGTTCCAGTGTTTCTGTTGCGGTTGGCACACTCACAGCTTTTGCCCGCATGTCACAATCAGCAAAAATACTCGGCGGTGCATTTTTTATTTACGATAATATTCTTTTTGCTAACGAGCGCATTCGAACACTGACTGGCAATGCCTCATTCCTTGCACCAAAAGTTCAGATTTACTGGAAGGCCGGATTTAATCCGTATTCTTACTATGGATTTCCCAATTCTCTGGCTTCATTTTATGTAAATAGCGATCGCAAACTTTATATTTTAGGTGGTCATAATGGCGACGTTAAAAACATAGATACAGATCATTTTGATGCCTCTGTTATTCATCATGAATACGGACATTTTTTAGAAGATGCTTACGGAAAATCAGAATCGCCTGGGGGATCTCACAATGGAAATTCCCTGATTGATCCACGTCTTGCGTGGTCCGAAGGTTTTGCAAATTATCTCCAAGCTCAATTATTGAATGGGCGTTATTTCACCGAAGGTTATTATGTAGATACCATGGGCTTTCGCGGTGATAGCATCGAAGGCAGTGGACCTTCTGCAGGCTTAATGTTTAAAGTTAATTTATCTGAAGACGGAGGCGTAGCTAATTACGATCGCGTGGCAAACAACGGAGAAGGAACTTTTCGAGAGCTTTCGATATCTCGAACACTTTTTAAAACCACTCGCTCGCCCGCTAGCAATCTTGCAGGTTCAAAAGCGGCAGCTGTTCCTTTTTTAAAAGTATGGAATACGTTTACTTCAAACGTTTCAGGTTTAGGTACTACAAATGGGATTATTTTTCGCAGTATTGGATATTTTAATGAATATCTTCAATTGGCGCTGACCGCGACAGAAAGTACAGATTGGAATGGAATTGTTTTATCAGATGAAAAACAAAATCCCAGTCGTAAAGATTTTGCGGATGCAGTTTCAAAAGTGGCAAGCCTTGCAAGTTGCGCCACAGCTCCTAAAGATCTTACTCCAGCGGTGGACTTTTTAGATTCTGCGGGATTTGCACGGGCGGATTGGCTTAAATCTAATGATTTTTATACATTTTATTATTCGGGAGTTGGATCGCAAGTTCTAAAATTAAACTATTCACAAGTTATTGGGCAAAATATTGATCTTGATCTTGTTATCTGGAAAACAAACTACAGATATATCGATGACGATCAAGAAGTCAGAGGTGGCCAATCTTCCGCTCCTTATATCGCAGTGAAAAGTCGCAGAAAAAATCCCACTGTTGAAGTGGGACAAGAGCAAGTATCTTTTGCAGGCCTTGGTGCCGGTACCTATTTGATTAATGTCAAAGCCTTGACCTACGATAGCGTTTCTCAAAAACCTCTTCCATCAGCTGCCCTAGATGGAACAGCTCAGTACCATCTTCAACTTGATACGAATGTAACAACAACGGAGTTTTTATGCCCAGCTCACTAAAGTTAAAAATAAGTTTAATAACCATTACTGGTTTATTTATACTTTTTACGGTTTTAGCTTTTTCAGCTCGAGAAGATTTTTCAACTCCTGAACCTCGCAGAAATTTAGCTGTGGCCGAAAAAGTAACTCATACAATGGGAAAAAGTTTGGCACCTCTTTCTGTGCAAATTGCTCCCTTGCAAGATATCCCTGAATTTGATGATCAAGAAGTCAATCTCAACGGATTTGTTACCGCCAATGCATACACTGGTTCAGTGGTCCAATATCATTGGGACTTGCCTGCAGGAGTTTCAGTTCTCTCCGGCGATATCAGCGGAAGTTTTAGTAATATCAAATCTGGAGATACTTTTGAGGTCGAACTCAGAGTCACAGGTTTTAGTCGCGAAGTTGGAAAGCATATTATTTTAGGAGCAAAAGTAAAACGTGGTGAAGATGAACTGGGACATTCAGCTTTAATCGCCAGCCGTCCCGAAGATTCCATGGAATATATTGCGCCACAAATGCGTGAGTACGCCGTTGAAACTCGCTCTAAAGAATTTAAAAATGGTCGCTTAGCAAAATAGTCGCTTAAAATTAAATAGGTATAACTTCAACCAGGGGATTAAATTCATCCTTTAAAATTCCCTCAATCGCCATCAATGTACCACCCGTCGAGCTAGGACAAGAATCACAAGCTCCTTCGTAATGAACATACACTTTATTATCTTCATATTTTAAAACGGCAATATCGCCACCGTCTCCCTGAAGTCCTGGACGAATCGTTCGATCCAATATTTCTTCAATTTGTTTCATCTCGGGGGAAAGATTTTCCCGAGCTATCTTTTTTTCATCAAGTTTTGTCTGCTGCGGATTGTGCATTGGCATTCGGGTCTGAATTGTCGCACAAATATTTTTCTGAATTTCTTCTGGATCAGCATCAAAGTTATGCGTGATCGTAATCACATTTTGAAAAAAATGAACTTGTCTAACATCAGGAAGGTCAAAAAGAGCAGATGCTAAAAAATTATTTTTTGCTTCATCCTTATCTGCATAAGTGGCTTTCCCTTCACTTAAGACAGGCCGATCAAGGATAAATTTCCAGGCATTGGGATTGGGGGTCGGTTGAATGCGAACCAATACTTCATTCATGACAACATCTCCTGCGCTTTTTTGACAGCAAAAATCAGCTGATCAACATCTTGCATATTATTATAAATCGAAAAACTAGCTCGCAAAGTTCCACTAATTCCCATTTTTGACATTAAAGGCTGAGTGCAGTGATGTCCTGCCCTGACGGCTACACCTTCTCGGTCAATAATGTTTGAAACATCTGAATGGTGAAGTCCTTTTAAATTAAAGGAAATAATCGGCCCTTTATCAGCGGCCATTCCGTAAAGACTGATGCCGGGAATTTCACCCAGCTTTTTTTGAGCTTCATGCAGCAACTGGTCTTCCCATTCTGCAAGCCTCTTCAGATCAATGGCTGAGAAAAAATCGACCGCCGTTTTTAATCCAATCACGCCTGCAATATGAGGAGTGCCCGCTTCAAATCTAAAGGGAACATCATTAAAAGTCGTTTCAGGAAAACAAACCTCACTGATCATCGACCCACCACCTTGGTACGGCGGCATCTTTTGTAGCAATTCCTTTTTTCCGTAAAGGACGCCAATTCCTGTAGGTCCAAAAATTTTATGACCAGAAAAAACTAAAAAATCACAGTCTAAATCTTGAACATCAATTTTTTTCTGAGTTACCAATTGAGCTGCATCGATTAATACTTTAGCGCCTTTAGCATGACTCCATTCAATTAATTCTTTAATCGGAGGACGATATCCTAACGTGTTTGAGCAGCCCGTAAGAGCCACTAATTTAACTGAGCCTTCAAGTTTTTTTCTAAAATCTTCAAGATCCAGTTCCCCGCTTTCAAGGCCACGAACAACTTTTAGATTTAGTTTATTTTTTTTTGCGATCAATTGCCATGGAACGATATTGGCATGATGCTCGAGATCGGTAATTAAAATCTCGTCCCCAGCTTTAAGAAATTCTCCAGCGTAGCTATGGGCCACAAGATTGATTCCCTCGGTGGTGCCCTTTACAAAAATAATTTCATCAGTGCTTGGTGCATTAATAAAACGAGCCATGCAGTCTCGAGATTCTTCAAAATGCTTTGTGCCTTGATCAGCCAAATAATGAGCTCCGCGATGAACATTGGCACTTTCATATAAATAATATTGATGCATTCGATCCGCTAGCACTCGAGGCTTTAAAGTCGTTGCAGCTGAATCCAAGTAAGCTAATCGTTTGCCATAAATTTTTTGTTCCAAAGCCGGAAACTGCGATCTTAAGTTTAAAAAATAGGTCTCTAAAGAACTCATAACTTCTCCAATTGAAGACCCTGTAAGACCTTTTGCAATTTAGGTATCAACCAATTCACTATTTTTTCATTTTCAATTTGATATATAACATCTGATAAAAAACCATAACTTAACATGGGCAAAGCTTTCGCACTCGATATACCACGGCTGTTAAGATAAAATAACTGCTCGGGATCTAATTGCCCAACAGTAGAACCGTGGCGGGCTTGCACATCATCAGCAAAAATTTCAAGTTGCGGCTTACTATCAATTTCAGCGCTATTACTTAAAAGTAAATTTTTATTGGATTGCTCTGAAAATGCTTTTTGCGAATCTTTGCGAATAACAACTTTGCCATTAAAGACAGCTCGCGACTGCTCCGTCAGTAAGCCCTTATAAATTTGATAAGAAGTGCACTGACCCACTTCGTGATCAATTATACCCGAGTGATCCGAATGCTGATTTCCAGAAACAACGTAAAGACCCAAAGACCTTATATAGGCTTCAGATTCTTTCAGCCTATAGGCTTGAGAATGCCTCGACAAAAGAGCTCCCAAGGAAATGGAAAGGCTTTCGACGTGGGCATTTTGAAAAATATCAAAATGCGTTCTCGCCAAGTGATACGATTTCAAATCTTGCTCTTGGCAGTGCACATAGGTCACATGACTTGATTTTTTGGCTGTCACTTTAATAAAAGAATTACTCGCAGATGCTCCATCCCCTTGATAATTTTCAATCAAAATCAGGCGGCTTTTCTCTCCCACAATAATTTGCAAATGAGAATGCACTAAAGTCAGACTCTCAGATGCTGTAAACATTAAGATATGCACAGGTTTATCAACAATTTGTCCGTCAGGAACTTCAATGCACATGGGAGCTTCGGTCATGGCCCAATTTAAAGCCATCAAGCTATCTTCATATTTTTCTGATTTAAGATCCAAACTATTAAATTTTATGTGAGGAATAGAATCCGACAGTTCTGTCTGTAAAATTCCGTTTAAAAAAACAATATTATAAAAGTCTGAATTTAAGTGAGATCTAATTTGCGGCAAATATTTTTGAATTTGCGAGTTTCCTTGCGAAAATTCTGATTTATTTAAAAATTGAAGACTTGTGTATTTCCAATTTTCATCTTTTCTCGTAGGAACGCCTTGATCTTTAAAATAATCAAAGGCCTGCTGCCGGACGGAAGCTTCTCCGGGTTTAAAGTTTATTTTAAGACCGTCAAAACGGTTTTCAAATTGTTGAATCATGTCAGCCAGTCATATCCTTGTTTCTCTAATTTAAGAGCCAGACTGCTATCGCCAGTCTCGATAATTTTACCTTTGACTAAAACGTGTACAAAATCAGGTTTGATATAATTTAACAACCGCTGATAGTGAGTGATTAAAATAACAGCGTTAGCAGAAGTTCGTAACTGATTAACTCCTTCAGAGACAATTCTTAAAGCATCAATATCAAGGCCCGAGTCAGTTTCATCCAAAATTGATAGGCGCGGAGATAAAATCGCCATTTGTAAAATTTCATTTCTCTTTTTTTCGCCGCCTGAAAAGCCAACATTCACGGCTCGATCTAAAAATTCAGGATTCATTTTAACAAGTTTCATCTTTTCTAAAGCGAATTTGCGAAACTGTTCGGTATTTAAGACCTCAGAACCTTGATGTTCTAAAATCGCATTAAAGGCCATTTGTAAAAAAACTTGATTGGTCACGCCTGGAACTTCAACAGGATATTGATAGGCTAAAAAAACTCCTTCTTTAGCTCTTTCTTCAGGCTTTAAGCTTTGCAAGTCCTGCATATTTAAATTGATCTCATATTTGATTTCACCCTCAGTCACTTCATAAGCTGGGTGTCCTGCTAAAATTTTTGAAAGGGTACTTTTCCCCGATCCATTGGGCCCCATAATGGCATGAACTTCGCCGGCTTTGACCGTCAGATTTAAACCTTTAAGGACTTCTTTCCCATCAACGCTTGCATGTAAATTTTTAATTTCTAACATAGCCTACCCAACACTGTTTTCTAATTTCATTTCAATTAACTTAACGGCCTCAACGGCAAATTCCAGAGGCAGTTCTTTAAAAACTTCTTTACAAAATCCATTCACTAACAGACTGATTGTTTTTTCCATATCAAGTCCACGCGATTGCAGATAAAAAATTTGATCTTCACTAATTCTTGAAGTGGTTGCTTCGTGTTCCATGGTCGCAGTTTTGTTTTTAATCTCGAGATAAGGCACCGTGTGGGCTGAACACTTATCACCCACAAGCATTGAATCACACTGGGAATAATTTCTTGCTCCATCCGCTGATGGCATTATTTTTACCAATCCACGATAGGTATTTTTTGAAAAATCAGCAGATATACCTTTTGAAATTATAGTGCTTTTTGTATTTTTCCCTATATGAATCATTTTTGTTCCGGTATCGGCTTGCATATAATCATGAGTTAAAGCGACGGAATAAAAGGCCGCTTCTGATTCATCACCTTGCAATATCACGGAAGGATATTTCCAAGTGATGGCTGATCCCGATTCAACTTGAGTCCAAGAGATTTTAGATTTACGACCCGCGCATTTTCCACGCTTGGTCACAAAGTTATAAATTCCACCCTTGCCGTTCTTGTCACCCGTGTACCAGTTTTGAACTGTCGAATATTTAATTTCTGCATTTTCAAGAGCTACGAGTTCAACAACGGCTGCATGAAGTTGATTTTCGTCTCGCTGGGGAGCTGTACAACCTTCAAGATAATTTACGAAACTACCTTCATCCGCAATCAGTAAAGTTCTTTCAAATTGACCCGTGTCTTTGGCATTAATTCGAAAATAAGTCGAAAGATCAACAGGGCACTTAACACCTTTAGGAATATAACAAAAAGATCCATCTGTAAAAACGGCCGCGTTAAGAGCGGCATAATAGTTATCACTGATGGGAACAATCGTTCCCAAATATTTTTTTACAAGTTCTGAATGCTTATGCACAGCTTCTGAGATCGAGCAAAAAATAACTCCTGCTTTTTCTAAAACATCTTGATGAGTTGTCCCTATAGACACTGAATCAAAAACAACATCCATCGCCACACCAGAAATTCGCTTTTGTTCATTCAAAGGAATTCCTAAGCGTTCAAATGTTTTCACAAGCTCGGGATCTAATTCATCCATTGATTTTGGGCCGTCGGTTTGTTTTTTTGGGGCGGAATAATAGCGTACCTTTTGAAAATCGATCGGCGGATATTGTACGTTAGCCCATACTGGCTCGGTTAAAGTCAGCCAGTGTTTGAAGGCTTTTAATCGATAATCTAGCATCCACTCGGGTTCATTTTTTTTGGCAGAAATCATTCGAATGATTTCCTCATTTAAACCCAAGGGTACGACATCTGTTTCAATATCGGTTACAAAACCATATTTATAGGCATTATCCATAAATCACCTCGTCTCTTTAGCCAGTAAGTCTTTAAGATTTATGTTTTGATAAAACTCATTCAACTTTAAATTGATACTGGCAATGGGAGAAACAATATTGCATGTCGTTTGAATTTCACAGGCGCTCTGATTTTGTAAACATCTAGAAATCGCTGTGCGACCTTCAATAATTTCAATTAAATCTTGCATGTTTAATTTCAAAAGATCTTTGGTCAACTGATACCCACCTGTGGCTCCTTGTTCTGATCGTAGCCAATTTTTTTGGACCATCACCTGCATCACTCGCGCGGTGGCATCAAATGGCGTATGAAAAGCTTCAGACACTTCTTTAGCCGTCGTCAGCTCGCCGGGTGTTTTTTGGCTCATATATTTTAATGCCATGAGGGCATATTCGATTTTTCTATTGATTCGATTCATAGGTTTACCTTTTATGCAGTTGAAAACTAGTTGATATGACTAGTGAAAGCAAGAAAATACGTCTTTTTTTAGCGTATATGATTAAGGTTTGCTGAATGTCAAAAAAACTGGGTGATTTCAATTGCTTGGAGTGTTATGTCTGGAGCATGAGATTGCTATTTATCAGTGTTGGAACCTTGCTCGTTTTTGGAATGTTGCTCTTCATGACACGCCTTTGGGGACTCAGTCAAGGTTATCAAGCTTTTGAACATCCGTTTTTAGAGGCAGCGAAACCTTGGCAAGTTGTAAGGGTTTTTGATTTAAAAGAGGCCGAAGCATTAGTGCAAAAAAAGAAAGACGTTATTTTTTGGCTGGATTTAGCAAAATCTCAAGATCATAAATTTTTAGTTGTCGATATCAATCGAAAAGTTGAACTGACTCCAGATTCAATGAAAGAAGCTTTTCGCGGAAATAAAAATTATTTTTACGATCTGTCTGTTTTAAGATCGGTTTATGAAAAGGAATATTTGCTGGATGAATTTCTAGAAAAATTTCCCAACACTCGAATGATATTTAATATCCGTGATAATGCTATGAGCATCCACACTTCCATCACTGAACTGATCACTCTGAAAAAAGCTTCTGATCGGGTTCTTATTCAAAGTGATGTTGAGCTTGTTTTAAAAACCACCAAAGAACTTCAACCCCTATGGCTTTATGGAACCAGTCGATCAGATATTATGCGACTTTTAAATTTTGATTCGATGGGATTACTGCCCACTTGCGCCTTTGTCGGAGATGTTTTTATTGCGCCCTTTAAGGTTTTACGCCGGCCTGCCTTTAATCAAGATGTCCTTACGGAAGTTCGGCGGCGAAAAAAACATATTTTGCTGGGCCCTTTAGAGAGTGGGGCAGAAATACTTGATGCTCAAAGTCTAAAGCCTGATGGCTATATCTATGCGAATTCAGAGCTTTTCCTTAAGGAACTGGACCAACATCCAGCGCAATAAAATGGACGGAACTTTTATTTAGTCTTATTCTGTTCGCCTATGAATATATTTATTTCTTCAGCCTTCGCGGCTCCTGCAAGTTCTACTTCTGTTTTGATCAACACAAGCGCCTTGGATTCTATTTTTCAAGCGAGTCCCATCGTGCAACTGACTTTGCTCATTTTAATTGGGCTTTCCGTTGTTTGCTGGGGCATTGCCGTTACTAAATATCGCCAGCTTCGAAAATTACGAGAAGCCAACGAAGTGTTTAGTGGAAAATTTTGGAAAGCTAATTCATTAGATGCTCTTTATGATGAAGTCGATACTTTTCATAACAGTTCACTAGCAAGAATTTTTAAAGCCGCTTATTTGGAAATGAAAAAGTTAGCTGAATCGCCTAATCTTAATCGAGCCCGAGAAGATAATGCTAAACCAATGCTGGGTGGAATTGATAATTTAGAACGAGCCATTCGTAAATCCACTGAAAATGAAATTTCCGCGATGGAATCTCGTTTGACTGTTCTTGCTACTACCGGCAGCACCGGTCCTTTTATTGGTCTTTTCGGAACTGTGTGGGGAATTATGGGTTCATTTCATAAAATTGGCGTCACGGGATCAGCTAGTCTTGCAGTTGTAGCGCCTGGAATTTCCGAAGCCTTGGTTGCAACTGCGATTGGATTAGCTGCAGCGATTCCAGCCGTAGTACTTTATAATAATTTTATTGCGCGAATTCGACGTGAAGAAATTGAACTGAATAATTTTAGTACTGATTTTTTAAATATCGTTAAACGCAACTTCTTCCAGGCTCATTAAATGGGAATGGGTTCACAAGGTTCCAACAAATCCAAGGCCGTTATGAGCGAGATTAACGTCACGCCACTTGTTGATGTGATGTTAGTGCTTCTGATTATGTTTATGGTTACGGCCCCGCTCATGCAACAAGGAATCGATGTTGATTTACCAAAAACAGCTTCTTCTGGTGTCGACCTTGACAGTGACCCTATGACTTTAGTGATAGATCAATATAAATCGATCACTATTGCAAAAAACCGTGTTTCTTTAGAAAATTTGCGAGCCAAACTAAAATCAATATTTGAAAGTCGAAAAAATAAACAGATCTATCTTCAAGCTGATCGAAATGTTGATTATGGAACAGTAGCTGAAGTGATGGCAGAAATTAGAGCTGCTGGAATTTATAATATCGGTATGATCACTTTGCCTAAAGGTAATGACTAAAAATTGTGAATACTGTTAATGCAAAAATCCACACTCGAGACGATTACAAACAAGGTCTGGTGACCTCGCTTGGATTTCATATTGCTATCGTTCTTATTTTTACTGTTAAAACAGTTTTCTTTACAGGCGAAGCGATCAATTACGAAACGGCCGTACGAGTTGATTTAGTGGCTCTCCCAGATAAAGTGACTGAGGCA
>JAYSSI010000005.1:0-50786 GCA_043720615.1 Pseudobdellovibrionaceae bacterium | reverse complement strand
TTACTGTTAAAACAGTTTTCTTTACAGGCGAAGCGATCAATTACGAAACGGCCGTACGAGTTGATTTAGTGGCTCTCCCAGATAAAGTGACTGAGGCAACACCGCCTCCCGTGACTCCGCCAACAAAAGCTCCCGAAGCTAAAGACCTTCCTAAACCAGAAACTGCTAAACCAAAAGTCGAAGCTAAAACACCAGTGGCTCCGACGATAGATGCTAAGCAAATTCAGAAGTCAGCTTTGAATAAATTAAAAGCCATGGAAGCTTTAGAAAATTTAAAAAATGAAGATCAAAAAGAAAACAATAAGACGACCTCTGCTTCTGTGACAAAGAAGACCGGTGAAGTTAAATTCAAAGGTAATATATTATCACCTGGAACTGAAATTACAGGCCTTAATAAACTTCAACATGAAGAGTATATTGTACTTCTTGATCGTCATATCAAAGAAAATTGGACTTTGCCCGAATGGCTTTCGAAGAAAAATTTGAAAGCGCAAATTCGTGTTCGAATTGATGAGAAAGGTCATATTATTTCAAAACAAATCGTTAAAAGTAGCGGCAATCCGGCTTATGACGATAGCGTGAAGACAACCATTGAAAAATCAGATCCTTTTCCACCACCGCCTGAAAAATTCTCAGCTGTTGTCAGTGTGAATGGAATACTGATAGGATTTCCAGAGTAAAATTAAATTTTAGGAGGATCTATGCTTCAAAGACTTGTTTTGATCTCATTGATGATCGCAACACCTCTGTTATGGTCTACGGCACAAGCTCAGGAAAATCAGCCTTATATTAAACTCGGCGAGGCTCGGACTAAAAAAAGTTTACTGGCTTTCCCCGCTTTGCAATTTCAAGGATCCGTTGCCGCAAGTCCTCAGTATAATGCTGTTGGGTCGGACTTATTCACAATTATCAATAATGATTTAACTGTTTCAAGTTTTTTTAAAATCATTGCACAAAGCGCCTTTATTGAAGACACCACTAAAACTGCCATTCGACCTATCCCGGCTGATCCCAAGGGCTTCACTTTTCAGAGCTGGAACAGCATTGGCGCCGAATTTTTAATTCGAGGAGCTTTCACTTTGGCGGGCTCAGATGTCAATCTTGAGATTTATTTGTACAATGTCACTAAATCAGAATTGGTCTTTGGAAAAAAATATCGTGGAACCATCAGTACAACTCGTAAAATTGCTCATACTTTTTCTAATGATGTGATGAAGGCTTTGACCGGAACAGAAGGAATGTTTCTTTCAAAACTTGTGACTTCGAGCGATCGTGGTGGTGGAAAATTTCGTGAAATCTATATTATGGATTGGGATTCTGCTAATCCTGTTAAAATAACTAGTCATTTTTCTTTAGCGATGTCTCCGACTTGGGCACCCAATGGACGAAAGATTGCTTACACGGCGACTGTTCAAAGAGCGCGGACAAAATTGAGAAATCATGACATGTTTGTTTTTGATCTCATCTCGGGAGTTCGTTCTTTAGTTTCATTTCGACAAGGTATTAATTCCGGGGCTTTCTTTTCTCCTGATTCAAATAATTTATTTTTGACAATCTCAGAAGGAAGTCGTCCTGATATTTTTCGAATTAATTTAGATGGGAAAATTGTCAGTCGAATCACCAATGGCCCAGCAGGAGCCATGAATGTTGAACCTGCGGTGAGCCCTGATGGTTCCAAAATTGCGTATTCCTCAGATCGCAGCGGTCGGCCCATGATTTATATTGCTAATATCAATGGCACTAATCCCATTCGAAAAACATTTGCAGGTCAATTTAACTCCTCTCCTGCTTGGTCCCCAGACGGGAAAAAGATTGCATTTGCCGGACAAGAAGCGGGAAATTTTGATATATTTGTGATGAACGCCGATGGCACTGAGATGATTCGCCTGACTAAAGCCGCACGTAATAATGGCAAAATGTCTAACAATGAAGATCCTAGTTTTTCTCCAGATGGACGCTTTGTGATGTATACAAGCAATCGCACTGGCACAAATCAAATTTTCTTTTCCACTGTTGATGGCAGCGAAGAACGACGAGTGACAAACGATAATGCCAATTATTTTAAAGCGCGATGGTCACCTAATCTTGATTAAGGTTCCTGACCTAAAAAGTTATTCTGCAGCAGAACTGATGACCCACAAATTACCTTTGGGTCATCCTTATCAAGAAAAATTAGGACAAGATCCACTTTATGACCTCCGTCACAAAGCTTGGCTTGAATGCGCTCTTGCCACAGTGATGAATCGGGCTTCGGCTTATGATATTTGCTGGTACTGGAGTGATATTGCTGACCAAGTCATTGCAAAAACATTTGAAAAATTTTGTTTAGCACAAGATTTATCTGTTTTTGCCATGGGAAAATTGGGTTCACAAGAATTGAATTTAAGTTCTGATATTGATCTTTTATTTGTTGCTCGCGAGTACACACCTGAAATTTTAAAGCAGGTGCGCGATTTTCAACATAGTATCTCACAATCTACGTCTTTAGGATTTCTGTTTCGCTGTGATTTAGATCTAAGGCCCGGTGGGAAAACTTCGCCCTTAGCGCCAACCATTGATCAGATGATGGATTATTATGGAAACTATGGAGAAACCTGGGAACGCATTGCTTTCGTCCGCTGTCGTTTTATCACGGGCAGTTTAGAAATTAAAAATCAACTAGAGCCCTTTTTAAAACGTTTTATTTACCGTAAGCATCTTGATTATTCGCTCTTTGAAGATTTAAAAGGACTTCGAGAAAAAATTCAAAAAGCAGTTCGGACTCAAGATGGAGAAATTAATCTTAAATTAGTTCCGGGTGGAATTCGCGATATCGAACTTTTCGTGAATGCCTTACAGGTCATACATGGTGGAAAAAACCCCCATCTTCAACTGACAAACACCTCATTGGCTTTTGAAAAAATTAAATCAGAAAAAATTCTGCCCGATCAAGAGGTGGATTTCTTTAAAAAACTTTACTGGCGTTTACGTTTATTAGAAAATTATGTTCAAGCCCAAGAAGATCAACAAACGCATTCGATTCAAAAGACCGGCACATTTCCAAATACTATTTCTGAAGCTTTAGAGAATTTAGAAAAGGATCTAAAAACTTCATCGCTGATGGTCTCAGGACTTTTAGGCTCTATAGAAATCAAAGACAGTGTTGATCTTGAAGCTGAATTTGAACAGATCTTAGAAATTCCCTTGATGTCTCGACAGAAGGATCGCGACCAGAAAACCCGACAAATTTTTGTACAAAATTTTTCACAAGCTCTTCATAGAACTTCTGGGGATCGAGCTTTAGCGATTTCTTTTTTAAAAGAATTTATTAATGCCGTCCGTGCAAAAAGTGGACTTTTTAGTTTACTCGCACGGGAGTCAAAATTAACTGAAGATCTAGCTTGGCTTTTTGGCCACTCGCCCTATCTTTCACAAATTCTTTGCCAAAGGCCTGAACTTTTGGATTCATTTGTTTATCGCAATCAAGATCTGCAGCGCCAAGAAATTGATCTTTTATTAGAACAACTTTTAGAAAAAAGACTTTTGAATGAAATTATTCAAGGGACTGATTTTTTTAAAACTCAAAATATTTCTTCAGTCATAAAAAATTTAACCTCTGTCGCTGATGAAGTAGTGAAAGAATTAACTCTTGCCTTAGGTGCTGAAGAGTTAAAAGTATTAGCCCTTGGAAAATGGGGTGGGCAAGAATTAGGTTTTCAATCAGACTTAGATTTTATTTTTGTTCTTGAAGACGAACCACAGGAAAAGCATTTTAAATTAGCACGCCGAATGATTTCGCGACTGACCGAGCCCCACAAAGGGGGATCACTATACGCTATCGATATGCGCTTAAAACCGTCAGGAAAAGCAGGCCCATTAATAGTCCGCCATAAAGATTTGCTAGATTATTTGCGCACCACTGCCGAACCTTGGGAGCGACAAGCTTACTTAAGAAGCCGAGGAATTTTGTGGAACGCCGAAGAAATTAAAGAAGCCTGTTATTTCCAAAACCTTGAGCTCAAAGACATGCAGCAACTGAATCATATTCGACAGCAACTCATTAAGCCTACTGAGCTTGATTTAAAATATTCTGAAGGTGGAATGCTAGATTTAGAGCTTTTTGCACAAACATATTTGCTTAAAAATAAGCTGCGTTTACGAGGGACTTCTTCCACCACTGAAATGTTACAAATCATCCCCTCTGCAGAGCGCTTAGCAATCAATTATTCAGAGTTGCGTCTGACAGAGCAGTTTTTGCATCTTATCAGTTCTGCTGGCGAATCTGACTTATCGCGAAAAGATGCCTCAATTCAAGTCCTTGCCGCACTATTTAAAAAGTCGCCATCAGAATTAAAAAACGATACTCTTACGATTATTTCAGAAAATTTGAAGATACTTAATCAACTTGACCCTCGTCGGGTCACAGGCTAATCCCTTGATGTTACTCACATAGTTTGATTTGAACTGCATCTATTACAGGAGGATTGATTGTCTCAAAATAAGGGTCTGATCAAAAAAGTTGTTTGGATCTATCTTTTTGCCTTCGCCTTGGTGGCTTTTAGCTTCCATTCTGAAGCCAAAGAAAATATAAATTCGAAAGTTAAAGTGGATAGTAAATTAGAGAAAAAGGAAAAAAAGATGATCGCAGAATTCGAAACAAATTTGGGTAATTTTAAAATTAAACTTCATCACGAAAAAGCACCAAAAACGGTTGAAAATTTTGTTGGTTTAGCAGAAGGCACTAAAGAGTGGACTGAGCCAAAAACTGGGAAAAAAGTTAAAAAGCCTTTTTATGATGGTTTGATTTTTCACCGAGTTATCCCTGACTTTATGATTCAAGGTGGAGATCCATTAGGTACTGGCACTGGCGATCCAGGGTTTAAATTCGACGACGAATTTTCGCCTGAATTAAAAAATAAACGTGGTGTTTTATCTATGGCTAATTCGGGCCGCAACACCAATGGCAGTCAGTTTTTTGTGACTGTTATTGATACTCCTTGGTTAGATGGCAAACACACCGTTTTTGGTGAAGTGATCGAAGGCATGGATGTCGTTGATAAGATTTCCAAAGCTAATGCAACACCTGACAACCGCCCATTAGAGCCTGTTGTTATGAAGCACGTAAAAATCGTTCGTAAATAATTACTGTTTGTCGTTTGTAACGATCAAGATTTCGATGCGACGATTTTTGGCTCGATTTATTTCTGAATCATTAGAGACAAGCGGTTTTTGATCTGAATAAGAGATTGCGGCTAATCTGGCGGGATCTATTTGATGATATTTAATTAAATATCTTACGACACTTGTTGCACGAAGACTGCCTAGTTCCCAGTTGCTATCAATTTTATCGCTAACAATCGGAGTGTCATCGGTGTGACCTTCAATAATTACTTTTCGATCTGTTTCTTTTAAAATTTCTGCTACTTTATCTAAGGTTTTTAAAGACGACAGTTTTAATTTATTCGAACCGACTGGAAAAAATGTCGAGGCCGCGAGTGAAATCCTCGCCCCAATAAAATCATGATGGACTTTTGAAATCGCTAATTTTTCTGTTCCTTCGAGGGATTTATTTAATTTTCTTCCCACATAATCTTGCACTTCTTCGGCGCCTCCTTGTTTAGGAAAGCCTTCAATGGGAGACGCCAGCTCGGGCACTAGGGATTCGGCTCCCACCACTTGCCCTTGTTCAGTTCCTTGCCCTGTATAGGCAAGTTTTAAATTTTTTCGAACTGATTCTTCAAACGATTTTTGCTTTTCTTCATTATTACTTGAGGTTGCGTACATGACGACAAAAAATGCAAAAAGCAAAGTGATAAAATCAGCATACGAAACCAGCCAACGTTCATGATTTTCAGGCTCTTCGTGCTTTTTTTTTCGAGCTGCCATTAAACATCTTTCTGATAGTCTTGCTCAAGGTAAGCTCTGAGTTTTTGTTCAACAATCGCCGTTGGTAAATTTTGAGGAATAAGCAATGCACCTTCTAATACTAAATAGCGATTATGAATTCGATGCTGAATTTTTTTCTTAATTTTAAATCCCATCGGCAGAAAAATTAGATTTGCAAACGTCACTCCATAAATTGTAGCTACAAAGGCAACAGCGATACCGCCACCCAATTTAGATGTATCACTTAAATTTCCCATAATGTGAATCAGTCCTAAGACAGCCCCGATAATACCAATCGTAGGTGAAAATCCCCCGGCATCAGACCAAACTTTTGCGCCCGCATTCAATCGATCTTCTTCGGATTGAATTTCGACTTCAAAAGTATCTCTAATAATTTGTGGATCAATACCATCAACTATATTTCTAAGGACTCTTTTTAAGAATGGATCATTGAAACCTTTGATCTGCGATTCGATAGCGACAACACTTTCTTTTTTTGCAATTCGCGAGCATTCTACAATATCTTTGATATTTTCAAGAGTGGGCTTGTCAGTTTCTTCGCGAAATGCGGACTTACCAAGTTCCATGGCGAGCTTTAAATCGCGACTTGGATTTGAGACCATCACCGCACCCAAAGTTCCGCCAATGACAATAATAAATGCTGTTCCTTGCATCAAAGATTCAATGTGTCCACCTTCAAGAATATTTCCAAGAAGAATGGCGCCAAGACCGATTAGAAGACCGAACCAAGTTGATTTACTCATGCTTTGATTATTCTGCCACAGTCATTCCTGCATAACACCTGGACTTTGAACAAGATCAACTCTACTTTCTAACAGGTGGAGAATTTAGATCTAGCACTTCTTTACTACATCAACACTTTGGGCTCGACCCCATGGCTTGATCCTTTTTTTCTAACTATCACTGATTTGCATAAATCAACCTACTTTGCCTTCGTCGTTGTCCCATTTTTTTTGGGCTTATTTATATGGAAGTATGGAAAGCGCGGGATTTGGCTTTTTTTAGGCCTTCTCTTTTGTCTAGGCCTTTCTGATTTTACCGGCAGCCAAATTAAAAAAAGTGTTCGCCGTTTACGACCTGGCGACGCCATTGGTGTCGAGGTAACAACTCGGGCGCCTTATGGTGGGTACAGCTTTGTTTCAAATCATGCGACCAATATGTTTGCTCTTGCCACTTACTCAAGCTTTTTTGTACCCCCACTGACAATACCAGTTTTTTCGATTGCTACTTTTGTGGCTTACAGTCGCGTTTACAATGGTGTTCATTACCCTTCCGATGTTTTTTTTGGAGCTTTGCTAGGCATCTTATTTGGATACTTGTGCAGTCAGAGTTTAAATTATTTTCTGAAAGTGAGTCCCCGTAAATGGTACTAGTGACAGGAGCCAATGGATTTTTGGGGGCATGGGTGGTGCGAAGTTTACTTTCGCAAGGCTATGCTGTTCGTATTTTAGCTCGTGAAAAAAGTGATCTATCTGAGCTAGCTGGTTTGTCATACGAAAAATCTATCGGTGATGTCACAGATTATAACTCAGTGGCTAAAGCTTTAGAGGGAGTTCAAACAGTTTTCCATCTTGCCGGATTGATTGGTTACCAGAGGTGGCAAAGGCCATTGATGGAACAAGTTAATATCGGTGGAACTAAAAATATTTTAAAAGCCTGTAAAGAAAAGTTGATTAAAGATTTTGTGTATTTATCTTCCGTCGTTGCCATTGGTGCAGGTTTTACACCGGATCAAATTTTAAATGAATCTTCAATTTATAATATTTCACATTTACGCTTAGGCTATTTTGATACTAAGCATGAAGCTGAAAAGCTTGTAATTGAAAGCCATGAAAAGGGCGATATTGAAGCCGTTATTTTAAATCCCAGCACCATGTACGGACCAGGAGATTCTAAAAAAGGCAGCCGGAAAACTCAGTTGAAAGTGGCCCAAGGAAAATTTCCCTTCTACACCCATGGCGGAGTAAATGTGATCGCTGTCGAAGATGCTATTACGGGAATAATTGCAGCTTGGAAAGGCCGCCATACCGGCGAAAGATTCATTCTCGCAGGGGAAAACTTACTGATTAAAGATCTTTTTACAACCATAGCCACAGCGGCTGGAGTAAAAGCCCCTTCCTTTGGAATTCCCAATGCGGTTGTCTTTGGCTTGGGGAGATGGGGCGATTTAAAGCATTCTCTGGGACTGCCGGCCAGTTTAAGTGTCGAAAATGCCTGGAGTTCGACGCTTTATCATTATTTTGATAACTCTAAAGCCAAAAAAATCCTCGGATTAAGTCCACGACCTGCAAAGTTTGCTATTTCTTCAAGTGTCGCTTGGATCAAGGCTCAGGGTTTGTTAAATAGTTAATATGAAAATCCACGCTAGTGTAAAATTTTTGATTATCTTCATTTTACTAATTCCGGTAACCATTTTATCGGCTTTTTTTTACATCTATTCAAAAATTCCATCGACTAAAGAGTTGCGCGGCTGTCTAACTTCGACAATGCATCAAGTTTACCTTTGTCCAAAATCTAAAAATTATGTTCCTTTAAGTCGTATTTCGAATGTACTAAAAAAAACTGTCGTTCTGACGGAAGATTCTGCTTTTTACCAACATCATGGATTTGATTGGAAATCGATTGAAAAAAGTGCTCGCGAAAATATAGAAAAGGGTAAATATGTTCGCGGGGGTTCAACCATCACTCAGCAGTTAGCCAAAAATTTATTTCTGGCTAAAGAAAAAACACTGCTTAGAAAATTTTTGGAAGGCTTAATTACTTTGAAAATTGAAAAAGATCTTACTAAAAATGAGGTCTTAGAAAAATATTTAAACGTGATCGAGTTTGGAAATAAGATCTACGGAATTGAAGCTGCTTCCAGACATTACTTTAAAAAATCAGCGTCTGATTTGACGGCGGCTGAATCGGCTTTTATGGCCATGCTTCTGCCTAGTCCAAAAAAATATTCTGCCTCTTTTCAAAAAAAGAATCTTACCCACTTTGCTGAGAGAAGAATCCAAAAAATTCTAACTGATATGCTTCAATATGAACGGATTGATTTAGCTACGTATGAACAAGCCCAGCTGCAGGTTCCAGCTTTGTTTACTCCAGAACTTATGAATTTAAGTCCTGAAATTATAACTAATGAATCAGATAGTAGTACCCTAGAAGATCCTTTCGAAAGTTCTGAGACAGAAGAATAAATTTATTTAAGTAGTTTTTTGCGAATTCTAATAATCGCAATATTCATCGTGATCCAGCTCATCAGTAAAAGTATCCCAAGATGCACAGCAAATTCTTGAGAAAATCCTTT
Organism: Pseudobdellovibrionaceae bacterium; assembly: GCA_043720615.1. Taxonomy (GTDB): domain Bacteria; phylum Bdellovibrionota; class Bdellovibrionia; order Bdellovibrionales; family Bdellovibrionaceae; genus JAYWDA01. Next base: position 41,605 of record JAYSSI010000005.1, on the reverse strand, counting down.
CACCAGTAAGCCTCTGATTGCCGAAACCGCGTGTGTCAAGGGCAGCAAATAAGTAAAATATTGGAACACAGAGGGCAATTGATCATTGGGAAAATAAACTCCACCCACTAAGGTCATGGGAATAATAAATCCTGATGTTCCATAAATAAAGGAATCATAGCTTTTAGCAAAGGAAGTTATAATCATAGCGATAGAAGAAAATAACCAAGACACAATAAAAAGAACTGGCAGGGCCACAAAAATAAAAGGCGAATCCACTAAACCAAAAATGGCGGCCACTAAAGTGACTCCACAAACACCTAAGAATGCTTTGCTAGCAGCCCATAAAATTTCGCCAAAAACGATTTCTTCAGGACTCACTCGGGTCATCATAATACTTGAATATATTTTTTGGTAAGTGAGCTTACTGTAGTTAGAATATGTGCCTTCAAAAAAAGCGACAAACATAGCTGTTGTGCAAAGCAGACCTGGGAAAAAAAATTCTAAAAATGAAAGACCATTCATATTATTCACAAAAGCACCCAGTCCAAAACCAAATCCACCTAAGTACATCAAAGGTTCAACCAAAATCCATACAGCTGAAACCATCCAAGTTTTACGAAACTGTAAAAAATTTCTTTGCCATACTCTCAAAAAACTTGCACTGATTTTAGGAGCTAAAAATAATTCTGACCAGGTCATGATTTGTCTCTTAATTCATGGCCTGACAGCTTTAAAAATAAATCATTCAGGGTGGGTCTACGGATAGTAATGCGATCACCTGCAATTAAATCAATTGCTTTACGACCCTCTTGTCCTTCTTGAATGAGAATATTCACTGTATTTCTAATTACTTGATAGGCATATCCAGCTGATTTAAGTCGACCTAGATAATAATTTAAATCGACCGGGTTGGTTTCAAACTCAACCACTTCCTGGCCAATTTCTTGGCGTATTAAATCTTTGGGAGCACCAATCGCTAAAATTTTTCCATGATCAATAATAGCAATTCGATCACAGATGGCTTCAGCCTCTTCCAAGTAATGAGTTGTTAAAATCACTGTCGATTGATCTTTTTTAAGTTGAGTAAAAAAATCCCAAATCCAAATTCGGGCTTGAGGATCAAGTCCTGAAGTTGGTTCATCGAGTATCAATAAATCTGGATTATTTAATAAACCTCGAGCGATCGCTAAACGTCTTTTCATTCCCCCACTGAGGGTTTCAATAGAGCGATCACTGTATTCATCAAGGTGCATGGTTCGAAGTAAAGTTTTTACGCGACGAATGGCCTCTTTGGGCTCGATATCGTGATATCCAGCAAAAACAAGGAGGTTCTCAAAGACGCTTAAATCTTGATCCAAACCCTCATCTTGAGGAACTACACCAATTCTTGATTTTATTTCGCGGTAATTTTTTTTGACATTAAGATCTAAAACATAAAGCTCTCCGCTGGTCAGAAGAGCACTGCAATACATGAGTTTCATGGTGGTGGATTTTCCGGCCCCATTGGGGCCAAGAATTCCAAAACATTCGCCTTTATAAACTTCGAAGCTGATGCCGTCGACAACGTTTTTATCGTCGTATTTTTTCACCAAATTTTTAGCTTGGATGACGGCTGGTTTTATCATTCAGCTTTAGACGCCTTTTTACCTCGGTTGTGAGGATTAAGCTCACGGCAGCGCAAACGAATATTACTAGGAGTAACTTCGATCAATTCGTCATCGCGAATCCATTCCATAGCTTTTTCTAAAGTCATAGGTCGAACAGGGACTAAGCGAATCGCTTCATCACTTCCAGACGCACGAACGTTAGTTAATTTTTTCTCTCGAGTGATATTCACTTCAAGATCATTTTCTTTGGCGTGTTCGCCCACAATCATACCTTCGTAAACTTCTTGGCTATGAGTTACAAACATGATCCCGCGCTCTTGTAAGTTCCAAATTGCGTAGGCTGTTGCCATGCCTTTACGATCAGAAATCATCGCTCCGGTTGTTCGCGAAAAGATGTCGCCTTTATATTCATCCCAGCCATCAAACTGAGTATTTAATAAACCTGTTCCACGAGTGTCAGTTAAAAACTCAGATCGATAACCGATCAAACCACGAGAAGGAATTCTGAATTCTAAACGAGTTCGTCCCGAACCTTTTTGAACCATATTCATCATGATTCCTTTACGAACACCCAGCTTTTCAGTAACGGCTCCAACAAAATTATCCTCAATATCAATGACGGCAATCTCCATTGGTTCTAATTTCTTGCCATCGATATTTTTAAAAATAACTTGTGGCTTAGAAACTAAAAGCTCAAAACCTTCTCGGCGCATTTGTTCGATAAGAACTGCTAATTGAAGCTCTCCTCGTCCGATGACTTTAAATGAATCCGTGCTATCTGTTTTTTCAACTCGGATAGCCACATTGTGAAGAAGTTCTTTTTCCAAACGTTCTAAAATTTTACGAGAAGTTACGTTTTTTCCATCTTGCCCAGCAAAAGATCCGTTATTAACGGTGAAAATCATTCCCACTGTTGGTTCTTCGACAGCAATACGCTTAAGCGGACGAGGATCTAAAGGATTTGTAATCGTGTCACCAATTGTGAAATCTTCTAGGCCTGCAATAATTGCGATATCTCCGGCAGTCACTTCTGTCACAGGAACTTGGTTATTCACGTAGTACTGAAAAAGCGCGCTGACTTTTAATTTCTTTTGCTGTCCCTTATCTTGAATCACGGCGACTTCGTCACCCACTTTGATTGTTCCTGCGCGCAGTCGACCGATGGCAAGTCTTCCCACGTAGTCATTGTAACTGATATTAGAAACCATCAATTGCAAAGGATGATCAACTTCAATTTTTGGAGGCGGAACCAATTCAATAATTGAATCATACAGACAAGTTAAATTTCCAGTGTTTACTTTCGGATCTAAAGTCGCCATGCCTTCACGAGCAATGGCATAAATCGTTTTAAAATCACATTGCTCTTCGGTCGCATCAAGATCGATAAAAAGATCAAACACTTCGTTATGAACTTCTTGAATACGAGCATCCGAGCGATCAATTTTATTAATACAAACAATAACTTTAATGTTTTGTTCTAAAGCTTTTTTAAGAACAAATCGAGTTTGTGGAAGTGGTCCTTCTGATGCATCGACGAGAAGTAAACATCCATCCACCATATTTAAAATTCGTTCGACCTCTCCACCGAAGTCACTATGTCCCGGAGTATCGACGATATTAATTTTATAGTCTTTGTACATGTACGAAGCATTTTTAGCAGCGATGGTAATTCCACGCTCTTTTTCAAGGTCCATTGAATCCATCAAACGATCATCGACGTGCTCATTGGCACGGAAAGTTCCCGCTTGTTTAATTAAATGATCCACCAGCGTAGTTTTGCCGTGATCGACGTGAGCAATAATGGCGATATTTCGAATCTTATCTGCGTTAAACATGTGTCTCTTCCTTTATTTTTTATTATCCGTGTCCGCCCATTAAAAATGCTTCCTGGGACGTATCTTCAGGCTCCATTTGATCGACGCGATTAAAAAATTCATACGCGGCTAACATAAGTTCGTCCGTCGTTTGAATTTGAAATACCGATTTTCTAAATTGAGCGGCACCAGGATACCCCGAGGAATACCAAGCTGCAAACTTTCTTAACTGGATGTTTTGTAAGTGTGGCTCACAATGCGCTACAATATAGTCTTTCAGGCGCATAAACTGAAAAGCAAGGTTGCGTTTAACAAGATCAACGGGTTCACCCTTCCATAAACGGTAAGCCTGATTGAAAATCAGCGGATTTTTAAGGCATCCTCGACCGATAAGAACACCGTCACAATTCGAAGTTTTTAATCGAGCCACTGCATTCGGAGCAGAGTGAATATCGCCATTACCAAGAACTGCGATTTTAGTTTTTGCTTTCACTTCAGAGATAAATTCCCAATCAGCTTCGCCAGAATAGCCCTGCGCCCGAGTGCGGCCATGAATGGCCACCCAAGTGATGCCTTCATTCAATGCAATATTGCAAACTTCGTCAGCATTTCTAGAATTTGCATCCCAGCCCGTTCGAATTTTAATTGTTAATGGAATTTGAATCGCGGCTTTCACAGTCGATAAAATCTTTTGAAGCGCCACCAGATCTTTTAAAACTGCCGATCCCGCTCCCTTTTTAACAACCTTGGGAACCGGGCAGCCAAAATTTAAATCTATAAAATCAGCGCCACGAAGTTCAATAAAATGGGCCGCCTTGGCCAAAGTCTCAGGATCTTCTCCAAAAAGCTGGACCCCGACAGGTCTTTGAGATTCATCAAAACTTGTCAGTCTTAAAGTTTTTGGACTGCCATAATCAAGTCCGGTGGCACTGACAAGTTCCGTGACCACAACTCCCGCATTTAAAGATTTCATATAACTTCGAAATGCATGGTCTGTAATACCCGCCATAGGGGCTAACACAAAAGGATTATTTTTAAGCGCATTAAGAAGAGGATTCATGGATGCAAATTTCTATATCAGAGGGGGCTATTTTCGCCTACTCATTTTCCCCAAAGAAGCTGTTTTTACAGGGTTTTAACTTAATCATAACAGAGATTTTCCTAGGCTCGCCCTAAGCCAGGCCAAAACCTTCGATTTTTGCTTTCAGATACCTCTTTATTTGATCCTCACCTACCATTTGAATATGAAATTATGTTTGCTGATTGCAGCCCTTTTGGGCGCCATCTATTTTCAAACTTTTAATGCCGGATTTCTACCTTGGGACGATGATTATAATATCACTCTTAATTTGTTTTATAAAATTGGCGTATGGACCGATTTATGGACTCAAATTTATTATGGAATGTATATTCCCATCACCAGTTCAGTGTGGGGGGTTCTTTACAAGGTTTTTAATGCCAGTCCCTTGCCATTTCGGATTTTAAATTTCACTTTGCATTTTTTAAATACTGTTTTGCTTTATTATTTTCTAACTTGGTGGACTCAACGACTTAAAATAAAAGAACCTTGGCTGATTTGGTGTGCTCTTGCGCTTTTTGCCTTTCATCCACTACAAGTTGAAACTGTGGCATGGATTTCTGGCGGCCGCGATATGCTTTCTACCTTGTTCGCACTTTTAGCCATGATTGTTTATTTTAAGCTTCAAGGCATGCGAGGATTTTTTTGGGGCGGCCTTCTTTTTGTCGCAAGTCTGCTGAGCAAACCGCAAGTGGCGTCTTTACCTTTAATTATTCTCTTACTTCAAATTATTTTAGATCGATCTCAATTTAAAAAAACAGCTGCCCAAATGTTTATTTGGACTTTGCCGGTCCTGGGAATTGCGGCATTAACATTTAATGAACAAAAAGAAGTGATGTTAAAGCCCATCGAAATTTGGCAGAGACTTTTAGTGATTGTAGACAGTCTTGGCTTTTATTGGATGAAACTCATCGCGCCTTTTTCGCTAGCAGTTGATTACGGTCGTACACCACAATTTTTAATGCAACATTTATCATCTGAGTTATTACCCATAAGTTTATTTTTAGTATTAGCTGCAGGTTTTGGGTTTTTATACTTCAAAAAGAAAAATATCGTGAGTCCCATTTTATTCTTAGCTTGGATTGTCTGCATGCTGCCAGTTTCGGGACTGATTGATTTTGCTTATCAAGAAATCTCTACGACAGCGGATCATTATATTTATTTCTCATTGGCTTTCTTGAGCTTACTGTTCATTCAAATTCTTTCTAAATTTAATATTAAAAGAATTTCTGCTTTTGTAGGAATTAGTTTTTTATGTCTTTTTTGGATTGGATTAAGCTGGCAGCGAACTTATATTTGGCTTGAACCCCAAACTTTCTTTGAAGACATGCTGCGCGGGAATCCGCATTCTTATTCGGCGATGATCGGTCTTGGTGGATATGAAAGCTCGGTGCAAAATCATGCTGCTTCTTTATTTTATTTTCAGAAAGCTTTGCTTGAAAGACCAAATGATCTTGTAGCGAATACTAATATTGCTTCGGCGTTGGGTTTTTTAGAGCGCTATATGGAAGTGGCAAAAATGGAGTATCTGATTTTTGAGCCTTCCTTTTTAAAATCCTTAGACAAAAGACATATTGCCACAGCCAGCTTGCTAACAAGCTTGGGGGCGGCCTCTTTCTTTTTAAAACAAATTGATATTTCAATTCTTTATTTTTGCCAGTCACAAGTAATTAATCCCCACAATAAAGAAATTGTTAATAACGTCGATATTGTATTAAAAAGTTATCAGAAAGATTATCCCGGAGCCACTTGTCCCCGCTTTGCATCCAATCAAGATTTTTTAGCCACGGCCGCTGCTATTAAGTTGTCGGGGCGCAGCCTTAAACAATGACGGCTTGGAAGAAAATGCAAAATTCAAAAAAATTCCACGCCGCCTTATTGGGATTTTTACTTTTAGTTATTTACTTTCAAATATTTTCGGCTGGATTTCTGCCTTGGGATGATGATTATAATATCAGTATTAATCCTTATTTTTTGCAGTCTCAGTGGCTTGAAATTTGGACAAATATTTATTTTGGAATGTATGTACCGGTCACTTCTACTTTTTGGGCCGTGCTTTATTATCTAGGTGGCGGCGAAGCCTTTCCCTTCAGAGTATTTAATTTTAGTTTGCATCTGTTAAACACTTATTTAGTTTTTAAGTTTGCACAACTTTGGTTTCAAAAAGAAAAGTTTAAAAATTCTTGGCATCTGTATTTAGCACCACTTATCTTTTCTCTTCATCCTTTGCAAGTCGACGCAGTCGCTTGGATTTCTGGGGGACGGGATCTTTTAGCTACTTTTTTTGGACTATTAGCCTTAGTTTTCTTTTTTAAGTTTGAAACACGAAAGGGATACTGGCTGGCAAGTTTGTGTTTTATTTTAAGCTTATTAAGTAAACCGCAAGCAGCTGCCTTACCATTGGTCATTTTTTTATTAAGCATTGAGCGCACTCCCGCTTTTTGGAGAAAAAACGCTTTGAAAATGTTGGTTTGGTGTATTCCTGTGTGCATAATTTCATTGATCACTTACTTCACTCAAAAAGAAATTGTTTTGTTCAATGTTAGAATTTTTGAAAGACTACTTGTGGTTTTTGATAGTTTTGGCTTTTATCTGGCTAAATTAGCATGGCCGACTCATCTGACAGTGGATTATGGGCGCACGCCGATTTATTTAATCGGTTATTTTGAGAGGCAATGGCCGCTGTCTTTTATTTTTGTTGTGCTCTTACTATTCTTGTTTATTGCCAGTCGAAGGTGCAAAAAATGGAACCTATTTATCTTGTTTTTATCATGGGCAGTTTGCTTGCTTCCGGTTTCAGGGTTAGTTAATTTTGCATTCCAAGAAATTTCCACAGTGGCCAATCATTATCTTTATTTTTCGATGTCTATTTTTTCTCTTTTTTTAATCGAACTTTTAAGTTTAAGTAAGTCATTAAAACCGGTTCCCTTTAAAACTTTTTTAGTAGGCCTGATTTGCTTAATTGCTCTCTATTCATCACTCAGTTGGCAGAGAATTCATACCTGGCAATCCTCGAAAATTTTTTTTGAAACAATGCTTCTAGAAAATCCTGAATCCCACAGCGCTTTGATGGGGTTAGCTCAATATTTTGGTGACGATAAGAAAGATTTTTCAAAATCTTTACAGCTGCTAGAAAAAGCAAGAATTCGAAAGCCAAAAGATCATCTTGTTATCTCTAATATTGCGACAACTTTGGTTCGCCTTAATCGGTATAGAGAGACGGCAGCCCTAGAAGATTTGCTTTTTGAAACTGAATTTCAAACCAGGATGCTAAAAAAAAATGTAGACTCGGCTAATTTCCTAAATGCACTTGGCTCAGCGATGGCGCCATTGGGCAGGGCCGACTTGGCGCTTTTATATTTTTGCCAGGCTCAAGTTCTTAATCAAGTAGGCGCGGGCTTCAGCGATAATGCAGAAATTATTCTTGCCAAGCTTCGAAAACATAATCCGCAAATATCTTGTCCGCGATTTTCAACTTTTGATGAGTTTATTCAAACTGCGGCTGTTGTTCGTTATAATCAAACAAAGGGCTCGAAATGATGTTTAATTTTTAAAACAACAACTGCAAAAACTAGACTTCGTAGGGTCCTTGTGTCGGTTGATAATTTACGGCTGCTTATCTAAACTAATTACATCTTAAGGACTAAGGGGTTTTTGTGAACTTATGGTTTATCATGGGTACAGCGGCTGAGCTGATCAAGGTTTTTCCTGTGATTTATGAAGCTGAGCAAAGAGGTATACCCTGGTTTGTCTGGAGCACAGGCCAAGGCTCTACAAATTTTTGGATGCAATATGATGATCTTAAATTGCCTCGTGAGCGAGCGTTTTGCTTAGACGATAAAGCTCAAGATCTGGAGTCGTCATGGCAAGCAATTCGTTGGATGGGTCGTAATCTTTTTAAATCAAAATCGACTTTATCAGCCGTTATGCATGCTAAAGGTTTTCAAATTCAAAGCAAGTCTGATTTAGCGGTGGTACACGGAGATACTTTTTCAACTTTCTTGGGCGCAAGATATGCAAAAAAATTTAGTCTAAAGTTAGCTCATATTGAAGCTGGCATGCGATCCGGGGATATTTTTAATCCCTTTCCAGAAGAAATCAACCGCCGTCTAGTTTCTCGCTGGACAGATTTTCATTTTGCACCAGATGATGTTGCAAAAAATCATCTCAATCGCGAGAAGCACGGCGGCCAAATACATGTGACGGGCGGAAATAGTGTTTATGATGCTATGATAAATACTTTAAAGCTGCCACGCCCAACGGGTCTTCCACAAGGAAACTATATTTTAGCTAATTTACATCGCTTTGAAAATCTTCAATCGACAGAACGCTGGAATGTCTTAATTGATGTTTTGATTCAAGCGCAAAAGATAGCCCCTGTTTATTTTGTCATGCACCCCCCAACTGAAGCAAAATTATCCCAAGACCCTTCAGCCTCAGAAAAATTAAAGTTAGCAGGCGTTAATCTTTTAAATCGGCAGTCCTACACTAGTTTTGTCCACCTACTTGCCGGGGCTTATTTTGTACTTACAGATGGTGGAAGTAATCAGACAGAATGTGCTTACTTAGGGCTTCCCTGTTTGGTCATGCGTGAAAAAACAGAATTAGCTGACGGCATCGGTGAAAATTGTATTTTATCTAAGTTTGATCCCGAAATTATTTCTGGGTTTTTGAAGGCACCCGATCGCTTGCGAAAATCTGCTTTAAAATTAAATTATAGTCCTTCAAAAAACATCGCTGATATTTTAGGGGCGGTCCTCTCTTGAAAAATGTTTCGTTAATTATTCCAACCCAGAATATGGTTCAATATTTAGAGCCTTTATTAAATAACCTATTAAAATCAGATTTAGTAGAGTCCCTTGTTGAAATTATTGTCGTCGACGATGGATCCAAAGATAGCACACAGGAAGTTTTACGATCTTTATCCAATCATTTACTTCAAAAAGATTTTTTGAAGATCATCTACAACAAAGAACCTCAGGGTCGATTTGAAGCTCGTAGGCAAGGTGCTTTATTAGCAAAAAGTGAAATAGTCTTCTTTCTAGATTCTAGAATTTCTTTGATCCCCGGAACGGCTCGGGAAATTATGTCGATACTAAACAAACATTCATTTCTCATGGGAATGACCTTCATTGATGTTTCAAAAAGTATTTTTAATCTCTACTGGGAACGGACTCACGAATGGATTTATCGTAAACACTACATAGATGTGAAACAGGGGTTTTATTTAAATCTTGAAAATTACGAAAAATATTCAAAGGGGACTGGTATTCTTGTCGTACCAAGAGATAATTTTATAAAATCATGTGATGCCCTTGGCACTTCCGAAGTTCTGGCAGATGATACTCTTCTTATTAAGGATATCATTCGAACTCACCCTCTTTATGTGACCAGTCAGTTTCAGTTTGCATGGGAGCCTCGACAAAACTTATCTGGATTTCTTTTGCGACTTTTTGATCGTGGACCTGGCTTTGTACAATATCATTTTTTTGAGCATCGAACTCGATTTTTTTATGCAAGTTTGTTAGCCCTCATTTTCACTGCCATTGTTCTTATGATTTCATATCTGCAGTGGTATTCTTTTTTTCCTGGGATCTTTTCAATTCTCGCGGTTGGTGGTTTCAGTATTATTCTTGTCACAAAAAGTTTTCCAGAAATTTTAAAACTTTTTTTTCTTCATATACTTGTATTGATCAGTTTTTCAGTCGGAGTTATTTATGGTGTGCTTTATTGCTTAAATCCATTTAAAAAGACTAAAGAGATAACGCCATGAAGAAAATATTTATCGCGATTGGAATTTTAATTTTTTTTGTTGCTGGCGCGATTGCATATACTTGGCCAGCCGTTGTTCCAATCTGGGAGCAGCGAACAGACCAATTTATGAGCGATGGTTCTGATCCCACGACAAGCCCTTTTCAGTTCGAAATGCTTCATCGAAATTATATAGAGCAACCTCTGCTTTTTTTCTATGGAGCATTTCCTAATCGGCAATTTAACGCCCCTGAGGGATTTGTTGCATGGTATTCGACCGCAGAAAAGATAGCCGGAGTTTTTTTCCCGTTTTTTATTCCCGCTGAACAAACCTCCGTCCTTTTTGCCATAGTATTAATGGTTTTAAATGGAGTGTGCTTTTACGGAATGTCTCGATCTCTTGGTTGGAGAAGAGATATTTCCATAGCCTTAGCTTTTGCCTGGAGTTTTTCTACATTCACGAGGGCCCGTGCGCAAGTTCACCCAAGCTTAGTTGGCATTTATGCAATTCCCTTAGCTTTATGGGGTCTTCATCTACTGATTAAGTCTCGTTCTCCAAAAAATGTCATCCTAGCTGCTTTTTGCTTCTTAGGATGTGCGACATCATTTCAATATTACCTAATTTTTCTTGGTTTTTTTTCGCCCTTCTTTTTATTATTTTATTTTTGTTTTCCGCAAACTCGCCTGCACTGGGCGCGCTCTTTAGGCGCATTGATGGTCGGCGTTTTACCAGCGGTTCTGCTTCTAGGAACTGCTGTTTTAAAACCTGTCCCGGTTGAATTTCAGAAAAATACAGCAAGTATTTTTCCAGTCACCGGAAAATCACCGACTTGGCCACATCCATTTCTTACTGTTTTCAGCGCTCAGCCGCGTGATTATTTCGCTGGTGACTTTGCGATTGGACAAAAGGAATGGAATCCACTCCGTGAAAAAATTGATGTCTCTATTAGAAAAGATCCATCCATCGGTAATTTTCATGAACATGCAGTCGCCCTTAGATGGGTGATTTGGATCGCATTAATTTTAGGCCTTCTTTTTTTACTTAAAAATAGAAAGTCAGTTTCTTTGAAAACGACAGAAGGCTACGCCGTCCTTCTTTTTCTAATGTGGGGCGTGTTTGCCTTTTTAAGCTCGCTCGCTCCTGATTGGGGCTTTATGTGGGGTCCCTCTGCTTGGATTCATGCCGCTGTTGAGCAAATTCGCGTGCCCAGTCGTCTTGCTATTTTTACACATTTTTCAGTTCTTATGTGTCTTGGTTTTATATTTCAAATTTGGTTTGCACGAACTCAGCTTTCCTCGAAAAAAATCAGGGGCCTTGTCGGAATTTTTGGGATCTTGCTAGTAATAGATCTTCCACCTTTTATCAATCCAATGCCCATGAGCCCGATTATTCCATCGAAAGCTTCGCTGATTGAAAAAAAATCAGGTCTCTGTGGCCTTGGAATGCGCTTTCCACATATTTCTGCCAGTCAGTTCACCCTTGATTTTTATTACCTTATTCAAAGTCTGCGCGGGACTGATTGCTCTATTTTAAATCCCGCCACTGAAAATCTTCGAGACTATAAGATGACTTTAAAATTTGGCTATTCAAATTCACAAATGCTCAATCAGATTGTAAATAATGATTCGTCTTTAAAAAAAGATTTGATTCAGTTTTCTCAATGCAGTCAATTAGATTGGATTATTTTTGATCCTCGGGTTCCGCCGGCGTTTTCTTTAGATTTTTGTAGGCTCTGGGGGGGGGAATGGATGGGTAATGATTTATGCAGAAATAAAACGCCTGCTGCGATAGTTGCCATGGGTCGACCCGACGATTGTTTAAATCCATGAACCAAGCCCAGCCTCATCGAATTAATTTGAATAAAATATTTCTTAATTTAGAAAGCCTTGCCTTTGTTGCTAGCCAAATTGCTGTGGGGTTCCTGAATTATCTTTTCCAAATCTATGCATCAAAGACACTTCCAGGAATTGATTTTGGCTTGTGGTCACAGTGGCTAGCACAGTTCTCTGTGGCTTGCTTTGTCGGCGTTTGGTTTCAATCTTTAACCTCGATTGGAAATGCAGAAACACTATTTTCTGTTTCAAAAAGTCGAATTGTATTGATCTTAACATGGCTAGGATTTATTTTATCTTTGTTTTTTCAACATGAGTTTGCTCTTTATTTTTTTGCCTGGATAGGAAGTTTGTTAAATGGGTTTTTATTTGGCATTCATTTGCGCAAAAAAAGTATTCGGCTTTTAGCTTTCGCAACTTTGGCTGGTGCTTCATCTAAGTTTGGATGGGTCTACTTAGATAGCAGTCCTTTTTCGTTCTACCACGCGCAAGCAGCCGCTTCGCTCATTGCTTGTTCTGTCTTCTTTATTTTTCCGCAGCCAGAAAGACGAACTGAATCTGATGCTCCCTTTCGATTAAGTCCAAAGGTGGCCTTAGCGTCTGTAAGTTTGGCTTTTTTTTCTAGCTGGGTTCCTCAGATGGATCTTCTGGTCACACCAAAAATTTTGTCGCAATCGGATCTTGGGGTTTTTGCAAAAGTTGCCTTATTGAATAAGGGCTTCTTTTTTATTTTTCAGACTTTGGCCCAGCTTTTACTCGCACATCAAGCGCAACCTAATTCGCCCCAACTGACTTCGCGACATCTTTTGTTCTTTGGCCTTTTTGGTATTTTTTCAGCGACCTGTGGACTTGGTATTGCTTCGTTTCTTGGCTGGCCCCCAGTTTGGGCTGGTCTCAGTCTGCTACATATGACCAGTCTTTGTTTACTGTTTCTATGTCTGCAATCATTTTCCGCTCGTCACAAAGGTGATATGGCTTTTGCACTCTGCCTTTTATCGCTGTTTCTTGCTTTTATCGGAACCTCATTCGGCTTCAATCTTGAAAGTTATTGGATTTTTTCTATTTTGATCGAAATCATAGTCGTGATTGGTCTTGTCCGTCGCCGTTCTTAAAATCAGGACCTTACTATCAAACAATAATATGCGAAAATAAACTCATGAAACCTGTTATTCACACGACCGCCATTGTTGAGCAAGAAGCGATTCTTTCTGAAGATGTAAAAATTTGGCATTTTGCCCACGTTCGCAAAGGCGCTATTTTGGGTCCTGCAGTTTCTATTGGAAAAGATGTTTACGTCGATGCTGATGTGACGATTGGAGAAGGCTCTCGCATACAAAATGGTGTGAATATTTATAAGGGTGTTGAAATTTCACGCTGGTGTTTTATAGGACCTGGAGTGATTTTTACTAACGATCAGCATCCACGTGTTGGCAGAAAAGATTGGACGATTACGCCGACATTCTTAGAAGATGGCTGTTCATTAGGAGCAGGTGCCATTGTTCGCTGCGGAGTGCGCATCGGAGCCTTTGCCTTAGTCGGTGCTGGGGCAATTGTAACTAAAGACATTCCCCCTTTTTGTTTAGCAACCGGCGTTCCCGCTGAATTAAGCGATCGAATCTGCGCGTGTGGCGACACTAAGTTTCCATTGATTTCCTGGATCGGGGAAGTGATTAAACCCTGTTGCCATCGTAACCTTCAGACTCAGGTCTTGGAACAAGCTCAAGCTATTGTCGCAAATCTCATTAAAAAAAGTGCCGCCTCAGCTTAAGGTCCATAGCCCTTTTGCCAGGCCTGTTTTTATCATAAACATGTTCTTTTTAAGCAACCTCACCATGAGGCAGGTACAATACTCATATGAACAGTTCTCGCTCGCCTTTCATATTTCTGCGTGACCTAAAGCTCAGCGTTGTCGTGCCGGTTTTTAATGAAGGCCCAAATATTATTGAAAATTTGTACCTGCTAAAGTCGGAACTTAATGAGGCCTTTAAAAATTTTGAAATTATTGTGATTAGCGATGGCAGTACTGATGATACAAATGAAAAAATCACCTCAATCGCAAATTCATCTATCAAGTTTATTTCTTTAGACAAAAACCTTGGCAAAGGCAGCGCGGTTAGAAAAGGTTTCGAAAGCTCTGAAGGCGATTATATTTTATTTATCGATGGTGGTATGGAACTTCACCCAAAAGACATTAAGATTTTTCTTGGCCTGATGTCGCTTTATAATGCGGATATTGTTGTTGGATCAAAACGCCATCCGCAATCCCAGGTATATTATCCTTTTTATAGAAGGTTTTTAAGCTCAGTTTATCAGATTCTTGTTAGAAATCTTTTTAACGTTAACGTCACCGATACGCAGGTCGGAATTAAGCTTTTCAAAAAAGAAGTGATTCGAGACATCCTTCCTTTTTTAACCATTGACCGCTATGGCTTCGATCTTGAAATTCTTAGTTTAGCCAGTGCTTTGAATTACAAAAATATTTTAGAAGCGCCCATTCGTTTGGATTATTTTTTAAAAAACAAACGCTCGGCAACAAGGGACTTAGCTCATACGTTTAGGGTGGGTTTTCTCCTTTTTTTGGATACGGTAAAACTTTATCGTCATATAGAAAAACTTCGGCCTTCTTTGAACAAAGCAAAATTCAAGAAAGCAGCTTAAAAATTTATGGGCCTTTTGAAATCTTATCTTACTAAATTATTTTTGCAGGCCTCACTTCATAATCGAAAAAATATATTAGATCTTGTGAGCAGGCAAAAGCCGCAGGTATTTTTGGATTTAGGTTGTGATGATGGAGATTGGACCATGCAAGTAGCTCAGTCTGCTGAAGCTACAAAAGTTACTGGGATAGAAGTTGTTCTGTCACGCGCCCAATTGGCTCGTTCAAAAAATATTGAGGTCTATTCAGCTGACCTGGGAAAAAAATTTCCTGTTTTAGACGCCTCGGTTGATTTGGTGCATGCCAATCAAGTCATTGAACATGTGGCTGATATTGATTTTTTAGTTTCAGAAATTATGCGAGTTTTAAAACCCGGTGGACATTTTGTTGTCAGCACTGAAAATGGCAGTAGTTGGCATAATATTTTTGCAGCGATTTTAGGTTGGCAAATATTTTCCTTAACTAACATGTCTAAATTGAAAGCCGGAATTGGAA
Organism: Pseudobdellovibrionaceae bacterium; assembly: GCA_043720615.1. Lineage (GTDB taxonomy): Bacteria > Bdellovibrionota > Bdellovibrionia > Bdellovibrionales > Bdellovibrionaceae > JAYWDA01. The sequence continues at coordinate 26,389 of JAYSSI010000005.1, read as the reverse complement.
ACCCAATGGCGCTTTTAAGAGAGCAGCAGATTGAATTTGGAACTTGGACCCATAAAGTGATCTTTAATTATCGTGGTTTACAAGAGTTTTTTACTGCCCATGGTTTTACAGATCTACAAATTAAAGGCGCTGGCTATTATCCTTTTCCCACAAGTGTAGCCAATTTGGATCCTAGGCACTCTCATTTTCTGACAATTGCTGGCCGCAAGCCTAAGATCAATTAAATTTGCTTTACGAAATCCAAGTCACGCGACCCAACAACTGCCGTGGAGCTTTTGGCGGCTCATGATCAGGGAAACCCAGGACCACTGCACAAAGAAGCTCAAGCTCGCCCTTTTTATATTCTTCTAATTCAGTGACACCTAGAAACTTATCAACTTCCTTCTTTATTTCTAACGGAGCACCCATCGTGCAAGATCCCAGGCCTTCGGCGACGCAAGCAAGATTAAGGTTTTCCACAGCCATATACACACTGCCAATGCTGGTCAAATATTTCTCTTCACTCGTATTTTGCGAATAAGCAAAAATAATTATAGGCGCATCGCCTAAAGTATAAAAAAATCTTTCTGTAAAATCATACAAAGATGGCTTCAATGTTTTTTTAAGGACTTCTTTTATGCCAAGCCAAGATTTTTGGGAATATTTTAGATACTCGTCACGCTTGGCACCTGTGACGACAAAGAATTTCCAGTTCTGGCGATTTTTTCCAGACGGGGCTTGCACAGCGGCTGCCAAAATTCGGTCGAGCATCGCTTTTGGCGGCAAATCCTTTTTAAATTTTCGGATGGACTTACGCGCCTCAACTAATTTGTAAAAGAGTTCTTTTTGATCCATACTTATGGGTATGGTTGAGAATTCAGCAAATGGCAAGCCCTACAGAATTATGCAAATATGTTTACTGGTTTTGCTGCTATTAACTCTTGTTGTTGCCCTCGTACCGAAGTGGCGTGAACAAGCTCAAGGTCTTCTATGGCCGCGAGAAAGATTAATTCTCGCTAAAACACAAGCTCAAGCATATCCCAATGGTTTTTTTATTACGGTGATTAAAGTAAAAACCAAACAGGGCTTAATTATTGAAATTTATAAAAGCCAAGATATCAATCTGTCCATGGAGTTTTGGATTCAGTTTCCCTTAGAGGGAACTCAAGATAGCTTTTTTAATTTTCACAGCCAAGCTTCTAATCTAGTTTTGACCGACGTCGATAACGATGGATTTTTAGATATCATGGCGCCAACATACGATGAACAACAGCAAGCTCGAATGAATGTCTTCCGCTTTGATAGCATCCTTGACACCTTTATTCGTTTGGAAAGAGAGTAGGCACTTAATGAATGAAAAAACTTGGGGCCAAAAAATTTGGGACGATAAATCAGCTGCTCAAAATGAAATTGGAGTTGTACTAGGCTTGGGCCGATCTAAAAAAGCATTAGATTTTAATACCCAGCTTGTACTTTCTAATTTGCAAAAGAATTTTCTCAATTATCTTCCGAAAAACGCGAGTATTCTAGATTTGGGAACGGGTCCTTTAGCTCGATTTGCAATTATTCTAACTCAACTCGGGTACAAAGTGACGGGACTAGATATTTCAAAAGTTTCTCTTGAAAAGGCGCAAATTCATATCGAAAACGCCAATGTTACGGTGGATCTTAAAATTGGAGATATAACTAAATTTGACCTAGAAAAAACATTTGATGGAATTTACTGCGTTGAAACCTTTTTTCATGTTCCACCGCACTTGTGTTTATCCGCATTTAATAATTTTAATCAACATCTAAAGGTCGGTGGACATCTTTGTGTTCAGTTCGATATTCAAAATGAGATGACACCTCGTTTTTTAATTCGAAATTTAATTTATATGAGCGCTTATCAAATTTTGAAACCGATTTATAAATGGCTTGGCAAAAAAACCTTTTATGTAACGGTTCATCGTCACTCTGAGAGCGAAATTGCTGATCTTGCGATGCTTTCTGGCTTTCAGATTAATGTCATTGATTCCAACTATTGCACTTTCACTAAAGCGTCGGAACCAATTTTAAAAACTGTTTGGACTCAATAATTAGATATTTTTGCATTTAAGAACTTTTTACAAACTACTAAAGTTTTTTTTATTTACTGTCATTCTCTTTTACAGATGGCTTCTTTAAATCCCGCCAAGATTTTCCGGCTCGCGCTTTTGGATCTATTTGAAATTTACGAACGGCAAGATTGTGATCTTCATAGTTTTTTGTAAACTCATGCGTGCCATCGTTGTGACTGACGAAAAATAAAAATTCTGTGTTATCCGGATTCATTGAAGCAAGTATTGCTTCTCGACCTGGATTAGAAATCGGACCCGGAGGCAGGCCAGGGATCACGTAAGTATTATATTTTGTCGGAGTCAGCAAATCACTTTTACGAATATTTTTTGGTAACTTTCCTGTTATTTTTGCAATGCCATAAAGAATGGTCGGATCAGTTTGTAATCGCATGCTTTTTCTTAATCGATTATGAAATACCGAAGAAATAACTTTTCTTTCCTGCGAAGCTCCGGTTTCTTTTTCAACAATACTTGCAAGAGTCACAATTTGATGAGGTGTCCAATTTTTTAATGGATTTTGTTTTGAGGCTTCATCGTAAACAGTTTGAAAACGACGAACCATGGCCGTTATCACATCTTTTGTTGTCATAAATTTTGTGACTAAATAAGTTTCAGGAAATAAATAGCCTTCCAGAGTTTCATGCTCTTGACCTAATAAGAATTTAACGAAGGCTTTGTCCGTAGCTAATGCTAAAAATTCTTGTTTCGAGCCAAATCCTTGTCTTTCAAAACTTTCAGCAATTTCAAAAATATTAAATCCTTCGGGAAAAACAAAAGGCTTCGTTCGACTTTTCCCCGACGTGATGACCGCAAGTATCTGACCTGGAACCATATTAGTACTTAGTTCATACTCACCAACCCTTAGCATTGATCGCAGGCCTCTGAGTCTTGCGTATAAATAAAATATCTGAGAATTAGTAATCACACCTGCTTTTTTTAATTCATTAGACACTGATTTAAAGGACATCGAAGGTGTCACTTCAAATATAACTGGCTGTGCAACCTGGCTGACGGGAGTGCGTATGTATCTAATTGCTAAAAATCCTGCGAGCCCTGTGATTGTTAGAATTAAAAAAGCTAGCGCTACCAGCAGCAGCTTAAAGTGCTTTTTCACTTATCAACTCCAAATGTAACGCCTGGTAGATTTTTACTTGGATCAAACTCTGTTGGATCCTCTAAGCTTGAGACCGGAACTGTGCAGTACTGAATTGCAAAATGAGCCGAAGGCCTATCGTTACCTGATTTACCCATTCCACCAAATGGCAGTCTTGAACTGGCTCCATTCGTCGTTCGATTCCAATTCAGTAATCCCACTCTAGCTTCTAGCAAAGCCTGCTCATAAAGCTCTCTATTTTTTGTAAATAAAGCGGCCACCAATCCGTAGCCTGTGGAATTCACAATTTCTAGGGCTTTAGAAAAATCAGAGGATCTGTAAATAGCCACGTTAGGTCCAAAAATTTCACTTTTCTGGTAAACTGAATTTGCATCAAACTTTTTCACCAGATGAATACTAGGTGTCACATAAAAACCTTTATGCTTTAAATCCAAAGCTTTTCCGCGCATCACATTTTCACAATTTTCACGATTTGCGATTTCTTGAAAGCGAATATATTTTTCTACCGCTCCCGCATTTATAAGAGGTCCCATAAAAGGATTCTCTGACCAATGACCAATGGTTAATTTTTTTGCAGCTTGATAAAATTTTTCAGTGAATTCGTCGGCAATGCGATCATGAACAATGACTCGACTGGTGCAAGCACAGCGTTGCCCTGTGCTCATAAAAGCTCCTACTAAAGTTTCGTAGATGGCTTTATCGATATCCGTATCGTCCCAAACAATTGTGGCATTTTTTCCACCCATCTCTAAAGCTAAAATTTTCCAGTAGTGATGGAGGGTTTCTTGTTTTATTTTTAAGCCAATTTCATAGGATCCGGTAAATAAAATTCCATCCACTGTTTCATTAAGCACAAGTTTTCGGCCAGCCTCGCCATCGCCTTGGACCATATTAAAAACACCTTTTGGAAATTCTGCTTTTTCAAAAAGTTGTGCATAAAATTGACCCACCGCTGGTGTTTGCTCAGACGGTTTGTAAACGACTGTATTTCCGGCAATCAATGCTGGAATAATATGGCCATTGGGCAAGTGGGCTGGAAAATTAAATGGACCAATAACAGCCATAACACCACGAGGTTTAAATCTAATAACACCTTCAACTTGTGGAAGGGCATTTGGAATATGTTCCTCGGCAATCGATTTTAAAGAAAAATTAAGTGTAATATCTATTTTACTTGAAAGAGCTTTAGCCTCAGTCAAAGTTTCCCAAAGAGGTTTGCCGGTATCACGCGCTATCAATTCAGCCAGCTCGTCGATATTTTTATCAAAAACTTCTTTTAATCTTAAAAGATATCCACGACGCTCTTCCATGGTTTTGCGAGCCCAGGGCAAATAAGCATCTCGAGCCGCTTTACAAGCTTCGTCCATATGATCGCGCTTAAAAGGAACCGTCAGAATAATATCATTTAAGTCAGAGGGGCTAACATCTTTAAAAATTCCATCATTTTTTTCTACCTGAGCAAAACGACCGTTAATAAAATCACCCAAGTATTTTAAATTTTGAGTCTTCAAGTTTGTTCCTTTCGTCGATCATAATCAAAGGGTGACATGATCACCTCATCACCATTTTTAACTTGGAGTGCTTTTCTGTATTTTTCTGGAATAATAATTTCATCATCACGAATATCATAAGCCACAACCATCGCGCGAAATTCTCCATTCACTCGTGCCATAAGTCCTTGCTCTGAAAAAGTAGCCTCTTTAGTTTCACTGATACGATATTTTTTTGCTGCTTTGATCGGTAAAATTGATTGAGTGTCACATCCATAATGGGGACCTCCATCAAAAGGATCAACTTCATCAAGATATTGAAAGCCGATGCTTTCTAATAAATGTTGAGCAGGCTTTGTGGCTTCACCGACGCGACCTAAAACCAATCTTGATTTAGAATCTAAAAGACAAAGATAAATGTCATCTTGTGGAAAAAGGCTTTCAATAAATTCCTTATGCGATTGACTGAGCAAATCAGCTTCCTGATAAGGCAGCCCCGTAAACCGCCGTCCTAAAGCTTCCCAAAATTCACTTCTTCCTTCTTCTGTTAGCGGCGGAGTGAGTTCACACAGAACGCGGTCTTCAAAGCTATCGGGTTTTAAAGCCATATAGAGAAATCGAGATAAGGAAATTTGCTTCCCTAAACGCTCGGGCCTACGACGATAAGATTTATCAACAAGAAGGCCACCAATTTCTGTGGGGCCATCAGTGTCAATTTGAAATCTTAAAACTTGGTGAATAAAACCAATTCCAAGATCTTTGCTAAAGTGATCTCGCTTTAGGATCTTAAAAAAACAATGCGGAGCTTCGTCGCTTCCGTGTTTAGCAATAACCAAAGAACTTCCAACGACCATTTTTTCTTCTGTGTCTTCAATCACAAAAAGATATTCTGATTTATGTTTTGGAAGTTGCCCTGCAAAAGATAGCTCACTTTTACTTATTTTTTCTGAAATAATTTTTTTATCTCCAGGCAAATTCAGTAAATTAAATTGCTTAGCTAAATCGACCAATTGATTAAGATCTTCATGTTTGGCCGCACGAACTATAAATGTCATAGACAAAACCTTTCAATCACTCGCTCGTAAAATGAAATTGCTTTGTGCAAATCTTCAACGACCACACTTTCGTGAGGAGTGTGAATATTGCCTTCTCTAACTCCAGGCCCGAAACATACGCAATCGATTCCAACTCGTGAAAAAATGCTAGCTTCGTTGGAAGATGGCTGTGTCATACATTGATCAGAAAGTCCCAGTCGTCGAAGCTCATCCAAACATCCTTTGACAAGAATTGAGTTTGCAGGAGTTCGAAATGGTTTTTTATAATCAGTCACGCGAAAATGAGATTCATTTTCTTCACAAATATCATGCAACCTTTTCATCCATGATTCGTAAACGACTTGGCTGATATTCGGTGGAATTCGGCAACTGCCGCCTATAGAGACATGGTCATCAGTAGTTCTTATAATTCCAATATTCAATGTAGGATGACTTGGGAAAAAATCTGGATCTTCATAATTTTTAAATTCTTTTTCAAGCTGCTGAATCACTTGAAAGATAGATTGAATTTTTTGTGTGATCGGACTTTTTAGCGGAGATAAATCAATTTCTAAAAAGGCATGGGCAGGGACGGTATTATAATTTGTCCCTCCATCAATTTCCATCAGCGTAACGTTGGCAGGAATTTGTTTTAAATAATCTAGCATTTTAATGATTGCACTGTCGCCTAAATGCGGTGCTGAGGAGTGCGCCGCTTCGCCATGAAATACTTTGCTTTGAGTGGTCGTACTCTCTCGCAAATTATGCTCTAGCCGGTAAGTTAATTCATGCGTTGAAAATGGAATTCTAATTTCAACTTGGGCAAAACCTTTGGCGGCATTAATCAGGTTTAAATTACTGGTTTCGCCAATCAAAGCCATTTTAGCAGAGATTTGATTTTTCCGAATGAGCTTTAAGGCGCCCTTCATTCCGGACTCTTCGCCAAAAGTTCCCACTAAAACAGGGGGAAGCTTCCAAGTCGTATGAGAATTAAATTTTGCGATGGCGGTTAGCTTACAAAGAAAATCTAGTTTTGTATCAGCAGATCCTAAGCCGTAAATTCGACCATCAATGATCGTTGCATCAAAAGGATTTTGTCGAGTTTTTTGCCAAAGCGGAAAGGGGCCGGGATCAACCGTGTCTAAATGGGTTTGAAATAAAAACTCTAAACTTGGAGTTCGTGGCTGGGGGCGAGCCATGAGATTAAATTCTTTTTGACCACCAATCACTTCTTCAGAAAGTTCAACATGAAGACCTTGTTCTTTACAAAACTTAGCCGCAAGCTCCATAATTTCTTTGGAGCTTTGCTGGGAGGTGCTATCCACAGCAATAAATTGTCGGCAAGCTTCGATAAAATCCAATTAAACTCCCTGTAAAATTGTTTTTTCAATGAGGCTTATTGCAAGATCAATTTCCTTATCTTCAATACATGCAGGAACTAACATCCGAGCGCGCAGAGGATCTTTTCCACAAGCAAAAGCGACCATTCCATTATTAAAAAGATTTTTAAGAAATGGATCGACTTGTTCTTTCTTTCCTTCAAACGGAGTGAACGCAATCATCAGTCCCATACCACCTGCATCTTGGACTTTTCCTTTGCACGAATTTTCATTTAATTTGTTGAATCCATTGATAAAGCGCTGATGAATTTTTTGAATTCGACCTTCGGGACCCAAAAATCCTTCTTGCAACATGTTGATCATTTCCATTCCGGTCGACATTGAAACGGTAGATCCTGAAAAGGTTCCTGCAATCAAACCAGGTTTTGGATTATAATCAGCTGTGTAAAGTGTGGCTCCTAGCTGAGCTGTTTTTGCGACTGTGCAAATATCAACGTATTCACCGATATCTAAAGTTTCAAAAGCAAATAACTCTCCCGTTCGACAGAAGGTCTGAACTTCATCAACCCAAATAGCGACCTTTTTTTCTCGGCAAAGCTCTAGTAAGGGAATAAAGAATTCTCGAGGAGCTGCTTGATAGCCGCCCTCTCCCAGCATGGGCTCAAAAGAGAAGCAGGCAATGTTGCTAGGGTGTTTATCAAAAATTTCTTTCATGGCTTTTAAACTTTTCTCGCTGCTTTGAGGATCTTTTTTGTCGTAAAAAGGAATTCTTAAGACCTCATGGTACTCTGGAAGGCCTTGCTTATAAGCTGGGTTATCGGTGACTTCAGCCATCATTGTGGATCGGCCCGCAAATGCATTTTTAAAAGATATAATCATTTTAGCTGGGGAGTTTTTTTGCCGAGCAATTTTTAGTGCATTTTCATTGGCCATCGTCCCACAAGACGAAAACCAAGAATGCTTTAGGCGGCTGCGCCGGCCCGCCAGTTGCACAAATTTTTCAGTCATTTTTACGTATTCGATATTGGGCTGCAAATTTCCTTGCATGACGATATCACTGATCGCACCGCGAACAGCGGCTGTCATAACTCGCGGATGACCATGACCAAATAAATGAATTCCAATTCCATTGATCATATCTAGTTTTACACTGCCATCTTCTAATTCAACAAAGGGCCCACGTCCCGCTCCGGTACCAATGTAAGAATAATGCAAAGCTCGGCCGCGAAATTCTGCAATTTGCTCCATTAGTTTTTTAAAAGAATCAGAAGAATCAACTTGAGGCTCTCGCAAACCTGGAATTTCAGAATTTAATTTAATTACTTCGCTGATAAGATTTTGAATTAAATTTTGAACCATTGGTGACTGAGCGATCTTGTGACCGGTTAAGCCCATATTCTCTCACTTTCTAAAATTATTTTGAATTCTATGCCTTAACAGTTTAATTGCCGCAACCGAACAAGACAAGACACGCGGTAGACATCACCAGTCTTTGTTACTACAATTTTTTCTATGCCTTTTCGCCACCTAGCCAAGACTTTTTTAATGATCCTTTTTGGGGTTATTGTGTTTCAAAAAACACAGGCTCAGACTTCTTCATTTCAAACAGGTCTAGTTAATTATCAAAATAAAAAGTACACCGAGGCTCAAACCTCGTTTCAAGATGCCCTGAAAGAAACTCCCAATGATGCTGCGGTGCTTACCAATCTTGGGCTTACAGCCTATCAACTTGGACAAAAGTCCTGGGCCATTGCTTATTTTAGACGAGCTCTTAGTTTTGATCCCAGCTTGCCAGCGCCCCATCAAGGTTTGAATTTTGTTTTTTCACAACTTGAGGTGAAAGAAATTCCTCATCAAATCGAAACCTATGAGTCCATCCGAGATATTTTTTTAGTGCCGGCTTGGAAATATTCTTATTTTTGGATTTTAGCCGCTTTGGTTTTTTTATTTTTCTGGAGCTTATTAAGTTATCTGGGGCAGCGAAAACAATCTGAAAATGAAGATCTTCCTTACCCGCCATTTCCTTGGATTGTGGTTTTTTCTGGCTTTTTTTCTGTGATTTTTTTGGCGTTGGCCTTAACCAAAATGTACGACTTGCAAATTCCTCGTGGCACTATCATTGAAGAAAAAGTGGCCGTTCAAAGTGCTCCGGGCGAGGGACAACTCAGTCTTTTTGAAATTTATGGTGGGTTTGAAGTCGTGATTCGAAGTCATTCTGCAGATTGGGTGCAAATCACTTACCCTGGTGGTCTGACCGGCTGGATTAAAAAGAGCTCAATTTATATCACCTCAGGAGAAGCACCTTGGTAAATTATTTTTGGGACAATCTTTTTAAAACGAATCGACAGGAAAAAAGTCTTCACAATGCTTTGAAAAATAATATTCTTTTCGCAGATCTTAATGGGCGAGAATTAAAATTAGTAAAAGACATTATCAACGTCAGAAACTATCGCACCGGAGAAACGATTTTTCACCAAGGAGAAATTGGTGTTGGAATGTATATTATTGTTTCAGGCAGCACAGATATTTCCGTCGAAGAATCAAGCGTCGTGGGTGAGCCTCCCCGTTCTACTTTTGTCACTCGGCTTTCTGATGGAGATTTCTTTGGCGAAATTGCGCTGGTTGAAGATACAGGTCGAAGAACCGCTACGGCAACGGCTCACGAAGAAACTGTACTGATTGGTTTTTTTAAGCCTGATTTGATGGAAATCATATCTCGAAATCCTAATACAGGCGTTAAAATATTACTGGGTTTAGGTCGTATTTTGGGCACCAGACTTTCTGAAACAACCTCTATGATTCGCGTACTTAAAAAGAAAGTTAAACGCGATGAAAGATAGTGCTCTTCCACTGGTAGAAAAAATCCGCACACGAAAATTGATTTTTTTTCTTGGAGCTTTAATTGTCTTGATTGCTGTTGTTGCCTTTGTAAAAAATCTTTTAGTTTCGTTTATTTTAGCCTTTGTTTTATTTTTTCTGCTCAGCCCAATTGTTGATTATTTTGAACGTCGAGGGCTTTCAAGACTGTCAGCCACTTTGATTCCATTTGCCGGCTTTACATTGGTCATGGCTATTATGTTTCCTGTATTTATTCCCATCTTAGTGGCGCAATTTGATTCCCTAAGAGCGGACTTTCCAAAATACATCGATGGCATCGTAAGTCTTATTCATGATATTCAAAGTCGACATGGCCGTTTTTTTTCTACTTTTTATAAAGCCGATATCGCCATGCAGGCCCAAGAAAAGTTTACTTTTTATGCACAAAATATTCTGACGGAGTTGCCTGAGCATATCTCGAATTCTTTGACCGTCATTTTTTTATCACCATTTTTGGCTTTTTTTATGTTGTTAGATGGTCGCGAATTAGTGCGAAATATTTTTAGCCTGGTGCCAAATAATTTTTTTGAACTTGTTTTAAATCTTAATTATCAAATTGCGACCCAAATGGGCGGCTTTATTCGAGCCCGACTGTTAGAATCTATTATTGTTGGCTTAGTTTTATGGGTGGGCCTTGTTATTATTGGTTTTCCCTACGCCCTTGTTTTAGCCATTATAGGTGGACTTCTGAATTTAATCCCCTATCTCGGTCCATTAATCGGGGCTGTGCCCGCATTTTTAATTGCCATGATTAATGGAGCTTCGCCTTCAGAATATTTTTCTTTATGTATGGTTTATGCAACGGCTCAAGTGGTTGATATTGTTTTTGTCATCCCTTTTGTTGTGGCTAAGATTGTTGATCTTCACCCCGTAACAGTGGTTTTGGCCGTGCTTGTGGGTGCTCAATTCATGGGCATATTAGGTATGATTATCTCGATTCCCTTAGCGAGCACTTTAAAGGTCACTTTCTCTGCAGTTTACAAGCACTTAACTGAGTTCCGTGATTAAGAACCTTTGTTGACTTTTTCAGCACCGGCCGATTAGACTTCTTGCTGATATGAATCTTTTCTCTAAACGACTTATTCAAATATTATTGGCTGTTTTGTGTTTTTATTTTGTAGCTTGTTCAAGCTCAGATAAAAGCAGTGAAACACCCGAAGGCATTTTTTCAATTGCTCAAGAGTATGAAAATGATGATCGTTTTGACGAAGCTATTCGCCGCTACCAAGAAGTAAAAAATAAATTCCCTTACAGTCATTGGGCCACAAAAGCTGAAATTGCGATCGCCGATGTTCACTATAAAAACGAAGCCTATGCAGAAGCTCAAGTTTCTTATCAAACTTTTAAAGAACTTCATCCTAAGCATCCACAAATTGATTATGTTTCCTTTCGTATCGGACTTAGCTTTTACAATCAATTGCCTGACAGTATTGATCGGGATTTAACCTTAGCATCTGACGCGATCACAGCTTTTGATGAAGTGATCAAAAACTACTCGGGATCTGAATTTGCCAAAGAGTCTCGTGAAAAAAAATCTGAGTGTTTAAAAAAGCTTGCTGCAAAAGAAGATTACATTGCTAACTTTTACTTTGTACGTGAACAATATTTAGCTGCTTTTAAACGGTATGAAAATTTAATTTCACTTTACCCTGGCCAAGGCTTTGATGCGCAAGCCTTATCCCGGGCTGCCATCAGCGCTCATGAAATCAGCCAAGATAATAAAGCTAATGAATATTTAAAAAAATTGAAAGCCCAATTTCCCGACTCCTCTGAATATAACGAGGCGAGAAAGATCATGAAATGAGCCAGTTTTTTAAAGAAGACCTTTTGATTGAGGCCCGCAATAATTTTATAAACGGCAACTACCGTATGTCCGAGCCTTTGCTTCAACAGTTAATTCTGCAAGGGACAAGAAATCCTGAAGTTTATCAAATGTTAGCTACTATTTTTTATGATAAAGGGCAGTTTTCTAAAGCTATTAAAACTTTTAAACGAGCGCTTGAGATCGATCCAACTTACACAGATGCCAGTGTTGGATTATCGATTATTTTAAATGATCTAGGAAAATACGAAGAAGGCCGTCAGGTCTTTACGGATGCGCAAGATTTGCTCGAGAAAAAAACAAATAAAAGTGATCCTTTTGTTGATGAGCGCCTTGCTTCCAAACATGAAGAATTGGGAGATTTGTATTTTCAGTACAAAAGACATCCTGAAGCTTTAGAACAAATTTTAAAAGCTCTTAAGCTAAGTGCCCGTAAGCCTGAAATAACCATGAGACTTGCAGAGATTTACTCTCAGATGGGTGAACACGAGCGAGCGATCAAAGATTTAAAGGCTTTGATTCGTGATTATCCTTCTTTAGCAACAGCTCGGCTGAAGTTAGGTTTGATTTTGTACAACAGAAACCGCATTGCTGAGGCCGTTGAGCAGTGGGAGAGTATTTTGGTTCGGGATGGCCAGCACCCAGAAGCATTACGATATATTAAAATGGCGCAAGCGGCGGGAATTACGTCGCTAGAAATGTAGGATGATATGGGCCAAATCAAAGAGCAAATGATGCAATTTTTAGCTAAAAAAGACATCGATGTATTAGTCGCCCATCTAGCCAAGCAGATCGAGCATGATTACGAAGGTAAGGAGATTATCTTTATTTGCCCTTTGCGCGGATCCATTCATTTCGTCGCGGATTTAATGAGAAAAATCAACCTTCACCAACAAGTGGACTTTGTTTACGTCACTCCCGTTGAAAAAGGTGGCGTGATTAAAATCGTAAAAGATATTTCTCTGAATATCGCTGGCAAGCACGTTATTGTCGTCGAAGAAATTATCGATACTGGTCGCACTCTCAGCTTTTTAAGAAATCGCTTATTTGCCTCAGCGCCGGCCTCTTTAAAAATCGTCACTTTATTGGATAAACCGGCTCGTCGAGAATTAGCCATTAAGCCAGATTACATTGGTAAAACTATCGATGATCGCTATGTTGTCGGCTACGGAATGGATTCAGAAGAAAAAGGCAGAAATTACCCAGACGTTTATCATTTGAAAAACTAGTAAAAATCTAAAATTTAATTCATTTTTAGCTGACGGCAACGTTAACAATAAAAAGTACCAAAACGCTCACCACATAAACTATGACCAAGGGTCTAGACATAACTCAATACCGCCTCTATTTATCCAGACTAAACAGCGAAGACTGTCTGGTCAAGCGGCCCCTGTCAAAAGTCTAGTCAGAAATTTTCTTAATTTGAGACATGTCAAAGACTTCAGCAGAAAGTATCTCCGTCCGATAGTAAGATCAGTTAAGGAGACTCATTATGAAATCTTGGAAAAATTTCTCGAAGCGATTTTTAAAAAACGAGCGTGGACAAGGTATGGTTGAATATATTCTTCTCCTTGTGATCGTTGTTGCAGTAGTAACAATCTTTAAAAAACCATTGATGGATATGGTCAATACAAAAATTGGCGAGCTACAGGGAGCTGTGAACGCTATTACTCCATGACCTTAGAATACGTTCTTTTATTAGTAGCGACTGTCGGTTTGTGCTTCAGCTCTATGGTTGAAGCACCAAAGGCTGCTTTTCGAAACTCTGCGCCCCGTCTTGGTGCCAGAATCGAAAAGCATCTTGCTACAGGAACTGGGTTTAGAACATCCGCAGAAAAAGCCTCCTTCCAATGGGAAGCTGAACCACGTCAGTGAGGTCATTATGAAATTTAATAATGACGGCGGTCAGTTTGCCTTAGAGGCCGTCTTACTAATGACTATCATGCTTGCAGCCTCTCTGGCTGGAATAAAAGTTCTTAAAGAAAATGATGTGTTATCCCAGTTGGTCGAAACTCCTTGGCAGCGAACTGCAGGAATGATTGAAACTGGTGTTTGGGGACCCGCTGCCAAAAATAAAAAAAATATCCCCTATAATTATTCGCGTTTTTACACGCCTAAAAACCAATGAAAAATCAAGCCGGAATCATCACGATTGATTTTTTAATTTCTTTGATGATTGCCAGTGTGTTTTGTACGGTTCTTTTTATTTTTACTTTTACTTTTACAGTGATTGAAATTTCTCAGTATATTGCTTTTTCAACCAGTCGCGCTTTTATCGCTGGTCACTTAACAACATCGGATCAAGAAAGATTAGCCACTAATAAATTTAATCAGTTTCTTGGCAAAGGTGGAAATCCAGAACTTTTACCTCTTTTTCAAAATGGCTGGTATGAACTTTCTAAACCTGATATTCGCGGGGCCGGCGAAAGCGGAAGAAGTTTTGAAAGTGATTATGGAAATCCCGATGGAGTTAATAGCTCCTACACAGGAGTACGACTCATTTTTAATGCAAAACTTTTAATGTTGAATTTTGGTTTTTTAGGATCTACTTCTAAATCAGGAGATGGCTTTTTAGCCAATGTCACTGGACTTATGATCAGGGAGCCAACCACAGAAGAATGCAAAAAACAGTTCACTCGGGATAACCGTTACCGAGCTATCCTAGACCTTGATCCACGCTTCAATAATTACCGAACAACATCCGATAAGTACCTCGAGATGGAGGACAACGGATGTTAGTTACACAACATCTAAAAAATCAAAAAGGCATGGCCGCGTTGGAAGTGATTCCAATTATGATTATTATTGTTCTTCTTTTAAGTTTTTCTTTCGGATTTTTTGGTGTGATTCACACTGGAATTTTAAATTCTATGGCTGCTAGAAATTATGCTTTTGAAACATTTAATCATCGCAGTGATTTACGCTATATGCGATCAAACGTACTCAATGCAAATCTAAAAGAAGATTATTATTACGACCGGGGATTTCGAGTACATTCTATCGTCAGCGATAGACGCCCTGCCGGAAATCAGAATGCTATGGCAACGTCACGTGAAATTACATTTGGCTGGGATATTGGAAAGCCTGAGCAAATTGTAAATCCAAGTTTACACAATTCAGGAATTTTAAGTATTAGAGATGATGGGACTCGGTACACAGCCACAACAGGGGTTAACCCTGTGTGGATACAAACGAGTTATGGAATATGCTTAACAAGCAAATGCACTAATTGAGGTGATGTATGGGATCAAATGAGACAAGAAATTTATGGCTATCAATTCTCTTTGGAGTTTTTGCGAGCTTTCTCATTTACTCATACTCTCAAGAAAAAAAAGCTGAGTACGATAAAAAGTTTGGCGCGGTTAAAACTGTGGTAGTCGCAAAAGTTGATATTCGGGAACTTGAAATCATCAATGAAATTATGCTTGAAACCATCACTGTTCCTGCGGAATATATTGATCCGAATGCAATTGGAAATAAAGAAGAGATCGTCGGTAAAGTCGCAGCTGTTCCCATTCCCATGAAACAACAAATTTCAAAAAATTTATTATTAATTCCCGGAGCTGATACTGGAATTTCTAATCAAGTGGCATTAAATAAGCGCGCCGTTTCAATTCCTGTGGATGAAGTGCGTGGAATTGCAAAACTGATTCGACCCGGTGACCGCGTTGATATTGTCGTAGCTTTAGACACTGGTAAAGGAGTTACACAGAGGAGAGAAAGCATTATCCTCATGCAAGCTGTCGAAGTATTAGCCACTGGTGTATCAATAGTAAACAACATTCCCCGTCTAATGGAAATGGATCCAAATGGGAAAAATATCACACAAACGAATCTCACGGGCGATACAAAATATAGTACAATTACAGTAGAGGCTTCTCCAAAAGAAGCGCAGGATTTGATTTACATACTGTCGACTTCGCCGGGCAATATTTATTTCACCCTGAGGAATCCGAATGATCAAGCGGCTCCCTCAAGATTGCCCAGCTCGACGGTTGAATCTGTGTTAGGAAAAGCTTCAGTGGATTCTGCACCAATGGCAGCTCCACCCGTGTTTCAGGCTCCGGCTTATGTTCCGCCGCAGCCACCGCAAAAAAAGAGCAATAGCTCTTACAGGCGGTTGTAAATGTTTATTAGGGGGATGGATATGAGATTGAAATCTATAGCCATGATATGCTTGGTGCTGAGTTTTTCTTTCTCTGTACAAGCTCAAGACGATCTAGAAGATACTTCCTACAGAAGTCGTCAATACATCACCCTGACGATGGGTATCGAGCAGGAAGTGAAGCTTCCTACAATGCCTGAAAATATTGAGACTAAAGGTGATTTTAGAAATATCGTTACTGTCGAATATTCTAAGCAACAAAATTTATTTAGAATCAACCCTAAAAAAGCAGGCTTTGGGACTTTAACAATTGTTGATAAGAAAACTCAAAAAAAGGTTGTTGAATACCAAATTGACGTTAAAAAAAGTGACCTTGAAAAAGTAGCCAAAGAAATTCGTTCTCTGATAGGCGATATCGAAGGCGTTTCTATTAAAGTCATTAACAGTCGCGTTGTGGTTGATGGCCAAGTCTTATTACCAAAAGATCTCAGCCGTATTTACCGAGTTGTCCAACAGTTCGGCGAACAGGCTTCCATGTTAGTGACGATCAGTCCTTTAGCACAAAAGAAAATTGCGGAATTTATCTCTCGAGATATTAATAATCCTGAAATTGATGTCAAAGCCGTGAACGGAAAGTTCGTTCTAACTGGTTATGCTAACAGTGAAGATGAAAAAAGTAAGGCCGAAATTATTTCAAAAATCTATGTTCCAGATATCGTTGTCGAGGAATCTGAAGAAAAAGGTCTTATTAAAGTAAGAAAGTGCGTCAATGATTGCGTGATTAATCTTATTGCCGTGAAAGAAAAAGGCGATCAACCACCACCAAAATTAATTCAAATGGTTGTGCATTTCGTTGAACTTAATAAGGACTACTCAAAAGCTTTTAATATCGGTTGGGCTCCTTCGTTAGGTGAAGATGGTTCTAATATCCAAATCACCAGCGGAAGTGGTGGCGGCGGCGTTGTTTCTACGATCACGGCTACGATTGGAAACTTGTTGCCGCGATTAAATTGGGCCAAAGAACATGGTCATGCAAGAATTTTAGAAAGCACAAGCCTTGTCATCGAAGATGGAAAAAAAGGTGAAATTAAACAAGTCACCAATCAACCCTATTCTATTTTGGGTAAAGATGGCGCACAAGGGACGGCTTTTGCTGAAATTGGAATCCGTGCAGCTATTACGGGTGTCATTTTAGCTGGAAATTCTGGGACTGTTAGCATGGATATGGAATTTTCCTTAAGCAACCTTTTGGGCACAGATAGCAAAGGTGCTCCGATCACAAGCAACAATACAATCAATACAAAAATTTCGGTGCGAGATAAGCAAAGTGCTGCGGTTGGAGGATTGATTCGTAATGCCACATTCACTGATTACAATCGCGCCCCAGCTGGAGCAAAAAATCCGCTGATCAATCTTTATGCTTCTAAGACTTTTCAGCGAAAGCAAAGCCAGTTCGTTGTTTTTGTAACACCAGTGGTAAAAGCCTCAGCCAGCGCTGGTTCTGAGCAAATTAAAAAGAAATTCAGAATGCACGACTAGTCATTAGTCCTTCGTCGGTCTAATGACATCCTCAATCCAGACTCGATTCAAATGATAAATCGACCGATATAAATCTGGGAGATTATTTGGCATTAAATCCAGGTTGTACATTGATTGGAGTGATTGGCGGCAAAGGCGGCGTTGGAAAAAGCGTTGTGGCTGCTAATTTAGCCTGTGCTTTAATGACAGAGCTTCGTCAGTCGGTTTTATTGATTGATGCCGATTCAAAAAGTGTTGGCGACCAGAATGTTATTTTAGGTTTGAAGCCAAATAAAACTTTACGTGAACTAACCCAAACAACAGCCTCTTTAAATTCAATGAATCCCAATCAAATTGTTACTGTGCATGGCTCGGGCTTGCACTATATCGGCGCCGTACGAGGACCAGAAGAGCGATTAGATGTAAATCCAGAACTTGTGACCAAGCTATTAGAATATCTCAGCCGCCAATATAAATTTATTATTGTAGATCTGGGAAATGATTTAATGCCGCTTCAAAGCAATATCCTTCTTGATGCCACAGCTTCGTTGATTGTAACGACTCCTGAACTTTTAGTTGTCACTCAAACGCAGCGTCTTATGCACGATTTATTTTCTGCCACTTTTCCAAAAGATATGTTTCAACTGGTGATAAATAAGATTTCACCGTCGGGAATAAATCCACAAGCAATATCTAATCAGTTATCACTTCCTGCCGTGGGACTTATTCCACAAGATGATATGACAAGTTCTGCTTCCTTACAAAAATTTACACCTTTTGTCTTAAGTACGCCAAAGGCCCCAGTCAGTCAGGCCTATTTTGAACTAGTTAGAAAATTAACTGGCGGAATTTTACAAAAACTAAAAACAATGTCTCGGCCAAAAACGACGGCGGTACCATCTGCTACAACTTCAAATTCCGGCGGTGCCTCTGTTTCTCAGTCTTCTATGACTGGTTTAGATCCCATGACTCAAACTAAACTTCGAGTCCATTCAGAACTAATTCGAACAGCTGATTTAAATAAAATGCTTGCAGAAACTCGTGGCGATGAAACAAAACAAAATGAGCTTCGCGAGAAAACCAAACGCGAAATCACCCAGATTGTTGACAAAGAAGCCCCTGATGTTTCACGCGAAGATCGCTCTAAAATTATCAAAGAAGTTTTGGAAGAATCTTTAGGTTTAGGTCCTCTCGAGGATTTATTAGCTGATCCAAATATAACTGAGATTATGGTTAATGGCGCAAAAAAAATATTTGTCGAGAAAGCGGGAAAAGTCACTATGTCCAACGTGACTTTTACTTCCAATGATCATCTTCGCCGAATCATCGAGCGCATTGTATCTCCATTAGGTCGACAAATTAATAATGCAACTCCTTATGTCGATGCTCGTTTAAAAGATGGCAGTCGTGTGAATGCGGTGATTGAACCTTTATCAATTGATGGACCGGCCGTAACAATCCGGAAATTCAGAAAAGGTGGAGTCACACCTGAAAAATATATTGAATACGGTTCCATGAATCGGCAAATGATTGATTTTATGAGAATCTGTGTTGAAAATGGAATTAATGTCGTCGTCAGTGGTGGTACAGGATCTGGTAAAACAACATTGCTTAATATGCTTTCATCCTTTATTCCCTCTAACGAACGAATTATCACTGTCGAAGATGCGGCGGAATTACAACTTCAGCAAGATCATGTCGTCAGACTTGAAACAAGGCCTCCGTCAATGGAAGGTACGAATGCTGTTTCTATCAGAGATCTTATTAAAAATGCCCTTCGTATGCGGCCTGATAGAATTGTTGTTGGAGAGTGCCGAGATGGTGCGGCTTTAGATATGCTGCAAGCTATGAATACAGGTCATGATGGTTCTATGACAACAACCCATGCAAATAATCCTCGAGAATGCATCATGCGACTGGAAACCCTTTGTATGATGGCTGGGATGGATCTTCCCGTGCGAGCTATTCGAGAACAAATAGCCAGCGCCGTAAATTTAATTGTGCAAATTTCTAGATGCGCCGATGGTTCACGAAAAATCATTGCCATCACTGAAGTCGGAACTATTCAAGGTGAATACCCCACTTTAGCTGAAATTTTTGAATTCAAACAAACTGGCTTTGATAAAAATCGAAAAGTATTAGGCGTATTTCAATTTAAAGGAACAGTCCCAAGATTTGTTCAAAAACTAAAAGACAAAGGGGTGGTGATTCCCAATGAACTTTTTGCGATTGATTCAAAAGCAGAAGCTCCAGCTCCTGCCGCACCACTTAAAAAAACTAGTTAACCGGAGAATTAAAAATGTCGATTTTATTTAATAATTGGATTTTTGTTCCCCTGATCGGCCTGTGTACGACTGTTATGATTTATTTGTGGGCTGATAAGGTGACTGGATTTTTATACAGTAAAAGTCTTGGTAAAAGAAAAGAAATTATTAAGCTTTTAAGATTAATGGGTTCTGACACCAGCGAAAAACAAATCACAATTTTTCTTCTTTTAATGAGCTACGGCTGGGGCATTTTATTTTTCATTCTTTTTTGGCCTAATATTATTGTAGGTCTTTTATTTGGAGCCGGAGCTATTGTGGCGGGTTGGACTCTGCCTTTGGTAGTTATTAAAAGTATGTATGAAACTCGCTGTATTAAGTTTGTCGATCAGATGGTTGATGGACTGACGATCATGGCCAATGGAATTAAGACCGGCACAGCTCCCATGCAAGCGATGCAACGAGTGACTGAAATTATGGGCGCCCCTATTCGCAATGAATTCCAACAAGTGATCACGCAAACTCAATTTGGACAAAGTTTAGAAGAAGCCTTAGTCGATTTAGGTGAACGCATTCCTAAGCCCGATGTCCAAATGTTTGTGACAGCTATTAATATCCTTAAAGAAACAGGCGGCAATATGGCCGAAACTTTCGAGACTATTGTCTATGTTATTAGGGAACGTCAAAAAGTTGAGAAAAAAATTCAAGCGATGACAGCCCAAGGGCTTATGCAGGGTTTAATTGTTTCTATGATACCGCTGGTCCTAGTCGGGGTTTTCTTTGTGATCGATCCTGCTTTCATTATGCCGATGTTTACTACGACTCTAGGTCTAGTCCTTTGTTTCGTGATGCTGACTCTTGAAATAATCGGTGGCCTGATCATCAAAAAAATTGTTACAATAAAAGTGTAGAGAGTCTCTTCAAGGACGAGGTAGATTTATGAAGTATTTTGCTGGCCTAGCTGCGCTATTAGTAAGCTTATCAAGCTATGCGATTGTTGATTTAAGAAACGCCAACTATTCCAATACATGGATTGATATTCAAGTTGATGGAAGCGGTTACGATATGAAAGTTCTTAGAACTTATCACAGTCGCTCCCTTTTTAATGGCATGTTTGGATTTGGTTGGTGCTCTAACTTTGAAACTTCCCTAGAGGTTTTGCCTGAAGGTGCGCTTAAAGTTCGTGAGTGCGGAAGTGGGTCGACCACCGTCTATTCACCACGAGAAATCACCAAGGCCGAAGTGGATCGCACGATCAGTTTAATTATTGCAAAAGCAAAAGCTGAAAAAAAGTCTGGCGTCAGTGAAGATTTTTACAAGAAACTAGCCGCTGATCTTTATGACTTTCCATCAAAACGTCTTCTTTTAGCTCAACAATATGGAATTAAAGCAACGATTAAAGAAGGCACCAAGTTTTTTGCAAACGGCCAAGACGCCGAGTACGTCATGCTAGAAAAAGATTATTACAATCGCTACCTAGTTGACGGAACGATGCAAAGATTTGATCGCGAAGGAAAGTTATTAGCACTTTATGACAAAAACAGCCGTTTTCTAAAATTTAAATACGATAAAGATCAGCTGAAAGAAATCGAAGATGATCTTGGACGTCGAATGAGTTTTAAGTTTTATGCTAACAAAAAGGTAAAAGAAATTGTTGCTCCGGGCGGATTAAAAGCAGAATACAAGTTTACAAATATGGAAGATCTGACTTGGGCTAAGAATGGTTGGAAGAATACTTTTACTTATGAATATGATGATGGTCACAATATGACTAAAGGCACCTGGCCTGATAAAACTTTTATTTCTTTAAAATACAATAAGCGAGAAGATTGGGTTGTTAGTTTTCAAGATCGCGATAAGTGCATAGAAAATTATAATTACGAAACTTCAAAATCAGATCCTCAATATCATTACTGGGCTACTTTAAAGAAAATGTGCGGAAAAAAAGTAACGGCCGATGATCGCTATGAATTTTGGCACAAGCAAAGAGCCGATGGTGAAGTGATCTTGCAAAGAATTTTAACAAAAGTGGCAGGAAATACTTCTGATATCACTTACGATGAACAAAATGGGAAGCCATTAGCTATTCGTCGAAATGCTGAAAAGGTCACTTTTGATTATTTTTCTAATGGCTTAGTTAAAACAAAAGCCACCAATAGCACTCGCATGAGTTTTGAATATCACCCAGAACTTAAAAAAATCATTCAAGTGAGCACTCAGTTTTTTAATGAAAAAGGTGCAAGCGTTGCTAAAAAGGACTCTGTTTTTAAATACGATCCTAAGGGTAATCTTGTGGCCGCTCAAAATAACGATGGCCAAAATGTATCGATGACATACGATAATCGCGGCCGCATCACTTCAATTACAGATCAGGCCAAAAAAATTGTAAAAATTGAGTATGAAGAGCGTTTTGGAAAACCATTTATTGTTTCACGGCCAGGTCTTGGTAGTATCAAAATTAACTACAAAGCCAATGGTGAAATGAAAGATGTTGATAGTCTGCAAGGACCGTCAGTGGCATTACAAGTGGCTAGCACTTTTAATAACTATCTTGATTTGATGGCGCCAGCCACTCAAGAAATGTACCTGTGAGGTTGATATGAGAAAGCTATTAGCATTAACAATTTTGTGTTTATCTCTAGGTGCCTTCGCAGAAGAAGCGGCTAAAGATTTTAATCCAGACGACACTAATTTAAAAAACGGTCGCCACGAAGAATCTAAATCTGAGGGTGGAACTTTAGCAACAGGACATGATAGTGACTGCCCTAGTTGTAAAGAGGCCGAAGGCGCTAAAAACAGTAGCATTTTAAGTCGTACCGATCAGTCCCCAAAAGCTGATACAGCAGACGCTGCCACAGCGGTTAAGACTGGTACTAAGAAAAAGGGCAGTAAGTAATCACGCTTAGGCCCTCATTTTTAGGGCCTACTTTGAGCCATGAGGTGTCTTATCATTTGACGCCTCAAAATGAGATCCCCTGTTAAACCCCTGAAAAGACATAGTAAAAAAACCTCCTTTTAAGTCCTATCTTTGGCACATGTTTCGCTACGTTATAGGTTAGGAGGTGTTTATGAAAACACTCATGACTCTAGTGATTATGTCTTTAAGTCTTTCCGCTGTGGCGGCTAAGAAATGTAATCCGGCTGGAAATTTTGCTGGACTCTTAAAGCAAGAAGAAAGAGCGCCGATCGCAAAATCGGATACTAAAGCTCATCAAAAAGGTTCGTTAAAAAACGGAACTCGATAATACTAAAATATTTATCGAGAGGCTTTGACGTTGATCTTTTGAGTCGGTCCTTGCCACGCGGCAGAGATCGATTTGTAAAGATCTCGAAAAGCTAGAACTCCACCTGTTGCAGCACCTTGAATAAAATGTGCAACACTTGAATTTTCTAACCATGATTGGGTATGGTTTTCCATTGAAACCCCAGCAATTTTAACCTGCATCAAGGACACTAACAAAGCACTGATCAAAAGTGTTTTTATAGCAAAAATCAGTTCACTCATGTTGCCACCTCATTGCGTTTCGAAAGCTGATTATTTAATGTCTGAATTAATTTTTCTCGTGTGAATGGCTTCATCATTATCTCATCAATTCCGCTATTAAGGGCTTTCTCATGAATCCCAGGTCCATCAAGACTGGTGCAGGCAATCAATCGTGCTTCGGGCCAGCTCTTGCGAATTTCTTGCGCTAGATCAACTCCGTTTTTATCCGGCAAAACAAGATCAAGAAAAATAATGTCTGGAAGAGTTTTTCTGACAAGCTCGGCAACGGCTGAGCCGCCTTCGCTTTCGCCCACACATACACCGCCGGCGCTTCGACAAACACCTTTGATCAATTCACGAATAAATGCAGCATCTTCTATAATTAGATATCTAAATGACATACGAATATTATAAGGGATGTGGTTCTATTCCTACAGTCTAACAAAGTATTTTCAGACAAAAGACTTGTTAGCGGCCCCAGCGATAGCCAAAACTAAAAATAAGCGTGGAATTGGTGACATTAACATTACTGGGTGAGTTCTTAGTTTCTGGATCAACTGGACTTGCTGATCCATTAAAAAAGTTTTGCTCAGTCCTTAATGCTAAATCATAAATAATCTGGCTGCTTCGACTGAATTTCATTTCAGTTCCAACATTAAGACCTAATCTTGTGTTTTCAGTCGCTGTACCAGAGCTGATCTTAAGTCCAACTTTTTCTTCTTGATGCTGTAACCTGGGATAAAATAATCCCCCTAAAACCCAAGTAAAATTATTTCCTCGTGGCAATCGAGAGGTCACATTGATACCTAGACCAGAGGAAGAAAGCTTGGGGCGGTATAAATTATCGCTCGGGGAACTAAACTTATCTTCACTGTAAAGAACCGAAATATCCACGGCTTGACTGTCTTTTAAAGAGCTAAAATATCTTCGAAACTTAAATGCAAGGTCAATGTTTTCATATTTCACTGGCACTCGCGATGAAGTTACACTATCTCCAGCCACACTAGCGCCTAGCGAAAATAAAATACGTCCATGCAAACCCAACGTTGGAGTCATCCATACGTTTGAAGATAAATCTAAGGCTGGGAAAAAGCTGCTATAGCTTCGGTAAGAATAATTAGAAGTAGAACCATTATAGACAAAAGCCGGGGAGGCTTGAATTTCCATTTGGTTCTTACGAACATCGTCGTCTTGTAAATTGTCTCGAGACTCGTGGTTCTCTGGTACTATTTCAGGATCTTTGTATTGAATCACTTTAGCGACTGGTGCTTGAGCTTCATTAGCAGGTTTTCGATCCGTTAAAACAGGGACGCGATTTGAAGGCTTTCCCGTAGGTTTGGATTTTTTAATTTCATACCGACCATGGACCAAGGCTTCATTGGTTTTAGGTACCGTTGAATGAATCAAAACAGGCGCCGACGAACCGCCGATTTGAGCCTGTGCTGATATAAATCCAAAAAAAATGAAAAGAAAAACCATACCTACTAATTCTCGGATCTTCGACTTGATTACTTGATGTGAATTTGACCCTTTCAAGAAGAGCAGGCACAATAAAAAAATGGCATATGGACTTCGTATTTGTTTAATACTTTTCTTTTCAGTTTTACTAACTCCGCTAGACCTGTGGTCCCAGAC
This sequence comes from Pseudobdellovibrionaceae bacterium, assembly GCA_043720615.1. GTDB lineage: Bacteria > Bdellovibrionota > Bdellovibrionia > Bdellovibrionales > Bdellovibrionaceae > JAYWDA01. The sequence goes on along the minus strand of JAYSSI010000005.1, from coordinate 1,628 downwards.
AAAAAACCAGAATACTTTTGTAAGCCAAGTTGATCAGTCTTTAACGGTGCGCTCTGTTTTAATCCTTCCGGTTGAAGACAACGTTTCTGGAATTTATGCCAAGCCTTTAACTCAACATCTGCAAGAAGTTCTTTCGCAAGATTCACAGTGGACATCAAGTGATTTTAAAAATCTAAAAGGATGGAAGTTAGATTTCTTGTACTCCAATCCAAAAGATGTGATCAAACTCGCTCGTGCCGCAAATTCTGATGCCATTTTAAAAACTAAAATTTCTAAAGGTCCTTCTGGAATTAACGGCAAGATGACTTTATTTTCAGGTGTTGATGGTTTGCCTCTCGTTGAAGAATCTGTGGAAAACTTAGCCAAGTTTGAAATTTCTGAAGTTAATTCCACTTTTGAACAATCTTTAAAATCTATTAAAATTCGACTGCCCTACCGAGCCGAGGTTTTATCTCGCAAAGGCCAAGATCTAACTATCAATGCCGGAACAACAGCCGGCATGAAAGTTGGCAGTGATGTTTCTATTATTCAAATTTTAAAATTGAATCGCCATCCTAAGCTCAAGTTTATTGTTTCAACAGAAAAAGAAATATTAGGAAAAGCCCATCTTTATAAAGTCGAAGATAATTTAAGTTTTGCAAAGCTTATTATGGAGCGAGAGCCCGGTGTAGTTCAAGTGGGAACAAAAGTTCTTTCTGATGAATATATTCAATATTCTGAACCCTATATCACTGAAGATGGAAAAATCTTAAGTGATATAGGAAAGCGTAAAGAGAAAAATATTGCCTACGGCGAAAAACCCGAAGAGTGGGTCCCTGATCACGCTCCGCAATTTGGAAAAGTTGATGTGTTGGCTGGACTTACACAATATAATCAAACTGCCGCGTTTCAATCTTCAGGAACTATCGATGGCGCAAATAATCTTGCACCGACGATTGCGCTGGCCGGAGAATTTTGGATCAGTCCTGTTTTGTTTGCCGGTCTTGATTTAAGAAGTTCGGCATTTGCAGTACCCAATAATTTGCCGGGCTCTCGCCCTGCAGTCATTAATATGACCGCCAATTATTACCACGTAAAATTTGGTTATAATTTTCTACTAAGCCCAGATTTCTTTGGTCCAAGACTGCAACTCACAGGCGGGTTTGCGAAATTTTCCTCACAAGCTTCAGATACCAGTCCGTTAACCTTCACAAGTATGCAATTTGGTGGACCCGTCGTTGGTTTTGTCGCACAAATTCCTTTGGGCGAGGCCCTCCCAACAGATGTTGGAGCAAGATTTAATTATTATTTTACTCGAAGTGTGACCGAAAGTCCCTCTTCAGGAAGTAACGGCAATGTTCGAATCAATGACTTTGCCTTTTTCTTAAACCATCACATAAATCCTAAAATGTCTTACATCAGCGAACTTCGTTTTGAATCCTACACAGCCGATTTCGCAGATGGACCTCGTGTCGAACAAGTCAATTCCATCAGTCACAAGCTAACAACATTCCTTTTTGGCGTAGAATTTCTTTTCTAAATAAAATATGTGGCCCCCAAAATGCAAAAAGCGAAACCGGTTTCGCCAGTTTCGCTTTACACAGACAAGGTCCTCCTTCTTATGAAAGGCGGTCCCAATGTCGGATCTT
>JAYSSI010000004.1:0-146075 GCA_043720615.1 Pseudobdellovibrionaceae bacterium | reverse complement strand
TTTTTTATTTGTACTGACTATAAAAGCAAAAAACCCTCAGTCGATTTCTCGGCTCAGGGTTTAAAACTTTTTAGTTCGGGTAGGTTGACAAATGGTGGCCAGGGAGGGAATCGAACCTCCGACACAAGGATTTTCAGTCCTCTGCTCTACCGACTGAGCTACCTGGCCACGCGCGGAAATCTTAGTTACCTTTAGGCGCTAAATGAGTCAACCTTTGATCTTATCGAAAGCCTGTTTCAGATCTTGTAGAAGATCCTCTAAGTCCTCAATTCCCACTGACAAACGTATCAATGAATCATCAATTCCTAAAGCCTTTCGCCTTTCTGCAGGAACGGACGCGTGCGTCATGATCGCAGGATGCTCAACCAAGGATTCAACTCCACCTAAAGATTCTGCCAATGCAAAAATTTGAACACTTTCAAGAAAGGTGCGAGCGGCTGCCAAGCCTCCCTTGATATGAAAAGTGATCATACCACCCATGCCCAACATCTGTTCTTTGGCTAAGGCATGCTGAGGATGCGATTTAAGGCCCGGATAAATGACCTTTTCAACCTTTGCATGACCTTCTAAAAAGTCAGCAATGGCAATGGCATTTTTCTCGTGGGCTTTCATACGCAGAGGCAGTGTTTTTAAGCTTCTTAGACATAAAAAAGCATCAAAAGCTGAACCAATGCCACCCATGGAATTACTTAGAAAAGCTAATTTTTCTGCTAAATCAGAGCGAGTCGTTACAGCCACTCCGCCCACCACATCACTATGACCACCAATATATTTAGTGGCCGAGTGCACAACAATATCTGCTCCTAAAGCTAAGGGTCTCTGAAAATAAGGGCTCATAAAAGTATTATCAACAACTGTGATAATCCCTTTTTGTGCTGCCATGGCAGCAATCGCTTTAATATCGACTAATTTTAAAGTGGGATTGGTCGGAGTTTCTAACCAAACTAATTTTGTGTTGGGCTTCACCGCGTTTTTGAAATTTTCAGGCTTGGTTAAATCGATATAAGAAAATTCCATGCCATTATTTTTTAAAACTTTATCAAATAACCTAAATGTTCCGCCGTACATATCATCACCAGCGATAACATGATCCCCTTGTTTTAAAATATGCAGAATTGTAGTCGTCGCCGCACAACCAGAAGCAAAGGCGAATCCGTATTTTCCACCTTCAAGACTTGCAATACAATTTTCATAGGCTTTTCTTGTTGGATTATGAGTGCGGGAGTATTCCCAGCCTTTATGTACTCCAGGAGATTCTTGCACATAGGTTGAGGTTAAATAAACAGGCGTCATAATTGCGCCTGTTGTTGGATCAGGTTCTTGTCCTGCATGAATCGACCGAGTCGCAAACCCTAATTTTTCATTATTATTTTGATTCTTCATTAAAAACTCCAACCCATTTCTTTATAAAGGTCATCGGCCATCAAGATTTGATTAAATGCTTTTTTTAGATCTGTTTTTTCTAAAAGCTCATTATCAATCATCCAACGATCATTAAAGGCTTTACTGAGATAAGCTTTTCCACTGTCGGCTAACATCACAACAATTTTAGAAGGCTTTTTTAATGTCTGACTAAATTTGACGGCTCCCACGAGTGCTAAACCACTTGATGGACCCACACATAATCCCTCTTCTGCGATCAACTTTCGAGTCATCGCAAAAGCTTCTTTATCACTGACTTGAACAAAGGCATCAATCACGTTCATGTGAACATTATCGGGTAGCATGTCCTCGCCAACCCCTTCCACTTTGTAAGGAGCTGGATGATCAACCACTTTTTTATGATAATAAAGATCGTATAAAATACTGCCGATAGGATCAGGACATACAATTTTGATATTTGGATTTTTTTCTTTTAAATAGCGGCCGGTTCCAGAAATAGTTCCGCCTGTTCCCGCACCTGCTACAAAAACATCAATTTGACCTTCCGTTTGCTTCCAAATTTCTGGACCAGTCACTTCATAGTGTTGTTTTACATTATCAGGATTGTGATATTGATTGGCATAAAAGCAGTTCGGCGTTTTTTCGACTAACATTTTTGCCACTGAAAGATAACTTCGTGGATCATGTGGCTCAACCGAAGTTGGTGTGATCACAACGCGTGCGCCATAAGCGCTTAAAATAGCTCTTTTTTCTTCGCTGATCTTATCAGGCATGACGAAAATACATTTATAACCTTTAACGACTGCGACTAAGGCTAAACCTAAGCCCGTATTTCCTGAAGTAGCTTCGATAATAGTCCCACCTGGTTTTAATTCGCCTCTTTTTTCGGCGGCTTCAACCATGGCGAATGCAATTCGATCTTTAACGCTACCGCCGGGATTAAAATATTCCATTTTAGCGTAGAACTCATGCGGACCGGGGATCGCTTTATTCAATTTAATAATAGGAGTGTTGCCAATAGTTTCTATGACCGAGTTGTAAATCATATTTATCCCTTAAGTTTAGCCTTCAAGTTTAGCCTTCGAAAAAGAATCCATGAGCCGATTTCAAAACAAAATCCAGCTGCTCAATGGGATCTTTACGATATGGTAAGTCCAACTTAGACGTTAGGTCTCGAACACGATCTTGATTGGGTTTGCTTTTCATCAACTCGTTCACCAATTCTTGGAATTCGAGTTGTTTTGCTTTCATCTCCATCACACGCTCCGAACAGAGCTATTTACCTATATATATATTGGAACTTCAAGAACTTTGCCTAATTGGATCCCATGGCTTCAAGGAAACGACTTAAAATGGGTCCAAAGAGCAAAATCAAGAACGCGGGCAGTTGAAATAAAAGAAGCGGGACTAATAAAATAAATGGTAAGCGCCCCAAAGACTGGCTGAGCGAGTGTTCGCAGGCTTTTATGATTTCAATTTCAAGCTCAACTAAAAAATTATAAATGGGTTCTCCTTTAAGTCCTCGTTCAAGAGTCTGCAATAAAATATTTCGATAGATTGAACTTTGTTTTTTTAAAACAGATTCCGTTTCTAAGCCTTGCTGCCATAAATTGAACCAAGTGGCGACGTCATCTCGAAATAAAGTCTCTTCAGTCCTCAAATATTCTGTAATTCCAATTTTGACGGATTGGCTTCGTTCCAAATGGCGCTTCACTGTTAACAAAAGCAAGAGTGCAGGATTCATACTTTCCATTTTATTCTCCTTCCTAAAGTAAAAACTAAGATCAATCCGATCGAAAAAAGGGCCACTGAAAATAAAATAAGGGCCAATTGCTCTTTAAAACCGAATTGAAACCCATTAAAAATCAACAAAGCTAGATATAAAATAGTCATAACAGCTGCTTGAATGCGTGTTTGTTGCGAAATTTGTCCGGACTTACGTCGAAAATCTTCTTGTACTTTATAATGCCACCGGAGCGATTTTAACTGCTCTAAAGTTTTGTTTCGACCTCGATCTATCCATCCAATTTCATCAAATAAGTGCCGAAGCACACCAGATTGAAGATTTATTTCGTTCGAAGACAAAATCAGCGAAGAACACGCTTTCATAAGCTCGTATTTCTTCCAACCAGTGAAGCGTTGAGCACTTTCTTTGACTGAATTTCTAAGTGGAATCCCTGTTTGGATAGATAAAATTGTGTGATCTAAAAATGGCACGATAATTCTCTGTAACTCGCGCTCTAAGTAGCTTTCAAGCCAATGAGGAGTAAAAAATAATGCGACAATCGCAATCAATTGATAGCACCACATCAGCAATATTGATGAAGTCAGTGATGTGATGAAGAGATCAAAGATCAAAACAGACACAAAGACCTTTGTTTGAATGTTTTTTTCTAGATTAAATCGAAAAAAGAGTGCCGAAAACAGTCGAATCTTGATTGTGTATCCGAAAAAGCCGATCAGAAATGGAAACATTTTTTGTTCTCCCAATTTTCTACCTTGATCAGCAAAAATAATACTAAGTGAATTTTTTTTATTGACGAGGGCCATTGAAATGGGAACACTTATGGTTAAGAGGTGTTCTAAGGGAAGGAACATTAATTTTAAATGATCCACTTTGTGGGTTAAAATAATTTGCCGTAAGTGCAAAGCAACCAGGAGGATTCCATGGCTAAGAAGAAAAAAGCTACTAAGAAAGCTGCTAAAAAAGCTACTAAGAAAAAAGCTACTAAGAAGAAATAGTTTCTTCTGTACCCTTTAGGTACAAAAAAACCCCTGGCAAAACCAGGGGTTTTTTATTTTCAGCTCCTTCGATGAAGGGCTTAAATAAAGTTAAAAGTAATAAATAGAGCCTAAAGTTCCGGTCGGAACTAATGTGAAGTTAGATATCGCTGTTAATAATGCAAAATCAGCAAAAAATGATAGCCCAACAAGATCACCAGATAATTGTTGATACTGCATTCCTGCTGAAACTGTCAAAAAGTCGACACCAAAGCGTCCTGTTGCTTTTTCTGATTCATTAAGGACGCGGTTTAAAATTAATGAGTTCTTATAATCAGACGTGCTGCTTGAATTGTACCATCTTGACCAACCCGCTGTTGTGTAAGGCGCAAAATATTGTCCTTCAAAGCTATGTCTCCATAAAACTTGAAAGGTTCCATAGCCTGTTCCTGTGCCTACACCAGCCATCATTGCGTTTTCTGAATCAACGTTGATTTCTAGATTAAGTCCGGCCACTCCCAGTCCACCGCCCAATTGAGTTCCCAGTCCAATCTTCCTGTCTTCTCGCAACTTAAGATTAGAAGAGTATTGGTTCTGCTGCTCAAGCTCAGATTGTGCGTAATTCACAGCACTTTGGATTTTAGGGTCTTGCCTGATCACAACTTCCGTGACTTCTTGAGCCTTAGCTGTGATCGAAATTAAGCTAGCAACCAAAAAAAGTTTTGAGATTTTCATCTATCCTCCTAATTAAAATATTAAGTTAAAATTTATAGCAATCGAGCTCGAATGCCCTCTTCTTGAAAGAACTTCTTAATTGCAGGACCATCCATTGGTTCAAGTCGAAATAATAACTTATGAAGCAGTAGATAGGACTCTTCAGCTTTTTTAGACCTTAATTGACCAGTTAAATAAGCCACATCGCCACTGATTTTGATTGTATTATCGATCATCTGAGCAATTTCCTTATTGCGAGATGTTTTTTCAAGCATCACTAGTGTTTTATTAATATTTGTCGTCAATCGATCCAGCTGACTGATCATATTTGAAACTGAGCCTTCATTTTTCTCAACAATTTCAATTATCTTTCCGGCCAGTCCATAGCTTTGCGAGATCAGCTGGTCGATTCTCGGGGGATCTTCGCCGCGCACATATTCATCATTTTTTAACTCAGGAAAGCTTTCTGAGCCTGGTGATATTTCTAAAAACTTCTCACCGATCACGCCTGCTAAGTTAATAAAGAACTTGGAATCCTGTCGAACGCTGGCCCAAGCTTTTTGACTGATCGATATTTCGATTTTTAATTTAACTTCTTCGCCTTTTTCACTTTTAAAGCCAGGTGTAAAGGATATTTTTCGAACTTTACCAACTTTGATTCCCATCACTCGGACTGGGGATCCTTCTTCGATACCACCGGCATAATTATACATGACATTGACGCGGTAAGAGTCTGAAAAAGTAGAGATCAAACCCATAAAATACGCAAAAACAACAATCAAGGCGACTGCGACAAATGCTAATAGTCCTACTTTGGTTTCAACCTTCATAGGACTCATCTTTTAATAGAAATAAGAAAAAGTATAGGACAAAACGAAATCCAACACAATGATGGCAACTGATGACGTAACCACTGCTTGAGTCGTCGCTTTTCCAACTCCGTCAGCACCGGATTTACAATTGAAACCAAAATAACAACTGACAATGGGAATCACCGCCCCAAAAGTGGCCGCTTTTAAAACTGCAAAAAAGAAATCTTTAAAATGCACAAATGCTTTCATAGAAGATAAAAATAAAGCGGGAGGATATCCAAGATACACATCACTCACTACCATCGCGCAAAAAATGCAGGTCATAATTGCAATAATGCTTAAAAGCGCCATTCCCACAACGCAGGCAATGAATCTTGGTATTAATAGATAATTGATTGGATCAATTCCTAGCATTCGCAGAGCATCTATTTGTTCAGTCACTTTCATCGTTCCCACTTCGGCCGCGATTCCAGCTCCGATTCTTGAAGTCAGTAGCAAGGCCGTCACAACGGCTCCGAGTTCTCGCAAAATCATAAGGGCTGCAAACCCAGGCACCATAGAATCGTTTTGAATAATCATTTTCATATGAAATGAGGATTCCAAAATAGTAACCATCGAAGCAAAGCTCACACAAAAAACAATCATCGGCACACTGCCGTTAGCGATAAAATAAAGCTGCTGTAGGGTCTCTTTAATTCTAAGAGGACCTCTTAATATTTGCATTTTAAGTCCCTATCACAATGTTCATGATAATATCCGCCAAGAAACTAATCAGCCAATCGACAACAACAATAGAAATCATCGTAGAAACTGCCGTATCAACCACGGCTTTACCAACACCTTTGGCTCCGCCGGTTGCGGTATAGCCTCGAAAAGTACAAACCGTGGCCAAAACAATCGCGAAACAAAGACATTTAAAAAGACCAATCAATATAGAGGGCCACGCTAAAACGGTTGGAATATGTCTGATATATTCTTCAGGATTTACCTGAGCAAAGAAAAAGGCTAGAAAAATGCCCCCTAAGATCGACATTAAAAGACCTAAGGCTAATAAAAAAAATGAAGAAACAATAATTCCCAAAAATCGCGGCACAATAATTTCTTGAACGGGATTTGCTCCTAAACAGCGAATGGCATCAATCTGTTCTGTGACTCGCATTGTTCCAAGCTCTGCGGATGTATAAGCTCCGACTTTTCCACTGAGCATAAAGGCAATCAGAAGTGGACCTAATTCTCGAATGGTTCCGCTGGTGGCAAGACCGCCAAGATAACCTAAGGCTCCAAAATCTCGTAATTGCATTGCAAATTGCACTGACATAATAGCGCCTACAAAAAAGCCGGCCATTCCTGTCGTCGCAAGACTTTGGGTTGTGACTTGCCAAATTTGCTCAAAAATTAATTTTGCTCTGGTTGATGACTGAACCATTGTCTGCAAAATTTCTTTTAAAAAGATTAAATTACGGCCAAAATTATCAACTATGACCATTCCTGCTTTTATCATTCCGTGACCTCGGCTAAAAAATCTTTAACTAAGGGATGAGTTGATTTTTTTAATTCATCGGGAGTTCCCACGGCCATGATTTCGCCCTTATCAAGGACAACAATTCGATCTGCAATCGCCAGAGCACAATTCATATCATGGCTAACGACCACGGAAGTTGTATGCAATTTTCGAGATAAATCTTGAATGAGGTCATTCACAGCATTGGTTGTCACCGGGTCTAAGCCGGTTGTGGGTTCATCAAAAAGCAAAATTTGCGGTTCAATCGCAACCGTACGAGCCAGGCTGACTCTTTTTTGCATGCCGTAAGAAATTTGAGAAGGAAATTTTTGTTCCACTTCGGATAATTGAACAAGCTGTAAGGATTGAGTGACTTTTTGTTGAATCACTTCTTCTGAATATTGAAAATGCCTTCGCAAACCAAAGGCTACATTTTCATAAATTGTGAGCGAGTCAAAAAGCGCTGGATGCTGAAAAACCATTCCACATTTTTTTCGAATTTTCAGATATTGCTCTTCTGTAAAATGAGAAGTCTCTTCTCCATCAATCCAAACTTCACCGGAATCAGGCCGCAATAACCCCACCGTATTCTTTAACAAAACTGACTTTCCTGTTCCCGAAGTTCCCAAAATAAAAAGAATTTCACCTTTAGCAATCTTAAGACTGAGTCCTTTTAGAATCGTGCGCTCGCCAAATTTTTTGACTAGGTTTTTATATTCAATCATTTTAACCCATAACCGTGAGAGGACCTGTGGTCGCACCTCTTATAAATTGATGAACTCGCAAATCAGGATGTTTTTTTGTTTGCTCGGGACTGCCGGTGATAATAATTTCTTTATCGACAACCATCACCACTCGGTCAGCCATTTGGTAGGCTCGGTGAATATCATTTGTAATGGCGATGACGGTCGAGTTTTTTCTTTTTTTAAGATCTAAAATTAATTCAACAATTTTTCGACTTGTAATAGGATCTAGACCGGCCGTTGGGTCATCGTAAAAAATAATTTCAGGGTCCAGAGCTAAAGCTCGAGCAATACCTAATCGTTTTTGCATGCCACCACTAATTTCATCAGGAAATAAATTTTTTGCCTGAGAAATTCCCACCGCATCTAGGAAAAAATCAACTTTTTCTGAAATTTCACTTGGCCCCAGTTGAGTTGTTTCTCGCAGTGGAAAAGCGATATTTTCTTCACAGGTCAAAGAATCGAATAGTGCATTTTTTTGAAACAACATTCCTACGGTTTTAAGAATTTCGAGCTTCTTTGCGCCGCGCAAGCCATTCCATTCTTGGCCTTTCACTAAAACTTCTCCCGATTGCGGACTTATAAGTCCTGCAAGCAGTTTTAAGAGAACAGTTTTTCCATGACCACTAGGACCCACCAAAACAAGACATTCGCCCATCTGCACTTGCAGATCGATGTTATTTAAAACAATCAGATCATTAAACTGAACTGTTACTTTTCTAACTTCAAAGGCATGGCTCAATTGACTCACCTCAAACAGACTTGTCACCAATCTAGATTTAAGATTGAATGAGACCTTAAACGCAATCGAAAAATTAATTAAATTCAAAATCTTAAGGAGTTTCTGTATGGCTCATAAACGAAAAAAAATTACCGTTATCGGCGCTGGCTTTGTAGGATCGACGGCAGCTCATTGGGCCGCTCAAAAAGAACTCGGAGATGTTGTCCTTTTGGATATCAACGAAGGGGCCGCAAAAGGTAAGGCTTTAGATCTTTTTGAAGCTTCTCCGGTTGAGCAATTTGATTCTCGCATCACGGGAACTAGCAATTATGCAGATATTGCAGACTCAGATATTGTGATTTTAACTGCAGGAATTCCTCGTAAACCAGGCATGAGCCGTGATGATTTACTCGCGACGAATGCAAAAATCGTTAAAGCTTGCGCTGAAGGAATTAAAAAATACGCTCCTCAGTCTGTTGTTATCGTCGTTTCAAATCCTTTAGACGCCATGGCTTATGTTTGTAAACAAGTGACGGGCTTTCCCCGCGAAAGAATTATTGGAATGGCCGGAGTTTTAGATGGAGCCAGATTTAGATCTTTTATTGCGGAAGCTTGTGATGTGTCGGTGAAAGATGTCCAAGGCTTCACTTTGGGTGGTCATGGCGACACAATGGTACCAATGCCTCGTCATTGTTCTGTTGGCGGAGTGCCATTGACTGAAATTTTACCTACAGAAAAAATTGATCAACTGGTTCAACGAGCTGTTAATGGTGGCGCCGAAATTGTTAAGCTTTTACAAACTGGATCGGCTTATTATGCTCCTTCAGCATCAGCGGTACAAATGGCTGAAGCTATTTTGAAAGATCAAAAAAGAATTCTCCCTTGCGCTGTTGAATTAAATGGTGAGTACGGCATGAAGGGTCTTTTCATTGGTGTTCTTTGTAAGCTTGGTGGCAGCGGTATGGAGCAAGTCATCGAATTAGAACTTAATGATAAAGAACGCGCTGGACTTGAAAACTCTGGTAAGGCAGTTCGTGAACTTGTGGACGCCTTAGGAAAATTACAATACTAAAATCGGAGAATCGATGAACATTCATGAGTATCAGGGTAAAGAAATCTTAAGAAAGTTTGGAGTCACAACCCTTAAGGGAAAAGTGGCCCATTCTCCGGATGAAGCTGTGGCTGCAGCCAAAGAAATTGGTGGATCTATTTGGGTGGTAAAAGCTCAAATACATGCCGGTGGACGCGGAAAAGGTGGCGGAGTTAAAGTCGCTAAATCTATTGATGAAGTGCATCAGTATGCTAAGCAAATTATCGGTATGACATTAGTCACTCATCAAACGGGCCCGGCTGGAAAAAAAGTTCAAAAAGTTTTTATCGAACAAGGTTGCAATATTGCCAAAGAATATTATGTGGCCTGCTTAGTGGATCGCCAAACCGGTCGCATCACTATGATGGCTTCTTCAGAAGGCGGCGTAGAAATTGAAATCGTGGCTGAAAAAAATCCTGAATCAATTATAAAAGTAGATATTGATCCCGTGATTGGATTGGCTGCATTTCAGGCAAGACTTTTAGCTTTCGAAATTGGTATGTCTCCTGATGTAGCCAATAAAGCTGTGAAATTTTTTATGGGACTTTATAATTCTTTTGTCCAATCCGACTGCTCCATGGCTGAAATTAATCCATTGGTTGTGACTAAGGAAGGTGATGTTATTGCCTTAGATGCGAAAATGAATTTTGATTCTAATGCCCTTTATCGACATGCCGATATCGCAGAATATCGTGATCTTAACGAAGAAGAGCCCACTGAAATCGAAGCTTCAAAATTTGATCTGGCTTTTATTAAGTTAGATGGAAGCATCGGTTGTTTAGTTAACGGTGCAGGTCTTGCCATGGCGACTTTAGATATCATCCAATTGCACGGAGCAAGTCCCGCTAATTTTTTAGATGTCGGCGGCGGCGCCAACAAAGAAAAAGTGACAGCGGCTTTCAAAATTATTCTTAAAGATCCCAATGTAAAAGCCATTTTAGTTAATATTTTTGGTGGAATTATGAAATGCGATGTGATCGCAGAAGGCGTTATTGCTGCTTCTAAAGAAGTGGGCTTAAAAGTTCCACTGATTGTTCGACTTGAAGGAACCAATGTTGATTTAGGTAAAAAATTATTGCGCGAAAGTGGTTTGAATATCACTCCAGCTGACGATTTGACAGATGCTGCTAAAAAAGCAGTCGCTGCAGTGAAGGGGAAATAAATGTCAATTTTAATTAATAAAGACACCCGCGTAATTTGTCAGGGCCTTACGGGAGCTCAAGGCACTTTTCATAGCGAACAATGTTTGGTTTATGGAACTAAAATGGTTGGCGGAGTAACGCCAGGAAAAGGTGGAACAAGGCATATCAATTTACCTGTATTTAATACGGTTCAAGATGCAAAAAAAGAAACTGGCTGTCAGGTTTCTATGATTTTTGTTCCGCCGCCGTTTGCTGCTGATTCAATTATGGAAGCTGTCGATGCAGAACTTGATTTAGTGATCTGTATCACCGAAGGAATTCCCGTTCTTGATATGGTGAAAGTGAAACGATTTATGGAAGGTCGAAAAACTCGTTTGATTGGACCCAACTGTCCAGGTGTGATTACGCCGGGCCAATGTAAAATTGGAATTATGCCGGGTCACATTCACAAACCAGGCCCCATTGGAGTTGTTTCTCGCTCTGGAACTTTGACTTACGAAGCAGTTTTTCAGCTCACTCAAGTAGGTCTTGGTCAGTCAACTTGTGTTGGAATTGGCGGAGATCCCGTCAACGGAAGTAACTTTATTGATATCTTAAAAATGTTTAATGCTGACCCTCAAACTGAAGCTGTCATTATGATTGGAGAAATCGGTGGATCGGCTGAAGAAGAAGCGGCTGAATATATTAAAAAAGAGTTCAAAAAGCCTGTGACATGTTTTATTGCCGGAGCCTCGGCTCCTCCAGGAAAAAGAATGGGCCATGCTGGCGCCATTATAAGTGGGGGCAAGGGAACTGCAGAAGCAAAATTTGAAGCCTTGCAAGCTGCTGGATGTAAGATCTCTCGCAGTCCGGCTGATTTGGGAACAACCTTGAAAGCTAGCTTAAAGTAGGCTAACTAAAGATCTTTTAAAGGAGCATCTATGTCTATTGAACAAACTTTTTCTATTATTAAACCTAATGCCATGAAAAAAAACTGCTTGGGCGATATCGTCAGCATGTTTGAAGCTAATGGCCTTAAGATCGCAGCTGCAAAAATTCAGGTCATTTCTCGATCTAAGTGTGAAGAATTTTATGGTGAACATAAAGCTCGTCCTTTCTTTGGCGAACTTGTTAGCTTTATGACTTCTGGCCCAGTGATGTTAATGTGTCTTCAAGGTGAAAATGCAGTGGCAAAAAACCGTGAAATTATGGGCGCGACAGATCCTAAAAAAGCAGCTCCTGGAACAATTCGTTTTAAATTTGGCGATAACGTTGGTGAAAATGCAGCTCACGGTTCCGACAGTTTAGAATCAGCGAATCGTGAATTAGCTCTGTTTTTTGAAAAACAAGAGATCTGTAATATCTAATGAAAAGTTTGAAGCCAAACAAAGGGCCTAAAAACTCTTTGCTTGGCAAAACCATTCCTCTCAAAATTGAAAAATTAGCGGTGGGCGGAGATGGCCTTGGTCGCTATGAAGGAATAGTTGTTTTTGTTCCATTTAGTGTGCCTGGAGATGAGCTTTTAATTCAAATCATCGAACAAAAATCGAATCATGCTTTTGGTGAAATTAAACAAATTCTGACAGCTAGTTCTGAACGAATAAAACCTCCTTGTTCTTATTATTTTGACTGTGGAGGCTGCAATTGGCAGCACGTGGATCCTAAATCACAGCTTAAATACAAAGAACTTATAGTCTCTGAAAATTTAAAAAAATTTTTACGCTTTGATGTCCCCGTTTTACCTATTATTTCTTCTCCTTTAAATTGGCGCTATAGAAATCGCATCCAGCTTAGCTTTGATGGCTCACAGATGGGTTTTCGAAAAAGAAAATCTCATCAGATCATCGATGTCAGTGATTGCCTTATTAGCGAAGAAATTTTAACTCAGTCATTTCCCTTAATTCGTAAATCAATTAAAAATTCTCAACAGCGAGTCGAGCTTTTTTTAACTGAGCAGGGTGTTGCACAATGGGAAAATATCGAAGAAACCGGAGAAGGTGTCGGTTTTTCACAAGTGAATCGCTTTCAAAACGAAGATTTAATCAAAACTGTTCTTGCTTGGATCGATCATTCTCCTTTCTCGATTTTAGAACTTTATGCGGGTTCTGGTAATTTTACCTGGCCCCTAGCTCAGAAATTTCCCTCAACTCCACTAACGGCTGTTGAGCTTAGTAAAAAACTTGTTGATCGCGCTCAAAAGCTGAGTACGTCCTTCCCGCGTGTGAAATTTTTGACCTCTGATGTCGAAGCTTTCTTCAAACTATCTTCCCCTCAAAAGCATGATTTGGTTTTCTTAGATCCTCCTCGTCAGGGAACAACCTCTTTTGTCATGGAATCCCTAGCAAAAATGCGGCCTCGACAAATTTTGTACCTTAGCTGTCATCCTGTTTCTTTAGCCCGCGATCTTTCTTATTTTTTTAAAGCTCTCGAAAATTATTCAGATAAGTTAGTTCCGAAGTATCAAATCACTCGGGTGCAGCCATTTGAAATGTTCCCACAAACTGATCATGTCGAAACCCTAGTAGAGCTTAGGGTTGACTGATTCGACTGGCATGATACCGTTGTAGAATGTTGAAACTTTTAGCAGTTTTTCTTTTTTTAAGTTTTTTAAGCTGCGCTTCAAATAAGAAAATGGAGCAGTCGGACTTACATCAACGAATGGGGCTTTCGTTGTACGATCAAGGCAATTATCCCATGGCCTTGCGCGAATTTTTAATTGCCGAAAAGTTAAACCCCAATAACCCCGTTGTACAAAATAATTTAGGTCTGACTTATTTTATGCGTGAAAGATATGCGCTTTCTGAAAAGCATGTTAAACGCGCTTTAAAATTAAATCCAAATTACACCGATGCCAGAAATAATTTAGCTCGAATCTTAATTGAAGAAGGCAAATACAAAGAGGCTGAGGGAGAACTTATTTTGGCCCTGAATGATTTAACCTATACTGGTCAAGATCGAATCTATCTTAATTTAGGATTAGTATTTTTTAATCAAAGCCAATATGAAAAAGCTCGAGACCATTTTGTTAAGTCTGTAGGGCTTCAGCGCGATAGCTGTACAGGACATAGTTTTTTAGGACGAACTTATTTTGAATTAAAAAATTATGAAAAAGCTTCTGAAGTTTTAGATAATGCCATCGGCTTTTGTCAAAAAAACTTTTTTGATGAGCCTCACTATTTTAGTGCTTTAACTTATTACCGCTTAGGCCAAGTCGAAAAAGCAGCGGCTCGATTTGAAGAAATCTTAAAACTTTATCCACAAGGTCAGTACCGTGATAAATCACGCGCCATGCTCGAGTTATTGAAGAAAGGGCCGTAAATGAAACGCACCGGTGAAATTCTTAAAACAGAGCGAGAGGCTCGCGGGCTTTCTTTGCATGAGATCGGTCTTTCTTTAAAGATAAACAGTAAAATTCTAAAGGCTATTGAAGACGGCGATTCGACACGGCTGCCCGCTAAAACTTTTTTGCGGGGCTTTGTACAAAGTTATGCAGGTTATTTAAAGTTGAACGTCGACGACGTCTTAAAGGTTTTTGCAGACGAAATGGGTACGACGCGCCCTCAAGCTTCCATCAAAGAAACTCCTGTCGAAGCGACAAAAGAAACTGTCCAAGAATTTAAAAGAGACTCGAAGCCAAATTTAGTTATTCTTCCGGCGCCAGCGCCTATTGCGCTTAAACATAAAAATGAATCTCCAAAAAAAGAAAAGAAAACATCTTTGGAAGAAAGCTCTACAACTAAGGGCTTAATTTTTTCATTAATTGGAGTGATCTTAGCAGGACTTATTTTAGTCACTATGAAAGTGATTGATCGTTATCAGCGCGAAGCCGAAGTGACCGCAGTCGATGTAAAACCTATAGAACAAAATCCAGTTTCTACCCCCATCATAACGATAGAAGAAGTCCCAGTTGTCACTCCTGTCACAACAATTCCTCCAGTCATAGAACCAACAACAAAAGAAGTTTTAATTCAGAAGCCGCCAACTCCTGCTCCTGTCGTTCCGGCCTTAGTAGCTCCTGTTGTCGTTGCCAATCCAGTGGAAGTTGCTAAGCCTGTTGATCCGCCAAAGCCTAAAGAAGTTATAAAAGAGCCTGCTAAAGAAATTGCCAAGGAAGCAAAACCACTTGAATTAATTGTTGAAGCTCTTGATAGCGTTGAGATTGAATATGCCACTGGCGCAGGGAAAGTAGAAAAAATTAAATTGGAACCCGAGCAAATTCACACTTTTAAAAGTAAAGCTGGATTAAAACTTAACATTAATAATGGCGGCGCGGTAAACATGATCCTTAATGGAAAAGACTTGGGCGTTCCTGGAGACTTGGGAAAGTCAATTAAGCTCACCTACTGATGACTTCTTATAAAAAGGTATGGTGGGTCAGTTTATTTATAAAACTTTTGTTGGCCACCGCCCTTCCCCTTAGCGCCGACGAAGCTTACTATTGGGTCTGGTCTCATTTTCCACAGCTTAGCTACTTTGATCATCCTCCTTTTGTAGCTTGGCTTTTTAAATTCGGCTCTGTTCTTCCTCTTCCTTTAATCCGCTGGCCCTCACTTATCCTATTTCATTTAGGTTTTTTATTTTGGTTCCAATTTCTTAAATCACTTCTTAGCAACAAACAAATTTTGGGCTGGTTGATTCTTTGCTTATTCTGCCCATTGATGGGACTTGGGCCGATTTTGGTTTTACCTGATACTCCGTTGTTTTTCTTTTTCTCTGGGAGTCTTTATTTTTTCTTTAAATGTTTAGAAAAATCCCAATTTCATAACTACTGTGCCTTCGGTGCTTTCCTAGGTTTTGGATTTTTATCTAAATACCTCATAGTCATTCCCGCTTTTTTATTAGCTGTATTTGTTCTTAAAGAAAACATTAAAGCGCCCCTTCGTTTTAAAAATTTGATGGGGATTATTATTTTTGGACTTTTGGTTTCGTCGCCAGTGTTGATATGGAATTGGCTCAATAGTTTTCGATCTTTCCAATTTCAGCTTGAACATGGATTAGCTGCTGGTACGTGGCAATGGCGCTGGACTGCCGATTATATTTTTGGAACTTTACTGCTTATGTTTCCCCTAAATTTATTTTGGTCGCTAAAGGCAGAAAAAATTTATTTTAACAAAACATTCTTATTTTTAGCTTATGGCGGATTCTTATTTTTCTTAGTTTCTTCTTTTAGAGGTCCCGTCGAATTGAACTGGCCCTCCATTTTCTTTCCCTGTCTTTTTGTATTAAGTATTCAGGCTGTTTCTAAAAAAGTAATCTTAAGTAATAGTCTCTACTGGATTTCGATCTACACTTTGATCGCAGTCATTATTCAAACTGACATGTTCCCTGCATTAAATCAAAAAATTGATGAGCCTTCGCAAGTAAAATTACTTTCAAAACTTCCTTACGAATTTTCACCTCTTTATGCCAGTACCTACCAGCTGGCTTCTCTTTTATGGTGGAACAGTCAAAAACCAGTTTATAAACTAAAAGACAGTGGACGGTTTGATTTTTTTGATGAATTAGAGGCTGGCCTGCCTTCGACTTCAATTTTTTATTTAATCAAGGAGCCAGGGAATAATATTCCTGACTGGGTGCAGTTAGAGGGTTGGTCCATAGAAGAGGTGCAAAAGATAAATCAAAAGCATATAGTTTTAAGAATTAGCAAGAAAGACAATCCATGAAAATTTGGATCTGGTTATCAATACTACTCATTTCTTATTTTATTTACGGATTTTATATCTCTCCTTTTCAATTAAGTGTCATTCCCAAACAACTAAGAAAAGAAAATCCCCCGGGCTTTTATGACTACAACGGCGTGATCAATGTGCATACAGATCTGAGCTTAGGATCAAGTCAACCCTTAGAAGTCATAACCGCGGCTAAGGCTGCTAAGCTGGATTTTTTAATTTTAACTGATCTAAATACTTTTAATTCTCCTAACCAATTAGAAGGTTATCACGGCAATACTCTTGTATTTGTTGGAAATAAAATTAGCTATTTGGATTCTAGATTAATTTATTATTCATTAAAAAAAGAAACCTTAGGATCAAATCTTGGCGAATCTCAAGTAAAAATGGCAGATTTACTTTCTCAAAAAGAAGGTGCCAACAAAGATAGCTTGGTGATTTTGGCTCATCCTTACAAAGTTGGTTTTACTTGGAGTGGAGAATTTCCACTAGGCATGGATGGATTTGAACTTTTAAATATTAAAGGTCTTTCTAACCGAGCTTGGGAAATTTCTAAAATTTCAACATTGTGGAGTTTGCTTATTTATCCATTTAATAATCGCTTGGCCTTACTTAGACTTTTTTCTGAACCTTCAGAAGAGCTAGCACTTCTAGATAAACTATCCCAAGAAAGAAGTATGATTGGTTTTGCTGGAGCTGAGGCCTCGGCTCGAGCGATTCCTTTAGCAAATTACTTGATAAAATTTCCCAGCTACCAAAGATCTTTCGAATTATTCACAAATCATCTTTTATTAAAATCTGAGTTGACGGGCAATACGACAACAGATCGTGAAAAAATATTTTCAGCTTTAAAAGATGGGCAATTTTATTTAAGTTTTGATGAGATTGGCGATCCTAAAGGCTTTAATGCTTTTATCGAGGATAACGGCCGTGTGTATCCCATGGGTTCAAAAATTAAATTTAGTAAAAATTTAGTGCTTAAGGTTCGAATCCCAGTAGAGCCTTTAGAGTTTTTTGAAGTTGTGACTTATCGAAATGGTATTCGTTATGAGACCTTCAATTCTTCTGAACCGGATATAAATATTAAAGAGCCAGGATCTTACCGAGTGCAAGTGCGAGTCAGCCCCACTCTCCCACTTCCTGACGCTAAAAAATGGATCACTTGGATTTACACAAACCCATTTATAGTGACCCCTTAGGAACCCTTAATACCAAGCCATGCACAGGTACTATCTGACAGCAAAGTCGTTCATTGGCTGCAAACCCGCGCTCTTGAGCCATTTCAAGCTCTAAACCTTCACGAGGGATTAGCTTTTCCACAGACTTTTCCACAATAACCCGACAAGTCCCACAGGTCGCAAAACCGCCACAGCTGTGTTCTATTTGAACCTTATGATCAAGAGCTAACTCAAGAATCGAAGCTTGGTTCTCTGCTTGAATTTCAAGCTTCTTATGATCTATCTTAATAATAATGGTGCATGGAACTTTTGCCTTTGATGCCATAATTTGTTGAACGTCCCCTGACTCTTGTGTATCAAGGATTTTATGAACTTCATAGCTTTTGACTTAGAAACTACAGGAACTGTCCCCGGCGTTGATCAAATTTGCGAAATTGGAGCTGTGCGCTTCGTTAATGGTATTGTTGAATCCGTTTACTCAACATTAATTGATCCCATGCGACCCATTCCTCCAGGTGCCTCCGCGGTGAATGGAATTTCCGATGCCATGGTGAAAGGCAAACCTAAAATTGAATCTGTTCTTGAGTCCTTTGCAGAGTTTTGTGCCGATGACATTATGGTCGCACATAACGCTCCCTTTGATACTCAGTTTTTAACTGCAGATCTTAAGAAATTTGAAATGATCGCTCCACGTGGAATCGTCATTGATACTCTTCCTATTGCTAGAAAAGTTTTCCCAGGCTTAGCTAACTACAAACTAGGAACCTTGGTTCAGCATTTAAAAGTTTCTGCCACCGATTTTCATAGAGCTGAGCAAGATGCCACTTATTGCGGTAATGTTTTCTTGGAAATGATCAAAAGAATTTCTGTTGGAGGCCAAGCCCCAAAAATAGAGAATTTAGTGGCCCTGACGGGTAAACCAGAATTTCGTTTTCCACAAATCATAAGACAGCCTAAGCAACTTGATTTACTAGGTCTCTTTTAAGTTAAGATTTAGTAAATTTTTAAGACCCATTACAACTAGCGACCGGATATCTTCGACCTCGGCCAAACGAATGACTTGAAATTTTCAAAATCGGCGGGGCTTGCCATCTTTTAAATTCGCTTTTGAATAAACTTTTTAGAAGCCATTTTTCAGTTTCACTTCGAGCTGGTTTTTGTTTTTCCACTAAATTGATTACTGCTTTATCTAACTGAGAATAGGACGGCAGCGTATCCTGATCTTTTTGATCAGGTCGAAGCTCGGCTGTCGGTGCGCGATCTATAATATCTTGAGGTATTAACTCCAACTGGGAATTATAATAATGAGCCAAACCATAAACCTGACCCTTAGTAAGATCAGCAATAGGAGCAAGTCCTCCGCACATATCTCCGTACATCGTAGTATATCCGGTTGCATACTCAGATTTATTTCCTGTCGTCAGCAGCAAACTATTTTCTTTATTAGAGTAGGCCATGAGAAAAAGACCGCGAAGACGAGCTTGTAAGTTTTCGCTCACAAGACTGAAGCCATTAAAATCAAAAGCTTTAGAAAAACTATTCAATGCTTTTTCATAGGTATCAACTATAGAAATATCTTTAAAATTAATCCCCAAATTTTTTGCCATTTTCTTGGCTAATAACAAACTTTCTGGTGAAGAATAAGGGCCCGGTAGTCCTAATGCGAAAACTTTTGCCGGCCCCAACGCATCCACTGCAAGACAAGCAACGACAGCTGAATCTATACCACCACTAAGACCTAAATGAATTTTCTCAAGGCCCGTTTTGGCGCAAAAATCTTTAATTCCCAAAACCAAAGCCTTATGCAACTCTTCTGACTTTTTAAGTGCTACAGGCTGCTGCCAAGATTCATAAGTCTTCAAATCAAAAACATTTAAATGTTCTTGAAACGCCAAACACTGAAAAGGTTTTTTTCCATTGGGTGTCATTAAAAAACTTTGTCCATCAAAAATAATTTCATCTTGAGCTCCAACTAAATTTGCATATAAAACTGGGGCATTAAAAAGCTTAGCTGTCGCTAGTGTCACACGTTCTCGAAGTTTAATTTTATCTAAAAAATAAGGCGAAGCGCTGATATTAATGACTAAATCAATTTTCTTACGACCAAGTTTTTGGACAACTTTTTTTAAAGGATTCTCTTTATAGGGGCTTCGTTCTTTGGGAAATTGCCACGCCCAAATATCTTCACAAATGGTGATAAAAAACTTTTTACCTTTATAAGAAAAGAAGTTATTTGAAAGATCACCCGCTTCAATAAAACGAGCTTCATCAAAAACATCTCCTGTGGGCAAAAGTTGCTTATTAAATATTTTAGGCTTTTTGCCTTTCTCTAGAAAAGCGGCAGAATTAAAGTACGGCTTACCACGCAAGCTTTTATTTCGAGTGATAAGACCAACAACGATTCCAATGTCACCTGGGATTTTTTTGCAAAGATCAGAAAATTGTTTTTCTTGGCGATCTACTTCTTCAGATCTTTCTAAAAGATCAAAGGGATGGTATCCAAAAAGACTGCATTCGGGAAATACGACCACAGAACATTTCATTTCTTTGGCTCGATGAATACTTTCTAGTATTTTATTTTTATTACCTTCAAAATCACCCAAAGTTGGATTGATTTGCGCAACACCGATTCTTGGCTCTAATTTAGAGCCTAATTTTGAATTTAATTTTGGAATTTGTGTTCTTCTTTGCAAATTTCCTCGTTGTTAAATAGGGCTTTTCTTCCAGAAAAACCATCGTGGTAGCCGTGAAAGAACATTATCTTTCTTTCAGGGAATTTCCAACAAAAGTATCCTTCTCCATTATCAAAATCGATCAACCAAAGTCCTTGCGGACGACCGCCTAGCTTTTCGATTTTCTGCTGCCACTGTCTGATATTGAGATCGATTTCTTTTTCGAGATCTTGCGCAATAACAGATTCTCGGTCTTCAATGGTATCAAGCTTTTGTAACAAACAACGAATCTTGCTATCTGCAACTTCTGTCATGCGATGGAGCACAGGTAGTAAACTTTGTGCATCCTCCAGACGAAATACCTTCTTGGCATTAATTTCGATAATCTGATTCAAATGTTCCCCCCGGAAGGCCCATGTATGAAACAAGAGCCGAACTACTTCAAGAACATAATCGGGGTTTAAAAAAATTTTCTAGGAGCACTGCGCGAAGAATTTTACTCCCAACTTTTTGAAAGCTTTGCAGCCTGACCACCAATGACTGCAATCAAAAGAATAATGATCGCAGCAATAAGCAAAAAACGAAAATAATCGCCAAGATTCCATTCTTCGATCTTTTCATCTTTGATCACATCAGCGCTTGTGCTGGGCTTAAGAAGCACTTTTTTAGAAGGTTTTCCCGGCAAATCACTTGCAATCACTCTAGCGGCACCCTTTTTTTCTTCTTCGACTTTTTTCTGCTCACCAGTCGTTAATCCATAACTAATAACCGGCTTTGGACGACTTGCCGAGGTTGAATTATAAGCACTTGTCGTACCAGCAGTGTTAAATCCAGACTCTTCACCAGAACCAATTGAAATTTCTACAACCTTGCTTGCGCCCGCAGTATCTCCGCTGCTAACACGTGGCGGTGGTCCACTAAGATAACTTTCATTACGACCAGCAGAACCTGCATAACTTCCCTGTGCACCGTTGCTGCCACTACTGCCGCTATTTCGATCTCTTGAATTTTCGTTACTGATTTCATCATTGGGACGATTTCCAGTTTGTGCAGGTGGACGCCCATTCGCTAAAGTTGCAGGTTCAAATTTAAAATCGCATTCGCTGTCTGTTGCAGATCCACCTGTAGATGGAAACTCTCCAGTCTCTAGTAAGCAAGAAACGTAGTCGCCCATGTAGTTATTTATAAAGCGTTTAAAGGGAGTAAAAAATTGACCCGTCAAAGATAAGATTAAAGACACTGTGATCACTAGTAATAAAATATATTCCATCGTGGCTTGACCTGACCGATCAGCCAACTTCCACTTTTTATTATGAGATTCCTGTAGTGATTTCACTCTTTTTAAATATATCATACAGAAGTAATGCTGGGATTAACTGCGATACCACTTCTGCTAAGTCTTTACTTTAGGCGAACCTTTTTGCTGGTTTTTGTCTCAATATGGGTCACATTACCCGCCTTTAGTCTTGAAGAAAATGAGTTTTTAGAGTTTGAGGAAATTCTAGCGCCAAAGCCTACAATTGAAGCCCCCAAGATATCTCCGGATGAACAAATTAAAATCTTAGAACCAAAAGTTAAAAAAGATTCTACAGATTATAAGTCAGCAAGTGCACTGGCTCATGCTTATTTTGAAAAGAAAGATTTTTCTAAAATTCCAAGCCTTCTTTGGAAATTTATCGACAGCCTTCAAAAAAATGATTTTCATATTCTTCTTCGAAGTCAAAATGAACTCGGCCAAGCTGATGATCTTTTAAAATTATCAAATTTATTAATATCAAGAAATCCAAAAGATTTTGAAGCTTATCATTATCAGGGCAAAGCCTATGTGCTGAAAAAAAAGGATAAAGAAGCCCTTGAAAGTTTTAAAAAAACTCTTGAAAGAAATATTAAATACCTTCCCTCCTATCTCAGCATTGCAGAAATCTATGAAAAAAGAAAAAATCTTTATGAGCAACGAGCTCTTTATCAAGATATGCTGCAAGTTTTTGGTCCCTTAACAGAAATTCTAACAAGACTTTGCCAAGTTAATACCAAGGACGGCTTTGCAGAACTGGGAGAAAAATATTGTCGGCAGGCGATTCAGAAAGATTCATCTATTGCTGAAAACCACATTAATTTGGGAATTGTCGTTTTGCAGAATGGGAATAAAGATAAAGCTAAAGAAATTTTTAAAAGCACTTCAGCTAAATTTCCAAAATCGGAGGTGGTGGCCCTTCAATATGGTGATTTTTTAGATACTGATAAGAATTTTATAGATTCGTTTAAAGTTTATAAAATATGCGTTGAACATAATGCGAAATCAGACAAATGCCTTTTAGGATTTGCAAATTCGGCTTTTCAGATCCAAAAGATTGATGAGGCTCACAAGGCTTTTAAAAAACTTTGTGGCATAAATCGCAGTTTTGCGGTTCATGTCCGTCGTGCACAAGCCAGCCTTCGCTCTAGTGGCCCAAAAGAATGGGCTGATAAATATCAAGAGCTTGCCGACAATTGTACTTATTAGGAATGCCTTTCATATTACTGATAAGGAAAAAATTCGCGAAGTCCTGCGCTTGGTTGATGAATCTGAGTGACTTTGCCTGATGATCCATCTACGTGCTGAACAAATTCTCCACAAAGTTCAAGCGAACCTGTGGCCATAAAATAAGAATGTCCCGTTGTGTCCCTCATAAAGCGCAAATCAAGAAGTTCTAAGCCAAAATTGGAAGCCTCTACAGCTATTCTCAATGTATCGCCCAGAAAATGTTCTTCATAAATTAAAAGATCTTCGCCAAGAGGAGGATTTGAAAGGCTTAAATAGCTGCTAAGTACTTTGTCAGGCAAATCAATAAAAACTTCAGATTTTTCAACTTTTGATTTAAGACTCAATAAAAACTGAGTCACATCTAAATCAGTCGGAATTTCTAAAAGCAAATGCCCTTTAGAACTGAAAGGAAAAAGTTCTAATATGACGGCCTCAAGACGACTTGCTCTATCAGCCGCTTCATAAGCAGCCCCTAAGCTACTGAACCAAAGGAGCAAATGCTTCTTCATCGATCTCCCCGATCAAATCATACTCCATAGAATCAGTGATTCGTACCTTCACAATATCACCCACGTTGGCTAGCCCTGAGTTAATCAAAACAATTCCATCAATCTCTGGAGCCTGCTGAGATGTTCGTCCTTGCAGTAATAGCTCCGTCTCTTCGCTATAGCCTTCAACTAAAACCTCAACTGTTTTACCAATAAATTCTTTATGCTTTTCACGCGAGATATTCTGCTGCACTGACATCAGGGCATCAAACCTTTTTTGTTTTACTTCATCTTCAATTTGATCGATCATTTTTCCACCAGGAGTATTTTCTTCAGGAGAATAAATAAATGAACCGACGCGATCAAATTTTTGATCGGCGACAAACTTAAGGAGTTCTTCAAAATTTTCTTCTGTTTCCCCAGGATAACCCACAATAAACTGCGTTCGAATCACAGCTTCTGGAATTTCATTTCGAATATTAGTTAATACTTCAGAAATCTCTTCTCTGGTCATTTTACGGTTCATTCGTTTTAAAACATCGTTATTAATATGCTGTAGTGGCATATCAAAATATTTTACGAATTTTTTATTGCCCTTTATAAGCTGAATCATCTCAGGCGTGATTCCATCTGGATAAAGATAAAGCACTCGTATCCATTGAATTCCATCCACTTCAGCTAGTGCTTTCAGCAAAGCGACGGGGTTTTCAATAGCTGCAGGATCTTTACGTCGCAAATCCCAGCCATAATCTGTGAAATCATGAGATATGACGATCAGTTCTTTGACTCCACCTGCTGCTAAAAGTTTGGCTTCGTTAATAACATTTGCAATCGTTCGAGACTGCAAATTTCCTCGAATCAGTGGAATGGCGCAAAATGAACATCGCTTCAGGCAACCTTCAGATATTTTAATATACGCTCGGTGACCGGGTTGAGAGTTTACTCTTGGTGTGCCCTCTTGTTGCAAATAAGTTGGTAGATTAAAAAAATTTTTGGTTTTATCACCGGATTGGTAGTTTTTTAATATTTTGCCAATATTTTGAAATTCTCCAGAACCCACAAAAAGATCAGCTTCGGGTAAGCCATCGACTAAATCATCTTTGTATCTTTGAGTGAGGCAGCCTGCGACAACGATGTTTTGCAGTGAGCCTTCTTTTTTTAACTGCGCCATATCCAGAATTCTTTGAATACTTTCTTTTTTTGAATCTTCAATAAAACCGCAGGTATTTATCACAACAGTATCGGCGTCTTTTTCATCACTAACGACTTGGTAGCCATCCTTTAAAAGAGTGCCTGCCATAATTTCGCTATCCACTAAATTTTTGGGACATCCCAAGCTAATAAAATGAACTTTTTTAATATCTTTAATATCATTTTTAACATTCGCTATTTTCATAAGTTTGTAACCTGTGCATCTTTCGGGATCTTGTATTGAAATAACTTAGGATCAGCTTTTGATTGAAATTTAATTTCTGAAAAAGCCATTTTGGTTAAATTTCCTACGTCGTCTTTGTAAGAAATATTTTGAATTTTTTGTGCTTTGGAATGAATGGAAATAACTAAATCTTTGATCTGTAAATTATCTGCTTCTGGTTGAATTTCTAATTCCGTTAAAACAGGTCCTTTTTTTTCTTTTAAAACTTTAAATTTTGATTTTGATTCGCTAGGACTTAAGAGTGATGCTATCAAAATTTTATTTTTTTCTTTTTCGCTAATTTTAGATTTAGCCACTTGAATACCGCTTTTGAATTCCTTCGGAGGATACTGAACATTAAATAAAGTTTTTCCATCAAAAAGCAGTAATGTCTTTTCTGGAGTTTCATTTTCCCATCTAAATTTTCCATTAGAAAGTTGAATACTTCCTGAATAGACTGTTTCTTTGGAAAGAATTTCGGACACCACCGTTTTTTCAACTTTCATAGAAACCATTTTTGTTCTTTGATATTTTTTTAAAGTCTGTTCAAGTAATGAAGAAGTCTTTGCAAAGACGAGAAATGGAACTGAAAAAATACAAAACAGAAGAGCTTTAGACATTAAATTTTATAGCAGAAAAGGCCTTTATTCGCAACCAAAGGCCCTCGAAGCTAGGGACCATACCGTGAAGTTTTTTACTACCCCTAGTGCCTTTCGCGCGGCCAATGCTGTTCCGCCAGTAGTAAGGATGTCGTCGACAAATATGACGTGCTTTCCACTTATGTTATTTGCTGAAAAATTTTCAATCAGCTTTACTCTGTCATTCAAACGATCCTTTTTTCGCTTCTTTTTTTGCTCGCTAACATCTTTTCTCTGTAAAATCGAAGCCATAGGTATGCCTGAAAATTCTGACAAATTCTTGCAAAAAATCTCTGCGTGGTCTGGCTGTCCTGGAAACTTGCTGGGACTTGGTACTAAAAGAACATCTTTTCCTTCAAATTGCAGAATATTATGTACATAGATTTCTTTCCAAAAAAGTTTAGCATAGTAGCGCCATGCGATGATCTGTTGGCTGCCCTTAAGTTGTCGCAATAAAAAGGACAAGCTATCACTTTCCATTGGAATCCAATTGAACAGATAAAAAGTCTCTACAGGATCGTTTCTAAAGTACAAAGATTCGCCTGGTTCATAAAGTTCCGAAAAACAGTAATTGCAAAAGAGGCTTTTGTTGACTGCAAAAGATCCGCACTTCAGACAGCTTCGTGGTTCGTAGTTCCAAATTTTTTTTATTAAAGACATGAATTTCAGGTCAGCAAAAATGAGACCTAGCTGTTATGGTAAGGGAGGCCGTTTTGAATTGCATGGGCGCGGTAAATTTGTTCTAGTAAAACGGCTTGGGCCATCCAGTGATTCATTGTTAACGTAGAAAGACGAAGGCTATCTTGAGCTCGATTTTTAACTTCATTCGAGACTCCGTAAGCTCCACCAATTAAAAACACCAATCGTTTTTTACCCGAATTATTCCAACGCTCCATTTTTTTTGAAAACTCAATCGAGTTTAAGTCTTTTCCATTTTCATCTAGTAAAACGACAAAATCTTGATCTTTGATTTGGGCTAACAGTAATTCAGATTCAATTGATTTTTTAAACTCGGCCTGATCACGGCCATGTTTTTTAGGTTTTATTTCTTTAATTTCAAAAGCGCCAAAAGGTTTAATTTTTTTAACATAAACCTCTTGGATTTCTTTTAACCAAGCGGGACTTTCCGATAAAATACACAGAACCGACGTCTGCATAATTTATTTCTTAAGGGTCTTATCAAGAAGTCCCAAGTCTTTGCCATCTTTCCATAATTTTTCGATCGAATATTCGATTCTTACAAAGTCATAGAATAAATGAATCATCAATGATCCGTAATCCAAAACAACCCACCGTCCTTCAGCAACGCCCTCGATGCCTTGCGGAAGGACGCCATACTCTTCTTTCACTCGGTCCGCCACATGCTCTGCAAGCGAAGAAGCATGCCGAGTGCTTGTTCCAGATGCGATCAGTGCATACTCCGTAGGAGCAGAAAGTTCTCGCAGATCATAGCCCATCACCGCAATTGCTTTTTTATCAAACAAGGCCTGTCCGCAGAAATCAGTAAATTTTTTAAAATCACCGATACGATCACCCATCGGTTTATAAAGTCCCTGATCTTTAATATAGTTTTCAACTTGCAGTGATAAATGTTTTTGTACGGATTTACCTGTGCGAAGAGCCTTTCGAAGTTCGCTGGAAGCAACTTCTATATCTTCCAAAGTTATAAACTGAATATTTCTTCCGGTTTTAAGTTCAAGAAAATTAAAATCATACTCTTCGACCAAATCTTTTAGATAACCTGGCAGCTCGTCCTCATCCGTTGGAATATGAAATCCAGGGCGAGTGGTAACAATTAAATTGCACTCCGAAAGAATTTTTTTATACTCTTTCCACTCATTGAAACTTTCTAGATTGTCCGCCCCAATGATCAAATACAAATCTTCTGCTTCGACGGTTTTTCGATAAGCAAGAATTGTATCGATCGTATAACTTAAACCACCACGGTTGATTTCTTGGTTATCAACCTCAAAAGCTGTTCCATAGGAACTTAAAGCCAGCTTCACCATTTCTTCACGTTGAGCAGGGGTTGGACCCTCAACTGGGACTTTGAGTGGATTTTGCATATTAGGAAGGACATAAATCTTATCGATGCCTAGTTTTTTATGAACTGTTTGTAAGCTATTAATATGACCATTATGTGGCGGATTAAAACTTCCGCCGAAAATTCCGACTCTCATGACTTTTCCTTTTTTGTAGCTAGCAAGCGGTTCGTGATTTCTTGAATCAACTCTTTGATATTTTTCCCTGTTACCCCAGAGATAACAAAAGGAACCTTATCCGTTTTCTTTTTAAATTCATTTTTAAATTTTTCAAGCTGCGCTGGTTGCACCGTATCCATTTTATTTAATACAATAATTTGCTCGCGAGCCGAAAGTGGAAAAAAACCTTCTTTGTCTTTATTATTTTTGTCGTACATCTCAATTTCATAATTAAGATCCAAGTAATCTTGCAATGGCTCACGACCTGATACTCCTGAGATATCAACCATGTGCACAAATAGCCTGGTTCTTTCAATATGCTTCAAAAATTGAATTCCAAGGCCGACTCCTTGATGCGCTCCTTTAACTAGTCCTGGAATATCAGCAACGACAAAAGAAATCTCATCACTGATACGAACAACACCTAGATGTGGAGTTAAAGTTGTAAAGGGATAATCTGCAATTTTAGGTTTTGCTGCAGATATACGCGAAATCAAAGTTGATTTTCCCGCATTAGGAAAACCAATGATTCCTACATCAGCAATTAACTTTAATTCTAAAATAACATTTTTATGTTCGCCTTCTTCGCCTGGCTGAGCAAAATCAGGAGCTTGATTCACAGAAGTTTTAAAGAAAGTATTTCCTTTTCCTCCGCGGCCACCCTTAAGCAGCACATATTCAGAAATGCCAGTCAGATCCACAAGAATTTCCCCATCAATATTTCGCACGATGGTTCCTTCAGGCACCAGCAAGATCAAATCTTGCCCTTGAGCACCAGAACAATTAGCTGAAGATCCCGGCTCGCCGTCAGGAGCCAAATATTTTTTTGTAGATTTAAAATCCACCAGGGAATTGAGATGCTGTGAAGTGCGAAGAATAAGATCTCCACCTTTGCCACCATCTCCTCCATCGGGTCCACCTCTGGGAGTCATTGCTTCCCGACGAAAAGTAATAGCGCCAGCGCCACCGTGACCAGAAGCAATTCGAATTTCAACTTCATCAATAAATTTCATAGATCCTCAATAAGTAGATCCTCAATAACAAAGAGGGAGCCAAAAGGCTCCCTCTTTTAAATTTTTTGAATTTAGAACAATGCTTATCCTGCTTTTGCAGCTAAAAGAGGGCTGCCTTTAGGGTAAACGCTGATTTTGAAACGTTCTTTATTTTCACGCTCAAACTTAACAATCCCTTCAACCACAGCATAAATTGTATGGTCGCGACCAATTTTTACGTTGTTACCAACATGAAATTTAGTGCCACGTTGACGTACAATGATTGTTCCAGATTTAACAGTTTCGCCACCAAATCGCTTAACTCCCAATCTTTTACTTTGAGAATCACGACCATTCCTGGTACTACCACCCGCTTTTTTCGATGCCATCGTATGCCTCCGTCTTAAGCTTTCTTACTTGTTTTTTTAGCTGCTTTTTTTGCGCCAGTTTTTTTCTTAGCAGTTCCGCCAGACTTCTTTTTAGGAGCTGATTTTTTAGCAATTTTCTTTTTTGAAGTGGCTTTTTTAGCTGTTGGCTTAGCTTCAGTTAATCCAGACTTTGAATGTTCCAGAGCTTCTAAACGAGCTGTTTTTTTGGACTCAATTCGCGCGATGCGAACTGCGGCCATATCCATCACATTCGGAGTCTCATCTGTCTTAGTCACTTTTCCATCAGGAGTCGTGATCGACTTAACAAAGATTTCTGTGAATTCTTGTCTGTGAGTTTTAAATTTTCGGAATGAGTGACGACGTTTCTTTTTGAAAACGATCACTTTGCGAGTTTTAGCCTGCTTGGTAACTACACAAGTTACTTTTGCATTTTTAACCAACGGCTGACCCATATGAGTTGCATCACCACCAACCAGTAACACTTCGCTGATATCAAATTCAGCTCCAAGTTTTTGATCAAGTTTTTCAACTTGAATTTTGTCACCAGGTTTAACTGTGTATTGCTTCCCACCGGTAATTATAACGGCGTACATGAAAACCTCCACTTAGGAATAGCCAATGGTAAATGCCACCTTGCACCAGGTTTTGTCAATTAAAATGCTGATTTAAAGGGAATTTAGAATGTTCTCATATTTCATTTCCCGCAACAGCTTTTTGAATGATTGTTAGAAATGGCTTAAGAAATTTTCAATTTTCTCGAGTTGATTTATTTTATTTAAGTATTTTCAGCTACTTGCAGATAATTTGGTAATTCTTAATCCCATCTGATTTTGCTTAAAAATGAGGCTCCTGGTCAACTCATCCGTCAATATTGCTTTAGACAAAGAAAATTTCGTACTGCTCATGATGGTAGTTTGGTTCAATTTTGAAAGCCATTGAACGCCCTATTTTTTTCTCGATATGTTCTAAAGTTTCACCTTCGACTTCATAAATCCAGTCCACCACTTGGGCATGACAGTGAATAACGATATTAATTTTTTTATTCTCAAAGGTGGGAAGATCTCGTTCAAGCTCACGGAAAATTTCGTTGGATACAGTGGCTTTTGTCTTAATGTAACCTTTGCCATCGCAGTAGGTGCAAGGTTCGCATAAAGTTTTAATAAGACTTGGCCGAATGCGTTTTCGAGTCATTTCAACCAAACCTAGCTGAGACATCGAAATAACATTCGTTCGAGCCCGGTCTTTGACAAGCTCTTCTCGGAGGCAATCCATGACTTTTTCACGATGCGAGTCTTTTTCCATATCAATAAAGTCAATAATGATAATGCCGCCGCAATTTCTAATTTTTAATTGATGAGCAATCTCTCGAATGGCTTCAAGATTGGTTTTAAGAATAGTATCTTCAAGATCTTTTTTGCCAACAAAACGGCCTGTGTTGACATCAATGACGACTAAGGCTTCAGCTTCATCAATAACAATGTAGCCACCGGACTTAAGCCAAATTTTGCGATCGAGAGAGCGCGAAATTTCCATATCAATATCGTAAAGATCGAAAAGTGGTTTTTTGTCTTGATAAAAAATGACGTTTTGTTTAAATTTAGGCATTAATTGCGAAACAAATTTAGAAACTTTTTTATGAATTTCAAAATCATCCACCCACACGGCAGCCACATCTTCACTCATTAAATCTCGAAGAGCGCGAAGTTCTACATCTGGCTCTTGATGAATAAGTCCCGGTGATTTTTTCTTTTCGTAATTTTTGAAAATGTCTTTTGCAATTCGATCTAAATAATCTATATCGGTTCGCAATTGTTCAGCAGAGGCTCCCTCGCCGGCTGTTCGGACAATAACTCCACCTTGAGGCGACATGGTCTGCACTAATTGGCGCAGTCTTTCGCGCTCAGCTTCGCTTTCAATCCGTCTTGAAATTCCTAAATGTCGTACCGTCGGTAAATAAACTATAAAACGACCTGGTAAAGAAATATGCGTCGTTAGCCTGGCGCCCTTTGTCCCTAGCGGATCTTTCGCGACCTGCACTAATATAGATTGGCCTTCTTTTAGTAAATCTTGAATGGGCGTTTTATTAGAGGAGTGAGAAAATTTTTCTTCTTGATCATCAGATTCCGAAAGGGGTTCATCTCGATCTAAATCAGAAAAAGGATAAACACCCGACTCGGCGTCTTCACGAATATCGCCGACATATAAAAAAGCGGCCTTATCCATCCCAATATCAATAAATGAAGCCTGCATCCCTGGAAGAACTCGGATGACGTTTCCTCGATGAACTGATCCAACTAAAGTCGGGGATGTTTTACGTTCAATTTTCAAGTCGGCCAGAACACCGGCTTCGATGTAAGCGACACGTGTTTCTTGAGGTCGAACGTTAATGAGGATTTCTGACGACATGAAAACTCCTGCCCCAATGACTAGCATGGTAAAATCAGTTGGTCCAGGATAGTTGGTATATCGTTTAGAAGTTACCCGTGGTCTCCGATAGTTCAATGGATAGGAGCCCTCATGGCTACAATTGATGAACTTTTTAAGTTGATGGTTGAACAAGGTGCTTCTGATTTGCATATCACCAGCGGTGCTCCGCCTTATTTACGTGTGCATGGCAACATGGTGCCATTGAATTACAAAGAACTTAGCAGTCAAGACGTGCAAGGTCTCTTGTTCGAAATTCTTTCTGAAAAACAAAAAAAGCAGTTCGTAGAAAAATGGGAACTGGATTGTGCCTATACAATTGCTGGCATTGGACGTTTTCGCTGTAATATTTTTATGCAACGAAAGGGCTTGGCTGCGGTTTTTCGAATTATTCCTGAGAAAATTAAAACCGCTCAAGAGCTTAATTTACCACCGGCTTTATTAGAAATGATTGATTGCGATCGAGGTTTAATCCTTGTCACTGGTCCAACAGGTTCTGGAAAATCGACGACTCTGGCGGCTTTAATTCATCAAATCAACATGACTCGGGATGCACATATTTTAACCGTTGAAGATCCTATCGAGTTTGTTCATCAAAATATAAAATCCTTAAT
This sequence comes from Pseudobdellovibrionaceae bacterium, assembly GCA_043720615.1. Classification (GTDB taxonomy): domain Bacteria; phylum Bdellovibrionota; class Bdellovibrionia; order Bdellovibrionales; family Bdellovibrionaceae; genus JAYWDA01. Next base: position 114,066 of record JAYSSI010000004.1, on the reverse strand, counting down.
CAATCAGCGCGAAGTTGGTAGTCATACAAAATCTTTTGCCAATGCTTTAAAAGCCGCTTTGCGTGAAGATCCAGATATTATGCTGGTGGGTGAAATGCGGGATTTAGAAACCATCGCTTTGGCCTTAACTGCCGCTGAAACTGGGCACGTTGTTTTTGGAACACTTCATACAAATAGTGCTTCAAAAACTATTGATCGAATCATTGACGTTTTTCCTGCTGGTCAGCAACAGCAAATTCGTACCATGCTGGCTGAAAGTTTGCGTGGTGTTGTTGCGCAAACCCTCTTTACCCGAGCCGATGGACAAGGTCGTGTTGCAGCCTATGAGATTATGAGAAATACAAAGGCGATTCAGAATTTGATTCGAGAAGGTAAAATCCATCAAATTCCGTCTGCAATGCAGACTTCATCAAGCAGTGGAATGATTTTATTTGAAAAGTACATTGAGGAACTGGTTCGCAAAGGTAAGGTCTCCCACTCCGATGCTAAGACTTTTCTTGGCAAAGATAATGAGGGCCATACGAAGATTAATCAAGCCACGACTAAAATTGGCTAAAAGGTAAATTCAAATTGTAAAGTAGGGACTGACGACAACGTCGGTCCTTTTTTTTGCATTTCAGAGGGATCAAAAAGGCCGTAGTAATCATTTGTCATGCGCTTTTTTTGCAAGCGCGGAGTGTTTTCATAAACAATATAACCTGCGCCGGCTAACAATCCAAACAAAGCACCCCAAGTGATGTTGGCTGTATGCTCTCTGGGATCTCCATAAAAACTGAGCGTACTTAAGCCAAGAATCCCGCCACCAATTCCAGAAAATAAAACCATGGCCGTGCTACGACGCCAGTTGGACGTTTGAGATCTTACTTCATTTTGTGCAAAAGCGTTTTGCGAGAACACCGCTTGCGTGGAAAGTGTGACGGCTACGACTAAAAAAATCCATTTTTTCATTTCCAAGCTCCTTCTGATAAATGCGATGATTTTGACTTTCTTCCGGGGCACAGCTACTTTTAGCTACTTTCAGTTTTTGAAAAGGAACCGCCGTGAAGCCTCATCATTTAGCCCCATATATAGATCATACCCTGCTTAAGCCCGAAACTTCTAGCGTCCAGATTGAAAAACTTTGTAAGGAAGCTGTTGAATATGGGTTTTATGCCGTTTGCGTGAACTCGCGCTTTGTCGAGCTTTGTCAGACTTTACTGAGAGGAAGCTCGGTAAAAATTGCAAGTGTGATTGGTTTTCCTTTAGGAGCGGTAACGACCTCTACGAAAGTCTATGAAGCTAAAGAAGCTGTCAAAAATGGCGCCCATGAAATTGATATGGTGATTTCACTGGGGGCCATCAAAGAAAATAATTGGCTGTATGTTCAAAATGACATTTCACAAATCGTCCAGGCCGTTCCACAGTCTATTGTGAAAGTGATCCTTGAAACTTTTTTATTATCTAAAGAAGAAAAAGTTAAAGCCTGTCAGGCTTGCCTTTCGGCGGGTGCTCAATTCGTAAAAACTTCTACTGGATTCAATGGCGGCAGCGCCACTGTCGAAGATATTTTGCTGATGAAGAAAACAGTTGGAGATCTTACTCAAGTGAAAGCCAGTGGCGGCATTAAAGATCTTATGACCGCAGAGAAAATGATCGCCGCCGGAGCGACCCGATTAGGAACAAGTTCTGGGGTATTATTAGTGACCGATCAAAAAATTCAGGGAGGTTACTGATGCCTTTAATTCCTGCAGAAATTATAAAGAAAAAAAGAAATGGCCTAAAGCTTTTTAATGATGAAATTCGCTTCTTTGTTGAAAATTACACCACGGGGCAAATTCCTGATTATCAAATGTCAGCTTTTTTAATGGCTGTTTATTTTAAAGGAATGGTCGTTGATGAAATCGCCGAGTTCACACGCTGTATGTTGCATTCAGGTGTGACGGTTGATCTTTCAACGGTGCCTGGTTTTAAGGTTGATAAGCATTCAACCGGTGGTGTCGGTGATAAAACTTCTTTAATTTTGGGACCTCTGGTTGCTAGTCTTGGCGTGCCCGTCCCTATGATTTCTGGTCGTGGTTTGGGACACACGGGTGGAACCTTAGATAAATTAGAAAGTATTCCGGGTTTTACTATCAATTTATCTTTGCATGAGTTTGTCGAAAAAGTTCGGCTTCATCAAATTTGCTTTATTGGTCAAACCAAAGAAATTTGCCCGGCAGATAAAAAAATGTATGCCCTTCGAGATGTCACTGCAACCGTGGAAAGCTTGCCCTTAATTTCAGCGAGCATCATGTCTAAAAAATTAGCCGAGGGGATCGACGGCTTAGTGTTAGATGTTAAATACGGCTCAGGCGCATTTATGAAAAGTGTTGAAGACTCTGAAGCCTTAGCTCAATCATTAATTTCTATCGCTAAATCTTACAATAAAAAGGTCGTTGCTCTTTTAACTAATATGGATCAACCCCTCGGTCGCTTTGCGGGAAACTCGCTTGAAGTGATCGAGTGCCTTGCGATTATGAAAAATGAAACATATTTGAACCCTCAAGGCGTAGATCTTTATTCCGACACGCGAGAGCTCAGTTTATGGCTATCGGCACACATGATTTTATTAAGCGGGTTAGCAACTTCAGAGAAGCAAGCCTATGAGATGTGTAAAGACGCCTTAAATTCTGGAAAAGCCCACGCAAAATTTTTAGAAATGTGTCGGGCTCAGGGTGGAAATCCTAACTTGATTAAAACCGCTTCTAATAAAAAAATGATTTTGGCTGAAAGCGCTGGCTTTATCTCTGAATTTAAGACTGAAAATATTGGCTTAGGTGGAATTCTTTTAAGAGCTGGCCGCGAAAAAATCACTGATCAATTAGACCTCACTGCTGGCATTGAGTTTCATGTGAAAATTGGTGATGTCGTAAAGGTGGGCGATCCTGTTTTTACCATCTACGGAAATGAATTGGACCGCTTGGAAAAAGCCTATTTTTGGTTGCAAAAGCAATTTACAATTTCCTTGCAAAAGCCTGATAGACCTTGTTTGATACTTAAGACTCTGCGCTAATGGGGGCAGGAGAATTGAGTTATGGTTATTCAAAAGCTGCAGGAAACTGTCACTTATATTCGCTCTAAAACTTCAACCAAGCCCCGCATTGGAATTATATTAGGTTCTGGGCTTGGTGCTTTTGTTCGCGATGTGCAAGTCGAAGCTTCATTATCATTTCACGACATTCCAAATTTTCTTCCGCCAACAGTTGAAGGCCACTCAGGCAATTTAATTTTTGGCAAAATTGGTTCTACCGATGTTGCTATCCTTCAAGGTCGCAATCATTATTACGAAGGCCACAATATGGAAATGGTGGTTTTTCCGACTCGAACCTTAGCCCTTCTTGGTATTGAAATTTTAATTCTTACAAATTCGGCCGGTGGTTTTGGCGATACCATGCAAGCTGGTGATTTTATGATTTTAGAAGATCATATTAATTTGATGGGAATTAATCCCCTGATGGGTCCCAACATTAAAGAGCTCGGTCCCCGCTTTCCAGATATGACCGAAGCCTATGATAAAAATATGATTCAAATCATGGAAGAAGTTTTGCAAAACCAAAAAACACGTTATCACAAGGGCATTTATTGTGGTGTCAGTGGACCTACTTACGAAACTCCTGCCGAAGTTCGCTATTTAAAAATGATTGGCGGAAAAGCTGTGGGAATGAGCACCGTTCCCGAATCGATAGCTGCTAATCACCTTGGGTTAAGAGTGGCCGCCGTCAGTTGTATTACAAATTTAGCAGCCGGCATTTCTCAAAAAAAACTTTCCCATCAAGAAGTCACAGATACTGCCAAACGAGTGGAACAAAAGTTCACAACTTTCTTAAAAGAATTTATTCTGCGCCTTTAAACATAAAACCTAAAATTTCCAAGCCTATGGTCTAGTTTTACCTTCCAGACTTCATTGAGCATTGTCTCACTCCGAGAAGCTAACCGAGGGGATTCTTACGGTGTCTTTACTGTAGGGACTAGGATGTCCCGCCCCCAAGGGAGAGTACATGGATGTAAAAAAGCCGGTATTGGTTGCGGCGTTGTTTTTGCTTGTTTCATCTTGTCAAAAAAACAGACCTATCGATAATATTTTGGAAAGCAATGAACCCTCCATCAGTGACAAGCCTTGCTCAGGATTAAAAATCCAAAATAAATTTATTGTGCAATGGAAAAATGGAACTATTGAATCTGTTCAGTGGTCAGATTATGAAAGTTTTAAAAAAGACTTTGTAGAACCTAACTTAGACAATTTAAAACGTGTCGAGTTTGATCGAGCTGTTCAACTGTCTGAACCTATCACGCCAATTATTACCAATGGCTTTTCTCAAGACTGGGGTCAAAAAAATATTTCAGCCAATCTTGTTTGGAATGAAGGAATCACCGGTCAAGGAGTTGTTATTGGTGTTATTGACACAAAAGTCGATTCCTCTCATCCACAATTAAAAAACCAATTTGCTGTTAACCGCGGGGAAATCCCTGATAATGGAATCGATGATGATCAGAATGGCTACATCGATGATTATTATGGTGCTAATTTTTATGCGGACCCAGCACCTAATGCCGGACAAAAAGTACCTACTGCTGAACATGGCAGTCACGTTTCGGGAGTCATTGTCGCTGATCCCACAACGGGTCCCATCAAGGGCGTTGCATACGGTGCAAAAATTATTGCTGCTCCTTTTTTAAATAGTTACGGGAGTGGAAGTTTTTATGATGCTTTAGATGCCTTGAAATATGTGAAATCAAGAAATGTAAAAATCATCAATGCTAGCTGGGGTGGAGAAGGCTGCAGTCAAATTCTGTCGGGCACACTTGAAGATATTGGTAGGTCAGGAATTCTTGTCATCGTGGCGGCCGGTAATGATCATGTAGATATTGGTCGAGTGCTGCAATCCCCTGCATCGTTTAATCTTTTTAACCAAATTACGGTAGCGGCCAATACGCCTTATGATTTTCTGACGGTTTTTTCCAATTATAGCACTCGATTTGCTCATCTTGCAGCGCCTGGAGAAGGAATAGTAAGTACGATTCCTTACAACGCAACAAATGGATATATAAAAAGCATGTCGGGAACAAGTATGGCTGCTCCTTTTGTCAGTGGAGCTGCCGCCCTAGTTTGGAGCGCAAAACCACAGGCAACAATGGAACAAGTGCGCACGGCACTTTTAAATTCTGTCGACGTTAGTAATGTCTACCCCCTGATCACAAAAGGGCGACTGAATGTAAAACGCGCAATTTCTGAAATTCAAAATTCAATTCCATAAATGACGCGCAGGGCTTTGTGCCCTTGTGCACCATATCTAAGTGTTCTAATTTTCAGTGATTTGTAGGTCACCCATGGTACAGAATATTCTATTCTAACAGGGTGATAAATATGAGATTTTATATTGCTGATTTAAAAAACCATGTGGGCCAAGAAGTTGAGCTTAAAGGTTGGACTTACAACTCTCGCTCTTCCGGAAAAGTTAAATTTTTAGAAATTCGTGACGGCACTGGAATTGTTCCCTGCATTTTTTTTAAAGGTGAATGTGAAGAGCAAGCTTTTGATGTCTTTGAAAAAATAACTCAAGAGTGCACAGTCAAAGTGCGCGGCATTGTGCGCAAACATCCAAAACAAGAAAATGTTTTTGAAATTGGGGCCAAGAGCCTTGAGATATTAGCTCCTTCAGAAAATTATCCTATCTCTCCAAAAGATCATGGAACTGATTTCTTAATGGAAAATCGCCATCTTTGGATTAGATCTAAAAGACAGCATGCCATCCTTCGCGTCAGACATGAAATTGTACAAGCCGTCAGAGATTTTTTTGATGGCCGTGGTTTCACTTTGACTGACGCTCCTATATTTACTCCCAGTGCTTGCGAAGGAACTTCTAATTTATTTGAAACTAAATATTTTGATGAAACTATGTTTTTATCTCAGTCCGGCCAACTTTATATGGAAGCGACAGCGGCAGCCTTAGGAAAAGTTTATTGTTTTGGTCCCACTTTCAGAGCTGAGAAATCAAAAACAAGAAGACACTTGATCGAGTTTTGGATGGTGGAACCTGAGGTCGCTTTTAATGATATGTACGACAATATGGATTTGGCAGAGCAATTTGTGGAGTACATTGTACAAAGGACTTTAAAAAATCGGCCTGAAGAATTGCGAATTCTGGAAAGAGATCTTTCTAAGCTTGAAGTCATTAAGGGCCCTTTCCCCCGTCTTCATTACAAAGAGGCTTGTGATCTAATAAAAAAAGAAAATCCCGAATTTATTATTGGCGATGACTTTGGTGCACCTGATGAAACAATTGTTTCATCAAAATATGATAAACCTGTTTTTGTTCATCACTACCCGCAAGCGATCAAAGCTTTTTATATGAAAGAAGATCCCAAAGAACCCGGCTATTCCATGGGTTGTGATCTTTTAGCCACTGAGGGCTACGGTGAAATTATTGGTGGCGGACAGCGAGAAGAAAGCATTGAAAAACTTTTAAAAAAAATTAAAGAGCATCAACTGAATGAAAAAGATTTTCAGTGGTATTTGGACTTACGCCGATTTGGATCTTTTCCTCATAGCGGATTTGGCTTAGGGATCGAAAGATCGGTGGCTTGGATTTGTGGACTTCCGCATGTCAGAGAAACAATCCCATTCCCGCGATTGTACGGCCGAAGTTACCCTTGATATTTTGACTGAAGGAGATTTATGTCGACGACCGATTCTATTTTTCAACAACGTCTTGAAGAGCTTGAGCGCAGAAACGAACAAGCTATGCAGGGCGGTGGTCAGTCCCGTATAGAAAAACACAAAAAAGGTGGTCGCTTGACCGCTCGAGAACGCCTTGATGTTCTTCTTGACCCAGGAAGTTTTGTCGAGATGGATCGCTTTGTGGCTCATCGTTGTATTAATTTTGGCATGGATGAAATGAATGTTCCAGGTGATGGCGTTGTCACAGGATATGGCCGTGTTAATGGAAAAGTAATCTATGTGTCCAGCCAAGATTTTACTGTTGTGGGTGGGTCGATGTCTCGCACTCAGGCCAATAAAATTTGTAAGGTGATGGATCTTGCCGTTAAGAATGGTTCACCATTTATTAGTTTAAATGATTCCGGTGGCGCTCGTATTCAAGAAGGTATTGAGTCTTTAGGTGGATATGCTGATATTTTTTCGCGCAATACTTTAGCTTCAGGAGTGATTCCGCAAATCACAGCGATCATGGGTCCCTGTGCTGGCGGTGCGGTTTATTCTCCTAGCATCACAGATTTTGTTTTTATGGTGAAAAAAACCAGCTACATGTTTGTCACGGGTCCTGATGTTATTAAAGCTGTGACTCATGAAGATGTTACCAAAGAGGAATTGGGTGGTGCCATCACCCATTCTCAAAAATCTGGAGTGGCCCACTTTGCCACAGAAGATGATAAACATTGTTTACTTTTAATTCGGGAACTTTTAAGTTTTCTTCCCGCCAATAACGTTGATGATGCTCCCGTTTTATCAACAGAAGATCGACCTGATCGGTTGGTTGAAAATTTAACTTCTTTAATTCCTGATAATCCTAAAAAACCCTATGACATGCTCAGTGTTATTACAGAGTGTGTGGATGAAGGTTATTTTTTAGAAGTGCATAAACACTTTGCACAAAATATGATTGTTGGCTTTTCTCGGTTTAACGGTCGTCCTGTAGGGATCGTTGCCAACCAACCCAATATTTTAGCCGGCTGCTTAAATATTGAAGCTTCACGAAAAGCAGCAAGATTTATTCGTTTTTGTGATGCTTTTAATATACCCATTGTTAGTTTTGTCGATGTCCCTGGATTTTTGCCAGGTAAGGATCAAGAGTGGAATGGAATTATCACTCATGGCGCAAAACTTTTATACGCTTACGCAGAAGCCACCGTTCCTAAAATCACAGTGATCACAAGGAAGGCTTATGGCGGAGCTTATATTGTTATGGGCTCAAAACTTTTGCGGTCTGATGTCAATCTAGCTTTCCCTTCTGCGGAAATCGCAGTGATGGGGGCCGAGGGCGCGGTTAATATTATTTTTCGTGAAGAGATCGCAAAAGCCAAAGACCCTGTGGCCGAACGAGCAAAACTAATTGCTGATTATGAGAAAAAATTTAGCAATCCTTATGTTTCAGCCGAATTAGGTTACACCGATGAAGTTATTGAACCTGCTGTCACACGAAAACGTATTATTGATTCTTTGGAGATGTTAAAAAATAAGCGCGATATTATTCCTCCCAAAAAACACGGTAATATCCCTCTGTAGGAGAAAACAATGGCTCAAGATTTTAAGGGGAAAAAATTATTTAAGAAAATTCTTATCGCCAATCGCGGAGAGATTGCTATTCGCGTCACTCGCGGCTGTCGAGAACTTGGAATTTCTTCGGTTGCTGTTTTTAGTGATGCCGATCGAGATAGCTTGCACGTGTTTTTAGCAGACCAAGCCTACAATATTGGACCTGCGCCATCGCGAGAGTCTTATTTAAATTATAAAAAAATTATTGAGGTCGCTCTTGCTACGGGTTGCGATGCTATTCACCCTGGCTATGGATTCTTATCTGAAAATGCCACTTTTGTTCGAGCCTGTAATGAAGCTGGAATTAAATTTATAGGGCCTACTCCTGAAAATATAGACGCCATGGGTGACAAGCTTTCAGCAAAAGCACTCATGCAAAAAGCGGGAGTTCCTATTGTACCTGGCAGTGACGGCGGCGTCGATGATTTGGCAGTCGCTCAATCTGTCGCAAATAAAATTGGCTACCCTATTATTATTAAAGCCTCAGCGGGTGGCGGTGGCAAGGGAATGCGAATTGTTCGACAAGATTCAGAATTAGAAAGTGCTTTTCGCGCTTGTCGTTCTGAAGGTCAGAATTATTTTGGAAATCCCATCGTTTATATTGAAAAGTTTATTAACGATCCAAAACATATAGAAATTCAAGTTTTTGGAGATAATCACGGTAACGTTGTGCATTTGTTTGAACGAGAATGCTCTGTTCAAAGAAGACATCAAAAAATTATTGAAGAAGCTCCTAGTCCTTCGGTTCCGCCAGAAGTTCGAAAAAAAATGGGCGATGCCGCTGTTAGGGCTGCCAAGCAGATTAATTATATCGGTGCTGGAACTATTGAATTTATTTTTGATAATAAAACCAAAGAGTTCTTTTTCATGGAAATGAACACCCGTCTTCAGGTGGAACATCCCATCACGGAACTGACGACCAATTTAGATTTAGTCAAAGAACAGATTAATGTAGCTGCCGGACATCCGTTAAGTTTTAAGCAAGATGAAGTTAAACAAACAGGACATGCTATTGAAGCCAGAATTTGTGCAGAAGATCCTGTAACTTATCAACCTTCGCCAGGAAAAATTCGCGCTTGCAGACATCCGCAGGGACCTTTCTTACGAGTCGATTCTTATGCATATCCTGGTTATGAAGTTCCTATTTATTATGACCCCATGATTGCAAAAGTGATCACTTGGGGCGAAACCCGCGAAGAAGCGATCGATCGAATGCAGCGGGCTTTGACAGAATTTATTCTCACTGGAATTAAAACAAATATAGTTTTACATAAAACGATTTTAGATCATCCAAAATTTAAAGATGGCAGTTATACGACTCAATTTATTGAAAAGAATTTTGAAGTTTTAGAGCCTGAGCTGTTTAAAGAAATTGAAGATCCAGTCTTCCTTATTGCCGCGGCTATTTCAGCTTACAACGATCGCAAAAGCAAAGATGTGAGACAGTTGAATTTAAATTCAAACTGGAAAAGAATTGGTCGAAAACTGGTTTTAAGGACTTAAAATATGTACTTTGAAGCAGAATTAAAAGGTCGAAAATATAAAGTAGATGTCACCGAACTTCGGGCCCATTGGAAATTGGCCGTACAGGAGGAGGGCAAAGATTGGATCTACTATGAAGTTTCTAAAAATGATTTCAAAGGGGCCGAGGAATACATTAGTTTTCTATTTAATGGCCAATCTTATCTGATTGATGTGATTGGATCAGATACAGAATACACAGTTTTTACTAGGAATTCTTTCCGCACTATTAAAATCTACAATGATGAAATGATTCTTCATCAATCTTTAAAAAAGGGCGGCGGTTTTGGCGGAGATCAAGAGCTTTGCTCGGGTATGCCAGGTAAAATTATCGAAATTTTTGCCAAAGTTGGGGACGTTGTTAAAGCCAACAAGCCACTTATTATTATGGAAGCTATGAAAATGGAAAACGAAATGCGCAGTCCGCGAGATGTAAAAATCAAAGAGATTTGTGTCAGGCAAGGCGACAGTGTTGAATCAGGCGCCATTTTGATAAAATTCGAAGAAGCCTAATTTTCTTTTTTAGTCTTTGGCTCTGGTTTTGCCTCAGGCTCTGGCGTTGACATTGCCGTCACTTTGCCGACGATATCGGTCACTGAAAGCATTCCAAAAACGCCACTGTCTTTTTCGCCAGGTCCAAAACTTGAAAAAACTATTAACTCCGTTTTTCCAATAATTCCCTTTTTTTGAACTTCGGCTAACCCTAGTGGTGGTGGAACTGTTGGATCTCCAAAATAGTAGGGTCCATTCACACCTTTAATAATTTTTCCATTCACTTTTAAATACCAACCAGCACCAGGTTGACTGGTCAGTGCAAACTTATCCCCGGGTTTTCCCACAACTCGTCGAATAACAGGATCATTAAATTCTGAAAATCGATAAAGCACAATATCATCGGCTTCCACATTATTACAGGCGTACCAATTAATAGTGATCTCAACCACCTGCTGTTCTTCAATGATTCCTCGCATGTAAGGATCGGACATTGCAAAACTGATGACTTCACCGGGACATACGGAAGGATCAAAATTATAAATATTTTTTCGCTCTCGCGGAAGCACACTTGGTTCAGGCTTGAAATACCAAATTGCAATTAAAGCCGCGACGATAACCATGATAACAATAATTATTTTTTTCATATTTGAATCGTATTAATTAAAAAAATTTCTGGCAATCACGAAGATCAAAGCTGGATAGACTTTGGTCAAGATTGATAGCGAAGGCGCTTTCTCTCAAAAAACCCAACTACAATAATTGAAATTTCATACAAAATAGTCATTGGGATTAACATCAGTAGCATGCTTAATAAGTCGGGGGGAGTTATAACAGCTGAAACAATGGCTAAACCCATCACCGCGTAACGTCGTTTCTGCAGTAAAAATTCCTGGCTTACAATGCCAAGCATACCAAGCGTTGAAATAACTAAGGGCATTTCAAATGCCACTCCAAAAGCAAGAGTCGTATGCGTGAAAAACGACATATATTGGTCAATAGAAATCATCGGCTTATCGATATCACCACCAAAAGTCATAAGAAATTTAAATGCCATCGGCAGCACAGCAAAATAAGTAAATAACGAACCTAGAATAAATAAAACTGTGCCTGAAAAAATAAAACCCATCGCATAACTTTTTTCTTTTTTATAAAGTGCAGGCGCGACAAAGAGCCAAATTTGATAAAGCCAAAAAGGACAACTCAAAATAATTGCACCCATAAATGACACTTTAATATGCGCCATGAACTTATCCATTGGGCCTGTGAATACAAGTCCACCAGAAGGTAGAAATGGACGGATGGGCTCTCGAACAATATTAAAAATTGTTTCACTGAAGTAATAGCAAACACAAAATCCAATAAGGATTCCATATAAACTATTGACTAGGCGGAGTCTTAAATCTGACAAGTGATCAAATAAGCTTTGTCCTTGAACTGTTTCATCAGATTCGCTCATACGTCTGAATCTTTCTTAACATTTAAATCTTCTTGAGGTTCAACGTTTGGAATGGGCTCTTTCTTTGCTTCCACTTTTTTTTCTACTTCAAATTTGGCTTGTTGCTTAATCTCGTCTGTGAACTGACCCGCAGAGCGCTTGATTTCATTTAAAAATCGACCCATTTGACTGGCAAATTCAGGGAGTTGCTTTGGACCAATAACGATAAGTGCAATCGCTGCCAGTAGTATAATTTCGCCCATACTGAGTCCAAACATGATAATGATTTCCGGCTACTGTTGCTTTGTTGACTTCATCTGATCTCGAGAAAGTGCCACAATTCCATTTTCTATAAGCTTTTCTCTTGCGAGTTCAGATCCAGTTTTAATATATCGATCATATAAACGCAAAATATTTTGATCATTCTGCACTTGAGAGCTTTGACTAATGTAGGACAAAACATCAACGAACTCTACAAATCGTTTTGAAAACATCCGATAGACATGCGCGATTGAGTCTTGAGCTGTATTTGCAAGTTCACCATAAGCTGTGCCGCCCATTTCAGCATAATAATCCACATCAACAAGTTTACGCTGTAATGAGTCTGCAAAAAATCCACTAATGTAAAGCGAGCGATCACCCAATTTTTTTAAAAGTTCAAATCTTAAGCTGGGTTCGGAATTTTGTGCCATTAAGTAAATCTCGGCTAAAGTTTTTGGAGTTTTAATTTTTGGCTCAAGTTCGGGGTCTTCAAAAAGATTTCGTGCATCTAAGTAGTGATTCAAAAGACTGGTCAGATAGATTTCGACATTAGGATCAGCATGGATTTTTCTAAACTCCATGCCTTCCCTCACAAGCTCAGCAAAGTAACCATCTGCTGACATTAAAATTTCTGTCTTTTTTACTGGTTGTCCCATGCTCCACTTCTTATTTAAACTTCATCTCAAATTGAGACTGAATATTTAAGTTCTTACTTTATCTTATCAAATTATCGGAGTCCTCACGAACAAACATGAGAAATAAGACCAAAGGCCAATACCTCGGGCTCCAGGATAAACCTGTATTATTTTAACTCATTGAGGCTTCGGGACCCACAATGCTAATAACAGCTGGCTGTCGAAAAATCTTTTTACTAAGCTTTAAAATATCATCTTCAGTGATTGAAAAATATTTTTTATTAGCTTCAAAAACCTCGCTATAATCAATGCCGTAGATTTCATCGAATAAAAAGGCCGCACAGACTGAGCTTTTCCTTTGTAAATCAATGTCATGTCGTCCAACTAAGTATCTTTTAGCTCGATCAAGTTCAGTTTTAGAAACTTTTGTTTCACACAGTTTATTAAATTCTTCTTTTAACATTGAAATGGCTTTAGCTGTTTTTTCTGGAGAACAGCCGATATAAGCTCCAAAATATCCGGTATCAACGCCTTCCATTCTTAAAGGTGACACCGAGTAAGCTAAGGAATTTTTATCGCGTAATTCAAAAAATAGTCTTCCCCCCTGGCCGGCCAATATCGATTGAATAATATGTAGGGCGTAGCGTTCTTCTGATTTTAAGGTCAGGCCTCGGTAACCCAAAACAATATGAGTTTGTTCCTTATCCAACTTCGAAAAATATTTTTCGTCTTTCTTAATTTCGTGCGGCATCGGTGAGCTAATATCCAATGCTTTAGCGGGAAGAGGTTTTGCGAATTCTTTAATTTTTTCTAACCAGAGATCTTTATTAAAATCTCCTACCAAGCAAACTGTACAGCTTCCGGCTGACATCATGCTTTTAAAAAATTTCTTGATATCATCAGTACTAACATCACTGACTGTCTGCTCGGTTCCTAAAACATCGCGGCCATAGATATGGCCTTCAAACATATTTTTAGTAAATTGATTAATGCAAACTTGAGCGGGATTGTCGTTGCGGCTCATAATTTGCTGAATCTGCCCAATTTTTTCTCGAGCTAAAATGTCGGCATCCCAAGTGGGATGTTTTAAAATATCAAAAAATATATCACTCAGTTCATTTTGAAATGAAGAAAGTCCTTCAAGCGTTAGGCCAATTGTATTGCGACCCCCAAAGGCAGAAATTCCAGCCGCCATTTTATCAATTTGTTCATTGATTTGATCTTCTGAATATTTTTTTGAGCCTGTGGCCCAAGTTCGGGATAGGAGCTCTGTCATCCCGTCTTTTCCCGCTATCTCACCGCGAAGTCCGCCTAAAAATGCAATTTTTAAAGAAAAAGTTGGGGTGTCTTTTTGATGTCGTAAAAGCACCTTCATGCCGTTGGGTAGAACAATTTTTTCCATGGTTGGTTCGGTTAATGTATTTACAGAATTTATTTTTAAAGATTTATTTTTTGATTTTTGTTTGATCGCAGGTTTTTTTGCTAAAACAAATTCTTTGCTGTAATTTTTTATTAAGTTTTGGGCCTCAAGCTTCATTTCTTTTAAGTTGATATCTGTCAAAGTGCTGATATTCATAGTTTGAGGCCCTAAATATTTCCGCGCGACTTTTAAAATATCTTCTGAGCGTAAGTTGCCAATGACTTTTAGATACTGCGTAAAATAATTGGGGTCTCCCATATAAAACTCAAGGCTTCCCGCTTTCCGAGCGATTCCATCTACTGTTTCAATTGAATAAACTTGTTCACTTGCAAAACAGTTCACCGCTTTTTGCATTTCTTCGCCGGTGGGTCCGTCTTGCAAAAACTGAATAACTGTTTTTCTCATCTCATCAATCGAGTCTTTTAATTTTTTTGGATCACTAGAAACATAAATTGTAAAAAGTCCTCCGTCTTGAGGGGTAAAGCTTGATGCCCCTACAGAGGTGGCTAGTGCTTTTTCTATTCTTAAAGCTTTAACAAGCCTTGAGCTATCGCCTTGTCCTAAGATAAAAGCTAAAACATCCAAAGCAGGAATATCTTTATGTTTAATACTTGGAATTTTCCAAGAAACATACATTTGGGTTTCTTTAAAATCTGATTTTTCTAATTCAATCCGTGGCTTTTTTTGCAAAATTTCTTTTGTTCGCTTTACTTTGCGAACTGGCGTTGAATTAAAATCACTAAAATATTGATCCACTTTTTTCTTCATTTCAGGTGAAGAAAAGGCTCCGCTAATGACGAGGAACATATTTTTCGGAGAATATCGATCTGCAAAATACTTTTTTAAAATTTTTGGATTTACCTGGCGAATTATTTTCTCATAACCAATCACGGGGCAGCCATAAGGATGTTTTTTAAATGCGGTTGAAAAAAGAAGCTGACTGGCTCTGCGACCTGGGCTGTCTTGCCCACGCTTGATCTCTTCAATCACGACTTCTCGTTCGTTATTGATCTCTGATTCTTCGAATAAGGGATGGCCCATCATTTCGCTAATGACCTCTAGGCCTTGATCAATAAATTCTTTTGAAATGGTGACATAAAATACGGTCTGATCAAAAGAGGTGTAAGCATTCAGCTCTCCCCCTGAACCTTCAACAGTAGAGGCGATTTCACCTACTCCAAATTTGCGGGTTCCTTTGAAAACAAGATGCTCGATAAAGTGAGAGATTCCTTCTTCGCCCTTTCTTTCATCGGCGCTTCCGGTACGCACCCACATTTGAACTGAAACCACGGGTGATTTGTGACTTTCAAGAAGAAGAACTTTTAGTCCATTTTTAAGTTGATATTTTTTTGCCATGATCTAAAAATCTCCACATGTTAGGTCAAAAATATTTTGGTATTTATATCCATATTCCGTATTGCATCCAGCGCTGCCTGTATTGTGATTTTTCCACTTACGAACAAACGCAGATCTTTCCACCCCAAGAGTACATCCAATTGCTTCTAGAAGAAATGAGGCAAAAGTCAAATTACTTTAAAGCCCAGGACGTCGACACAATTTATTTTGGTGGAGGCACTCCCAGCCTAGTTCCGCCAGAGCTTTTGAAGAAAGTGATAGAAGGACTCGCTTCTTATGGCTTCAAACCAAAACCTACTGCTGAGATCACCATTGAAATCAATCCAGCAACCATTTCAGTCGAGAAAATGCAGGCCTACAAGGAATTGGGCATCAATCGTTATAGTGTTGGAGCACAAACTTTCAATGACTCGCTTCTGAAAAAATTGGGTCGTGAACACACAGCGCAACAAACTCGAGAAACTTTGTCCCTTTTAAAAGCTCAAACTTCGAATTTTAATTTTGATATTCTTTTTGCTCTACCCAACCAAAGTCTTGCCGATCTTCGTTCAGATTTGGCAGAGGCTGTTTCAAAAGGAGCACAGCATATCAGTCCTTATTGTTTAACCATTCCAAAAGGACATATTTTATCTGCAGGCCGCGCCCCTGATGAGGAGCAAATAGAGATGTTCACTGAAATTCGTGATCATCTCACCTCTAAGGGCTTTCACCGTTATGAAATCTCTAATTATGCCTTGCCCGGCCATGAATCAAAACACAATTTACTTTATTGGACGGATCAAGAGTATTGGAGTTTAGGATTAAGCTCTCATTCATATTCCAAGCCAACATGGGGGACACGATTTTGGAATTTAAGCTCAATCAATGACTATAAAAAGCAAATTTTAGACAACAAAGGCTTGGTCTTTGAAAACATCTCAAAAAGCTTACCTCCCAGCCAATTTGAAATTTTAGAAATACATCAAAGTCTGACAGATTTTTTGCACACTTCGTTAAGGCTTGCTCAGGGTCTGTCACAAGAAAAATTAGTTCAAAAATTTTCTAAAGTTATCTGGGACAAAGTCTTGCCCCGACTTGAAAAACTAGAAAAAAGACTCATGCTGAGCCAAGTTAATGGCGCTTGGTGTTTAACTGAAGCGGGGGTTGTTATTAGCAACCTTGTATTTGAAGAAATGACCTTTTTAAGAGAGGATCTTTCAGGCAAATTCTAACTCTGGCTGCATTGACAATTGTCAGCTAATACTCAATCTTATCGAGAGTTCAATGGGAGTGCTTGTGGCTGAAGAAAACCAAAATACCAATGATGATGAAAAGGTCGCAGAAGAAGCTTCTTTTGATGTTTCCGATGAAATTAAAAAACTTCAAGAGCAAGCCGAGAAATACAAAAATGACAGCCTTTATTTGCGGGCTGAATTTGATAATTACCGTAGAAATATGATCAAAGAACGGTCTGAACTTCTTAAGTTTGGAAACGAACGTCTAGTTAAAGATCTTCTTTCTGTTTTAGATAATTTTGAACGAGCTTTAGAAGCAAAAATTAATGCTGAAAATATGACGTCGTTCAAACAAGGCGTTGAAATGACCGCCGTTGATTTAAAAAATATTTTACAAAAGCACGGTGTTACGGAAGTCGCTACTCGTGGTGAAAATTTTGATCCAGTTCTGCACGAAGCACTGAGCAGCGAGCCAACTGATAAAATGGAACCTGGTAAAATATTGCGTGTTTTTCAAAAGGCTTACAAACTTCATGATAAATTAATTCGCCCCGCTCAAGTTGTCGTGGCTAAAAAAGTTGATGAATAGGAGCTCTCTTGAGTAAAAAAGATTTTTACTCAGTGCTTGGTGTTCAGCGTGGAGCCAGCCCCGAAGAAATTAAAAAATCATATCGCAAACTTGCGATGCAATATCATCCTGATAAAAATCAAGGTGATAAAAAATCAGAAGATAAATTTAAAGAACTTTCAGAAGCTTATGATGTATTAAGCGATCCTCAGAAGAAGGAAGCTTATGATCAGTTTGGCCATACGGGCCAGGGTTTTGGTGGCGCCAATCCTTTCTCGGGAGCGGGCGGACCCTTTGGTGGCACCGGCGGCTTTCGAAGCGGAGGCCCTAATTCTGGTCCTGATCCTTTTCAGGATATTTTTGGCGATGTTTTTGGTGATATTTTTAGTGGACGAGGTCCTTCGGGAGCAGGACCTCGTCGACGTCCTTCAAAGGGTGCCGATCTTCGCTATAGTTTAAGCGTCTCTTTTGAAGAAGCTGCTCTTGGCATTGAAAAAACAATCAGTTTTATGCGGCAAAATGCTGGTCGCGAAGAAGCCAGAAAATTAAATGTTAATGTCCCAGCCGGAGTTAAAGATGGTCAGCGTTTAAAATTAGCCGGAGAGGGAGATTTAGCTCCTAGTGGTGGTTCGCCAGGAGATTTGTTTGTCATTATTAATCTTGAAGAGCATGCCTTATTTAAGCGCGTAGAAAATGATATCTTGATCGATGTCCCCGTGGCTTACACCGATGCTATTTTAGGTTCGCATATTGAAATTCCAACATTAACTGGAAAAGCTCAAATTAAAATTCCCGCAGGAACTCATTCCGGACAAATTCTAAGACTTAAAGGCAAAGGCTTTCCAAAGCTGGGTGGTTTTGGTCATGGAGATATGCTGGTACAATTGCTGATCGATACACCGGCAAACATTTCTAGTAAGCAAAAAGAACTGATTGAAGCTTTGGCAAAATCACAAGATGAAACCCCTATGGTAAAAGCCTTTAAAGAAAAGGTTTTACAAATGACTAGGTCTAAGAAATGAAACTACTTTTGATTTCTCTATGTCTTTTTTTAAGCGCTTGTTCAGTCTCCTCAAAAAGATTTCATCCGCTGCGGGCAGGTACGACAGGGCCAGTGATGATTTCAACCAAAGAAAAAATGGGAGCAAAGGGATCTCTCCCTTCTCAGCAAATTTTAGCTGCTCCTGTTGCTGAAAATAATTCCACTGGTATTGAGGCTTTACGTTACGAAAAAGAGGGCCAATATTTAGTGGCTTTAAAAGAATTTGTTTCTTTGTCGGTCAATAGTCCAGCTAAACCTAATCAAGAATTTTATCGATTAAAAGCTTTAGAGGTGACAGAAAATAGACTGACAGAAGATGAGCTTGATAAGGTTTCCTCAGATTCAGATTTTGGCTTTGTACGTGGACATGCGCTTTTTAGAATGGGTGAATTAAGTCTTCAAAGAAGAGATACCTCTGCGGCTCGTAGATATTTTTCAAGTGTGATTAGCTTTTTACCCGAGAGTGACATTGCCGCAAGATCTCAAGAATCGATTTTACAAATCGACAGCGTTCGTTTTGTAGAGCCAAAAACAATTGGTGTTATTTTACCCTTGAGTGGTAAAAATGGCGCCATTGGACAAAAAGCATTGCGCGCGATCGAGATGGGCCTAGGACTAGATTCTTCAGACTCAAGATTTAAATTAGCCGTTATGGACTCAGAAGGAAATCCTGATACGGCCAGAAGGTCCGTGGAAAGACTTGTCAAAGAAGATAAGGCTATTGCCATCATTGGAAGCTTATTAAGTAAAACCGCGTCTGCAGAAGTGAGCAAAGCTGATGAATTAGGAATCCCTAGTTTAGTCCTTTCACAAAAATCGGGAATCACAGATGTCGGGCCTACTATTTTTAGAAATGCTTTAACTAGCGAAATGCAAGTTCATCATCTTGTTAATATTGCCATGAATGAAATGGGTTTTAAACGCTTTGCCATTTTATTTCCCAATGATCCTTATGGTGTCGAATACGCCAATATTTTTTGGGACGAAGTTCTAGCTCGCGGTGGATCCATCACAGCTGTTCAAAATTATAATCCTAAAGACACAGACTTTAGAGGTCCTGTGCAGCGACTTGTGGGAACCTATTATATAGAGGCGCGGTTAGAGGAATATAAATTATTAACAAAAGATAAACAGCAAAATGATAAAAACAAGGCGCTTCGACAAGAAAAGGCCAGCGACGATGTTCTTCCACCCGTGACTAATTTTGATGCCATCTTTATTCCCGACAGTGCGAAAACTTTAGGCCAGCTAGCAGCCTTCCTAAGCTATGGTGGCGTTAAAAATGTTAAACTGTTGGGGACAAATTTGTGGAATAGCCCTGGACTTGCCAAAAGAGCAGGTCATTTTTTTTCAAATCTTTTGTTTGTTGATGGCTTATTCAATCAATCAGAAAATTTTAAAAATTCAAATTTTGTGCAAAATTATAAAAAGATTTTTAGTGAGGAGCCTAGCCTCATTGAAATTCAAGCTTATGATTCAGCCTTGATTTTGCGCCAACTCATTTTAGGTGGAGCCACAACCAGAGATGATCTTTCAAGAAAATTAAGCGAAATGAAAAAATTTCCTGGATCCTTAGGACCTCTGGGAATGTCAAAAAATCGAGAAGTCTTAAGACCCATTTTATCCTTAAGCTTAGCTCGCGATGGTCAAATTACGCCTGCTACCAAAAATATGAATCCCTAATAAATTCTTATATCCACAATAAGTTTATTTTTCTGCCTTTTATTTAACCACCTTTCAATGTGAAGTGCTCTTATGGCTAATAGCGCCAGTCAGCGCCAAACCCCCGATAGGAGAGGTTATGAAGGCTTTTATATTAGATCCTCAAACAGTGCAGGAGTGTCGTCGTAAGCTCATGTTAAAAAGAGCTGAAGTTCACAATCGATTTCAAAGTGCACGAATTCAATTTATTGAATCTGATCGCACTTCCACCGGAGATGAAATTGATCAAACAGTTCAACAGCTTGAAGAGCATACTTTTTTAGTCAATCAAGATCGTCTGCGTGCGCAACTTTTAGAAATTGAGTTGGCTTTAGCTAGAATTGAAAATGGCCTGTATGGAATATGCGAAGAAACGCAAGAGCCTATTGAAATTGAAAGATTGCTTGCTGTGCCATGGACGACTCTTTCATTAGAAGGAGCTGAGATCAGAGAAGCGATGACTAAAAAATATGCGCGTTAATTTATCTCTTGAGGAGTGTGGATAACTCATACACTGCGCTCCATTTTCTTGCTCATAAAATATGCATTTGAATTTTTTTGGTGACACTCTCCTCTCGCCAAACAAATATGCTCAGAGTTTCGCTTTCGGTTCACTTCAGAGGGGGAATTTATGAAGGCCACCGAATTTCAAAGTACAGAAATTATTGCCATCAAACATTCTTTGATTGTTCAAAAGAGTTCTATTTTGAATAAGACCAATGAATTTATAAATCAGCAGCAGCAACATGAAATTCTTTCTGATGAAGGAGACGCTGCCTCTAAGGACGTTTGCGACAGCATTACAATTCGTCTTCATGAAAGAGATCGAAGTGCTCTCTATGCTATCGAACGAGCTCTTGGTAAAATTTCTTCTGGGACCTACGGCCAGTGTGAAACCTGTGGACAAGAAATCGGCGTTAAACGACTTCAAGCCCGACCTTTCACTGTTTTGTGTATCGAGTGCATGGAAGAGCAAGAAGATAGTAAAAAAGGTATGCAATAATCAATAATCTCCACGGAAGGTCATTTCTGACATGGATGTCAGTCCTATATTTCATTAATATTATGCTCATTTTTGAAAAACCGGACTAACCCAGCCCTAATACTCTTAAAGCCCTAACTACTGCCAACCGAAAAATACTTTAGAAGAAATTAGTATTTTTGCCGCCATTAAAGCGGAGGAGCAGTATGAGTTTCAATAATAAAGCCATCGAGATTCCAGAGTCTTTGCCCATGCTACCAGTAAGAGACATCGTTGTATTTCCCTACATGGTCATTTCTTTGATCGTAGGTAGAGATGCCTCGATTCGCTCTGTCGAAGAAGCTGCCGCAAAAAAACAAATGATTTTCCTCGCGTCCCAAAAAGACATCATGGAAGAAAATCCTACTCCAGAAAGTATCTACACAGTAGGTACCATCGTGCTGATAAAACGATGCCGCACACTTTCTGATGGTCGGGTTAAAATCATGATCGAAGGAATTGCAAAGGGACGAGTTAAAAATTTCGTTCGCACAACTCCTAACTTCGAAGTTTCAGTTGAAAAAATTGAAGAGCCTGCAGTTCAAGGCAACTGGTCTGAAATCGAAGCTCAAATTCGCACAGCAAAAAGTCACTTGGAAAAAATTATTGCTCTTGGACGACCCATATCTCCGGACATTCTTTTATTAATCGACGATTTGGATAAAGATCCAGGTAAATTTGCAGATCTTATCGCAAGTCACTTACAAATTAAATTAAATGAAGCTCAAAAGGTTCTTGAAACTCATGATCCAAAAGAGCGACTTAAATTAGTGAATGAAATTTTAGCGGCAGAATTAGAAGTTATGATGCTGCAACAAAAAATTCACCGCCAATCAAATGATGATCGTCAAAAATCTCAACGAGAATACTTTTTACGTGAACAAATGAAAGCTATAAAGAGTGAACTTGGAGAAGGCGATTCTAAGTCAGAAGAAATGGAAGAACTTCGAGATAAAGTTAAAAATTCAGGGATGCCGGCCGCAGTTGAAACAGAAGCCCTGAAGCAATTGGGTCGATTAGAGAGAATGCATCCCGATGCTTCAGAAGCGACAATGGTTAGAACTTATCTTGATTGGATGGTTGACCTTCCTTGGAATAAAAGTTCTGTGGACACGATTGATTTAGTTAAATCTAAAGAAATCTTAGATGATGATCACTATGAATTGTCTAAAGCGAAAGATCGTATTTTAGAATTCTTAGCTGTCAGAAAATTAAAATCATCAATTAAAGGTCCTATTCTTTGTTTCGCTGGACCTCCTGGTGTTGGAAAAACATCCTTAGGAAAATCAATCGCAAGATCCATGGGTCGAGAATATTTTCGAGTCGCCCTGGGCGGAGTGAAAGATGAAGCTGAAATTCGTGGTCATCGCCGGACTTATGTCGGCGCGATGCCGGGAAAAGTCATCTCGGCTTTAAGACAAGTAAAAACAAATAATCCTGTTATCGTCCTTGATGAAATAGATAAATTGGGAAGTGATTTCCGTGGTGACCCTTCGGCAGCCATGTTGGAAGTTTTAGATCCTGAACAAAATGTCGCATTCCGCGATAACTATTTAAATGTGGATTTTGATTTATCAAACGCTCTTTTTATTGCAACCGCCAATGTCGTGGAAAATATTCCACCGGCATTAAGAGATCGTATGGAAATTATCAATATTCCTGGTTATACAGAAAATGATAAATTATTAATCGCCAAAAAACATTTGGTTCAAAGACAAATGGAAAACAACGGTATTACTTCTGAAAACATCAGCTTTACTGATGATGGTTTGAAATTTGTAATTGCTGGTTATACTCGGGAAGCTGGACTTCGTAACTTAGAACGCGAAATTGGCTCTGTTTGCCGAAAAGTAGCTAAGATGCTAGTTCTCAATGAGCGAAGTTTTGTACAAATTAATCCACAGTCTGTCGTCGAACTTTTAGGTCCGCCTAAGTTTTTACGTGAAGACCGAATGGATGAATCTCGAGTGGGAGTTGTTCAAGGTTTAGCTTGGACTCAGGCTGGCGGAGAAGTTCTTCTTGTTGAAGCTTTAAAAATGCGTGGCAAGGGTGGTCTTGTTCTTACGGGCCAACTGGGTGATGTCATGAAAGAATCCGCCCATGCAGCGATGTCTTATGCAAAAGCTCATATGCTTGATCTTGGAATTGCTGAAGACTTTTTTGATAAAAACGATATTCACATCCATTTGCCTGCAGGAGCTATTCCAAAAGATGGGCCTTCTGCCGGAATTACTCTGGCTACGGCTTTAGTCAGCCTAATGACAGATGTGCCTGTTCGACATGATCTTGCAATGACCGGTGAAGTGACTTTACAAGGTCGTGTTTTGCCAGTCGGCGGAATTCGAGAAAAGTGCTTAGCAGCATTGAATCTTGGAATCACAGATCTGTTAATTCCAAAAGCTAACGAAAAGGATTTGGCTGATATACCTAAGCAATTCAAAGATAAATTAAACTTTATCCCTGTTGAAACATTGGATCAGGTCTTTGCGGTGGTTTTTGATCGCTCAGATAAAGCTAAAAAGAATGTCCGCAAAGATACTAAAAAAACAAAGTCAGCAAGCGCGGCTTAGTTTTTAAATAATATAACTCTTTAAGAAACCCCAGCTAAAAACTGGGGTTTTTACTTTAGAGGTAAATCTAAATATTTAATAATAAATCCCAGAGACTCTGCTTCCTCTTTAAAATAATCAAACCTGCCTGAGGCGCCAAAATGCCCCGCAGCCATTTTAATTTTTAAAAGAATTGTTTCATCACCAGTTTTTAGTTCTCGCAGCTTGGCCGTCCATTTGGTGGGCTCCCAATAGGTCACTCTGAAATCATGTAATCCACCAGTGATGAGCATATGCGGATAGCGCTGAGGTTTAATATTATCATAGGGAGAATAGCTCTTCATATAGTCATAAAATTTCTTTTCATGCGGATCACCCCACTCTTTGTATTCCATTTTCGTGAGTGGCAACGAATCATCAAACATGGTGTTAACCACATCAACAAAAGGAACATGGGCTACACACACTTTAAATAAATCCGGGCGCATATTAGTCACTGCACCCATTAGCATTCCACCAGCACTGCCGCCCATAATCGCAAGCTTATCGGGTGAGGTCCATTTTTTCTGCACAAGCCAGTCCGCGGTTGAAATAAAATCATGAAATGTATTTTTCTTATTTAAAAACTTTCCATCTTCATACCAAGCCCTGCCTAATTCTTGTCCTCCACGAATATGAGTAATGGCATAAGCAAACCCACGATTTAACAGCGGTAGACTAGAACGACTAAAACTAGGTTGAATGATCGCACCATAAGACCCGTACCCATAAAGCAAGAGCGGCTGCTTACCATTTTTATTAAATCTCTTTTTATAAAAAATTGTAACTGGAATTTTTTTTCCATCATGGGATGGAATCATCAATCGTTCACATTTATATTCAGAATTATTAAATCTTTTTACTTTTTGAATTTTGACAATTTTTGATCGGCGCGAATTCATATCATAATCAATAGTTGTTTCTGGAATGACCGGAGACTCGATTAACATTCGCAAATATTTACTATCAAACTCTTCATTTCCAACAAATCTTAAAGAAAAAGCTTTTTCTTTAAAGCGCACTGTCGAATATTTTTCTTTATCGAAATTATAAATTTTTACTTCAGGCAAAGCATTCCTGAAATAATTAAGTACTAGAAAGTTTTTAAAAACTAGCACTCCTCGAAATAGGGCCTGCTTATCTTCTGGAAGAAATTCAACCCAATTTTTTTTCTGGCATTGATCAATCGGGGTTACCATCAGCTTAAAGTTCGTGGCTTTTTCATTACTACGAATATAAAAATAGCCATTCCGCGCATTGACACTGTAGTCATGGCCCTCTTCTCGCCTAGATATACAATGAAGCTGGGGAGTTTCTTCATTGGCCGAGGCAAACCAGATTTCGCTGGTCACAACGCCAGATGTTTCTATCAGAATCCACTGATGATCAGCCGTTTTTCCAACGCCGACGAAATGCTTTTGATCCTTTTCTTGAAAGACCAAAGTCGCTTTTGCATCAGATTTAATATTAAATCGATAAGCCTTATCGGGACGATGATTTTCATCGAGTTCAGAATAATAAATTGTCTGGTTATCGTTGGCCCAAACAAGATTATCCGAAACATCATAAATTTTCTTTTTTAAAATTTTTCCAGAATTTAAATTTTTAAAATGAACGGAATATTTCTCATTTCCGTTAAAGTCGATGGCATAAGCTAACCATTCGTGATTGGGACTTATGTCGAAGGCACCGAGTGAAAAATATTTTTTACCTTTGGCTAATTTATTACAATCCAAAAGAAGTTCTGTGCGACCACCTTTTTTTGGTTTTCTATAATAAACTTTATATTGTTGCCTTTTTTTCACTCGACTGAAATAAAGCCATTGATCAACCGGCGTTTCGGCTGAAGTTTCATTTTCATTGATCGTATTTTTTAATTCTTTAAATAGTTTTTCTTTAAATTTATTTAAAGGTTTTAACGTCTCCTCGGCATATTTATTTTCAGCACTAATGTATTTTTTTGTATCAGGATCTTTAATGTCCCGCATCCAAAAGTAATTGTCAGTGATCTGGTCATTATGATGTTTAAAAATTTTTTTCTTCTTGGGGGCTACAGGAGGATGCATTTATGTTATTCCTTAATTGATTTAAACAGGCCCTGGCACTCGGGCTCTTGGGTCTTTCTGGTATAAAAAAGTGATTTATCAAATCGTTTTTGAATACATCTTTTTATCGGAGGACCAATCAGAGCCGTCACCCGATCACCCATTTCTTTTTTTATTTCGCTTTCACATTCTTTTTCGTATTTTTTCCACATATTTTTGCAGATTGAGTCAGGTAAACTGTAGCATTTTTTTTCCGTTGTATTTAAACCACAAACTTCAAAAGTTTTTTCTTGCTCAAGATTTGGTCCAACCACCAAGCTTGCTAAATGAAGAAGAATCGTCACAGCTGCTAAAATTGAAATTCCCAGATCTATTGAATTGGGAAAGCGCATTTTAAAAAATGGGCGATGCACATATGTATAGGCCCCTATGGCACTAACAATACCGATAAAATAAAAATCTTCTGATAAGATAGAAAGCTCAATGCCCAAAAATGCAAGGCCCAGGGCTCCTGCAATCCACAAACTTAGTATAAAAATTCGCTTTAAAGCATCTTCCACTTTTTAAATATACTTTATATTAGATTACTTGTTACTAGGATTTTAGTAAGACGGCTGTCGATGCGGTTGAAGTCTTTGATTTTCACCTTCAAGGACTCGAACTAAAGTTTTTAGGTCACTGACTTCTTCTTTCAGGTAAAGAAGTTGTTCTTCTTTTTCTTGCAATGCCAAGGTGTAAGCTTTTTTTAATTCATTTAATAATTTATTTGCAGCCGTCAAAATTGGCTCTTCACCTGATGAATGATATTCTTCCGAGTTAAATACAGCTTGGCCTTTTCTAATAAGAGCCGCAGCTATATCTTTTTTTAAATTCTGAAGAGGCATGGGGGCTTCCATTAGGGCACCCATCAAAGAGGCGTCGCTTTTTAGGGAGGGGCGATGTTCTCGAGGATGGGTACCCATCGGCGTATCCATTAAATAATATTTGCCGTCTTGGAAGCGGTACTTGATATCTTCGGCTTTAATTCGCCGTCGAAGTGTGGAGACACTAACTCGGTGTTTACTTGAGTAATCAGTGAGTGGTATCCAGCTATCCGTATTCATCAGCTCTCCATCAAGTGACCAATTTTTTAGAAAGAGAAGGTTGGTGGTGGTAACCCTCTGCGTCCTGCCTAGTCACTGTATCAAAAAAGTTCTCGTTGTCAAAAAATCTGTGATTAATCAGATCGCCAATTGTTAAATCTAAACTGAAGTCTGGCTATTCAAAGTTTTATAGCTTTATTGCCAGGACCTTAGACTTGAATATTCTTACTTCCCAGCCTGACTAACCCATGGAATAATCCTTTGGCTATGCGAATACGGGATAAAAAGAAGCTTGGATTAGTTTTAAGCGGAGGTGGCATCAAAGCAGCCGCTTTCCATATTGGCGTTTGTTTGGCCTTAAAGGAAAAGGGCTTTAAATTCGCCGGTGGCTCAAAAGAGCTTGTGCGTCAGAAGTCTTCTAAAAATAGCTCTCTGACTTTTAAAGTTTATGTCGGCTCCAGTGCGGGAGCTTTCGTTAGCAGTATTCTTGCTGCAGGCTACGATATTGAAGCCTTAATCAATGCCTTCCAAATCGGCGTTGGAGAAACTCCTAGATATAAAAAAGATGATCTTAATTTTTTAAAACCCATCGGCTACCGAGATGTCTTTTCAATAAATTCAGCAAATGGGACTAGAATGCTTCGGTTTTTACCCGAAGCCCTCCTAAAAAAATCTTTAGTCCGAGGCGGCCTTGAGGCTTTTCTCAAAAATGGCTTTAAGGTGAATGGTCTTTTTAGCACGAAAGGTATGGAGAAATATCTTCGTAAAGAAGCCTTGGTCGAAAATGATTTTTCAAGACTTGGGGTGGAGCTTTATATTATCGCAACTCAGCTCAATCACAGTCGCAAAGCTATCTTTGGAAATTATCCAGAAAGTTATAAAACGGCGACGACGAAGTATATCAATTATGCCACTATCAGTGAGGCTGTCGCGTGTTCCACTTCACTTCCACCGGTTTACGCTCCTTATCCGGTCAAAAGAGATGATGGTAAGGAAATTTATTATATTGATGGCGAAATTCGAGAAACTTTAAGTGCCCACGTCGCGGCTGATCAGGGTTGTGATTTAGTTATTTCTTCTTACTCGATGCAGCCCTATCACTACAACCCTGAAATGGGAAGTCTGCATAATTACGGAATTCCAGTTATTATTAACCAAGCCCTTTATCAAGTCCTTGAACAAAAACTTTCCAAAAGTATTGAACAACAAACTCAATTAAAGACTATCTATAAAGCGATAGATCGTTATTTTAGCGAAAACAAACTTCCGGTCGAGCATCGCGATAAGGTTTTAGAAATAATTCGCAATCAAGTGAACTTTCGGCCCGAGGTTGATTATATTTTTATTAATCCCCGCCCACAAAATCACGAAATGTTTTTTGTTGATCACTTTAGTTTAAATCCAAAGATTTTAGAACGAATCGTTCGAATAGGATTTAAATCTGCACTTGGTGTTTTAAGAAGATACGATATCTAATTTACTTAAAACTCCCCAATAATTTTAGGGAGTATAGAGCAGACTTTTCTCGACAGCGGAAAAAATAGGACCTGAGACAAAACCTAATGTCACAACTAAAAAAGCCGTCACAAAAACTACCACGGTTGTTCCACTCAAAGAAAAAGGTGCGATCTGTGCATCGCCTTCTCGCATGTACATAGTTACAATCGGACGTAAGTAGTAATAAACACTGATGACTGAATTAATCACACCCCAAATTGCAAGCCATAAAAGACCTTCGCCAACAGCTGCACTGAATAAATAGAACTTACCAAAAAAACCAAAGGTTGGCGGAATGCCTGCTAAAGACAACATAAATACTGTGAAACAAATAGCAAGCCCCGGGTGATTTTTAGCAAAGCCCGACAGGTCCTCAACATTAACAATATGTGAGTCCGTTCTTTCCATCATTCCAGCTACAGCCATTGCACCAATTGTCATGAGCGAATAACTCATTAGATAAAAAATAACACTCGATGCTCCAAAGGCTGCACTATCACTGACACCCGCCGTGATAACTCCAATAAGAATATAACCTGAATTTGAAATACTCGAATAAGCGAGCATTCGTTTTAAATTATTTTGAACAATGGCCGCTAAATTTCCTACAATCATGGTTAAAACAGCTAGCCACTGCAAGATATCAAAAAGATTCAATGAACCTATAAGACTTTTTGTTGCAATGATTCTTAAAAAAGCTGCAAACGAAACGGTTTTTACAGCTGTTGCCATAAAAGCCGTCAGCGGCGTAGGAGCACCCTGATAAACATCGGGGGTCCAAGCATGAAAAGGCGCCACAGAAACTTTAAAGCAAAAACCAATAATAACTAAAGAAATACCAAACAGAAAAATCAAATTCGATTGAATTAAAACCGGAGCTTTATCAATAAAGGATAAAATATTTGTGGTGCCCGTAGAACCAAATATAAATGAAACTCCAAATAAAAAGATGGCCGAGGCAAAGCTTCCAAGAACAAAATATTTAAAGGCGGCTTCTTTGGAAAGCTTTTCTTCATGGCTCATGGCAATCATGAGATACAAAGATAAAGACATCATTTCTAAACCAATGAAGATTAATAATAAATCGACTGCTGAAACTAAAATAAGCATTCCTAAAGCGGAACTCATGGTGAGAAATATTAATTCAGAAAATTGGCGACCTTTTGTCGCTGGATTTTCATACATCATCACCATGGCAGCGCCGCAGGCTGCAAGGGCTATGCAGCCCATCCACATTGTGATGCCATCAAACAAAAGACCTTCATTAAATGCGGTTCTTCCGTTTTGGCTAAAAACAATTAAAAGAAAAATAGCTGCAATAATTCCAATTAAACCTTGAGTTAAAGTCGCGAGAGGATTTTGTTCGCGATTTCGTCGTAAAACTTTGACGGTAATGGGTACCAAGCTCACCAAAAATAAAACAATCATTGATGAGACAAGAAGAAGATCGCTTTGGCCGACTGCTATATTCATTGGCTGACCTCTTGGACAGGAGCTTGAACTGTTGGTAGAACTTCACCCGCCGACAGATAGTAACTATTTTTATTTTGCACGAGATGTTGAAGGCTTGCTTTTGATTTATTTAAAAAATGATTAGGAAATAATCCCATCCAAAATACCATCAAAACTAAAGGAACCATCACGGCAATTTCACGACTGCTAAGATCCTTAAGAGGATGCTTTTCATCCATAACCAATTCGCCGGCAGGTCCAAAGAAAACGCGCTTGTACATCCACAACATATAGACAGCACCTAGAACCACTCCAGAAATAGCAAAGTAAGCAAAACCTCTTTCGGCTTGGAAAGTACCTAGAAGAATTAAAAACTCTCCTACAAAACCATTGGTCATAGGTACTGCAATTGATGAAAGCGTGATAATTAAAAAGAAAGTTGAAAAAATGGGCATTGCCCCAGCCAGTCCACCATATTTTTCAATTTCGCGAGAATGAGTTCTTTCATAGATCATTCCAATCAGCAAAAACAAAGCACCTGTTGAAATTCCATGATTTAACATTTGATAAAGAGCGCCCGTTAATCCGGATTCATTAAATACAAACATTCCCATTACAATGTAGCCCATATGCGAGACTGAAGAGTAGGCCACTAATTTTTTAAAATCAGGCTGAACCATAGCCACAAGCGCGCCATAGATAATCCCAATTACACTTAGAAGTAAAAATAACCAAGCCCAGTGCTCTGCCGCATCCGGAAAAAGAGGAATCACCCATCTTAAAAAACAGTAAGTACCCATTTTTAACATCACACCAGCAAGAATAACCGAGCCAGGGGTTGGGGCCTCGACGTGGGCATCGGGCAACCAAGTATGCAGAGGAAACATGGGAACTTTAATCGCAAAAGCGAGAGCAAAGGCAAAAAACAAAATGGTTTGTAAACTAAAAAATGTTCCGCCCACAAATGGAATTTTAAGTTTATAAAATTCAAGTAAGCTGGCACTCATTTGCCCCGAGGATTCTTGGGTTAAATACATCATATAAATGATGGCGATCAGCATGAGGACAGAGCCTGCCATAGTAAAAATAAAAAACTTAATGGTCGCATAAATACGACGCTGACCACCCCAGATGCCGATCATAAAATACATGGGAATTAAGGACATCTCCCAGAACATATAAAAAAAGATAGCATCCATCGCAAGGAAGCTGCCTTGCATGGCTGACTGCAGAGCAAAAAGAGCGATGTGAAATCCTTTCACTCGTTGATCAATACTATTCCAGCTGGCAAGAATGATAATTGGAGTTAAGAAATTTGTTAATACGATCAACCACAAAGAAATTCCATCAATACCTAAAAAGTAGGTAATTCCAAATCGTTCTATCCATTGGTACTTTTCAACAAACTGAAGACTGGCTGTCGTATCACTAAAACGATCCAATAAAGTCAAAGTCACAAGAAATTGAATGAAGGAAAGTCCAAAAGAAATATGGCGAAGGCTTGAAATTTTTGGCCAAAACAAAAGCACAAGGGCAAACACCAATGGAAGAAAAACTAACGTCGTAAGCAACATTTCTACCTCATAATAATAATCGAAATAACAACCACAAGACCCACGCCAATATACATCGCATACTGTTGCATATTACCAGTTTGGCTTATGCGAATGAGTTGGCCACCACCAACCATTAAATCTGAAATTAAATAAGTGATCTTATCTATAAAATTAACATCAATGAAGTACCAGGTTTGCTTCGAGAGCCGCACCAAAGGATTTATAATTGTGCCAAAGTAGAATTCATCAACGAGATATTTCTTATCAATGAATCGATAAACCGGTCCCAAAGCATGGGCTACTTTTTTTGGAGCTTCCGGTTTTTTCACATAAAATAGATAAGCAACAAAGGCAGAAATTAAAGCCAAGGAAACTGAAGCTCCCATTAAAATCCACTCGAGCTCTGCATTTGCAGGAGCGATGCCAGGAATCGCTACGATTCTAGGCTTCAGCCATGTTTCAAAAAAATTAATCGGATGATTTGGTAAAACTTCACCGATGACATGGGGAATTCCAATCCAACCACCGATCACCGATAAAATTCCAAGAATAATAAGTGGTCCTGTCATTAAAGCTGGGGACTCGTGGGGATGAACATCTTTAGGGACACGGCTTTTT
Source organism: Pseudobdellovibrionaceae bacterium (assembly GCA_043720615.1). Lineage (GTDB taxonomy): Bacteria > Bdellovibrionota > Bdellovibrionia > Bdellovibrionales > Bdellovibrionaceae > JAYWDA01. The sequence continues at coordinate 82,269 of JAYSSI010000004.1, read as the reverse complement.
CCCCAAAAAGTAAGTGCCATCAATCGAGTCATGTAAAAGGCCGTGAGAGTTGCACCCAGTGCCCCTGCGACCCAAAGAAGAGGATGTCCCATGGGAGAGTGAAATGACATCCATAAAATTTCATCTTTAGAAAAGAATCCGGCAAAGGGAGGCATACCAATAATCGCAAGCCAACCCAAAACAAAAGTAAAGTGAGTGATAGGCAAATATTTTTTAAGTCCGCCCATTTTACGAATATCTTGTTCTTCATGCATCGCATGAATCACGCTTCCTGAACCCAAAAACATTAAGGCCTTAAAAAATGCATGGGTGACCAAGTGAAACATCGCCGCACTAACTGCGCCCACACCAACAGCTAAAAACATATAACCTAACTGCGAAACAGTCGAATAGGCTAAAACTTTTTTAATATCCCATTGGGTCATCCCTATCAAAGCCGCAAGCACAGCTGTGGCTGCTCCGATAATAGCAATTACCATCATGGTGTTAGGAGCCATCATAAAAAGTGGATTTAATCTAACGATCATATAAACGCCGGCAGTCACCATGGTCGCTGCATGGATTAGCGCTGAAACAGGAGTTGGACCTGCCATGGCATCTGGCAACCAGACATACAAAGGAATTTGCGCAGACTTTCCTGTAGCCCCAATAAATAAAAATAAAGTTCCTAAAGTAACAGCACCTCCCCAAGACAAGTCAGGCGTCGTAGGAATTAAACTATTAATCTCGTAAAAATTTAAAGTTCCAAAAGTGGTAAATAAAACAAAAAGGCCTAATAAAAAAGCCGCATCTCCAATTCGGTTGGTTATAAAAGCCTTCATGCCGGCAGCAGCTTTATCTGAATCAGTAAACCAAAAGCCAATCAATAAATAAGAGCACAGACCTACGCCTTCCCAGCCAACAAACATTGTCAGAAGAGAATCACCCAATACAAGGATAAGCATATTGAAAACAAATAAATTAAGGTACGCAAAATATCTCGTTACACCTTTATCGTGGTGCATGTACCCGATAGAAAATAAATGAATTAAAAAACCAACACCTGTGATCACAAGAATCATCACAGAACTTAAGGCGTCGACCATAAACCCAGCATCAACCTTTAGCTTATCTGTTGCTATCCACTCAAAAAATTGAACGCTGATTTGTCGATTGCCTTCAGGCATGTTGATCAAATCAATAAATAAAAAAATCGCAGAAACAAATGAGGCTAAAACCGCAATGCTTGCGATAGCTCCAGAAACTTTATAGTCATGTTTGTTATATCTAAAGCCATTGATTAGAAAACCAACGAAGGGACTTAAAATAAGAACGGCAATAAGTGTTGCATGATCCATAGCTGTCTTATCCTTTTAGATGTTCAAAGAAACGAATATTCACTTCGCGGTAACGTTTAAAAATAGAAACAGCTAGAGCCAATCCAACCGCCGCCTCTGCCGCCGCAATTGTCATGACAAAGAAAACCATAATTTGACCATCAATGAGGTTTGAATATTTGCTAAATGCGACAAAACTTAAATTCACTGCATTTAACATCAGCTCAATGCACATTAATAAAACAATCACATTTCGGCGAAACAAAACTCCACCCATGCCCATAAAAAACATGATGGCTGATAAAACAAGATAGTGATTAAGTCCGATGTGAGTTAAAAAATCAATGTTCGGCATGAGTGCCCCCTTTTGATCTGGCTAACGCCACCGTTCCTATTGCGATCACTAAGAGCAAAACTCCTAGAGCCTCAAAGCCAAAAATATGTTTTGTAAATAATAGAACACCTAAGGCTTTTGAAGAATCGGCTGGAAGCTTTGCTATTTCCTGAGCCGGAGGCTCTGACAAAATTCCACCCGCTGAAATAATTGTTGTCACAACTATTCCCAATAATAAACCCACGCTAGCAATTTTAATTCCACCCGTGAGGTTACCTCGAGTAAAGGCTTGGGTTTCCGTTTTTAAATCAAAAAGCATCAACACCATGACAAATAGAACCATCACAGCGCCAGCATAAACAATCACCTGAACACCGGCGATAAAGTAAGCCCCAAGGGTTACAAATAAAGCTGCAATTCCTATCATTGTCATGACTAAACTTAAGGCTGAATAAATTGGGTTTTTAACTAAAACCACAGATAGCCCGGAAGAAACGACCACGAAGGCTAAAAACCAAAATAGAAAAGCATCTGCTCCCACAATTTTCTCCTAAGCAATTATATAAATAACAAAAGCCGTTAACATCGTGTTAGCCAGAGCCCAAGGCAACATCGTTTTCCAGCCTAGATCCATCAGCTGATCATATCTAAATCGCGGCAATGTCCATCGAACCCAGACAAATACCCATAGAAAAAATAAAAATTTAATAAGATACGAAATAAAAAATATTAATGAAACCATAATTCCCGCAAGAGTGGGTGAAGAGAAGATTTCTTGCATAAAAGCTTGCGCTTCACTGGCGGACCAAAAAGGAATCAAGTAACCACCAAAAAAGAAAGTCGTACAAAGTCCTGCTGCAATCATCATGTGAGCGTACTCACCAATGAAAAACATCAGCATTTTAAATCCACCATACTCAACGTGAAAACCAGCGACAAGTTCAGCCTCACCCTCGGCAAGGTCAAAAGGCAGTCGATTGGATTCAGCAAAAGTCGCTGCAAAAAATAAAATAAATGCGAGGGGTTGATAAAAAATTCCCCAGTTTGGAAATAAATATTTAAAAGGCCCTGGGATTAAGGAAGCATCAACGCCCAAGCCTAAAAAGTTAAACTTAAGAAGCCCCTCTTGCTGCTGAATCATTTCGCTTAAATTAAATGTTCCATACATTAAAATTAATCCAACAATTGAAAGACCTAAAGCCAATTCATAACTAATAATTTGAGCACTGGCACGCATGGCTCCCATGAGGGAAAACTTATTTCCTGAACCCCAGCCCGCCATTAAAATGGTGTACGCTGCAAGAGATGAAACCCCAAGAATAAAAACAATTCCTACGCCAATATCATAACCTTGAATTCGAATTAAATAAGGTCCCCAGTTTTGTCCAAATAATTCAAAGGCCTCAAGAGTAAATGGGACTGACATGGGAATAGCGCAATAAGCAATCGCGCCCGGAATAAGAGCAAAAACAGGAGCTGCATAAAACAAATATTTTATCGCTCGTCCCGGCAAAAAATCTTCTTTGGTTAAAAATTTCACAGCATCAGCTAATAGCTGCAGAAGACCAAAGGGTCCTACGCGGTTAGGCCCAAAACGGTTTTGAATAAAAGCAGAGCCTCGTCGCTCGACCCACACAAGAATTGGAACAAGTTGAACCATCATTAAAAAAATAACGATCAGTTTTGTTCCATTGATAAGGATTTCTATGATGTCTTTACCCATTAATTCAGTCCCACTCTAAAGCTTTAGATTTAATTTCCCAAAAAAGTCCGAAAACAAAAATCGCAATAAAGATTGTCATACCAATTAAGACGCCAAGGCCCTGCCCGCTAGCAATGAAATCCCGAAAAGTAAGGGCCCAGGGGTACATAAAAATAATTTCGATATCAAAAAGGATAAAAAGAATCGCAGTGAGATAAAATTTGACGGAAACATTGGTGTTCTTTTTGTCTTGCCCTGGAATTCCACACTCGTAAGGCTCTAGTTTCACCTTGCTGCTGACCCTGCGTCCACCAGTCAAACGCGCCAGAAAAAGCAGTCCTGATCCAAAAAGGGCAATAAAAACCGTAAGAAATATGACTCCACCTAAAGGCACATTCCCCTCCAAACTTTAGTTACATTGGGTCTAATTTGTTATATACATCCCTGATTGGAAATCCAAGGACTAAAAAAACCTCTGATGAGTTAACAAGCGAAAATGACAACAGAATTAACCCACACCAGACTTGAAACTATTCTCGATCGCGAATTAGAATTGCGAAAGAAAGTCCTTCGCATTGTGGGGACAACTTCTCCACTGACTCTTGCTTTTTTCTTTTCACAAACATTTTCTAAGCATATTAATAACTTGCCGCATGTAGTTGTATTTCCCGACGATAAAAGCTGCCGTATCTTTCAGCAATGCTTAGAGGTTTTTAATCCGCAAAAAGGGAGCTGGATTCTTCCCAGTTTTGATGTTTCGCCTTTTTCAGGACTGTATCCAAATTCAAAAGTAATTAACGAAAGACTTAATTTTCTTTATCGCGCGCAAAATTCAAAATCCGGTGATCTTTTTCTGGTTACGGCAGAATCGTTAAGTCAGCGCACAATTCCATTTTCAGTGTTTTCAAAAAAAGTATCTAAATATGAAATTGGCGATTCAATTCCCGAAAATTTTGCCAGTGTATTGCAAGCTTTAGGCTACTCATCAGCTCCCATGGTCGAAGACGTTGGGCAATTTGCTATCCGCGGCGGAATTATTGATATTTTTTCAGCCGCACACTCAGCTCCCATTAGAATTGAACTCTTTGGCGACCAGATTGAATCTTTAAGACACTTTAGTATTGCAGAACAAAGAAGCACAGATGAAATAAAACAATTTCACATCATTCCAGCCCGAGAAGTCTTATTTACTGACGAAAATTATGAAAGTCTGATCGCACGCGTACGAGCACAATTGTCAAATCGCAAAGTTTCTAAAGAAGATGCTGACGAATTGATTCGAGCTTTAGTTTTAAAAAACTTTTATCCTGGCGTCGAGTTTCTTCTACCTTATTTTTACCCCAAGCTTGATACCGCTTTGGACTATTTCTCAAGTCCCGTTAGAATGTGGACCTGTGATCCCCCAGAAATTTCAAGAAAACAGGATGAAACTTGGTCTGAACTTAAAAAAGATTATGCTTCCTCTGAAAATATTTTAATCAGACCTGAGCTTGAAAGCCTTTATACCCCTTACGAATCTTTAACTTGGCCAGAAGATTCTTTTGAAATTTCAATTTCAAATCTTGAGTTCTTAGAAGAGCAAACAGATTCCATAAGCACAATCCATTATCGCACATCAGGACTTTCAGATTTTCAAAACTTAGCCAGCAGCACGCCAATTGGGACCGAGGCTTGGACCATCTCCCTAAGAAGCCGTCTTGAAAAATGGCGTGATGATCAATACCGAATCATCATCGGTGTTAAAAATCCCCTTTTGCAAAATCGTTTACAGCTTTTATTAGAAAAAATGAATTTTAAAAGTTTTGTGCCTACAGCAGAAAATTTGAATTGGGAAACTTGGCTTCAAGACCAAGACAGAGATTTGCGGTTGGTGCATATTTTGCCGCAAAATCTTTTTGAAAATCAGCGTATCGAAGAAGAAAAAATTATTTTCTTAAGAGAAGCTGATTTTTTTGGAAACAAAGAACGCCGTCGAAATGTCACAGCTACTGAAGATTTTCAGAAAAAAGCTCGAAGATTAAGTTTTGGGGATTTAAAGCCTGGTGATTTCATTGTGCATATAAAACATGGTGTGGGCCAATACGAAGGCTTACGAATTATGAATATCAACGGAGCTGATAGCGAATTTATTCAGCTCTCGTATAAAGATAAAGATAAACTTTATCTTCCTGTTTACCGAATTGGCCAAATTCAAAAATATTCAGGTCCAGGGTCTGCAGCGCCACTTGATCGGCTGGGCGGACAAGCTTGGGAAAAAACAAAAATTAAAGTTAAAGGCCATCTCCGGGATTTAGCGGCCGAACTTTTACAGCTTTATGCCAAGCGCGCAGAGATTTTACGACCTGCTTTTAAATTGAATGAAGCTGAAATTGCACAATTTGATCAAAGCTTTCCCTATGAAGAAACAGATGATCAATTAAGAGCACTGAGTGATATTGCAAAAGACTTAACTTCACCAAGGCCCATGGATCGACTTATTTGCGGTGACGTCGGTTTTGGAAAAACAGAAGTGGCCATGCGGGCAGCTTTTTATACCGTTCAAAATCAAAAACAAGTTGCCGTTTTAGCTCCTACAACAGTTCTCACTTTTCAACATTTAGAAACCTTCAAAAAAAGATTTCACGGCTGGCCCCTTCGTATTGAAGCCATCAATCGATTTGTCAGTGCAAAAGATGCTAAAAAGATTTTAGCCGAAACCGCTGAAGGAAAAGTTGATATTCTGATCGGCACTCATCGCATTCTCAGTAAAGATGTTAATTTTAAAGATCTCGGATTACTGATTGTCGATGAAGAGCAAAAGTTTGGAGTGGCTCATAAGGAACGAGTTAAAAGAGTCAAAACTCAAGTCGACACATTAACCTTATCCGCAACTCCAATTCCACGAACCCTCAATATGAGTCTTGTTGGAATCAGAGATTTAAGTTTAATTAATACAGCTCCGGTCGACCGCCTTCCCACAAGAACTTTTATTTGTAAATTTGAAGCCGAAACTTTGAAAAAAGCCATCGAAGCTGAAATCTCTAGAGGCGGACAAATTTACTTTATTCATAATCGTGTTCAGTCGATTTACGGTGTTGCTGATGAAATTCGGCAACTGGTGCCAACAGCCCGAATCAAAGTGGCGCATGGACAAATGCCAGAGCACGAACTTGAAACAACAATGCTTGGTTTTTTCCACCACGAAGTGGATCTTTTAATTTGTACGGCCATTGTTGAAAGTGGCATGGATGTGCCAACAGCAAATACAATTTTTATCGATCAAGCGCATATGTTTGGAGTTAGTCAGCTTTATCAATTGCGGGGACGTGTCGGTCGCGCCAAACTGAGGGCTTACTGTTACTTAATTCTACCTCGAGATAAAAAAATCGACGCCCATGCACAAGCACGACTTAAAATTATTCAAGAAAATACCGCTCTTGGCAGCGGATTAAAAATTGCTCAGTATGATTTAGAACTCCGGGGCTCAGGAAATATTTTAGGTGAAAGTCAAAGCGGCCATATTGAATCGGTTGGTTATGAGCTTTACATGGATTTGCTAGCGCAAGCTCTTGCCGAAGCAAAAGGCCAACCGATTGATGATTTTGAACTTGATCCTGAAGTGAATTTAAAAATTCCAGCCCTTATTCCTGATACTTATATTCCAGATATTCGCTTAAGACTTTCTTATTACAAAGCTTTGGCTGACATCAAATCCGAAGATGACTTAAGCCAAATTGAATCTGAACTTCGAGATCAGTACGGCGAGATCCCTGAACCTACGGTTAATTTAATGGGTCTTATGTTGATTCGAAAGCAGTGCAAAGAACTTGGCGTACGAGATATCAGCGCAGGCTCAAAATCTATTTCTCTAATTTTTACAGAAAAAACTCGGCTTAAAACAGAAACAATTGTTTCTTTAGCAACAAGAGAAAATAAAAAATACTCTGTCACTCCTGATCACCGATTGAATGTTCGTCTTAACACAATCACTTGGTCGACTGTTTTTGAAGAATTAAATTATTTATTAAAACTCCAACCGAAGGCCTAATCCCAGCATTAATTTTGATGATAAAATGGGATCCGTTGAAGTAAGAGTTTTTAAATATTGAGTCATAAAAATATCAAGATAAGTATTTTGAATTCCATTTTGATTTAAACTTTCTCTCGCAAAATCGGCATCAAGCCAATTGAGTTGCAACAGTAATCCTAGCGTATAATCAAAACCAAATCCTGATGTAAAAGTTCCGCCAAAATCAGTCGTATCTTCGCTTTCTTGAATTTTCATTTTCCAAATGGATCCTGCCACGTAAGGGACCATGTAGGGCTCTGCCAAAATATTATCTAGAGCAAACATTCCTCTCGCAAAATATTTAGTGGCAATCATTTTTCTACCAATTCCATTAAATTCTGTATTGGCTTCGCCGTAGCCAATACCCCCCATGAGACTGATCGAACCTAAAATGAAATTATATTTATAGCCCCCTTCGATAGAAGTGAGTTTGATGGGGGTTTGCGCATACGTATCATCGTAATATTCTTCATCGATCAAAGATTCCCAAAGCGCGGGGACATAGTTTTCATTACGAATTCCAAAATTCCCAGCATGAGTCCGTCGCCGTTCTTTATATGGAGCCATAACGTCAATGGGATAATTGATTTCTACTAATGGAACCTCGCTGTTTGTCGCAGCTACAGCGGCCCTTAGACTAAAGGCTTGAGTGAAAACAAGAGAGAGTACTATTAATAACATTGATTTCACGACTCGATTTTCCCTCATAAAATGCCGATCTTTCAGCAGTATGTATAAGTCTAAGTCTTTTGCACACCTACTTGCTATCCTGTTTTTTGTTTCGGGCCTTTTTCCGAACTATTCGCTAGCTCAAGATCAGGTGCCCACAACTGCAAGCGTCCCTGATGCTGTTGATAAGATGATTTCAGAAATGACTTTGGATCAAAAGGTCGGGCAATTGTTTATGCTTGGGTTTACACAAACCAAATTAGACCCCAAGTTAAAAACTTTTTTTTCAAAAATTAAGCCTGGCTCATTTCTTCTTTTTAAAAGAAATATTCAATCTTTGGACCAGGTTCGCGAATTGAATCGAGAGCTGACAAAGTTATCTATGGAAAACACTGGGGTTAAGCCTCTGATCGCGGTTGATCAAGAAGGCGGGTTTGTTTCTCGAATTCCTGTACAGCCCCCTATGCCAAGCGCTTTAGCTTTTGGTCAAACTCAGTCATTACCATTAGCCGAAGATTACGGCGAAGAAGTCGGAAATTTATTAAATGATCTTGGGTTTAACATGAACCTTGCGCCCGTTTTGGATCTTTCAGATCCTCAAGAGCCAAGTTTTATTGGCGTCAGATCCTTTGGCGGAAATCCAAAAAATGTCGGCGACTTTGGCTATGCGATTTCAAAAGGTTTAATAAAATCTAAAATTATTCCAACCGCAAAACATTTTCCTGGCTTAGGCTCTAGTCTTGATGACTCTCATTCAAATCTTGTGACTCGAATTACAAGCATGGATGATTTTAATGCAACCGATTTAAAACCTTTTGAAAAATTCGCAGAGCTTGGGCCGGAGTCAGCCGTGATGGTTTCACATTTAAGTTATCCAGTGATTGATCCTGCAAATATTCCGGCTTTATTTTCAGAAAAAGTCGTCACGGGATTACTTCGAAAAAAACTAGGTTTTAAGGGGATTATTTTAACTGATGACTTGATGATGCAAGGAGCTTCTCAGTTTGCAAACCCCGGCGATGCTGCCGTTATGAGTTTAAAAGCAGGGACTGATATCATCATGGTCACTTGGTCCTTTAAATCTCAATTGAAAGCATTTTTTAGAGTCAAAGAAGCGATTAAAACAAATGAACTAACCATGGCTATGGTGAATGAAAAAATTCGACGAATTTTATTGGCCAAAAGTTTATCTACATCAGAATCGTCTTTGTCTTTTTCGCGCCAAGTGGCGCAAGAAAAAAGTTCACCTCGCCAAAAATTAAGGGCTATCGAGCAAACCGTTCTTGAATCTAATTTAAAATCACAAGGGCAAAAGTTCGAATCGATAACGGCAGATCCTCATTTTTGTGTTGTTTCACCTAGTCGACATTTTCTTGATTCTTTTAAAAAGGGAACTTCATTGAAAATAAAATATTTATGGGTGAACACTCAATTGCCTTCTTTTGCTTTAGAAATCTTACTTTCTAAAAGTAATTGCCAAAAATCAGTGCTTTCGGTGTACGGAGAAAAAACGACAAAACTTGCCGAGAGTCTTTCGCCAGAGACAAAAGCAAATGTTATGTTAGTTAATTTGAACGCACCAATGTCCTTGGTTGATGAAGCGGCTTATTTATCTGTTGTAAATTTATACTTTCCACACAGAAGTGCTGGGCAAATGCTAGCCCAGCATATGTTTCATCGTAAGCCGGCAGAGGCTTACCCTCCGCGCGCCACTTCTAAGTGAGCTCGGGCTCGAGCAATATCTCGCTGAGTTTCGTCCCATTGTTGATCATCTAAACTTTGATTTAAAAGTTTCTTTTCGCTTTCGACAATCATGGCTTTATCTTCTTCGACATTTGTTTCTTCAGGCAAATCCACGACATCAGCTAAAATGTCGACGCCATCAGGATGAATTTCACAGTAGCCCCAACTAACGACCACAGTTTTGTAAGTCGTTTCACCTTTTAAACGCCAGCGTAAAATTCCCGTTGAGAGAGTTGTAATCAGCGGCGCATGTCCTGGTAAAATATCAAGTTCACCGCGGTCCGCGGGAACTTTAACATCTTCAATTTCATGATCGACAAATATTTTTTTATCTGGCGTCAAAAGTGTGAGCTTAAACATCTAAATCTCCAAGCAGTAATTAGGCCTGTAATTTTTTAGCTTTTTCAATAGCTTCAGCAATAGTTCCAACCATGTAGAAAGCTTGTTCTGGCAGCGGATCATGTTTTCCATCAAGAATTTCACGAAAGCCACGAATGGTATCTTTAATATCAACATACTTTCCAGGCATACCCGTAAATTGTTCAGCAACAAAAAATGGTTGAGATAAGAAACGCTGAGTTTTACGAGCACGTCCAACAACTAACTTATCTTCTTCTGATAATTCATCCATACCAAGAATGGCGATAATATCTTGTAATTCACGATATCTTTGCAAAAGCGCTTGAACATCGCGGGCTGTTTTATAGTGCTCTTCGCCTACAATTTGTGGATCAAGGATACGAGAGGTCGAAGACAGTGGATGCACCGCTGGAAAAATAGCCATGGCTGCAATATCACGATCTAAATTTGTTGTTGCATCTAAGTGAGCAAATGTAGTTGCAGGAGCTGGATCTGTATAATCATCGGCAGGAACGTAAACGGCTTGCACGGATGTAATAGAACCGTTCTTTGTTGAAGTGATGCGTTCTTGCATCGTACCCATTTCCGTCGATAGGGTTGGTTGATAACCAACGGCTGATGGAATTCGACCTAATAAAGCAGACACTTCAGAACCGGCTTGAGTAAATCGAAAAATATTATCTACGAAAAACAATACGTCTTGATGATCAACATCACGGAAATACTCAGCAACTGTTAATCCAGTTAATGCCACTCGCGCACGAGCTCCAGGAGGCTCGTTCATCTGACCGAAAACCAGAGCTGTTTTTGCAATAACGCCGGATTCTTTCATCTCACGCCATAAATCATTTCCTTCACGTGTTCGCTCTCCAACTCCAGCAAATACGGAATAACCACCATGCTCTGTTGCGATATTTCGAATTAATTCTTGAATCAAAACGGTCTTACCCACTCCGGCTCCACCGAAAAGACCGATTTTTCCACCCTTAGCATAAGGTGCTAAAAGATCGACGACTTTAATACCAGTCATTAACATTTCAGGTTTCGTTGCTTGATCTTCAAATTTAGGAGGTGCTCGGTGAATCGCCCATTTTTCTTTTGCCATGATGGGACCGGCTTCATCCACTGGCTCACCAATCACGTTGATAATACGGCCAAGAACTTCTTTACCCACTGGGGCCATAATCATATTGCCCGTGTTTTGAACTTTTTCTCCACGAATTAAACCCTCAGTTGAATCCATAGAAATTGTTCTAACGACATTATCACCCAAATGCTGAGCGACCTCCAAAGTCAGATTAAATTCTTTGTCTGAAATTGTTCTGTTGGTCACACGCAGGGCTGTATTAATTGCAGGAAGATCTCCATCAAACTCTACGTCCACAACAGGACCCATAACTTGTTTAATTTTTCCGTATGCCATAACTTGCTCCCTTTAATTAAGTGCCTCTGCACCGCTCACAATTTCAATTAATTCAGTCGTAATTTTTTCTTGTCGTGCTTTGTTGTATTTTAATGTCAGTTTACTAATCATATCCTTGGCATTATTTGTCGCATTTTCCATTGCTGTCATGCGCGCGCCATGTTCTGCGGCAACACTTTCTGACATCGCTCTGTAAACTTGCAGGTCAAAATGCTTAACTAATAACTGCTCAATGATTTTTTCAGGACTTGGCTCAAAAATCATATCAACAGAAAAATTAGCTTTGTTATTTTCTGCAGAAAAAGATGTCATCGACAAATCAATCGGAAGCAATGTTTCACAAACCACTTGCTGTGAAATAGCTGATTTAAATTCATTGTAGACCAATCGAATTTCATCGTACTCACCAGATAAATAAGTCTTTAATAGATGGTCCGCAACACGAGAAGCCAGTTCATAAGAAATATTGCGGTCTAATTTTTGGATTGAATCAATCGGCTTGATTCCTTTTTTTTGAAAAAAATCTAAAGCTCTTCTTCCAATAAAATAAAAATTTATTTTTCCATCGGGTTTTTGATTTAATTTATAATACTGATCAGCAAATTTATTAATATTCGTATTAAAAGCGCCACAAAGACCACGATCTGAAGTCAAAACAACTAAAAGGATGTTTTTCACTTCATGCTTTGGCTCCATCAGGGGATGAGACACCTTTTGAGTCAAAGCAATATCGGCGATCACTTTTTTTAAAGTGACTGCATAAGGACGCATATTAACGATATTATGCTGGGCCTTACGGAGCTTTGCCGCAGACACGAGCTTCATCGCTTTTGTAATTTGCTGGGTATTTTTAGTGGACTCAATCTGAGCCCTAATTTCTTTTAACCCTGCCATTGTCCCCTACTTATATCTTTGTTAAGGGTTGAAAAACCGCTTTAAATTCTTCAAGAGTTGTCACGACGGTCTTTTTAATTTCGTCTGAGACTTGTTTTTTTTCAGCGATGTTTTTAAGAACGTGCGAATGTTTTTGCTTTGCAAATCCAATCAATTCTTTTTCATAACGGCGAACATCTGTTTCAGGAATTGAATCCATAAAACCATTGGTCGCCGCAAAAATTGCTAAAACTTGTTCTTCAACTTTTACAGGCGAATATTGACCTTGTTTTAATAATTCAACAAGACGTCGTCCTCGAGAAAGCTGTTGCTGTGAAGTTTTATCTAGGTCAGAAGCAAAAGCCGCGAAGGCCTCGAGGGCACGAAACTGAGCAAGTTCTAATTTAATAGATCCCGCAACTTGTTTCATCGCCTTAATTTGGGCAGCACCACCAACCCGTGAAACTGATTTACCAACTGAAACAGCCGGGCGCATGCCTTTGTAAAATAAATCTGTTTCTAAAAAGATCTGACCATCAGTGATCGAGATCACATTGGTAGGAATGTACGCAGAAATATCTCCTGCTTGTGTTTCAATAATAGGAAGCGCTGTTAAAGAGCCTCCGCCCTTTTCATCAGAAAGTTTTGCGGCTCGCTCAAGAAGTCTTGAATGAATATAAAACACATCTCCTGGATAAGCTTCTCGGCCTGGAGGTCGGCGAAGGAGTAAAGACAATTGACGGTAAGCCTGGGCTTGCTTGGTTAAATCATCGTAAATAATTAAAGCATGTCTTCCAGAATCACGAAAGTATTCGGCCATTGTTGTGCCAGAGTATGCCGCTAGAAATTGTAAAGGTGCGGGATCTGAAGCTCCTGCAGAAATAACAGTAGTGTATTCCATCGCGCCCGCGGCTCGAAGTTTTTCAACCACCACGGCTACTGTGGATTGCTTTTGTCCAATAGCTACGTAAAAGCAATGAACATTCTGACCTTTTTGATTAATAATTGTATCAATAGCGATAGCGGTTTTACCGGTTTGACGATCGCCAATGATAAGTTCCCTTTGGCCGCGGCCAATGGGAATTAATGCATCGATGGCTTTAATACCAGTTTGCAAAGGTTCAGAAACCGGCTGTCGGTAAACAATTCCAGGAGCTTTTAATTCAACAGCTCGACTGTGGGTTGTTGTAATGGGTCCGCGACCATCAATTGGAATTCCCAAAGCATCAACAACTCGTCCTAAGAGAGCCTCACCAACGGGAACCTCAACAACTTTTTTGGTTCGCTTAACAGTGTCACCTTCTTTAATATTTCTATCTTCACCAAAGATCACCACGCCCACGTGTGCTTCTTCTAAGTTTAGAACCATGCCGTAAATGTTACCAGGAAATTCAACAAGCTCCCCAGCCATCGCATTTTCAAGTCCATAAACACGAGCTACTCCGTCGCCCACAGAAAGAACACTTCCTGTTTCGCTGACTTCAATTTTTTTATTATATTGGCTGATTTGGTCTTTTAAGACGCGACTTATTTCATCAGCTCTAATATGTGATGTATCCATTTAGTAGACTCCCCTATTAAGTTCTTCATTCAAACGTTTTAAGTGTGTCTCGATGCTATCGTCAAAGGTCCATCCACCAACTTGAGCAATAACGCCGCCCAAGAGAGTTGGATCTTCTTTAAAAGTGAGGACAATTTTTTTCTTTAATACTTGAGTGATTTTTTTCTCAAGATCCGCCTGTGCGCCCTTGGTGAGTGGCTTGGCTGCATAGACTTCTCCGCGAGTGACGCCTTCTTCTTGGTCAATACCATCTTGAAAAGCTTGTACAAACTCAGAAATCATTGAGAGGCGACCACGGTCAGCCATCAATAGCAAACAACTGACAACGTCTTCTATAAAATTTTTACCACTCAGTGCGAATTTTAAAATTTTAACTTTTTGTTCAGGCGTTACCACTGGATTTTCAAAAAATTCTTTTAACTGCAAGTCCGATTGAAGACTTTGATTTACAGCTTTCAGTTGTGCGAGAGCTTCTGCATGCAAACCCTTTTGCTTTGTGAGGGCTAGAAGCGCTTTAGAATATCGGACTGCGATATTTAAATTCATGGACTCACCGCTTCGATGTTTTTAGTAAATTCGGTTTGAAGTTTTTGATGATCAGCAGAGGCAATATCTTTTGATAAAACGGCGCGAGCCATGCTGACAGATTCTTTAACAAAAACTTCGTGCAACTCTCTTTGAGCTCGCTGAGTTTCAATTTTAACTGTCATTTCGGCTTCTTCTTTAACTCGGAGTGAGTGCTCTTGAGCCTCTTGAAGTATTTGCTTTCGTAAATCTGCAGCTTCGGCTTGTGCCCGAGAAACTGTTTCATCGTATGAGGTATTGAGGTGATCGAGCTTATGCTTAATATCTAAGAAATTTTTCTCAGCTTCAATTTTTGCTTCTTCAGCTTTTTTAGCAGAGGCGACATAGCCGGCCTGACGCTGCCGAAAAAGTTCTGGTAAAGTTTTTCGAGTCGCAAAATAAATAATTAAAATAACCAAACCAAGGTTTAAACATTGCCACAGAACTGATGCTGTTGGGATTCCTCCGCCATGAGCATTGTCGGCAGCCTGAACTATGCTTGCAACTAACATCAAAATGAGGATTGTTATAATTTGCATATTTTATTTTCCAAGAAGCTTGTTAGTAATTGAAAGAGCCACAGAGCTTGTTTGCCCTTTCAGACTTTGAGAGGCAGACGCAATAGATTGAGCCATTGAAACTCGCGCCGCTTCAATGAGCTTCTGAGCTTCGGCACGAGCCTGATTAACAACTCGGTCCGCATTTGCCAGAGCTTCGTTTCGATTTTTTTGATAGATCTTACTGATTTCGTGATGAACTTTTCGAGCTTCATCTTGATATTGAGAGTGCAACTCTGAAGTTTTCATAGCGTACTCGTTAGCTATTTCTTCGCCGCCTTTTGTTTTTTCTTGGCGCCTGAGAAGAGCCTCATGATAGGCCGAAAAAACATAGTTGCGCATAAAGAAAAATATAAAAACAAAAATGCCAAATTGAATTATGGCTGTGGAATTTATTCCCAGTGATTGTATCATTTCCATGAGTATTTTCCTGATGTTGGAGTCGAATTAACACTCCGAATCTTTAACGGTCAAGATTATTTCTAACCTAGGTTAAGACTTCGGCATATAGGAGGCACCCTCAAAAACAACTCCCTCATCAATTCGCAAGCTTGGCGAGGTGACTGTTCCTTTAAAGATGGCCGGCGGATGCATAATCACGCGGCGCCGCGCAAATATATTTCCTTCGACGCGACCACTAATGATGATTGTGTCAGCTTCAATTTGAGCTGTAATTTGAGCACTTTCGTTAACGACCAGAGTGTCTTTCGTAAAAATTTCTCCGCGAAAATTTCCGCCGATCTGAACAGTTCCTTCAAAGCTTAATTTACCCTCAAAATAAGTGCCCTTATCTAAAATTGCAGTCACCATTCCGCTGAGTGCCCTTTCAGGCTTATCCAGCTGTTGATCCATGTTTTGAGGAACTGCTGTAAGAGTCATATTCTTTTAAGTCTTTCCACTAATTGAGAAAATTCCTCATCTGAGTAAAACTGAATGGAAATCTTTCCTTTTCCTTTCACGTACTCGATACCAATTTTAGTTCCGAGACTTTTCTGAATTTCATCTGATATTCCTGAAATTAATCGAGCCGTCACATTTTCATCAATGTCAGTGGTTGCCACTGCGGGCTTAGCCATTGTTACTATTTCTTTTTGTATCAGTTTTTCAAGCTTTCGAACGCTGAGTTTTTCTTTAAAACATTGTTTCGCAAAACTCTTTTGTTTCTCTGGGATTTGAAGTGCTAATAAAACTTTTGCATGACCAACACTAAGTTCTTTTTGAACAATCATTTTAAGAACCTCAGCAGGAAGCGCTAGCAATCTAACTGCATTGGCAATAGTGGCTCTTTCTTTCCCCACTTTTTCTGCCACTTGCTGTTGGGACATACTAAATTCTTGAATTAATCGTTGATAAGCTTCGGCTTCTTCAATGGGGTTTAGATCTTCACGTTGAATATTTTCAACTAAAGCTAATTCTAAAGCCTCTTGGTCATGGTATTCTCGGAGTATGACTGGAACCTCATGCAAGCCTGCCATCTGAGCGGCACGCCATCTTCTTTCGCCTGCGATAATTTCAAAAGTTGTTCCTTTTTTGCGAGCGACAATCGGCTGTAAAATTCCATTGGCTTTAATTGATGTCGATAATTCCTGAAGTGCACTTTTCAAAAATTCTTGGCGTGGCTGGTAGTGACCTGGTTTTAATTTATCCACTCCAATTTTCCAAATTCGATCTTGATTGGAAACTGTTGGATTCGCTACAACAGGAGATATAATAGGGGCGACTGATGAAAGAGCGGGCTCAGTTGTTATCTTTTGCACCTGGGGGAGGGGCGATGTTTCCTGAACATTTTGTTCTTTGCCATTAAATAAAGAATCGAGTCCGCGACCAAGAGCTCTTTTTTTGTTTTGTAAATCTGGAGTATTATTAAGCATTTGCTTCTCCCATCATTTCAGTTTTGTTTTGCTCAAGAGGCATCGTTCTTAGGACAAGCTCTTTTGCAAGCTCATGATATTTTTGAGCGCCGATGGATTTGGCATCATATTTAAAGATGGATTGACCATGGCTGGGAGCTTCGCTCAAGCGAACATTTCTTGGAATGATTGAATTAAAAACTTTGTCTGCAAAATGATTTCTAATTTCAGTCACTACTTGGTGGCTCAAGTTATTTCTTGTATCAAACATCGTTAGAACAATTCCTTCGATATGCAAATTTGGATTTAAGCTCTTTTTTATAAGTCCCGCCGTGTTTAAAAGCTGACTGAGCCCCTCGAGAGCAAAGTATTCGCACTGAAGCGGCACTAAAAAACTATTTGCGGCTGATAATGCATTTAAAGTGAGAAGGCCTAAAGAAGGAGGGCAATCAATAACTACATAGTCATATTGGTCATGGATAGTCTGAAGAGCTGACTTAAGTCTAAATTCACGCTGGGGAATATCCACCAACTCTATTTCGGCT
This sequence comes from Pseudobdellovibrionaceae bacterium, assembly GCA_043720615.1. Lineage (GTDB taxonomy): Bacteria > Bdellovibrionota > Bdellovibrionia > Bdellovibrionales > Bdellovibrionaceae > JAYWDA01. Next base: position 64,724 of record JAYSSI010000004.1, on the reverse strand, counting down.
CCAACCAAATCAGGAGTAGCGGGAATAACGCTAAGATTGGGTTCACTTGTCAGTTGAATAGTCTCAGTTGCTGTTTTTTCACCAATTAAAACATGGTAGATATTATTATCTTGAGAATCATATCTTTTAATCCCCAAGCCGCTGGAAGCATTGCCTTGGGGATCCATATCTACAATTAGAACTCGCTTACCCAGGCTAGCCAAAGCAGATGAAAGATTAATTGATGTAGTTGTCTTTCCCACTCCACCTTTTTGATTGGCAATGCATATGATTTTCGTCATTGAGCCTCCGCTTTATCAACTTTTGAGTTTTTTATGAGTTTTCGCAAGTTATTCTTTATTTTCAACATGGCGCTCAGGTTTTTAAATGACTATTCCGATGTTCCACGTGGAACATGAGAAGACTTTTAATACTTTTATTACCATTTTTGCTGTTTTCTTGCAATAAACCTGATCCCCAGCCAGAGTTATTAGATCCTATATACATGGAATTTAAAACTCAGCATGATATGGCCAAAAGAGCTATAATAGATATTCAAGCGGTCATCGATGAGAAAAAGGTAGATCTCGACAGGGTTAAACCCCAAACTGGTCAAATTAAGTATGCTCAAAAAAGGTATTGGGAAGCACAAAAGACTTTAGATTTACTTGTTCAGCAGGAAAAATATTGGGGTGTAAGAATTCAAGAGAGGTTATCCTTTGCTCAAGTTGAATACCTAAAAGCTTTTAAAGCAAGAAAGCCCTGGCCTGATCCAAAAGAGTTTCAAGAGTATGAATCTGAAAAAAGGCTTAGAGAGGCCAGGCATCAATGGGACGCAAAAGCTCGTATAGATAAATTTAGACGAGAAAATCCTGTAAAACAACCCAAGCCTTCTGCTGCGGAATGATGTTCCACGTGGAACAATCTAAGAAATTTTTTGTGTTTTTATAATAGCTAACTTAAAATCACCTATAGGAAGCTTATAAAGCTTAACAAGACTAGGAGTCCACACTGAGCAAAGTTGTGTGGGAATATCACCAACTTCGCCAGACCAACTATCTCCCTTAAGATGATAAAAAGATCCGCCTATGGGTACAATTTTGCGAGTTAATAAAATTGATTTGGAAAGATTAGATAATCCACGGGTCATACAGTTCTTTACTGAATTAGCTGGAAGAGATTCAAGTGGAACACTCCGAACACTAATATTCTTTAAGCCAAGCGCTTCTGAAACATTTTTTAAAAAATCAGCTTTCTTCAAATCATTTTCAACCAATACAACTTTAATTTTAGGAAACAATATACCAAAAACTACGCCAGGAAATCCGTTACCACTCCCTAGATCATAAATCTCATTCAAAGTAGGGTCAGCTTCCTGAATAATTTTACTGGCCATAATACTGTCAGCAAAATGAAGGGCATCAGCATGAAAAATAGTTTTTACAGAAATTAAAGGAATAGATTTATTAGCAGACATTAACTCGTCGCGGTATTTTTTGAGACTATCGTTGATAGCACTAGAAAGCTCAGGAAACCATGAGTTAATACGCCAGTGAACTATCGCGCTTGCCTGTTCTTCCATCAAGAGATAACTCCTTCAATTTGCGGTTTCCTTTTAAAAATATAATTATAGCCTGAACAGCTGATGGATTCACACCACTAATACGCTGAGCTTGACCCAAAGTCCTAGGGCGAACTTGATTTAATTTTTGCACTTCCTCATTCGATAAACCGCGAACCAAAGAATAGTTTAAGTCTTGTGGCAAAAGATATTCTTCCAATCTTTTAGACTGAGCAATTAGTTCCACTTGTCTCTTAATATAGCCTGAGTATTTTACTTCAATTTCAACGGGCTCAGAAATAATAGGATCATCGATAAACTCAAACCCAAGGCTTCCAAGCATCGAGCATGTCATCTCGGTTCTTCTTAATATTTCTTCAAAAGTATTGGGCTTTAGTAAAACAGTGCTGCCAAGGGCTAATAATCTATCCTGAGTTTCGTGATTGGGGAAAAGTCTTTCACTACGAAGTCTTTCTAATAACTCTGAACGACCACTTCGGATCTGCTGAAGCTGCTTACTATGACCCGAAGGAGATAAACTCAATTTTTCAGAAGTATCAGATAACCTATCAATAGTATTATCTTCTCTTAAAACCAATCTGTGTTCAGCGCGAGAAGTAAACATTCGATAAGGCTCACGAGTTCCTTTGGTCACAAGATCATCTATTAAAACTCCAATATAAGCTTCATGCCTTTCCAAAATAAATTCCGGGCGATCTAAAATAGAATGAGCTGCATTTACTCCAGCTACAAATCCCTGAACTGCAGCTTCTTCATAACCAGAAGTTCCATTAATCTGGCCCGCTAAAAATAAATTCTGAATCGTACGAGTTTCTAATCGATGCCAAATCTGGGTTGGCTCAATAAAATCATATTCAACCGCATAGCCGGGTCGAACAATTTTAACATTTTCTAATCCAGGAATTGTTTTAAGAAATTCTTCCTGAACTTCTTCCGGCAAACTTGTTGAAATTCCTTGCAGATAAATCAACTCAGAATCAAGCCCCTCGGGCTCTAGAAATGTTTGGTGTGTGGCCCTTTCGGCAAAGCGAGTCACTTTATCTTCAATACTAGGGCAATACCTTGGTCCGGTGCCCTCAATGATTCCAGTGAACATCGGGGATTTATCTAAATTTTTACGAATAATCTCATGTGTTTTTTCGGTTGTGTGAGAAAGATAGCAAGCCACTTGTGGAAGCTTTAATTCGCTGCTCGATCTAAAGCTAAACGGAAATATTTTTTTATCACCGTACTGCGGAATTGTTTTATCCCAATCAATACTACTCTTAAGAAGTCTTGGCGGCGTCCCGGTTTTTAAGCGCTGAACTGTAAAACCATATTGAGCCAATTGATCAGAAAGTCCAATCGATGCCTGATCGCCCACGCGCCCACCAGCTGATTGAGCTAAACCAATATGCATCACGCCGTTCATAAAAGTCCCGGTCGTAACAATCACTTTTTTAGAATAAATTTCTGATCCGTCTTGTAAAACAACTCCGCAACAAATTGATCCGTTGAGAATTAACCGCTTCACTTCACCTTGGCGGACTGATAAATTCACTTGATCCTGCAAAGTTTTAGTCATTAAAGAAGAGTATAAATTTTTATCATTTTGAACCCGCGTTCCACGAACGGCTGGTCCTTTAGATGAATTCAGTCGTTTATATTGAATACAGGTTTCATCAGCAACGAAACCCATTTCTCCCCCCAAAACATCGAGCTCTCGAACCATATGACCCTTAGCCAATCCACCAATGGAGGGATTACAGCTCATATATGCAATACGAGAAATATTAGTCGTTACGACTAAAGTTTTTAAACCCAAGCGCGCAGAAGAAAGAGAAGCCTCAACCCCCGCATGTCCAGCGCCAACGACAATAATATCAAAATCAACGTTTCTCATTTATTTACCTATACAAAATTCTTTAAAAACTCGGTCCATTATTTGATCATCAAATCTTTTTCCAAGAACTTCTTGAAGAGCGATTAAACTCTGCTTTAAATCTAAAGCCAAAAACTCTCCACCAGCTCCCGTTTTTAAAATTTCAAGACTGCTTAAAACAAGCTGCAATGCCGAACTTAAAGATTCAAAGTGCCTTGCTTGAACTAAAAGTACCGGGTTTTCATTATCTTGAGATTTAATCTTTTGTAGTAACCCCCCAAGAATCTGATTCCTAGCATTCTTATCAAAAGAACTGACCTCCAACACCTGCGAATTAAGAAAATCCTCTTGATGGGCTAATTCTTTAAAGTTTTTACAGTTAAATAGCGGCTTAAGAAGCGCCTCAGAAGCCTTCGCTTCATAAGTTCCAGCTCCACATAAATCCATCTTATTAACCAAAATAAAAGCATGAGCTAAATCGAGGGTCGAAAAAATCTCTATTTCTTCTTTATTTAAAGAATGTTGGCCCTCAAGAACAAAAAGCAAAAAGTCAGCTTCCTGGATGGCCACTTTGGTTTTTTCAATACCAATTTTTTCAACTGCATCATCAGCATCGGCACGAAGCCCTGCCGTATCTAGCATTGAAAATTTATAGTCTTTAAAAATTGTTTCTGCTGAAACCACATCCCTTGTTGTTCCTGGAATATCCGTGACAATCGCACGATCGCTTTCAACCACGCGATTTAAAAGACTGGATTTTCCTACGTTGGGTCGACCAATAAGGGCGACTCGAACTCCATCTTTTAAAAGGCGGCCCTGCTGATAGCTTTGAACCAATTTTTCAAGTTCGCCAGAAACAAAAATAAGTTTTTGCCGTAAGGCCGAATTATCAACAACGTCAATATCTTCGGTTGAAAAATCAATTCCGGCTTCTATATGGGCAAGGCACCAGGTGATTTCAGTTTCAATTTTTTCTAAGGTTTTAGACAGTTCGCCTTTAAGTTGTTGCAATGAAACTTTAGACGCTTCTTTTGTCTGACTTTCAATCAGACTTAAAACACTTTCAGCTTGTACAAGATCAATCCGTCCATTGATAAAAGCGCGGTAAGTAAACTCTCCGCGATCGGCCATGCGGGCCCCTAGTGATGTTAAATTTTGCAAAATTCTCTCACAGATCACAGGATTTCCATGACATGAAATTTCCACCGAGTTTTCCCCAGTAAAAGAGCGACCTTTAGCAAAAAAAGTAAGCATAACTTCATCAATTTCAATTTTAGTTTCTTGATCAATTAAAAGACCGTAGTAAACCCTATGGCTTTCAATATCCTCAGGGACAAATAAACAAAGAGCCCGGGAGATAGCCAAGGCTCTTTGTCCACTGATTCGAATCACTGATATTCCACCGCGACCGTAAGGAGTTGCAACGGCACAGATCGTGTGTTGATCACGATCAATATTCACAAGTGCTCCTTTTAATCCTGAGCCTGAGATTCATTACCGATATTGTCACCATTAGCGGGACCATTAGCAGGATAAATTTTAATTTTTTTATAAAGACCTTCTCCTAAAGAACGACTTTTCACTCGTGGATCTTTAGAGAGATATTGATGAACAACTTTTCGATCTTTCGGTGGAAGCGCACGGTAATAAACGGATCGGCCTTGCTCAATCGCAATCGTTTTAAGGCTTTCAGCTCGTTCAATTAAAGCCGCTTCAGTTTCCTCTCTGTAGCCACCAGAATCAACCGTGATATTGGTTTTATCTTCCGGAAAATTATGCTGGATAATTCGCTTAATGATCAACTGGAAAGCATCTAAAACCTGACCCTTTTTATCTCGCATAATTTCTTCGTCGGGACCGCTTAAATCGATAGCTAAGGTATTGCTATCGCCATCTTTCTTTTCGCTGATATCAAAATCTAAATCTAAACCAGATTTTTCAATCAATCCTTCCAGGGTGTCTTGCACCATGGATTCAACGTCTCCCGCTTTACTTTTTCCGCCGCCAAATAGTTTTTGAAAAAAACCTGCCATTTTAAATTCCTCTCCCTCTTTTTATCGCCCCATGAAAACTTATTTTTAATTTTTCTTAAGTGGTATGGCTTGCGCCATCACGGTCGTCTTTGAAGTATCCTTCACCATAAAATACTGTTGTAAGACCCCAAATACCGCACTGATTAACATATACAATGTTAATCCGCTGGGTAAATAAAGCATGAAAACTGAAAATATAATTGGCATAAAAGCCAAGATTTTAGCTTGAGCGGGATCCATCGCCGTAGGAGTTATTTTTTGCTGCAAATACATGGTAATTCCTAATAAAATCGGCAGTACAAAAAACTTGTCATGAAGACTTAAATCTTGGATCCAAAACATAAATGGTGCCTGATAAAGCTCAACACTAGAACCCACAACTCTAAATAGTGCAAAAAAGATAGGGATTTGCAAAAGCATCGGCAAACATCCACCCAATGGATTGGCTTTATTTTCTTTCATTAAAACCATCATCTCGCGATTCATAGTCATAGCATCATCTTTATATTTTTCACGAAGATCTTTAATCATGGGTTGAACCTTTTGCATCGCCTTCATAGATTTTGTCGACATCATATAAAGAGGGAAAACAGCTAATCTAACTAATAAAGTTAAAAGAATAATAGCTATGCCCCAATTCAATGCCCAAGAATAAAAAGTTTTCATGATCAGAAGCATAGGGCGAGCTAAAAACGACAGGCTTCCAAAATTAATAATTTGAGCGAAATCCTGGTGAATTCCCTCAAGAACATCAATTGATTTAGGTCCAACAAAATAGGTTTGTGCAAGGCTCAATGACTGAGCCGTTGCCGTCGGTCGATAAACCATACGAGCTAAAGCCTGACTTCGCGAGCGATCAGCAAAGACCTCAAGATCTGGAACAATATCAGAACGATCTAAAATTGCTGAAGCAAAATACTGAGAAGAAACCGACGCCAAGCGAACTGACTTGTATTCTTGTTTAACATTTTCGGTTGCAGCACTAAAATTTAAAACTTCTTCTTTGCCTTCATGATTTACAAAAAAGTCTTGATGATCATAGGAAGGAAATAAAAAAGATCCGCCCTCGGTGACATGAATTTTTTCAGGAATAAGAAGTTCTACGGCTTCGTCTTTAGGATTTTTAAGTTCGATTTTACTTTCAAAAGATTGTTTTTCTTCATTGTAAGTAAGCTCCCGAATCACTGTCATACCATTAGCTTCTGCGGATCCAATATAATGCCCCGGAGCTTTTTCAGACATCTCAAAGTTTAGTGCTTGTGCGCCCTTGTTGAGGCGTAGTTCAAACAAAGAGTGCTCATCAGAATCTGCCATTTTAATCGGCTTATTTTCACGATCTGTGTAGTCTTTTAAAGTGACATCTTTAAGGCCCATGCCAACGCTTGAAATATTAAAACTGATTTTTTGACCTTCAAAATGCAAAACTTTCGCTGGCGCAATCAGAGCTGACTTAATTGATTTAGAATCCTTTGGACTATTTTCTAAAGCCGCTGTTGATTTTGCTTCATTCGCACTTGGTGTAACAGCGTCTTGGGCCTGACCCTGAACGGCAGTATTTTTTGGTTTAGGAGGATATTGCTTTGCCATAAACCACTGCCAAAATATGAAAAAAACGCCAATAATAACAATCGCTAGAAGGCCTTTGCCGTCACCAAACGGACTTTTTTGATCATTCATGGATGAGTTCCTTTGCTGCGAGTGGGACTGGGTCATAACCATAAGGTCCCCAAGGATGACATTTTAAAATTCGTAATAAGATAAGCTTAAAGGCACTAAAGAAATGATGGGTTTTAATTGCATCCACAGCATAAGCCGAGCAAGAAGGCTCAAATCGACAACTTCCTCCAAAATAAGTACTTCCAAAGCTTCGGTAGATACCTAAAAAGAAAAGCGCCATATTATTTATCGGGCTTAAGGCGTGCAAAGATTTTTTCGAGTTCGCGGTCGATGGATTCATGAGAGAGGGTTTTGTAAAATCCTTGTTGGGATGGCAAAAACACAACGCTGAGGTCAAAGGAAGGATTGAATCCTTTTTTAATGAACTGCCTCGCATGCTCACGGCTCCATCGCTTAAGTTTATTTCTAATAACTGCAATAGCCACCTTACGGCTGGCCGTGATTCCTAACCTCAAATAACCTAAATCATTTTTTTTATAGTTAAAAATCAGCCAAGACTGTGGCCTTAATTTTTTTCCATTATTTTTTAGATCAAGGAAGTCCGAGTTTTTTTGCAGTCGGCCTAACGTCTTATTTTCCACCTGTGGAAACTGCTAAACGTTTTCTTCCCTTTGCACGACGAGCAGAGATGATTTTTTGACCACCCTTAGTTGCCATGCGAGCACGGAAACCATGAGTGTTTTTACGACGACGATTGCTTGGCTGGTAAGTTCTTTTCACAAAAACTCTCCTATTTCTAATATTTACGGGTCTTCAATAACCCAAATTACGACGCTGTTAAAACGCTGATTAGCGTCAACTTCTACGTATATTCCAGGGGTCCGAATTAATCACATCGCGGCAATTGGGTCAACTGTTGAAAATTAAGGCGGTCGCTGGTAGCTAATCGACCTCAGTCTTTAAGTTGGGTTCATCCGTGATTCTCGGGGGGGGGAAGCTTTAATGGAACTAAACCAGGTCGAAATCACCTCATCATTTTGGGATAAAATTAAGTCTCATATGAAGAGTCGCAATGACAATAACAAGCTGCTAGCTACGTGGCTTGATCCTATTGAATATCTTGAGTCTAAGGCTCAAGACGGAGGGGTTCGTTTTGTCTTAGGGGTTCCTAATGCACTTCATCAATATTGGGTTGTTCAAAATTTACAGGATAAAATTTACTCTGAAATTTCAGATACTTACAAATCACCATTTGCTTTAGAGTTTGTAGTTACAGGTCACAAATCACCTGTTGCTCCAGAAAATCCAGCGGCTCTTCATGATGCTATGAGCGTGCATGATCAACCATCAAATACTCAGCCTATGGTTAGCCAGAGTAGTCAAAAATCAGCATTTTCAGACCCCTTGAATATGGATGCAACATTTTCAACTTTTGTGGTGGGTAAAAATTCAGAGTTTGCTCATGCCGCCTGTTACAATGTGGCTAAAAATCCTGGAGGTGATGATTACAATCCCCTCTTTATATATGGACCTGTTGGAATGGGGAAAACTCATCTTTTACACGCCTCAGGAAATCATATTAAAGAGTATTTTCCACACCTTAGAATTATTTATATTTCAGCTGAACGCTTTATGAATGAATGTATCTCGGCGATTCGGCATCAAAAGATGGAACAGTTTAGGCAAAAATACCGAGAGAATTCAGATATTTTGCTAGTGGATGATGTTCAGTATATTGCTCGCGGGGAAGCTGTTCAAAATGAGTTTTTCCACACTATTAATGCCTTTATTGACAGAAAAAAACAGGTTATTTTAGCCAGCGACCGAATGCCTAAAGACGTTTTAGATCTTGAGGATCGCAATCGCACTCGTTTAGAGCGCGGTCTTATTGCAGATATCACCATGCCAGATCTTGAAACCAGAATCGCAATTTTAAGATACAAGGCCGAAAAATATAACATTCGTCTGTCTGAAGAAGTTGTCACCTATATTGCTCGAATTTCTAAAAGATCCATTCGAGAGCTTGAGGGAAATCTTAAAAAAGTAAAAATGTTTTCCGAGTTGCAGGGGTTGCAAGTTGATTACGATCTAGTAAAAAGAATTTTGGCTCAGCACGAAACGCAGTCGACAATTTCAGTTGAAGAAATACAGCGTCTTGTTGGCGATCATTTTAAAGTGAAGCTTTCTGATATGAAATCAAGCGCTCGTGCAAAGCCCATTGTTGTTCCACGGCAAATAGCAATGTATTTAATTAAGAAATTTTTAGACAAGTCACTTGTTGATATTGGAAAAGCCTTTGGAGGAAAAGATCATACAACTGTGATCAATGCCATCGAAAGGGTTCAACATCTACAATCTTCAGATCAAGATATTTTTAAAGATATCGAAGAGTTAGAAACTCGAATCCACAATATCATCGGAGTGTGAATGTGGACTGTGGAAAAGTACGGGGATAAGCCTGGAGAAAAAATGGGTGCTAATTTTAGTGTGGGTAAGTGGCACAACTTAGGTTTTAAAGCACCGTGCCTAATCCACAGGTCTTTTAAAGTGTTTACAAGGACTTAGATGTTTTGATAGGTTTTCCACGCACCTACTACTACTACTAATATTTATATTAATAATAGAAGAGAGTAAAAGAGGGTCTTTTTATGAAAATTGAAATTGATAAAAAAGATTTAATAGTTCTTATTGGTAAGACGCAGAACATTGTTGAAAAAAGAAATACTCTACCAATCCTTGTGAATGTTTTGCTTGAAGCAGATAATTCCGAGATGAAAGTTTTTGCCACTGATATGGAAGTTAGTCTTACGGATTCAGTCAAGTGCAAGGTCATACAGGCCGGCAAGGTAGCTGTCAGTGCAAAAAGCCTTTTTGATATCACAAAAGAATTAAGCGAAGGAACTATTCAACTGATCAAGCGTGATAATAACTGGCTTGAAATTCGTCAGGGAAAATATCTCTCAAAAATTGTTGGAGTGAGTGCTGATGAATATCCGGTTTTTCCAACTTATAACGCTCACAACTTTATAAAAATTGAAGCCCCAATTTTAAAAGAAATGATTGATAAAACAATTTATTCTGTTTCAAGTGATGAAACTAGATATCACCTGAATGGTGTTTATTTTGAAGCTTTACCAGGCCAAGGATTTAAAATGGTTGCCACTGATGGTCACCGAATGAGCCTTGTTTCTCGTCAAATTACGGAAGGAAAATTTCAGGGCAATCAGGGCGTTATTATCCCTCGCAAAGGCCTCAATGAAATTAGAAAAGTCTTAGAAGGTGTGGATAGTTTTGTTGAAATCGCCATTGAGGGAAGTCAGTTTATTTTAAAAAGTAATTCGACGACTTTAATGATTCGATTGATTGAAGGAAAATATCCTAACTACCAACAATTTATTCCAGCAAAATTAACTCAAAAAGTTCGAATTGATCGAGAATCTTTTTTAACAAGTTTGAAACGAGTTTCTCTTTTAGCAAATCAAAAATCTCGTGCTGTTATGTTAAATTTGACTAAAAATAAAATGGAAATTTCTTCTCATAATCCCGAGCTCGGTGATGCAAAAGAAGAAATCGAAGTGGGATATACCGGAACTGATATGAAAATTGGTTTTAATGCCAAATACATTCAAGATGTTCTCAATTCCATGCAGCAGAAAGAAATTGATTTTGAACTTAACGATGGCTTATCGCCAGGACTTATGCGCCCTCATGATGACCAAAGTTATACTTGCGTTGTTATGCCAATGCGAATTTAAGTTCCATGATTTTTAAAGAAATAAGATTAAAAAATTTCAGAAATTTTTCTGAACTTTACACCAAGTTTTCCCCAAGAATTAATTTTTTTATTGGCCAAAATGGTCAAGGCAAAACAAATCTCTTAGAAGCCCTTTATTTGTTTTCTAACGGAGTTTCTTTTCGCTATGGCGATAATAGTGTTTTAATTAAAAATCTACAAAATGAAAGTCTTGTTCAGGGGGTCGCTGAATCAAAGAATTTACATTACGATTTAAAAGTTATACTTCAGAAATCAAAAAAAACATTTACGGCCAACGATAAGAAAATATCTGTTGGTGAACTTCGTAAAAATTTTTCAAGTATTTTATTTTCTCCTGAAAGTCTTTCTTCCATCAAAGAAGCTGGCGATCACCGCAGAGAATTAGTGGATGAAATGCTAGTGAGCCTAAACTCATCAAGTACAGATCTTTTATGGGATTATAAAAAAGCCCTAAAAGTACGTAATAAGTTACTCAAGGACTCTTGTGAGGGAATCACTTCTAAAAATCAAACCTTGGCTCTTCTAGAGAGTTTAGAGCCTCTTTTCTTACGCCTCGCTAGCCAACTGACATATGCTCGTCTTCAGGCTTTGAAATCTATTCTTCCAGAATTCAATGCAGCAATGCGTGATATTAGTCAGGGTTCTGAATCTAATTTCAAAGTGGATATCTCTGTGGATTACAGCGTGAGTGGGGAAAATTTCATGCAAAAAACCTACGAACAAGTGCATGAAATGCTGCATAAAAGAATCTTGGAACTGCGCGACGCAGAACTGGGCTTTGGAGCCAGTTTAGTGGGCCCTCAAAAACACGATATTATTTTTCTATATGGCCAAAAAGATTCGCGATTTTACTGTTCTCAAGGACAGCAAAGGGCTATTATATTGTCATTCAAAATGGCTCAAATAGTTAATCACAGGAGGGTTCACGGATTCTACCCAACATTGATGTTGGATGATGTACTTTCAGAACTTGATGAAAGCAAAAGGAGAGCGTTAATAAATTTTTTTCATGAGATTAATACTCAAATATTTATAACAACAACGGACCTTACATTGCCTCAAAGTTTTGCTTTAGAAAGTTATTCTGTGATGGAAGTGAAAAACGGAACTTTAATAAAAAACTAGCAGCCCTTATAAATGGAGTTTTAAACAGTGTCAGAAGAAAATGTGACCGCACCCGTAGTTCCTAGCTCAGAACCAGAACAAAAAGCCTATGGTGCTGATTCCATTCAAGTCTTAGAAGGCCTTGAAGCCGTACGAAAGCGACCCGGAATGTATATCGGCGATACGGGCGCGCGAGGTTATCACCATCTTGTGTATGAAGTTGTCGATAACTCGGTGGATGAAGCCCTTGCAGGATATTGTAAAAATATTTTTATCACCATCAATACAGATGAATCTGTCACAGTTGAAGATGATGGCCGCGGAATTCCTGTGTCGACACATAAAAATGGAAAATCAGCATTAGAAGTTGTTATGACGGTTTTGCATGCGGGAGGAAAGTTTGATGGCGGAAGCTATAAAGTTTCCGGCGGATTGCATGGTGTTGGCGCTTCGGTCGTGAATGCACTCTCTAGTCGTTGCCAGGTAGAAGTTCATCGAGAAGGCTTCACCTGGATGCAAAAATACGAAAAAGGCGCTATCCAAACTGGCGTTGAAAAAGGCGCAGCTTCTAGCAAAACAGGTACAAAAACGACTTTTAAGCCAGATCGTGAAATCTTTAAAGACGAGTCGATTATTTTTGATTTCAATACATTAGCAAATCGTCTTCGCGAGCTTGCTTTTTTGAATGCAGGACTTCGAATCACGATGAAAGATGAACGAACAGGAAAACAACAAGATTTTCAATATGCTAAAGGCATTGCAGAATTTGTTGAATACATGAATCAATCAAAAAAATCTTTACAAAGTGAAGTGGTTTTTTTCAAAGGTGAAAAAGATACGGTTGAAGTAGAAATTGCCATGCAGTGGAATGATTCTTACACGGAATCAATATTTTCCTATTGTAATAATATTAACACCATTGAGGGCGGAACCCACTTGATGGGATTTAGATCAGCCTTAACTCGTGCTACAAATTCATACGCTGCTGAAAAAAATCTTCTAAAAGATCTCAATGCAAATCTTGAAGGCGAAGATATTCGCGAGGGATTAGCTGCTGTTATCTCGGTTAAGGTTCGTGAACCTCAATTTGAAGGTCAAACAAAAACCAAATTAGGAAATAGCGAAGTTAAAGGAATTGTTGAATCGCTTGTCGGCGATAAGCTGCGCGATTGGTTTGATAGAAATCCTACCGTTTCCAAAACAATTATTATGAAGTGTGTTGATTCTGCCCGAGCCCGAGAGGCTGCGCGCAAAGCGCGAGATTTAACTCGTCGAAAAACGGCGTTGGATGGGGGATCTCTTCCAGGAAAGATGGCCGATTGTCAGGAAAAAGATCCTGCTCTTTGTGAACTTTACTTGGTTGAGGGAGACTCGGCCGGTGGTTCAGCAAAACAAGCTCGAGATCGAAAAATTCAAGCGGTCCTCCCCCTTAAAGGTAAAATTCTTAACGTCGAAAAAGCTCGTTTTGATAAAATGCTTTCCAATGAAGAAATTCGAATGATGATTTCCGCTTTGGGAACTGGAATCGGCAAAGACAATGTAAGCGCTGAAAAAATTCGATATCATAAAGTCATCATTATGACTGATGCCGATGTTGATGGATCTCATATCCGAACTTTATTGCTGACATTTTTCTATCGTCAAATGCCAGAGGTGATTGAGCGTGGTTATATTTATATTGCTCAACCGCCTTTGTATCGAGCAAAAAAAGGAAACTCTGAAACTTACTTAAAAGATGATGCTGCATTAACAGAATATTTATTGAGCGCAGGACTTAATAGTTTTAGCATTGTAGGAAAAGACTCTTCTCCTGCTGAGTTAAAAAAACTGATCATTGGTATTCAAAAATTAAATAGTTTATTAAAGGTTTCGTCGGCAAAATATGATCGCGATGTGCTTTATTTCTTTTTATCAAAAGTTGTTGATCTTGATAGCACCTTAAAAGACGAGAAAAGGATGAAGACGGCTTGCGATGATTTGGCTGCCTGGGTCACTGCAAATCCTTCTTTGGGAATAACTGAGATTAAATCGACGGTTTCTACATCTGGTGAAAATAATTTGCTGACAGCAGAGATTCACTCCGTGAGATATGCTGATAAGAAAACAACAAAAATTGGATCCGAAACTTTGAATGCTTCTGAATTTATTGAATTAAGAACATTGTGGGCGACCATTCAGTCTGTGACAAAACTTCCTTTTAAGATTCATCATAACTCAAACGAACTTCCTTTTGAAAACTACAGCACTTTTTATGATTTTGTTATGGAGTCTGCGAAAAAGGGAATCTATATCCAGCGCTACAAGGGATTAGGAGAGATGAATCCCGTTCAGCTTTGGGAGACGACTTTAAATAAAGAAAATCGTCATCTTTTACAGGTGACGATTGATGATGCTGTGGCAGCCGATGAAACCTTTAGTGTGCTCATGGGTGAACTTGTCGAACCAAGACGAAAATTCATTCAAGATAATGCCCTTTTGGTTCGGGCCCTCGACGTTTAATAGGTTTTAGAATTAACTTAAGAATTAATTTAAGGATGATTAAAATATGGCGATTCCAGAAAAAGGTATAACGACAGTTGATATCAACAAAGAGATGCGGGAAGCATATCTGCAGTATTCGATGTCCGTTATTGTTGGACGAGCACTTCCTGATGTCCGAGACGGCTTAAAGCCTGTGCATCGTAGAGTTTTGTTTGCCCAGCACGAGTTAAGCAACACTCATGATAAGCCCTATAAAAAATCAGCCCGCGTGGTTGGTGATGTTATTGGTAAATATCATCCGCATGGAGATGTTGCCGTTTATGATACCATGGTGCGAATGGCTCAAGAGTTTTCCCTGAGATATCCACTGATTGATGGACAAGGAAACTTTGGTTCCATTGATGGCGATAGCCCAGCCGCTCAACGTTACACTGAAGTACGCATGACCCGTCTTGCGGAAGAGCTTTTGTCCGATATTGATAAAGAAACTATTCCGTTTGGACCAAATTACGACGACAGCTTAGAAATTCCTTTGGTTTTACCTGCAAAATTTCCAAATCTTTTGGTGAATGGAAGCTCAGGGATTGCGGTAGGAATGGCGACCAATATTCCGCCGCACAATTTGGGTGAAGTTATCGATGGTTGTATCCATTTAATTCATAACCCTGATTGTACGATTGATGAATTGATGACAAAAATTCCTGGCCCAGATTTTCCTACGGCTGGCGTGATTGCGGGTCGTGAGGGGATTCTGCAAGCTTATAAAAAGGGCCGCGGAATTATTACTTTAAAAGCGGTCACTGAAATTGAAGCTGTGAAGGACCATGAAAACATAATCATCACAGAAATTCCATATCAGGTTAATAAAGCAAAATTAATTGAACACATTGCTGATTTAGTCAGAGATAAGCAGATCGAAGGCATTTCAGATATTCGGGATGAGTCTTCTCGTGAAGGTATGCGTATTGTTGTTATTTGCAAAAAAAATGAAAACGCAACGGTCATTTTAAATCGACTCTATAAATACACTCAAATGCAAGTTAGTTTTGGTATTATCATGCTGGCTTTAGATGCGAAAAATCAGCCGGTTGTATTTAACTTAAAACAAATGCTTGAAGCTTTTGTTGATCACCGAAGAGATATCGTTACTAAAAGATGTATTTTTGAACTTAAAAAAGCACAAGAACGAGCTCATATTTTAGAAGGCTTGAAAAAGGCTCTAGATCATATTGATGAAGTGATAGCTACAATTAAAGCTTCTAAAGAAGCTAACTCGGCTCGAGAAGCCTTAATGGCAAAATTTGATTTCTCTGAACGACAAGCTCAAGCCATTTTAGAAATGCGCTTACAAAGATTGACTGGCCTTGAGCGCGATAAAATTTTAGCAGAACTTGCTGAACTGATGAAACAAATCGATTGGTTAAAGTTTGTTTTAGCTGATGTCGGTGAAATTTTTAAAATTATTATTGGTGAACTCGAAGAGATCAGCAAAAAATACTCTGATAAGCGACGAACCCAGCTGACGGGTGAATTAACTGACCTTGAGGATGAAGACCTTATCGCAGATGAGCCTATGGTTGTGACAATCACAAAGACTGGCTACATCAAGCGTATTCCAATCGATGAATATCGTGTTCAAAAGCGGGGCGGTAAAGGATCTAAGGGAATGGAAACTCGCGAAGAAGATATTGTGACTGATATTTTTACAGCCAGCACAAAAACAATGCTTCTTGTTTTCACTGACAAAGGGCGAGTTTATTGGGTGAAAGTTCATCGTTTGCCCCTGGGACATAGAACTTCTAAAGGAAAAGCCATCGCCAACGTTGTGCAATTAGCAAATAACGAAAAAGTTCGTGCGATTCTTCCTGTGGAACAGTTTGTGGAAAATAAGTATATTGTCATGCTGACTGAAAAAGGGATTATTAAAAAAACATCTCTCGAGTCTTTTTCAAATCCTAGAACAGCAGGAATTATTGCTTTAACAACGGACCTTGATGACGGCGTTATTGATGTTCAAATGAGCAATGGCGAAAGTGATATTTTTATTGCAACGAAAGAAGGAATGTCGATTCGCTTTAATGAAAGCGGTGTCCGACCAATGGGTCGATCGGCTCGAGGTGTTAAAGCCATCACTCTTGCAAAAGAAGATATTGTCGTCGCGATGGAAGTTCTTGAAAAGGGCTGTAAAGATACCATCTTAATGGTGACTTCAAAAGGCTATGGGAAGCGATCTGAGATTGAAGAATATCGAATTCAAGGTCGCGGAGGTGCAGGAATTATCACTCAAAAAACAACTGATAAAGTGGGAATTGTCATCGGAACCAAGAAAGTATCGGCGGTTCAAGAGCTGATTCTTTCTACCGATAAAGGACAAGTCATTCGCATGAAAATCTCGGATATCTCAATACTAGGTCGAAACACTCAAGGTGTTCGTCTTATAAATCTGGATGACAAAGATGAACATGTCAGCGGATTAGCTGTTGTCGATGATGAGGATCGAACCGCTGAAGAGACTCACTAGCTCTTTTTTTATAAATTTCTTTTTAGTCACTCTGGTGGTTGGATGCTCTCTGCCAGAGTCTAAAGACTTCAAACAAGGACAATCCGAAGCCCAGCAGGGACAATATTTATTGAGTCTTGACTCTTATGGGCGCGCCATGAAAAGAAATCCAACTAGTGAGTGGGCTTTAAGGGCTGCTCGCGAGGGAGCTCGGATTGCTTTTTTTGATACAAAGGATTTTAAAAAAGCGGTGTTCTTTTATAGGCATCTAGTTGTGAACTCTTCTGATGATCAAGAGCGAATCGATGCCCAAAAAAAAATGGGCGAAGTTTATTTAGAAAACTTGCAAGACTACCCACAGGCCATCATTGAATATAGTAAGCTCGTAGAACAAAACTTATCAGATCAAGAAGTTGGCCTTTATCGCCTAGGACTTGCGCGAGCGCATTATTATCAAAATAATTTGTTTCAAGCAGATAGTGAGATTGCACAAATTCTGAAACTAAAAATTGAGGCTCCTTTAAAATTTAATGCCATGATGTTAAAAGGAAATATTTTTATCGCTCAAAAAGATTTTGCGAAAGCAGCAACCCTTTTTAAAGAACTGATCAAAGACTACCCCGAAAAAGCCCAGATCGAAAATGTTCCCATGACGTTAGCTGTTTGCTATGAAGAAGCAGGAGAGTTAAAAGAAGCTTTACAAGTTCTTGAAAGCTTAAGGGTAACCTATCGTCCTCCTGAGTATATTGAGCTTCGAATTAAGCGCCTTAAAGAGCGACAGAAAAACCAACCTGGCGCAAAAGGATTTAGAAAATGAGTCTAGCGAAATACCTTATCTTTGCTTCTATTGGGTTTGAACTGATAGGCCTCATCCTTGGGGCTTTCTATCTGGGAACCTATTTAGATGAAAAATATGGTGGAAATGGACTGTATTTTGTCCTTTTAGCCTTTGCCGCCCTGATTGGGTGGCTTTTACAAATTGTGTTTTTTCTCCGACGCTTTCAAAAAGAAGATGAAGCAGAGTCCCCAAAAGAAAAGCCTCTATGATTCAACTGACACTGATACAATTTTTGATTTCTATTGTTGGGTCACTCCTCATTTGGATATATTCAACGCAATCCGCCATTTCTTTTGCCACTGGTGGAGCATTGGTCGCCTTAAACTTTTTAATCCTGGGTTTTGCATGGTCTTTGATTTTTCAGAAAAAATTGATTGCCCTAGCCGTTTCCCTCATTATATTTAAGTACGCGATTTTAGGGCTCATTATTTATCAAGTCATTCAGTCGTCCTCAATAGACATTTTATGGTTTTGTCTGGGGATTGGCAGTTTTGTGATAAGTGCTTTAATTTTTGTAATTTTTGAAGTCAGGCGGAGGCCGAATGTCTTTTAATTGGACACAAATAATTCCGGGAGTAGGACACGAGTATTCTCATGTGGCAACACTTGGAGTTGCTGCTGTGGCGACTGTGACTCTCGGACTCGTTGCACGAAAATCATTAGGCTCTGGTGCAGAAGCAGTCATTCCTTCTAACAAAATTTCTGTGCGAGGAATTTTTGAAGTTATCACAGAAATGATTTCTGCACTAGCAGAAATGGTAATAGGACATACTGGACAAAAATTTGTTCCAATGTTCACTTCCGTTTTCTTTTTTATTCTTATTAATAATCTTTTAGGAATGCTGCCAGGCATGACGCCAGCAACAGAAAATTTAAATACGACTTTTGCCTTCGGTGTATTTATGTTTATTTCTTATAATATGTTTGGAATTCGTGAACATGGAACCTTTGCTTATTTTAAACATTTTGCAGGCCCTAAACTTCCTTACTTAGTGCTAGCTATTCCTATTGGAATTTTAATGTTTTTTATTGAAATGGTCTCTCACATGGTCAGACCCTTTAGCTTAGGTCTTCGATTAGGAAATGTAATGATGGGGGATCATACAGTGCTTGCTGTGTTTTTAGATTTAGTTCCTGCCCTTGTTCCAATTCCATTTTATTTCTTGGGACTTTTTGTATGCTTAGTTCAGGCTTTGGTTTTTACTCTTCTTTCGATGGTGTATGTGGCTTTTGCTGTTGCCCACGAAGAAGAACATTAATTTTTTTTAAATGATTTAACTGTTCATCAGACAACAAGGAGAAATTAGGAAATGAAAAACATCGGAACAAAAATCGTCGTTATGGTAGCTACTTTAGCAGTTAGCTTTCCCGCTTTAGCACAAGAAGCCGCTCAGGCTGCAGCTGAAGGCAACAACATCAACAGCGGTTTACGCGCCATTGGTGCTGCTCTTGCTATTGGTATTGCTGCTCTTGGTGGAGCGCTTGGACAAGGTCGCGCAACAGCAACTGCATTGGATGGCATTGCTCGCAATCCAGCGGCATCTGGTAAAATTTTGATCCCTATGGTTCTTGGTCTTGCACTGATCGAGTCTTTGGTGATCTACGCATTGATCATTGCTCTTCCTTTGACTAAATAAGTCGAATTTAGAAAATTATCATAATGAAAATGGGACCACAAAAATGGGTCCCTTTTTTTTATAAAGATGGGACACTATAAATACTTATTAATGACTTGTTCAAAGCGTGATCGAATTCGTACGAGTCCATCCTTAGTCGTTGATTCATAACGAACAACAAGAACAGGCTGAGTGTTTGACGAACGACACAAGGCCCAGCCATCTGAAAAACTAAGACGTATTCCATCTGTTAAGTCGACCTTGTAGTCGGCGTTATCTGAAGGCTGAAAAGCCGCTTTCATTTTTTCGACGATTAATACTTTTTTCTCTTCAGTTGTATCAATTCGAATTTCTGGAGTATTAAAAGAAACTGGCAGTCCTTCTAAAAGCTCTGGGATTGTTTTTCCAGTGCGAGACAGAATTTCAACCACACGAAGCGCTGCGTAAGGGGCGTCATCATAACCGTAATTTCTATCAGCAAAGAAAATATGTCCGCTCATTTCACCACCAAATGGCGCTTTTTCTATTTTAATTTTTTCTTTAACTAAGCTGTGCCCGGTTTTCCACATAATAGGAACTCCACCGTGTTTGGAAATATCTTGGTACATACGATCTGAGCACTTTACGTCACCAATAATTTTTGCACCCTTTTGAATTTTTAAAATATCCCGCGAGATAAGAACCATGAGTTCGTCGCCGTAGAGCATATTTCCTTTATGATCAACAACACCAATGCGATCGGCATCGCCATCAAAACCAATACCGCAAACGGCATTTTCTTTTAAAACTTGTGCCGCTAGATCTTTTAAATTTTCTTCAACGGTTGGGTCTGGATGATGGTTTGGAAATGTTCCATCGGGTTTTTCAAATAAAATTGTTGGCTTTAAACCTACAGCTTCAAATAAAGATCGCACCACGACTCCGGCAGCCCCATTGCCACAATCTAAAACGAATTTGATGTCTTTTATTTTTCCGAATTCTTTTTTGTAGCGTTCACAATAAGAAGGAAGAATATTAAGCGAAGTTTCTTTTCCATGGCCTGAAAGATATTGAGATTTTTCAATAATAAATTTTAACTTTTGAATTTCTTCGCCAAAAATTGTTGAAGTTCCGATTGAAATTTTAAAACCATTGTATTCAGGTGGATTGTGACTTCCCGTCACCTGAACAGCACCTTGAATCCCTGGGACTTCAAAGGTTGAAAAATAACACATGGGAGATGTGACCATTCCCAAATGAACAACATCGGCCCCCGACTCAGTTAAACCTTTTGCTAAAGCCTGAACAATTTCAGGACATGAAACTCTAGCATCATGACCAATAGCAATTTTTGGATTTGAAATGCCACGCTGTTCTTTCATGTAGACAACGCAAGCTTTTCCCAAAAGATAAGCAAAGTTATCGTCGAACTGTTTATTATATACTCCGCGAATGTCATATTCTCTAAAAATTACCGATTCGTACATGCTCACCTACTTTATTAATTTCATACAAAACTCTAGTGCTAATGTCATTGAAAGAGGATTGGCCTTGTTCATTCCAAAAATATCCTTAGCAGTGCCATGGTCCACGCTAGTACGGACAAAAGGAAGACCTAATGAAAGATGACAGCCTGAGTCCTGGCCATGGATCATTTTAAAGGGAATAAGGCCCTGATCATGGTAGCAGGCAATGTAGCAGGAGTATTTTTTCCAATTTTGTCGAAAAAACGCCGCATCTGGAACAAGGGGGCCCTCGATTTTAAGTCCCTTTTTTTGAGCCCACTGAATAGTTTTTTTAATAACTAAGTTATCTTCGCGGCCAATCAGGCCATTTTCTCCCGCATGGGGATTGAGCCCAATGAGCCCCAAAGGCTTTTGATTTAATTTTAAAAGCGAAGCAAGTTGAGAAGCTTGAAGTACGGTAGATTTTAAAACCTCAAAAGTTAAAGCGCTGCTGACTTTTTTAAGAGGAATATGGCCTGTTGCTAAAACAACATTAAATTGATCTCCAATAAAACCCATTCGAACATTTTTAGTTTTGGCAACGCGAGTCAGTATGTCCGTATGACCTAAATCTCGAAGGCCACTTTTAATAATAAGGCCTTTTGACATAGGGGCTGTAACAATACCGCTGATTGAATTTTGAGTGCACAAAAAAGCCGAATCTTCGACCCAAAATGGGGGTGGGCTTGAACTTGCTACGTCGATTAAAATTTTAGGCGAAACTTTTTTTTGATGAGATATAAAATCGAGTCCATCTAAAATATTTGGAACGATCACTCTTTGAAATTGAGAATCTAATTTTTTCAGTTCTTGAGGATTTGTATCAGCATGACGATTTAAAAAAAAACAAAAGCCCTTGGTTGGCCCTACTTTACGCAAAGCTTTAAGAGAAACTTCAAGTCCAATGCCATTCGTATCGCCAGTGGTTATAGAAATATTTTTAAGACTTTGGTTCATTGATACGCAAGAACGACTCATCTTTTTTTGTTTGCAGCCACAATTTTAACTGACGTCTAAAAGTGGCATCAAAAATTTGAGATTTAATTCTTTCCTTGTCCTTTTCAAACTTAGGATCTGTTGATCCCTTTTTACTCAGCAGTTTCACTATATGGAAACCCATTTTTGATTTAATAATCGGTGAATAATTTCCAGGATTAAGATCTACGACCGAGTCTTCAAGCTCTTTTAGAAATTCTCCCGTTTTAAAAGTTCCAAGAAAGCCGCCATTGCTATAATTAGGATCTTCACTAAATTGCTGGGAGAGGACTTCAAAATTTTCGCCACTACGAAGCTTAGCATAAACTTCTTCTGCTTTTTTCAATGCGGCCTCCCCCCCATTTTTCTTTGGAGAAAAGAAAATATGAGCAATACTGTATTCATTCATTGTTGACCGAGCTGACGGATTTTTTCTTAGATATTCAGAATAGGCATCTTCATCAGAAATTCGAAGTTTTGAAATAATTTCTGATTCAATAAGGCTCTGTCTTTCGAGCCTAGATTTTAAAGACTCTTTATATTCTCCTACCGTAAGGCCTTCAGATGAAACAGCGGTAAGGACTTCTTGCGAAGAAATATTGTTTCTTTTAGCAATTTCTTTAATTTCTAGATCAACCTTGTCAGGAGTTACAGTCAAATTAAGACGCTTAATTTCTGAATCCATAATTTTTTCGTTGATAAGATATTGCAACAAAGACTGGCGATCACCTTTATAAAAAAGAGCCTCATCGCTTGGAATCAAATAGTCGTAAATCAAATCTCTTTTTTTAAGTTTTGCAGGCATTTTTTTTAGATCAGATTCAAGAATAATTTCAGAATTAACAATAGCCACAATTTTTTCAATCACTTCTGCGGTGGCCGCTGAAGCAATAAAACAAAAAGCTAAAAAAACAGGTAATTTAATCATCTGATCCTTTTGTATCGACATTGATAGCGTTGATCAAGTCATAATCTTTTAACACTTTGCTGCTTCTTATTTGAAGATCAAGCCATGCCACAAACTCGGCTTGCTCTTTTTGCGCCATCAAGGTCCTGATGATTTGAGGTCGAGCCTCATCCAATGATTTGATCGAAGCTTGAAGTTTTTTCTCTACTTTAACCACGTGATATCCATAGGGACTATTAATGATCGGACCGACAGAGCCCACAGACTGATTGAATGTCGAATCAAAAAAATCAACAGAACCCTTTTCTAGCCAACCCACAACGCCCCCCGCCTTAGCTTCAGGAGCTTTTGAATACTGCTGAGCTAGTAAGGCAAAATCTTTAGTTTTAACCGCACTTTTCATCAACTCAGCTTTTGCCAAATCATCAAGTAATATTTGACGAAGAAAAACTCGATCCTTTTTTTTAAAAAGATCCTTTCTAGATTCATAATATTTTTTAATTTCAACTTCGGTGGGAGGTTTGCTTTTTTCATTAATTTTTTTAAAGGCAGCCTGTTCTACTAAAGAGTATTTCAATTTTTCACGCCATTCTGAAAAAGATAAATTTTCTTGCGCCAGAGATCTTCGGAAAGAAAGATCATCAGGATAATTGGAGCGATACTTATCTACAGAAACATCAACATTAGTTTCAGTGACTTCAATATTATGGGACCGCGCCCAATCAAGAGTGAGCCCCTTTAAAATAAAATCATTAGTGATACTTTCTTTGGCTTGCCTAACAATTTGTGGGTCTTTGGCAGAAAAAGCATCAAGATCCTTGAGCCTTCGAGCCAACTGATTAGCAAAATCTTTTGTGCTAAGGGTGTGCTCATTCACCTGAATGATGGTTTTATTCACAAGCTTGGGGTAGCGAGAGTAGCATCCGCTTAAACTAAAAATGAAAAGCCCCGTTATGACGAGGCTATATAAAAATCCCGCCCTAAAAAACATCATTTTATTAGATTTGGATTTGTCTTAACTGTGTACTGAGATTTCAACTTTTTAAAAAAATCATCAAAAAGGATACGACGTTTTTCATCAAATGCACCAGTACGAACAGCGGGCCTGTAGGCATTTTCGTAAGTTCTTTTTCCTGTGAGTTTAATAATTTGATATCCGAACTTGGTATCAATAGGCCCGGTTATTTCGCCAATTTTCATTTTTAGAGCCACTTCATATACCATGGGAACAATTGTGATGCGAGATTGCCAACCAATATCGCCGCCAGCATATTTTGAAATATCATCTGAATAAAGTTTTACGAGTTCTTCAAAGGGACGTTTTGATTTTTTAATTTCCGAATAAATTTCGTCAGCTCTTTTCTTGGCTTCGACTCTTTGTCCGGCAGTTGCATCGGGTTTTATTTCGATAAGAACTTGGCTAAGACGAATCTCTGGATTGTCTTTATACCAATTTTTCATTTCTGCTTCAGAAACTTGAATTTTTGAAACCTTATCAGAAAGTTCTCTTTCAAGAAGTACTTTATACATTTCAGTTTGTACGCGCTCTTGAACCAAAGGATCTTTTTCAAGGTTTCTTTTTTTAGCCTCTTGCAGGCCAATTTCATAGCGAACAAGATCTTCTAAATATTCAATCTTTGTTGGTGGATTATAAGCACTGAGCACTTGGGCGTACTTTTTATTAAATTCCTCCAAGGTGATGTTTTTGTTGCCGATGACGGCAATGACTTCACTGGTTTTGGTTTGTGCAAGGAGCTGAACAGAAAAAATAAAACTAAGTAAAAATACTAAGGTTTTCATGGTCTTAAATCCTTTTAAGAGAGTCATGTTTGCTTCTCAAAGGCTAACTCAGTTAGGACTTTACCGCAAATAAATTTGACGCAAGCTTTCTGGCTTCAAAAAGTTGATTCTCTAGGCTCTCGGCCAGAGCGGAATCTTTAGGGTCTTGGTTTTCAGAAACAGGACCCCAGGGACCTATCCATTGCACTTTAATTTTTGCAAAAGGCTTGGGTAAATAGGTCTTGTTCCAGGATTTTGGAAAATGAAAAGCACGGTCGCAGTGTACGCCTGCTAAATAAATTGGAATTTCCATTCGTTTTGAAACTTCAAAAATTCCAGGCTTTACTTTGTAAATCGGACCTTTTGGACCGTCGACAGCAAAGCTGCAATTCCAGCCTTGTTGAATCAGTCTGAAAAGACCTTTAAGTGCGCCAACCCCGCCACGAGTGGAAGAGCCTCGGCTTGTAGCTCCGCCCATCCAAGTGACAAGTCGATTCATCATTTCCCCGTCTTTGCTGGTCGAAACAATGGTAGCCACTTTGTAAATTGAAAAAAACTGTAGAAGAGCAATTTCATCGCCATGCCAATGCGCAAGGATACAAGCTTTCTTATTTTGCATCTGAGCTTTTAAAGACTCCGGCGCAATATTTTCAAGACGCCAAGTCCATTGAAAGATTTTATAGAGGCCAAAAATAAGATAAGAGATCAGGAGGTTTTTCACAGCTCTTCAAAACTGTCCAGATTTTTTGAACCTGTAAAGCTGATTTTGTAATTAAACTTCGGCAAATTTTTAAATTTTGAGTGCAGCCAAGTATCGATGAATTCTTGAACCTTAAGTCGACTTTCGTTTTCAAGACTGGCTTGGCTGGCAGGATCCACGGGAACTTTGTAAACTGAAAGTCGATCTTTTAAAGCATGACTTAGATCAGACTTTTTTTCTTCAGACAAATCAGATTTAAAATTTAGCACAAGGCGACTGGGCTCAAAAAGAGGTTCGCCAAAAACAGGAAAAGGAACTTGAGACTGAAATTCATTTTCTTTTAAAAGGAAAACCCAGTCCTCGACAAGATTTATGAAAATTGGAATCTCATAAGTTAAATCCACTGACGAAATAAGCTCAGCGCCTTCTAATCCTTGTAAAAAATTTGAAAGAGTAGGCCCTGGCATTAAAGCCACTTTTTTAAGACTTACATAAAGTTTGTAATGATCTTTTTCATCAAATTTTGAAACGTAATTAGCAAAAGAACTATTCAATTCAAGTGTCGTCATTGGCACATAAGGTGACCTTGATAAATTAATTATTGCCACAATTCCAAACAACACCACTAAAATTGCCAGTAAAGGTAAAATAACTTTTAGATTCAATGGCTCTTTGGTGTCTGAAGTTTGTTTAGACATTATTTATGCAAAGCCTTCTTAAATTCTTCCGTCAGCTGAGGAACGATTTCAAAAAGATCTCCGACAATTCCATAATTTGCTTTTTGAAATATTGGTGCACTTGCATCGTTATTAATTGCCACAATCACTCGGCTTCCACTCATACCGGCCAAGTGCTGAATGGCTCCAGAAATTCCTACGGCTATATATAAGGTAGGAGCCACTGTTTTGCCGGTCTGCCCAACTTGCATTTCGTGGGACACCCAGCCCATATCTACGACTGCTCGAGAAGCACCAACGGTTGCACCCAAAACATCAGCAAGCTCATGGAGCATTTTAAAATGAGAAGCCTCTTTCAGACCTCGTCCGCCAGAGACAATAATATTTGCTTCGGTCAGATCGATTTTTTCCTGAGCACCCTTGACGATTTCTTTAATCAAAGTTCTTAAGTCAGGCTGAGTGAATGTGTGTTCGATAACAGCGGCCGCTCGAGAAGGATCAGCGGCTGCAACCGGCAACTGGTTAGCCCGCATTAATAGAATCTTGATTGGACTGTTTGAAAAGTCAACTTGAGCAAAACATTTACCAGAATACAGGGGTTTTTTTGCTGTGATATTGTCGCCTTGAATTTGTAATTCAGTGCAATCACTAGCAACTCCTGTTTGCAGCCGAGCTGCTAAACGAGGAAATAAATCTTTTCCAGTTGAAGAGGCCGAAGCTAAAATAATCTGAGGTTGAATTTTTTCGGCCACAGCGCCGATGACATTACAAAACATCTCAGAATTGTATTGATCTAAATTCGACTCTTTAAAATGATGAACGGAGTCAGCTCCGTGATGAGCAGCTTCTGTTAATGCCGTCGCCGCAGATGTTCCGAGAAATAAAGCATGAGTTTCTGCTCCAGATTTTTTTGCAACCTGAAGAAGCTCTTGGCTAGAACGCTTTAGATGACCTTTTGAAACTTCACAAAAAACAAGAATTTTTGCCATATCATTTCCTCTTACAAGACTTTAGCTTCATCGCGAAGCAATTGAACCAAATCTGCGGTTTGAGTTTTAACATCACCCTGCAGGAGTTTAGCCGCTGGTTTTTCAGGCGGGAGACTCATGCGGGAATATTTTGTCTTTTGATCACTGGCAGAAACGCCTAAACTTGAAAATTCGATCTCTTTAATAATCTTTTTCTTGGCTTTCATAATGCCCGGAAGACTTGCGTACCTTGGCATATTTAAACCTTTGTTCGCAGCAACAATGGCAGGAGTCATAAGTTGCAAAATTTCTTTGGATCCGCCTTCGATATCTCGTTCAACGACAATATTTTCAGTTGAAAAAGTAAACTTAGAAACAACAGTGGCATGAGGAATTTTTAAAAATTCGCCGACCATTTGACTGACACTTGAGGCATTGTCATCTATCGCCAGCTTGCCTGTAAAAATAACTTTAGCATCACCTTCTTGTTGGATGACTTGGGCTAAAGCTTTTGCCGTTGAAAAAGAATCTAAAGAATCGGGAGCATTAATTAAAATTCCCTCATCGGCTCCCATCGCTAAAGCAGTTCTTAAGGCTTCAGTCACACGAGTTTTTGGTCCAAGAGAGAGAGCCCAAACTTGTGATCCAGGTTGGCTATCTCGAAGCTTAATAGCTTCTTCAACCGCGTATTCATCATAGGGATTCATCACCCATTTGATTCCTGCTGGGTCAATCGCATTGCCATCGACTGCGAGTTTGATTTTCGATTCAGTGTCTGGAACCTGCTTAAGGCAGACAAAGATTTTCATATTTAAATCTCCTGATGTCCGTTGTGAGTTGATGTTTTATATCACAGGCGATAAGGACAAAACTAAATAATAGACATAACTCGTCGCGAAAGCTTGGGCCCTAAATAGACAACACAGGAAGGCAGGAGTATTTTTGAAGCTTCTAACTCATTCTCAAGGAGAACAAAGTGATTTTAAAATTTTGTACTTCGTCGATCGGCAAGAAGTACTTGATGGGTTTTTCTGGGCTTGTTTGGACGGGTTTTGTCTTAGCCCATATGACTGGAAACTTACTCATTTTTGTAGGCGCAGATGCTTACAACTCTTATGGACATGCTCTTACGAGTGGAAAAATTATTTACATCGCCGAAGCCGCTCTTATTTTAAGTCTTTTGCTTCATGTTATCTTAGGCGTCACCTTAGCTCTAAAAAATTGGGCCGCACGGCCTAAGGGTTATGTAAAAATGGGTGGTCGCAAAAAGAACGGCAGCATCTCTTCAAAAACCATGATTTATCAAGGAAGCTTGATTTTAGCCTTTATCGTTTTGCATCTGATTACTTTTAAATATGGCCCCCACTACACAACCACAGTGGATGGGGTCGTGATGCGAGATCTTTTTAAATTGATGGTCGAAGTCTTTAATCAACCAGGCTACGTGGCTTGGTATTTGGTGTCGCTTGTTTTAGTCGCAATGCACTTACGGCATGGCGTAAGTTCGGTGTTTCAATCTTTTGGTTTGTTGCACCCCTCTTATCAACGACCGATCAAGGTTTTGGGATATGCCTATTCATTTATTGTTGGTGCTGGATTTATTTCTCAACCCATTTACATTTTTTTATTCATGAAGTGAGGATCAGATGGCTAAGCTAGATAGCAAAGTCCCCGGCGGACCTATCGATTCAAAGTGGACTCAGCAAAAATTTAATATGAAGCTGGTCAATCCGGCCAATAAAAGAAAACACTCTGTTATTGTTGTAGGGACTGGACTTGCCGGCGCAAGTGCTGCGGCTTCAATGGCTGAACTTGGATATAAAGTAAAAGCATTTTGTGTGCACGAATCACCAAGACGAGCGCATTCTGTTGCAGCTCAAGGCGGCATTAATGCTGCTAAAAATTATCAAAATGATGGCGATTCTATTCATCGGCTTTTTTATGACACTATTAAGGGTGGAGATTTTAGAGCGCGCGAAGGCAACGTTTACAGACTGGCCGAGCTGTCAGTCAATATTATTGATCAAGCGGTTGCGACAGGGGTTCCCCTTGCTCGAGAGTACAGTGGCTTATTAGCAAATCGATCTTTTGGTGGCGCACAAGTTTCAAGAACATTTTATGCCAGGGGACAAACTGGTCAGCAGCTTTTGTACGGAGCTTATCAATCTATGATGAGACAGGTCGATTTAGGCAATGTTGAGTTAAGAACCCGCCGTGAAATGCTTGATCTAGTTATTGTTGATGGAAAAGCGCGGGGAATTATTGTTAGAAATCTTTTAACTGGTGAAATTGAAAGTTATGAAGCAGATGCCGTCGTGGTCGCTTCGGGCGGTTACTCCAATGTGTACTATCTTTCAACAAATGCAATGGCAAGTGCCGTCACAGCTTCTTGGAAAGCGCACAAAAGAGGCGCGTATTTTGCCAATCCTTGTTTCACTCAAATTCATCCCACATGCATTCCTGTGCATGGGGAAAATCAATCAAAATTAACTTTGATGTCTGAATCTTTGCGAAACGATGGCCGAGTTTGGGTGCCCAAGAAAAAAGGCGATCAGCGTCCAGCCGTACAAATTCCTGAAGATGAAAGAGATTATTATTTAGAAAGAATCTATCCAAGTTTTGGTAATTTAGCTCCCAGGGACATCGCCTCGAGACAAGCCAAATATCGAATTGATGAAGGTCATGGCGTCGGTGAAACCGGCCAAGCAGTTTATCTGGATTTTAAAGATGCCATTAAGCGACTGGGTGAGGATGCAATTTCTGAACGTTATGGAAATCTTTTTCAAATGTATGAAAAAATCACTGGCGAAAATCCTTATAAAATGCCTATGAGAATTTATCCAGCTCCGCACTACACCATGGGTGGATTATGGGTCGATTATAATTTAATGAGTACAATTCCAGGACTTTTTGTAGCGGGCGAAGCCAATTTTTCTGATCATGGTGCGAATCGCCTAGGAGCTTCTGCCTTAATGCAAGGGCTTGCAGATGGTTACTTTGTTCTTCCTTATACAGTGGGTGATTATATTGCGGCAGAAAAACCTGAAAAAGTTTCTACCACTCATGAAGCTTTTAAAACGGCGGCTGAAGAAGTGCAAAATGGCATTACAAAATTAATGAATATTAAGGGAACTCGATCGGTTGAAAGTTTCCACAAAGAGCTCGGCAAAATCATGTGGGAATATTGTGGCATGGCTCGCACAGCTGAGGGTCTTAAAAAAGCATTAGAAATGATCACTCAGTTACGGCAAGAATTTTGGAGCAATGTCAGAGTTCCAGGTGAAGCTCATTTTATGAATCAAGAATTAGAAAAAGCGGGAAGAGTGGCAGATTTTATCGAACTCGGAGAATTAATGTGCCGAGATGCTTTAGATCGAAATGAATCTTGCGGAGGTCATTACCGCGAAGAATATCAAATTGATGGGGAAGCGAAGCGTGATGATGAAAAATATGCTTACGTGGCTGCTTGGGAGTGGAAAGGTTTGGGGAAAACTCCCGAACTCCATAAAGAAGAGCTTCAATTTGAAAATATTAAACTATCAACGCGTAGCTACAAATAAGAGAGAAAAAGTATGTCATCTAATAAAAACATAAATTTAACTTTGAAAGTTTGGCGACAAAAAGGTCCTGGCGGCACTGGTGAATTTAAAGAGTACCAAGCAAATAATATTTCTACAGACGCATCCTTTTTAGAAATGCTAGATGTTGTTAATGAAGATTTAATCACTAAGGGTGAAGATCCCATCGCGTTTGACCATGATTGCCGTGAAGGAATTTGTGGCAGTTGTGGTTTTATGATTAACGGCGATGCGCATGGCCCGCAAAAATCTACAACTATTTGTCAATTGCATATGCGTCGCTTTGAAAACGGCGCGAAGTTAACTTTAGAACCTTGGCGAGCCAAAGCTTTTCCAATTATTAAAGACTTAATGTGTGATCGATCGGCTTTTGACCGGATTATGACAAAAGGCGGTTATATTTCTGCCAATACAGGAAATGCACCAGAAGCAAATTCGGTGGCGGTGCCCAAAGCAAATTCTGATGAAGCCTTTGCTGCAGCGGCGTGCATTGGCTGTGGAGCGTGTGTGGCTTCTTGCAAAAATGCTTCAGCTGCTCTTTTTACGTCTGCAAAAATAACTCATTTATCATTACTTCCACAAGGTCAGCCAGAATCAGAACGAAGAGTGTTAAGAATGGTGGATCAAATGGAGGCCGAGGGTTTTGGTGCTTGCAGTAATATTGGAGCTTGTTCAGCGTCTTGTCCGAAAGATATTAGTCTTGTGAATATTGCAAAAATGAATCGTGAATTTTTAAAATCTTCTTTAGACGAAAAACCAGAAACTCATGCTGGGGATGGAGCTTAGTATTAAGCTTTTTTTTCTTTTTCTTGCGCTGCTACCTGTTTTTATAATTGCGTTTACTATTTTTTATCCCCTCAAGCTTATTTCAAAGCCTTTGTCTCTATTAGATTTGGCCGCAGATTTTGAAGAAAAAATGCAGGCTGAAGAAATGCAGTTAAAGCCTTTTCCCGGTACCGAAAAAAAAATTCTATGGACTGATGTATCAAAAGAAAAAACAGCCCTAGGATTTATTTTTTTTCACGGTTGGTCTGCGACCAGACAAGAACTCTCGCCGACCATTGAAAAAGTCGCAGAAGATATGAAAGCCAATCTTTTTATGACGAGACTTTCGGGACATGGGTTGGGCTCAGAGGGCCTCTTAACAACAACGACTGAACAACTTCTTTTGGATGCCGAAGAAGCACTTCAAATAGGAAAAAAAATAGGAAAAAAAACTGTTCTTGTTGGAGTCTCAACGGGAGCTTCATTGGCTCTCTACTTAGCTAATAAATATGCGAAGACAAACCAAATTGAAGCCCTTATTTTAATATCGCCAAACTTTAGACCACACAAAGCAGAATCCCTTCTGCTAAGAGGACCATTTGGCCCCCTATTAGGTCGACTTTTAATTGGGCCTTATTATGAATTTAAACCAAAAAATGAAGAACAAAAAAAATATTGGACAATTCGCTATCCGTCTCAAGCCTTAACCGAAATGATGAATCTGGTTGATGGAGTCAGAAGAATTAATTTAAAACACATCCATATTCCTACTTTGATGATGTATACAGAAAGTGATCAAACTATTAGTCTTGATATCGCAAAAAAGAAATTTAAAGAAATTGGCTCTGAAAAAAAACTGCTCAAAGCTGTCCCAACATCAAGCCACGTCTTGGCTGGCATTATTATGTCTCCCGAAACTACAGACTTAGTAATAGAAGAGATCAAAAAATTTCTCCACTAACGTCCAGATTTTCAAGTTAGATTTTTACGTGATATTAACGCCTTATATTCACCGGTACCATTTTGGAACTGGGAACAGAATGTTTCCAGAACATCTTTAAGGAGGAATTCATGAGAAGGCTTATAGGACGAGCCTTGGTCAGCGTCGCTGGAATTTTATTTCTAGCCAGCGGAGCATCTGCTAGCGAACACGAAGCAGTACCAGGAGAATTTGTAGTAAAATTAAAACCCTCGATTTCAACTCTCAATATTAAATCACTAAGCAGCCTTTTGGGTGCTCACGTTAAAAGCACAATTCCTGGACAAAATATTGTCGTTGTTCAAAGACCCGTGTTTGAAATTCAAAGATCAGCTGTTAAAACACTGGCTGCAAATCCTTATGTTCAAATCGCTGAACCTAATTATATATATAGAATCAATCGTGCTCCGAATGATCCAATGATTGGAAGACTTTGGGGAATGAGTAATACAGGCCTTAAAGACTCTGAAGGATCTATTGGAGTTAAAGGTGTTGATGTCGGAGCTTATGATGCTTGGGATATCCAAACGGGTTCAAGAAATGTTGTCGTCGCCGTTATTGATACGGGTGTTTTATGGAATCATCCAGATTTAGCTGAAAATATTTGGACTAATCAAGCAGAAGCTAATGGGTTACCAAATGTTGATGATGATAAAAATGGTTTTGTTGATGATATCCACGGCTATGATTTTGCCAATGATAAAGGTGATCCCAATGATGACCAAGGACATGGAACTCATGTTTCAGGTACGATTGGCGCCAAGGGTAATGATGGCAAAGGGATTGTTGGAGTCGCTTGGGATGTTCAAATCATGGGAGTTAAATTCCTTGATGCCGGCGGATCTGGAACTCTTGAAAATGCGATTAAATCAATCGATTACGCTACAAAAATGGGTGCTCAGATTATGAGTAATTCATGGGGCGGCGGCGGATTTTCTGAAACTTTAAAAGAATCCATTGAAAGATCGAATGCCGCAGGAGCCTTATTTGTTGCAGCGGCAGGAAATGAATCAAATAATAATGATTCAAATCCAAGTTATCCAGCCAGCTACCAAATACCAAATGTTCTCTCAGTTGCGGCTATTAATAATCAAGGTGGAATGGCTTCGTTTTCAAATTATGGAAGAAGCAAAGTTCATGTTGGCGCTCCAGGCGTTAATATTCTTTCAACCACAACAGCTGGTTATGAAGCTTGGTCGGGAACATCGATGGCAACACCGCATGTTTCTGGAATTGCGGCTCTTGTTTTATCTAATGAGCCCAATATCACCAGCCTTGAATTAAAAAATCGAATTATTTCTACAGCAAAACCGATCTCTGGTTTGCGCGGAAAAGTTCAAAGCGGTGGTTTAGCGAATGCGTTCACAGCTTTAACAAATCAAACCCCTTCTCCAGATGTTAATGATCCTGCACATTGGAACTCTACAAGTGCACAGGTTGAGTCGGCTCATCCTTATGATCATAATGCAAAAGAAGCATTTACGGTCAGTGCTCCGGGAGCTCGTCAGATTGCGATTTACTTTGAAAAATTTCAATCTGAAGCTAAATATGACGTTTTAAAAATAAAAGATTCTACAGGTAAAGTTGTTGAAGAGATCAGTGGAAATAATGATGATAACTTTTCAGTTGTTATCGATGGAGACACGGCCAATTTAGAGTTTTCAAGCGATGACTCAATCAATGGGTTTGGATTCAAAATTTCAAAAGTTGCTTACCGATAATTGATTTGTAAGAATTGATATTCATAAAAAGACCACTGGGAACAGCGGTCTTTTTATTTGTTACAAGCTTTAAGTGTGACGAATGATAAAGTCCTGCATTTTTAAATTTACATAATCGGGGAAATCCAATTGTGTACAATGCGACCCATAGGGCACAGAAAAAAATTCACTGCCTTTGATTTGTTCGTGGAAATCATGTTGAAAAGATCTTGGAGTGACGCGATCTGCTTCGCCAGAAATAATTAAAGTGGGTTTATTTATTGTCGAAAGGATGTCACTTCCATTAAAATTTATTAAAGCTTCGAACATAGGAAGAAAAATTCCTAAATCCATTTGAGCCACGCCACGAGCATAGACTTCAATATCTTTAAAATGAGTGAGCCTTAAATTAAAGCCGCCGGCAAGAGCTGCAACACGCATTGCAAAAGGATTGTCGATCGCCATTTTCCACAGGTTATTCCACAAATCAGGGTTCAAATCATATTGTGATTTCATGTAGTAAAAAAACGGCTCAATGACGTCGAGACCAAACATTCCTTTGATAGGATTTTTTGAAAAGCCGTTGATAAAAGTTAATGATTTAACCACTTCAGGGTTTTGCTTGTAGGCTTCTAAAATAATCGGAGCCCCGAAACTATGTCCTACTAAATGAGCCTTTTTCAAATTCAAATGCTGAATCAGCCCCACTAAATCTTGAGCGATGCTTTCCACATTCAAATTCTGTAAGTTGGCTACGGGATTACTTTTATGATGGCCCCGTAAATCATAAGAAATAACTTTGAAGTTTTTCGAAAAATGAGTCAGTTGAAAATGCCAGTGATTCATCAGACAGGCGATACCATAGACAAATATAATTGGCTCGCCCTCTCCCCGAACTTCATAATAAATGGGAGTGCCATCAGCACTTTTATAATATCCAGTCTCTTTAGTTACGGTTGTATTTTCTAAATTCACAAATACCTAACTTTAATTTTTGTTTGACCAATACTGATAATATCACCTTCTTCAAGAAAGGTCATTTCGCAGGGACGGTTATTCACTAAAATTCTTCCATGGGTTAAATCCAAAAACTCGACGCTACCAGGACCTGCTTTTAACAAAAAAGCCTCAGGGGGTATGGTGGGATCAATAAGATTGATATCTAAATGATCAAACCCTGCTTGGCGCGGTCCATAGCCGAGGGTGATTTTTTCATCGGCTTGAACGCCTTCTATAAAATCTAAAACTAAAGCGGGAGAAAAAGCTTCCACATCTTGGTCCTCTGAGGGGCTTGCGAGCATGGGCTCTTTTTGCTCCCAAAACTCTACGATTTTTTCTCGCCAGGTTAAGGGAGCTCGAGAAATAGGAACTTGAAAACTCGGTTGAGCCTTTGGAAACTTAGCTTGAGGGGGAGCCGCAATTTCTGCGGCCAAGTCATCTTTAATCACCCGAAACTGAGTTTGACCCACGGTGAAAATTACGCCAGGCATCAGGGCCACTTTTTTGACTTTTTTCTCATTTAAAATCAAACCATTTGAAGAGTTTTGATCAATCAAGACAAGCTGCCCTTTATTATCAACAGCAACTTTCGCGTGTGTTCCTGAGACCTTAGAATCTTCTTCTAAAATTAAATCACCCTGTTTTCGGCCAATGGTGAAGCCATTAGAAATGCGAATTTTGGAGCCAACTTTGGGGCCGGTAAGGGCTACTATAAAGATCACCATGTATTAATTTTAAGTAATTTTCTGCAGACATTCAATCAGGTTGCCTTGTACTTGGGCTAAAGGCATGTTAAACCCCTGTTTTCTAAAAAGAAATCCTTGTTCCTACGATGGGCGTAGGGGCTTTAACCGAGAGGAAGATTTATGGATCTTAAAATGGCCGATGTAAAGCGACCCTATGAAGCGGTCGTGCTTGTTCATCCAGACGCAACGTTAGATGAACAAAAAGATTTGTTCCGAAAAAATAAAGTAACTATCGAAGGCTTTAAGGGCTCTATTCACTCCCTTGAAACTTGGGGAAAGCGCACACTTGCAAACCCTATCGGTAAATTAAGAAAAGCTGTTTATTTCCATACAACATTTGAAGCTAGCCCTGAAGCCATTGCAGAGCTAGAGCGAACCATGGGAATTAACGATAAAGTTCTTCGATTTATGCACACTCGATTAGATGAGCGAGTTTCATTAGTGAAGCACATGGAAGCTTTCAAATTAGGTCTACAAGAAAGCGCCAGTCGTGAAAAAGAGAGAGAAGCAAAAATGCAAGCTCGTAAGTCGGCAGCAGCTGCCGCACGTGCCGCTTCCTACGACGGTTAATATTTTTAAATGAAACCACAAGTGACTTCGTCAAAAATTTTCACTCTGGCAAGTGCTGGTTTTGTGTTAACCCTCTTAACGGTTATTCTGGGAAGTCCGTTTATCCGGGTTTTGCACAAAATCACTAAGCCCATTTACTTCTTTTCTTTCGGGATTTTAGTAAGTGTTGGATTTATTTTAGCGAAGGTTCCGATATTAGCTTCTCTGTTTGGTTCAGTATGGTTCTTGATAGGAATCTACGGTGAGTTTGAGAAGCGTGGCAGTGGATGGAAATGGGCTAGTTTCCTGAGTCTGCTTGGAAGCTCTGTGATTTTGGTTGGTGGTATGGCTTATACTTTTATAAGCCTTGGAATCAACTCTTGGGATCGATATGCTTTGTTTCTTGCTGAAACTCTTGAAGGGTTTCAAAAAATAAATCCAAGCTTGAAATTCGACACCAATATTTTAGCTCAGCAAACTCCGTCGATGTTGATTTCTTTGCTATTGATGGCTTTAGGTAATGCTTTGATCTTCGAAAAACGATCAGCAAGGTATTTTAAAGTTTCATACGAAAAAATCGCTTCGCAATTGAAACTTTTAGAGTTTCAGCTGCCGGATGCAGCCATTTGGATATTTTTATTAGCCCTCCTTTTATCGATGGTTAATTTTGGTATTCCGATGCTGTCAGTGATTGGTTTTAACCTGGTCAACTTAGGAGTTATTCTCTATTTTTTCCAGGGATTAGCAGTATTAGAAGTTTTTTTTCTAACAACAAAAACTTCGTTATTTTTTAGGGTTCTAACATATATTATTTTGGTGGGTTATCTCTTCGTGCTATTGAGCGCATTGGGACTCATCGATTACTGGGTTGATTTCCGGAGTCGTTTGCGAAAAGCACAGACTGCCGTCAGCAACTAGAAAGCGAGTGCACACATGAAAGTTATTTTGCAACAAGACGTTAAAGATGTGGGTCGCGCTGGAGAACTTGTGAATGTATCACAAGGTTTTGCACGCAACTTTTTATTCCCTCGTAAGTTGGCTGTTGAAGCGACTGAAAAAAGACTGAAAGAGTGGGATCATTTAAAGCGTGTTTCAGAAGCCAAAGTTAAAAAAGCGATGGTGGAGCGACAAGAAGTGATCAATAAAGTCAGTGGAGCTACAGTTAACTTTAAAATGTCCGCAGGGGCTGATTCTGACAAATTGTTTGGATCTGTAACGACGACCGACATTTCTAAAGAGCTCGAAAAACAAGGTTATTCAGTGGATCGAAGAGATATTCATTTAGAAGATCAAATCAAGGTCCTAGGTCAGCATAAAGCGGTTATTCGCTATGGTGAAGGCCTTGAAGCACAAATAAAAATTAATGTCGAGCGGGCGTGAATTAAAAGCTCTGGTGAAAGCCAGAGCTTTTTTTTATGAAATTTTTTGATTAAGATCGATAATTTTTTTAGACAGACGAATAACAAAGCGAGTATGAGGGCTGCTTTTATCGTAGTAAAATTCCCCATTGTGAGTTTGAATAATTCCTCTAGTTATACTTAAGCCAAGCCCAGTTCCCCGACCAACTTCTTTTGTCGTAAAAAAAGGCTCCATAATTTTTTCCTGCAAAGATTGTGGAATTCCCTTCCCGCTATCAGTGAAACTAATTTCTATGGAGTGCTCTAATTCTGTCACTTGCAGCTCGACCCAAGGATTCGGCGTACCATCAATTGCATCAAATGAGTTTGATAGTAAATTAAGAAAGACCTGAGAGATTTGGACACTTCGACATTCAAATTTATGTGGTCTTTTTCCAATCACGCGCACTTGAATTCCATGATTTTTAAATTTTTCACGGCAAAGCTCTAAGGTATCGTCGATCAAACTTGAAATGGTTGTTTCAACAAAGGGATCTTTATCGGCACTTCGCGCAAAAGTTTTTAACCCATGAATAATTTTTGAAATCCTTGAGGTTGTGTCGTGAATGATCTGTAATCCGTCAGCAAAAACAACTGGATCAAATAAGTTTTCATCCAGTTGTTTTTTAAATAGCCAAACTTTACCTTGAATGATAGCAAGAGGATTATTGATTTCGTGAGCAACGCCGGCGGCCATTTCACCCAAGGTCGCCATTTTTGAAGCGGCTAACATTTTCCCACGTTCATTATCTAATGCGTTATCAGCCGTTATTTTATCGGTGATATCTCTTATTAAGAATGAAGCTAAACGTTTAGTGCCACTGGTTTTTTTAATGGGATTAACTTTTGCAGAAAACCAGCCGACCTTATCTGGAAATTGAAACTCCATGCTTAAGGGCCGATTTAATTTAAAGGATTGAAGCATGATAGATTCAAAGCCGACTCCAAAGTAACCAAAGACGTCTCGAATATTTTGGCCAATAATTTTTTCTTTGGGTAAAAAAAATAAATCTGGATTTGAAGTCCATAGATCAATAAATACACCACTGTCGTCGATTAATAAAATAAAGTCGTCTAAAGAAGTCATCAGAGCATCTAGTGATAAGTTATTTTTTCGAAGGTCTGTAATATCTCGGGCTATTGAATATGTAAGCTCAGAATCTTTGGCTCGCTTAAAAGACCAACTTAACCAGCGATAGTTTCCATTTTTATGAAGAAAACGACAATTAATGTAGGGCTGGCCCCCCTCTTTTTCTTGCTCAGCCATTTCTAAAATAACTTGTTCACGATCATCTTCATGTAAGAATTCAATAAAGGGTTTTGATTTTAAATCAGCCTTTGTCCAGCCAAGTTGAACTTTCCAAGAAGAGCTTGTTTCAATAAAATAGCCTTCTGCATTTTTGATACAGAATAAATCTTTGGCTTCTTTAAAAAAATTTTCAAAAAGGCTCATCCTCAAATAATATTTGGAAAAATTTCCTAATGGCAGTCAAGATCTTCTAGATTGGACCTTGATAGGTATTTTTTAAATCTAATAAAGTGTCCTGTAAATATTCTGCTAAAATGGCACGCATTTCATCCAGAGTAAGAGTCTCTTTTTGCAGCCCTGCTTTTGCGATGAGCCGATCTAGCTCCTTAGCCATCGAATCGCTAGAAATTCCGGTGGAATCAATCACAGTTTTAATTAAAGCCTCACCCATAAAGCCTCCATGCTAGTTTGGGTTTAGAATCTCTTACTTTTTAGACAGCTCCATTCGATCAAATGGTTAGGAACTATTCAAATTTCTAAATGAATCAAAAAGGAATCTGGCCCTAAGGCTCGAAGGATCATCCTAAAGGGCTGTGATTTTTTTAGTTATTACCAGGAGCAAAATTACGAGGTTTTCCTGGCATTGGTGGGGGCGCTTGCGGTGGTGGTAAAGGGCTGATTCCACCATCAGGTTCAGCATCTCGAAAACGATTAAACTTACCATCGAACTTAAGTTTAACGGTGCCAGTAGGGCCATTTCTTTGTTTACCAATAATGACTTCGGCATGTCCTTGTTTATCGGGATCTTCTTTATCATAGTAATCTTCACGGTACAAAAGACCAATCACGTCTGCATCTTGCTCGATAGATCCTGATTCCCGTAAGTCTGAGAGCATAGGTCTTCGATCCGATCGACCTTCAACACCTCGGTTCAGCTGTGCTAGTGCAATAACGGGAACATTCATTTCTTTTGCTATAGTTTTTAGTCCTTTAGAAATTTCTGCGACAGCTCTCTCGCGACTTTCTACTCGCTGTTTTAAATCCATCAGCTGCAAGTAATCGATCACGATCAAATCAAGACCATGTTGTGCTTTTAAACGCCGGCAACGGGCTCTGATTTCAAAAGGACTAATTCCAGGAGTATCATCAATAAATAAAGGAGCTTCGCTAAGAAGCCCGGCTGCATTAATCAGGCGGGGCCAAGAGCTATCTTGAATTTTTCCACTTCGAAGCTCTTGCATCGAAACCTTTGCTTCAGCAGAAAGCATTCTTGTCATGACGGCTTCTTTTCCCATCTCGAGAGAGAAATAAGCCACAGTCTTTTTCATTTTCATGGCTGCATGCCCAGCAATATTTAAACTAAATGCAGTTTTTCCCATGGATGGACGAGCGGCAAATATAGTAAGCTCGCCGCCATGAAGACCAGCGGTCATTTTATCAAGCTCTGCAAATCCTGTGGCCAAACCTGTAATTTCAGCTTTGCGCTTATAGAGCTCTTCAATTCTTTCGATGCTGGTTTTAACAATTTCCATCGAGCCCACAAGGCCCGTTTGATTGTTGGATTCACTGACTTTAAAAAGCTCAGCTTCAGATTGATCTAAGAAAACTTCTACATCTTGGTAGTCACCAGAGTAAGCTTTATCAATAAAGCGAGTGCTGGTTGAAATGAGTTTTCTGAGAAGTGATTTTTCACGAACAATGCGGCAATAGGATAAAATATTTGCAGCAGAAATAGTTTTTTCAAGCAATGAGGCTAAATAAGATGAGCCTCCAATGGGCTCAAGCTCTCGCTTGGTTTCTAAAAGATTTGAGATAGTTAATAAATCAGGGCGCTCGCTTTTAGCATGCAGCTCCTTGATGGATCGATAAATGATTTGATGGGCTGGCTTGTAGAAATCATCTTCTTTTAAAAGATCAGAAACTTGGTCAAAAGCTGAGGATTCCAACAGCAATCCTCCCAAGATCGACTGTTCAGCCTCTATGTTTTGTGGTGGAAGTATTGCGCTCATCGATCCCCCTAGCCGCCCCTCCCCAGGGACAACTTTGACTTTGCAGCAAAACAAAAGATGCGGGCAACTAAGCTGAAACTCTAAGGTGAGCCCGCATTCAACCGATCACTTATTTTATTACTAATTAGTTTTTTTGACCCGAATCTTGTAGTTGTCAATTTTCTTCTTCAAAGTATTGCGATTGATTCCTAGCATCTGAGCCGTTTTAACCTGATTGCCATTATATGCGCGCAGAGCAAGCTCCAGAAGCGGTTTTTCAACTTGTTCAATCACCACATTATAAAGACCATTAAGGTCTACTTGGGCTTCTTTTTGCTGTTGAAAAAGAACCTCTAATTTGCTTTTAACCAGCTTTTCCAGACTCACTGACTGAAGATTGGCGACGAAGAGATTATCAGAACTGTTCAGGTTCGGCGTCATGGAACTCCTATTTGTAATTTCGTTACTTGAAAGGGCAACTTCGAAAATGAAGTTGCGGGTTTCTATACTCCGCGTGTTGCAGGAGACCAGATATACTTATGTAGCTGCAATTGCAACCTTGCAGTTGAATTTTTTTGCAAAATATTTTCAGCCAACCAGCGTTCAGATACTTGGTTGAATGATGGGCTGTATAAAACGGTAAATTTTTTATTTAAACAATATTGACTACAGAAATCTTCTGCCCATTTGAAATCTTTTTCTGAACAAATCACAAATTTAAATTCAGTCGAAGCTTGTAAGCTTTCCAAGTTTTCTAAAATAAAACTATCAGGGGCGCCACTATCTGGAGTTTTTACATCAAGAATAATTTTTACTCGGGGATCTATGCCTGCTATAGATTTTGAACCACCGGTCTCTAAAGAAACCAGACAGCCTTGATCTGCGAGCGCTGTCATTAAAGGTAGAACTTCCTTTTGTAAAAGGGGTTCTCCGCCAGTGATACAAACATATTTTGTGGGATAACTTAGAATTTTTTTAAGCAAGGTTTCCTGACTTTGAAGATTGCCTTCAAAATACGAATATTTTGTATCACAATAAGTGCAGCGTAAATTGCAGCCCGTTGTGCGTACAAAAACTGTGGGAAGACCAACGTAGGTGGATTCGCCCTGAATACTGAAAAAGATCTCGTTAATTTTAAGCATCGACTAGACCTGTGCTCTCACTGGGCTCTGCCAAAGTCAAGGTGCTCACCGAATGATCTTTCCCCGCGGCCTTAAAAACCGTAAAATTTTAATGTGACAAAAATATTCAAAAAATTTCGACAAGATATCGTGGCTATTCTGTTTTTGGGACTTTCTTTTTTTATGGCGATGGCTTTAGCAAGCTTTAATCCCAAAGATCCCTCCCTCAACTCTGTAGGTTTTACCATAAAAGCGCTGAACTTTTGCGGCGTGGTAGGCTCCTTTTTATCAGACCTGATGTACCAGTTTTTT
Source organism: Pseudobdellovibrionaceae bacterium (assembly GCA_043720615.1). GTDB lineage: Bacteria > Bdellovibrionota > Bdellovibrionia > Bdellovibrionales > Bdellovibrionaceae > JAYWDA01. Next base: position 22,465 of record JAYSSI010000004.1, on the reverse strand, counting down.
GGTCTGACGGCATGGGTTCTGGTGCTGGGCTTATTGCAATTATCTGTGGCCAGCTTTCGTGGGGAAGAATTTCGCTGGAAAACGCCCCGTCTTGTTTGGGCTTTTTTACTGATCATGAATCTTGCAAGTTTGCTTTCATTGTATTTTCCTCAAACAAAAATTTTTGGTGAAAATATTGCTATTGGCGGACTTTTAGGACTTGGCGTTTCCCAAGTTCTGCTCAGCGCCTTTAATTCTATTGGAGTCCAAATAGTTTTATGGTCGATGACGGGAATTTTGCTGATATTTTACTCTGAACAAACGGTACAAGAGCTTTTAGCGGTTCCTAAAATTATCTTTGGCTGGTTTTTTAAAAAAATAAAAATGATAGGAAAAAGTTTCGCAGAAACGGCTCAGGAATCCAAGCGCAAGAAAACTTTAGAAGAAAAAGTGAAAATACCATCAAAAACCATTTTTTCACTTGATAAAAAAAGCGCACCTCAGCAGCTCGATCTTTTGGAAGATGAAGACGAACAAGAAGATGAAGTAGAAAAAGTTTTACCTGCTATGCAGACACGTAGAAAAGTAACTCTGAAAGTAAAGCCGCCAAGGCGAATTGAAAACTGGGATATGCCCAAGTTATCTCTGCTTGAAGACCCACCTTTGATTCGCGTGAAAGTAGATAAAGAAGAAATCCGCCGCAAAGCCGACCTTCTGACAGATAAATTAAAACATTTTGCAGTCGAGGGTGAAATTGTTGCAGTGAAGCCGGGTCCCTTAGTGACATTATTTGAATTCAAACCAAACGCTGATGTTAAGCTAAGCAAAATCACTGAGCTTCAGGATGATTTATCCTTAGCTCTTTCCAGCGAATCCTTGCGCGTGATTGCGCCCATCCCGGGCCGCGATGTTGTTGGAATTGAAACGTCGAATGCAAGACGTGAAACTGTGTATTATAAAGATCTTGTTGCTGAGCAAAACTTTTGGAATGAAGAAATTAAATTACCTATTGCTTTGGGTCGCCAAGTTAATGGAGATCCGAAAATTGTAGATCTTAGAAAAATGCCTCATTTAATGGTGGCTGGAACAACCGGGTCTGGAAAATCTGTTTTCATTACTTCGCTGATTATTGGACTTTTATTTAGACATTCGCCAAAAACGTTACGTTTGATTTTAGTTGATCCAAAACAAGTGGATTTGGCGGCCTTTCAAAAAGTACCGCATCTTATTATGCCTCCCATCACAGAGCCTAGAAAAGCAGTTCTGGCATTAAAGTGGGCCATTCGAGAAATGGATAAGCGTTATAAATCGATGAGTCGATTTGGCGCTAGGGGATTAGAAAGTTTTAATGAAATGATAATGAATTTAACATCTGCTCAGATCTCTGAACATGAAAAAGCAAATTTAGAGTTGGAAGCTCAGCCGTCGACCAAAGGTGAAACCTATTATTTTACCCAGCAGCCCTACATTGTTATTGTCGTTGAAGAATTTGGCGATCTGATGGCTGTCGATAAGCAGAACGTTGAACAATCTGTTGTGCGATTAGCACAGATGGCTCGCGCCTGTGGAATTCATTTAATTCTAGCGATGCAATCTCCAAGAAAAGAAGTTGTGACGGGTTTAATTAAAACAAATATTCCAGGTCGAATCGGACTTAAGGTGGCTAGCAAAATGGACTCTCGAATTATTTTAGATGAGGGTGGTGCTGAACGAATGCTGCCGAATGGAGATATGCTTTTCTTAGCTCCCGGACTTTCTAAACCCATGCGGCATCACGGACCATTTTTAAGTGAAAAAGAAATTAATGACGTAACAGAGTTTTGGTCCAACCAAGCTGAACCTGAATTTGATATTCTTGCAATGAGAGCTCTAGAAGGTCATGTTGGAAGCAATGAAGCGATCAGCGAGTACTCACAGGGTGGTGAGTACTCTAATGAACAAGATGAAATGTATCATCAAATTCTTACTTGGGCCTCCGAGCAAAAACATATCAGTGCCTCTCTTATTCAAAGACGTTTTCGCTTAGGATATCCTCGTGCGGCGAGAATGATTGAAATGTTTGAAAAAGAAGGCGTTGTAGGGCCTGCCAATGGCAGCAAACCGCGTCAAGTGCTGATCAATCTTTTGCATGAAACTTAATATTGACTCCAATCCTTAAAGTGATCTGATAAGGCTCTTTTATGTAGGGCTTCAATGGGAAGTCCTCAGCTATCAGGAGGAATTCAATGTTTAAAGGAATAATTTTCTGTGCAATTCTAGCAGTTTCCACTTTTGCTCCAGCAGCGCCATCGGTTGTTGATGTTGTCGTTGGAATTAATCAACAGCAAATTTTAAATCAAGTTGAAACAACTGCCCTTAATTGGAAAGTTGGAGATACGAATAATTACACAATTGATATGGGTTTTATTAAAGGAACCATGGTGATGTCAGTTCGCGAAATTATCGCTGATGGCGTTTGGCTTGATCAAAATTTAGATTTAGGTTTTGCAGGGAAGCAAGTTGTTCAAACATTGCTTGATCCAAACACTGGTGAAATTAAAAAAATGATCGTTAATGGTAAAGAAGAAACTCCGCCCAAAAACACCACTGAAATTGTTGAAGTGAAAGAAGACAAAATCACTGTTCCAGCAGGTACTTTTGAATGTATTCATGCGCGTTTAAAAGACAAAGAAACTAACAAAGAATCAAATGCTTGGATTAATCCCCAATTGATTCCTATTTCAGGAATGTTAAAAGCTGTTCAGCCAAGTCAATTGGGTGAAGTTACAATTTTATTAACATCTTTCAAAAAGATGTAATGACCTCTCAAAATTTTAAAGCCACTCTTTTCAGAGTGGCTTCTTTTTTTTTACTACTGGTTACAATGTCTCCCTCGGGTGCGTTTGCAGAATTTGTAAAAAAAAACAGAGAAAGCACGTCTGATATTATTCAAAAATCACAAAATCTATTATTGCAAAAAAATCGTCTTCAGGCGATTGATCTGCTAGTTAAAGCTTTAAAAAATGAGAAACCAAATAGTTCAGGGTACAACGAGCTTCGAAAAAATTTAATCGAAATTTCGCGGATATTTATTAGCGATAAAGCGCAACAAACATATGAATTTTCTTTATCTTTAAAAAAAACTGATGCTCCGCAAGCACTCACAAAAATTAATGAAGCCGTTCGCATGGAGCCTGAAAACTTCGCACTCTTATTTGAGTCAGCTCGGCAAAATTTAATCAAAAATGATTGTAAGGCAGCTCTAGAAATAGGTCACAAAATCCAAAAAATGAACCCCTTAGATGACGAACTAGGACTATTAATGTCACAGATAAAAATGTGTCAGAATGAATTAACAGGTTCTATGATATCAAAGGACAGCTTTTCTACGCCACATGTTTTTGCATGGTGGAGTTTAGAAGTTGAAAGAAATATTAAAGAAAAGAATTTTCTAAAAGCCAAAGAAGCTTTAAGCCAATTAAAAAAAGTAGATAAAAACTATCCTGAACAATACTACTGGGGATGGCGGCTTGATCATGATCAAAAAATTAATAACTTGGATTTAGCTCAAAAATATAAAGGCGAATGCCAAAATCTTTCGGTGGCTTTATATCGTCGCTACTCTCTAGACCCACGTCTATGTGGAAGAGTTTTGGAAGTAGAAGCGTTCCTTAAAAACCAACCCTAAGCTTCTTTAAATTGACTAAAGCCCTGTGTTTTCTAATAGCTCATGATCCGATAGATAGGACATAGGAAAACGATCATGAAGCAGGAAAAAAATATTCTTATAATTTCAGTATCCTCAGGTGGACTTAGTTCAACTCGAGATTATTTTTTTGGTCAAAGTTGGTCGGTGACATGTGAACATAGTTTAAAAGAGGCCCTCCACACTTTGGTGACAGATCACCCCGACGTAGTTTTAATTTGTATGGATCATTTGAATAAAAATATTCAGCGGCTGCCACAGCTTATTCTTGAAAGAATTCAGTGCTGTGTGATTGCAACTTCAGAAAAATCAACCGTCGAAAACTATCGACATCTACAAAAAGCTAATTGTGAATACAAACTTTTTCCACCGAACGCAGGTCCAGCAGTCTTAAAGGTGTATGAAAAGTATATTCAAAATTTAAATAAAACGATCGACGTTCGTGGCACTTATGAAAACAAAAGAAGTGGAATTTCTCCAAAATCTTTCAAAAATAATATTGCCAAAGAGAATATTTTTGAACTTCTTGAGTACTCAAATTTTGAAGGATCATCAAAATCTAAAATTCCACAGCTTATGATTCAAGGGACAGAAAATCTTATTAGCGACATCATTGAAAACGAAAATTCTGATTATACTGACTCTACCGTGGTTTATCCGCTTAAAATGACAAGTCAGATCACCTGTATGCTTATTGATTGCGCTCAATTTCAAGGTTATTTAGTAGCGGCAATGGGAAGTGATTGTCATTTAGATGCTAAGTTCAATGTTATCATCTGCAAACATTTACGTGAGTTTTTAAAAAAACAAGGTGAAGCTGCTGTAGAGTTAGATTCATTTAATGTGATTATAAAACCTGTGGCCTTTTTGGACTGGGCTGCTGACTATGCAAATTTCTTGAGACAATCAATATATAAACAAAACGAAATTGCTTTTACTTTTTTTCCTAAATCTGAAGTTCGAACTAATTATCGAGTTTCTGATACTGATGGAATGGTCAGAGTTCCTATTGTCGATTTGTATGGTGAAGCCTTAGTGGCATTTAACTTGTATATATTTTTTCCTGCCAATAAGAAATATGTTCTTTATACGTCCGCAGACTCAATTTTCTATAATTACCAAAAAGAACGCTTGATCGGCAGAGGAATTGAAGTTCTCTATATTCGCCAAGAAGATTTAAGCAAATTGAATCAGTACAGAGCTCAAAAGTACTTTAATACGATCGTTGAGGAGTACACAGTCCGGACTGATATGCCTGCCTGATGGCGGCAATTTTTTAATAGAACTTGGCGAAAGAAGTTCTCCAATTTATATTTAAGCATGGTTAATGTGACTCTTGTTGGATTATTTTTGTCTTCTGTTCTTATGCTTTCCTGTGGAGTTAAGGGGAAGCCCTTACCACCCCTTGAGCCCGCATATCTTGGTAATGGTAAAACAATCCAAGAAAATGAAAATCTGAAAAGAAAACAACAAAACGATTCAAAGAAAAAGTCTGAAACCAATAATGAGTAAATCTCAACCCAGCCTTTTTATAACTAAAATGCAAGGGGCCGGGAATAGCTTTTTATTATCGTCTGAAAAAGTTGAGAAAATATCCCGATCTCTAATGGCAAAAAATTTATGTGATGTCAGTTTTGGAATTGGCGCCGACGGGATGGTTTTTTTAAATCTAGAAAAAAATAACGCCTATGAATGGGATTTTTATAACTCTGATGGCTCACAGGCCGAATTTTGCGGAAATGCAGCTAGGTGTGTGGCCCTTTATATATTTGAAAAATGTCCTGGGCTATTAAAAATAGAGATTAAAACTATGTTAGGTCTTATTAAGTGCGAACTAAAAAGCAAAAAAGTCGTCCAAATTGAGATGCCAAAAATCGAATGGTATGCAAAAGAAAAAACCACCCCTTTCTGGCCAACACCAGTTGCGTGGCTAAATACTGGAGTGCCCCATATTGTGATTGAGCTTTCATCCAGCCAAAAATTAAAATCGAACAAATTAGAAGCTTCACAGATACGCAATTGGGACCAGTTGGGTCCATTGGGTTCAAATGTTACTTTTTTAAGTGCCCACTCGGCGAACCTAATTACAGCAGTGACATATGAGCGCGGTGTCGAAGATTTTACCTTAGCTTGTGGGACAGGGGCTGTGGCTGCCGCAATTTTTATAATGGAAAAAAAATCAACCACGACATGCCGAGTTCAAATGCCCGGTGGAAATCTTGATATCTTTCGTGTGAATGGAAAAGTATTTATGTCAGGAGAAGCTCAAAAAATTGCTGAAGTAAATATTGATAAGGAAAATTATGAAAAATCTTAAAGGGGTCTTCACCGCTCTGGTGACACCTTTTAAAAATGAAAAAGTTGACTATAAATCTTTAGAAAAACTTTTGGACGCGCAATTGGCGGGAGGAGTGGACGGTTTTGTTATCAATGGAACAACAGCTGAAAGTCCTACTCTGCATATTGAAGAGCGAGAAGAAATATTTAAAGTGGTTCGAAAAAAAGTTGGCAATACCAAGACGCTGATTTTTGGAACAGGTACAAATGATACCGAATCAACTATCAAAGACTCTCTTCGCGCTCAAGAATTAGGAGCCGATGCTTTGTTAGTTGTTGTTCCCTATTATAATAAGCCTCCCCAGCGTGGACTGGTGAAACATTTCTCAAAAGTGGCGGCAGCTGTAGAAAAACCAATTATTTTATATAATGTTCCAGGTCGCACAGTGACCTCTTTAAGCTCAGAGAGTATTTTAGAATTAAGCCAGGTTAAAAATATTGTTGGAATTAAAGAAGCCAGTGGAGATATTAATTTTTTAAAAGAAATTAAAAAAAAGATGTCTAAGGATTTTATTTTTCTGTCAGGTGATGATGGGACGTATATTGAATTTTTAGAAAGCGGCGGACATGGTGTGATATCAGTCACGTCACATATTTTTCCTAAAGCCATGAAAAAATGGTTTGAACTTGTAACTTGTGGTCAAGGCCCTGCAGCAAAGGATGAATTTCAAAAATATAAAATACTAACGGACTTAATATTTGCTGAAACAAATCCGATTCCTGTTAAAGCAGCTTTAAAAATGATGAATATTCTTGAGCAAGATGATTTGCGATTGCCACTTGTGGCCCTGGAGGTAAAATGGCGAAAACTAATTCAAGTCGAGTTAAAAAATTTAGATCTTTTGATTTAAAAATTGGAGTTTTTGGAGCCGGCGGTCGAATGGGGCAAGAGGTGCTTGCTGTCATCCAAGATTATTTTGGAGAAACCTGCTATGTGGCTGTTCATCATATAAAAAATCAAAGTCAAAAAAAATTAGCAGCAAAAAATATCGTTTCTGATTTAAAAAATCCACTTTGCAAAAATGTTCAGGTTTGGATTGATTTTTCTTCCCCTCACGGATTTCAAGAAATCTATCAGTTTTGTCTGAAGCATAAAATGGCTTTGGTCTCTGGAACGACGGGGTTGTCTGAGCTCCAACTAAAAAAAATGGTATCTCCTTCGATTCCCCTTTTATGGTCACCTAATATGAGCTTAGGAATAAATATTTTATTAAAAGCAATGCAAAGCCTGAAAGGCTCGTCGGGATTTGATTTTCAAATTGAAGAATTCCATCATCGATATAAAAAAGATAAACCCAGTGGAACGGCTCTGCTTTTGCAAAAAGAGCTGGAGAGTATCGTTGAAAAAAAGATTGAAAAACCTGTATCTGTGCGAGGCGGAGGAATTTTTGGGATTCACAAAGTTTGGGCCATGGCCGAGTCTGAAACTTTAACTTTTGAACACCAGGCCCTTAATCGGCAGGTTTTTGCCAGAGGGGCTGCTCAAGCAGTGATTTGGCTCAGTCAGCAAAAAGCCGGACTTTATTCCCTTCAAAATTTGCTGGGGCAAGGATGACCACTCACACTGCTCTAGTTTTAATTTCAATTAAAATGATTGCTGGCGTGGAAATTCTGAAACGCTTGGTGAATGAGTTAAAATTAATTTCTTGGGAAATTGAATTTTCCTCTGTCTATGTGCAGTACGAAACAGAGCAGCGTTATGATTTTGATGCGAATATGATAACAGTCTTAAAAATGGGCACGTCACTGTCAGCAGAAGAATTTTCTCAAAAAATACTTATGACTCAAAACTATCTTTTATCCTTCACAGGGGCTGATAGAGTGAAGATGACTCCCTTAGCAATAGATCAAGAAACCCTGATGGTTCCCGATCTTACGTTGCCGCACCCTAGTTTGCATATGGATCCACTCGTTATTCGTTGTGCGACAGAGGTCTGGGCTAATTACGAACATCCCATTTTAAAGAAAACTTTAAATGATTTAGCGCGAAGCTTGCCCCCAATTACAAATGCTGAATTTATGTTACAAGGAAAAAGCTTGGTGCCGGGGTAAGATTTGAGTATAACTTGGCAAAGCCCGGAGGCCAGAATGAAGTTTTTTCTTGATAGTGCTGATGTGAATGAAATTAAACAAGCGCATCTTCGAGGTTGGGTAGATGGTGTCACCACGAACCCATCATTAGTCGCTAAAATGGGGCGCCCCTTTAAAGAAGTGATTAAAGAAATTTGCTCTATTATTCCGGGACCTGTTTCTGCTGAAGTGATTGCTTTGAAAGCAGACGAGATGTTGAAAGAGGCGGATGAGCTTATAAAGATCGCTTCTAATGTTGTGATTAAAATCCCAATGACCGAAGAAGGAATGATTGCAGTAAAAAAATTAAGTCATGATGGCGTAAAAACCAATGTGACACTTGTTTTTACTCCGCTTCAAGCTCTGCTAGCTGCAAAAGCAGGGGCTACTATGGTTTCCCCATTTGTTGGTCGACTTGATGATATTGGTCAAGATGGGATGGTTTTAGTTTCGCAAATTCTTCAAATTTTTCAAAACTATGAATTTAAAACAGAAGTTTTAGTGGCCAGCGTTCGTGGTCCTCAACATTTACTAGCTGCTGCCGAAATGGGAGCGCATATTGCGACAATTCCATTTAAGGTGATGCAACAGCTCAGCCATCATCCTCTGACGGATAAAGGGTTAAAATCATTTTTAGATGACTGGCAAAAATCAGGTTTAAAATTGTGACAAAGTTTTTCAGGCTTTGCCTGACCCTAGCAATTATTAGTGGAATTATTGGTGGTCTTACTTCTTGCGTAACAAAGCAAGAAGGGACTTTATTGCCAGAAACTCCATTGAATATGACTGAAAGTCGAAAAGCTATTATTGCTGTGATTGGTAAACCCCGAGAGATTAGCGAGAACGGTCGGGAGCTTTTTTCAGATTTTTACGACAATCGTGGCCTAGACTATGAACCAGGTAAAAGTGGAAAAGAAAGATTTTATACTCACATCCTGATTCTTGGAGACCGGAGACCCTACGATATTCGAGTCATTGTTCCCGTTGAAGCCAAGCAAGGGCGTGGCTTTACTTTGGTCGGATATGATAATGAAAAAGCTCAGAGGTTATCTGAAAAAATTAAAAAAATGCTTAACCAAAGTAGGGATAATCGTAACTTCATTGACGACTTCAAGGCTTACTAACAGACTAGTACTAGTCACCAAGGACTAGGGAGACAAAGTTGCGTAGTCTGGGCATCCACGGAATTATTATTAATTTACTTTTATTATGGCCCCTATCCACTGAGTCCATTCGTTTTTGGCAAATAAATTCAGTGATTGAAATAAAAGTTCAAAAAAATAGCCCGCCATTTCAAGCCTTTAAACAAGCTAGAACAATTTCAAATCAAGTGACAACAAAGCCCATAACTTTTCAAAGAACTGCGCAACTGTCTGTTGATACTCTGCTTGATCAAAATATTCAGTCTGCTAAAAAACTTTTTTTGCTAGAGCCAATAATAGTTAAAAAGTTTCAAAATATGGATATTCATCAAGCTTCAGGTGCACCCCTTGATTTAAGTTGGGTGAACTCATTACCACTTCGGCAAAGAGTGCGCTTAGAAGAAGCTCAATCTCGATTTGCAATTCTAGAACAGTCTCCAGATGATATTTCTACGGGAGTGAAAAAGGAATCCATTTCGAATCCGTCGTCTTCAAACCTCTCGCCTTCAAATAATAGCAAAGTTGCTATTGTAAAGACCTCACATGGATATCAGATCAAGGGGCCTTGGGAAGTTGCAGGCGGCCTAGGATTAATTAACGAGCACTCGATTGATTTACGTCGACAGGTGGAAGGCTCGCCTCGTGAAGCCGGCAGCCTTTCAATCAAAGAAGGCACTTACAATATAAATGTTGCTTCTTTAGCCGGAAATTTAATTGCAAAAATGTACGACAAATCAGGAAATATTTTAGGACAAGGAACTTTGACCTTACAAGAAGGTTTTATGCAAGCAGGGCTCGCTCCAAAACTGATTATTCGTCCGCAGAATCATCATTTTCGAGGTGAAGCAAGAAGTCCCTATGATCCTGAAAAAAATAAAAAGCCCCTTGAAAAATTTCAAGCCGCCGCTCTTAAAGATGATGCGACTTTTGACGTCGGTGCCGATGGAAACATAGAGCTAACCCAGGTGACAAGAAATTCCCAAACTGTCGCGCGCTTTGAAGCTTCTGAATTTTCAAAATCAAATATGGTTATTATTGCTGGCCAAGACTTTAAAGGATTAATCTTTCCTCAAAAAATGATGAAGGCTCTTAAAGAAATTGTTAGTGAGCAGTTAGCTTATGATCTTAACAATCCAGATTTACCAGTTGTTTGGGGACAAGTTTTGTTTGATGGAAAACCTGTGGCTGGAAGTCAGGTCGAACTAGAGACTGAACAAGATGCAAAAGTTATTTACTTTGATTTTTTAAATTTACCGGATACGAATTTAAAAGAAACATCGGCTAATGGCTATTTTGCCATTGTGGGTGCACAGCCAGGTTTTCAAGCATTGATAGCTCGGCGCGGAGGTCAGTACTACGCTCATAATGTGGCCTCGCTGGAAGCCGGCACTGTTTCTGTTGTTAATTTGGAGTCTACTTTAAAAACTAAAAATGTTGTGCTGCGAGTTTTTGATGCTTTTACAAGTCAGCCAAAGTCCTCTGACCTGGAACTTCAAAGCATTGAAGCGCCCCTTCATATTGAGGACAAGGGATGGACTTCAGTTTTATTGCCTCAAATTTCGCGAATGAGTTTGATGCAAGTTGTACCCATTGATCAAGCCTACCTGGCAGCTCAGTATTTTTATAATGATGATCAAGATTTTATTCATGCACCACTGATTTCAGAAGAATGGCTTCTTCAAGTTTTGAATTCTAAATGGCAAAATATTGATACAGAAAAAGGGACCGTAGTTGGATTTGTCCAAGAAGAAAATTTTGAAGTTTACCTAGCTGGGGATCCTGATTTCTCTGCAGAAAATATAACTTATTTTGACAGTGAAGGAAAGATCAGTTCAGAAGGGATTAGAGGCGGTGGATTTATTATTAATAATATTGAGCCAGGCACTCATGAAATTGTTATTTATGGCAATGAGAGTGAAAAAATATCGTCTCGGTTATTGCCGATCGATGAAAAATCCCTATCAGTTATTTCTTTTCAAGAAAATTGAGTTAAAATCTTTTTCCTAAAAAAATCGCCACGTTCTTCAAAATTTTTAAATTCATCGTGGCTTGTGCCTCCAGGGCTGAGCAAAAGAACATCACCACTTTGTAATTTTAAAAATACTTGATCTAAGGCCAAGCCAAGATTTTTGAAAGTAGGTCCATCAACGCCTATTCCTTTTTTGGATTTTTCTGCAGTTTCTCCGAAATAATAAATTTTTAAAGCATCAAATTTTTTAAATTTTGACAATGTTGACCAAGGTAAATTTTTATCTTTACCGCCAAGAAGTAAAACCAAAGAGCTGTTCAAGGGAATATCTTGAATTAAAGAATCCACCGCACTGACGACACTGTCTAAGGCTGTGGCCTTACTATCATTTACAAATCGAATACCTTTGTAAGTTCCAATATTCTCTAATCGATGACGAAGACCAGAATATTTTTTGATGGCATCAATGGAAATTGATGGCCAACCTGTTTTTTGAATTAAAGTTGCAACAAGAGCTAAATTTTGTTGATTGTGAGCTCCGAGCAATTGAGCCTTTAATAAATCTAAATTTTTAAGATTTGCATCTTGAGCAGAGCTAAAAATGAGTTGCGAATTTTTCTTAGTCTTAGCTAAAGCAAGAAGTTCGGGACTATCACTATTAATAACAACAAAGCCCTTAGTTTTTTTGACCAATGACCATTTTGTTTCATAATAATCCGCTAAATCTTTGTAGCGCTCAAGATGATTGGCTGTCAAAAATGTAATGATGGAGTGATCGGCAGACAGATTTTCAAAATTTTCTAACTGAAAGCTTGAGAGTTCTAAAGATAGCCATGTTGCTCTTTGTCTTTTACCACTGAGAACTTCCACGATATATTCAGCTAATGGCTTTCCAATATTACCCACAGCAAGACTGTGAGCATCAAATGTTTGCAGAGCTTGAGTTAAGAGTGTGGTAGCAGTGCTTTTCCCGATAGCGCCAGTGATGGCTACAACCTTTTCATTTGTAAAACATGAAAAAGCAATGTCGAGCTCGCTTGTGATGCGAACACCCTGTTTTTTTGCTTTGACCAATGCAGGTGTAGACAAGGGAACACCTGGAGAAACAATCAAGGTCTTAAAAGTTTGAGCGGATAACATTTGCTTTAAATCATTCCATTGGGCGACACCAGGCTTAGAATCAAATGTGAAGATTTTTTTGTCAGGAGCAATCTTGTTTATTAAATTAAGCGAGGCGACTCCGCTTAGTCCCATTCCGATAATACCGATAGGTTCTACTAGACCTTTAATAAAATGACTCATGGCTCATATATCCTGTAAAAAACATTATTTGCAAAGAAAAGAATGTCGTTCAAAATAAGATTATCATGTCTGATTTAAGTTTTTACAAAGCCCAATTTACGGCCGTAATTAGCGATCTCCATCTCTGCGATGCCGAGCCGGTAAATCTTAAGTACCCTTTATGGAAAAAATTTAAAACCAAACAATTCTTTTTTGATGATGTCTTTGCTGCTTTTTTGGTTCACATCAAAGAAAAAGCGGATGGTCAGCCCGTTGAACTTGTTTTAAATGGGGATATTTTTGATTTTGATAGTGTTATGTCTTTACCAAAAGAACCCCCATATCGAATTTCATACATTGAACGTAAAAGGGGACTTTTTCCAAGAGCTGAGCGCTCGACGTATAAAATCAAAGCCGTCCTTAAAGATCACGAAGTCTTTATCAGCTCTTTAAGAAAATTTATCATTGATGGAAATCGTGTGATTTTTGTGATGGGAAACCACGATATCGAATTGCATTTTCCGCAGGTACAGCAAGAGATAATGAATCATTTACGACTTCCCCCAGAAGATCGTGATCAGGTGCGATTTTGTGAATGGTTTTATATTAGCAATCAAGACACTTTGATTGAGCACGGCAATCAATACGACCCATACTGTGTTTGTGATGACCCGATTAATCCCTACATTCGGGGCTATAGTCATATTTCCTTAAAGCTTCCTTTTGGAAATTTAGCCAGCCGATATATTTTAAACGGCATGGGATTTTTTAATCCGCACGTAGAATCTAATTACATAATGACAATGAAAAGTTATATGCAAAATTTTCTGCGCTATATGGTCAAGGCTCAGCCTTTAATTATTTTTGATTGGTTTTTTGGGGCGCTGGTCACGCTGGGACATTCATTTATTTATCGCTTGGCTGAGCCGATCAGGAACCCTCTTCGTATTGAAGACCATGTGAATGAAATTGCTTACAAGTCTAACGCTGATCCCAGAATGGTTCGCGAGTTGAAAGAACTATTTATGCCCCCAGCGGCGAGCAACCCATTTTTATTGATTCGAGAACTTTGGCTGGACCGAGCTTTTATTATTCTAATTGTTTTTTACTTTATCTATCAGTTGATGTCGCTAGTGAAATCTCTGATTAACGTTTCATTTTATTGGGCCTTTATTCCTTTATTTTTATTTCTTCCCTTTTTCTTATTTTATTCTAAATCGATCACGTCCTTAGTCTCTGGCTATAAAGAACCAGATGATCGAATTTTAGCGATGGCGAGCGCCATTACAAAAGTTAAGCGAATTGTATTTGGACATACCCATATTGTTCGTCATGAAATGATTGGCTCGGTTGAACATTTAAACCCAGGATGCTGGTCACCAGCATTTTTAGATATTGAATGCGAAAAACCATTAGATAAAAAAAGTTTTGTATGGATTTCTCCTTCTGAAGAGGGAGGCCGCAAAGCCGAGGTTTTTCGCTTTGAAGATAGTAAGTCTTTACCGTATTAAAACACGGCGCATCACCTTGAAATATTAAAATTGTCGTTGTCAAGACTAGGGCCCTATGTAAACCTTGGATGGTTCAAGTCAATTAACGGAGGCTTACAATGTCTGAAGTTCTTGTTGTAACAAGCAAAGTTAAGAAATTAATCAAAGAAAAAGGTGGAATGAATACTTCATCTCAAACGATTGATATTCTAAGTAAAGCGATCGAAAAACTTTGTTTAAAAGGCGTTGAGAGCGCCAAAGCAGATGGTCGCAAAACTGTCATGGATCGCGATATCGTAATCGATCATATCTAGTAAAATAGATTTGATTCATAAATTTAATTTTAAATAATGAAAAACGAGGGATAAACCCCTCGTTTTTATTTTTAGAGCATGTTTTGCAAATCATCCCAGCTAATGACTTTAACTCCTAAAGAAGTCGCTTTATCAATTTTTGAACCTGGATCATCTCCCGCAACAAGATAATGCAATTTAGAAGAAACTCCTGCTAAAATTTTTCCACCATTTTGTTCGATAATATGTTTTGCTTCGTCTCTTTTTACAGGAAGAGTGCCAGTGATAACAAAACTTAATCCCGATAGCTTTCCACCACTAGATCTGCGCGGAGCTTCAATTTGAACTCCCAGCTTTTGAAGATTGTGAATTTCGGCAACTGATTGGGGATTTAAAAACCACTGTTTAATTGATAAAGCCACTTTTGGACCGATTTCTGGGACCGCCAATAAATCTTCACCACTCGATTTTTCTAAATTATCAATGGATAAATAATGATCTGCTAAAAATTTAGCGGTTTGTTCGCCAACATATCTTATGCCTAAAGAAAATATAAATTTAGCGAGATTTGTTTTTTTGCTTTTCTCAATACTTTCCAAAATATTATCCACTGATTTTTCACCCTGTCGCTCCAGTGACAGCAAAACATCTTTATTTAATCTATAAAGATCAGAAAATTTTTCTACAAGACCCTGATCGACAAAGTTTTCAATCAATCGATCGCCCACTTTTTCAATATTCATCGCGCGGCGTCCAGCAAAGTGTTTGAGGGATTCTTTAAGAACAGCTTTGCAAAAAGGATTTAAGCAACGAGCGACAACTTCACCTTCAACTTTAATAACAGCTGTGCCACAAGCGGGACATTGGATGGGTAAAATAAAGGGGATACTATTTTTTGGACGCTTTTCTATGACAACCGAAACGACTTCTGGAATAACATCGCCGGCGCGTTGTAAAATAACCGTGTCACCGATACGAATATCTTTTCGTTGAATTTCTTCCTGATTATGCAAAGTCGCGTAGGCGATAACAACACCACCTACTTTTGTAGGAGTCATAAGGGCTCGGGGAGTCAGTGCTCCTGTCCTGCCAACTTGGACTTCGATATTTTGAATCACAGTCTGAGCTTGTTCGGGTTTAAATTTAGCAGCGGTCGCCCACCGAGGATTGCGTGCGACGAGTCCAAGGTCTTCTTGCTGGCGAAAGCTATTTACTTTAATCACGACGCCATCAATATCAAAGGGCAAATCATGTCGCTTTTTTTCAATCAAGTTATAAAATTCGACAACGCCCAGAGGGCCCAAGCATTTTTTGGTGAATTCTAAAGCGACGGGCAAGCTCCATTGAGATAATTTAATTTCAAGCTGCTCTTGAGTTTCAAAATTAACGCCGTCCACTTGGCCCAGAGAATAAGCAAAAAAACGAAGCGGTCTTTGGGCGGCAATTTTTGGATCCAGCTGACGAATTGTGCCAGCGGCTGCATTTCTGGGATTTGCGAAGGGATTCTCACCACTTTCTTGTTGAAGTTCATTGAGCTTTAAAAAATCTTGTTTATAAATTAAAATTTCGCCGCGAACTTCAAGAAGTAAGGGCGGATTTTTGATTCCAAGGACCAAAGGAATCGCCCTCACTGTTTTTATATTGTGAGTGACATCCTCACCAACCGTACCATCTCCCCGAGTGAGAGCTTGTACGAGATGTCCTTTTTCATAAATAAGTTCAATGGCAAGACCATCAAATTTAAGTTCACAAAAGTACTCAAGTTCAGCCTCAGAGCCTAAAAATTTTTTGACCCTGGCATCAAACTGATACAAATCTTCCGGCGAATAGCTATTGGGTAAGGATAACATCTGCTGTCGGTGCGGAACTTTCTTAAAAACATTTAAAGCCATTCCGCCCACTCTTTGGCTCGGAGAATCAGAATTGCTGAGCTCGGGATGGGCGGATTCAAACTTTAAAAGTTCGTTAAACAGCTGATCATACTCGAAATCTGAGATTTTTGGCCGATCAAGAACATAGTAATTGTGATCATGCTGCCGAATCAGCTCTTTTAGTTCTTGGTATTTATTTTCTACCCCTGAAGCCATGCGGACAAACTAGCATCACCTGAAGTGAGTCTTCAACATGGCATAAATAGCGCAAGGCTTCATTTTGCATTGATTTTCTGACTTCATTGAATGACAAGGCCTCAATGAATTAGATTGTTTTTTATATCGGAGGCACCCGTGATTGATCTTAAAACCGTCGAGAAAATAGCTCATTTGGCTCGCTTAGAAGTCAGCCCAGTTCAGGCTCAAGAATTCAGCGAACAGTTATCAAAAATTCTTGGATATTTTGAGCAAATTTCAAAACTCGATACAAAAAATATAGAGCCACTGGTGACGCCATCAGAAATCGAAGCCTTTTGGCGAGATGATGAACAAGTGATTAAGCATGCATCTGAAGATATGGTTGCCAATGCGCCTGATAAAATCGGCAGCCTCTACAAAGTTCCACCGGTCGTATAAAGGAAAAATGTATGGATTTAACTCACGCCTCAATCTCTGAAATTAGCCAAGCGGTCCGTGCAAAAAAATTAAGTGCGGTCGAAATTGCAAAACACTTTCGTGGTCGAATAGAAAGTTTAGATAAAAAACTGGGTTCTTTTATTTCCATGAATGATGCTTTTGAAAAAGAAGCCCTAGCAGTTGATCAAAAAATTGCTAAAGGTGAAAACCCAGGATTATTATCGGGTGTTCCTTTTGGCATTAAAGATTTACTTTGCACCAAAGGATTAAAAACCACGGCGGCTTCAAAAATTTTACAAAACTTTATTCCACCCTATGATGCCACTGTGGTTTCACGACTTAAAAATGCAGGATGTGTTGTTTTAGGGAAAACAAATTTAGATGAATTTGCAATGGGCTCTAGCAACGAAACCTCTCATTACGGCGTTGTTAGAAATCCCTGGGATGTCGAATGTATTCCTGGGGGGTCAAGTGGTGGATCAGCAGCGGCCCAAGCCGCAAGATTAGTAGCGGCAAGTATTGGTACCGACACCGGTGGATCTATTCGTCAGCCCGCAAGTTTTTGTGGTGTAGTTGGGGTAAAACCTACTTACGGTCGCGTCAGCCGCTATGGAATTATTGCGTATGCATCTAGTCTTGATCAAGCGGGTCCGATGGTTTCATCGGTTGAAGATGCTGCTTTAGTGATGGAAGTTATTTGTGGCAAAGACACGATGGATTCCACGACTTCTTCTCAGCCTGTTCCTGCCTTTTCAAAAGACATCAATAAAAATTTAAAGGGCTACAGAGTTGGTTTAATGAAAGAGTACATGACAGACAATCTTCATCCTGATGTTAAATCATCAATGGAAAAAGCTGTGTCTGATTTAAAATCTCAAGGGGTTGAAATTGTGGAAATTTCAGTTCCACTTACGGCCTATGCCATTCCTATTTATTATTTGATAGCTTCTAGTGAAGCCTCGTCAAATTTAGCCAGGTACGACGGAGTTAAATACGGTTACCGCGCTGACTTTGGATCTTTATCAGGAATAGATTTGGATAAATTTTATTCTAAAACTCGCGGTGAAGGCTTCGGTAAAGAAGTTCAACGTCGAATTATGATTGGTACCTATTGCCTGTCATCGGGATATTTTGATGCCTATTATAACAAAGCCTGCCAAGTTCGTCGAATGATGCGAGATCAGTTTTTAGAAGCCTTTAAAAAGTGTGATGTTATTTTAAGTCCAGTCACCACTTCACCAGCTTTTAAAATCGGCGAAAGAATTTCAGATCCTTTGGCGATGTACTTGAATGATATATTTACGACTTCAACAAATTTAGCCGGCTTACCTGGGCTGAGTGTTCCCTATTCTCTTTCAAAAGACAAGGGCTTGCCGATCGGCTTACAAATTACAGCCGCTCATTTTCAAGAGCAAAAAATGTTGAACGTGGCCAGTGTTCTAGAAGATATGGCTCCCGTGAAAGGAAAAAACCCCAATGTCATCTAATCGAGGTTACGAACCAGTTATTGGAATTGAGATTCATGTTCAACTTAATACAAAATCAAAAATGTTTTGCGCGGATTCGACAGAGTTTAATGCCGGAGATAATGAGAATACTTCGCCGATCAGCGTGGGGATGCCGGGAACCCTTCCGGTCATAAATAAAAAAGCTGTCGAATTTTCAATTAAAACGGGGCTCGCCTTAAATTGCAAAATTCGCGAACGCTCGGTTTTTTCGCGTAAAAATTATTTTTATCCTGATTTACCAAAAGGTTATCAAATTTCACAGTATGATCTGCCTTTGTGTGAGCATGGCGAAGTTGAATTTACAGTCGATGGTTATAAAAAGAAAATTAGCATTACTCGTGCTCATCTTGAAGAAGATGCCGGAAAATCAATTCATCATGGTGATTACACTTTGATCAATTACAATCGAGCGGGAATTCCTTTGTTAGAAATAGTTTCAGGACCCGACATGCGAACACCAGCCGAAGCGGCAGAATATGGGCGCATGGTTCGACAAATTGTTCGCTATCTTGGGGTTTGTGACGGAAATCTTGAAGAGGGATCAATGCGTTGTGATTGCAACGTCAGTGTTCGAAAAGTGGGAACTGAAAAATTTGGTACAAAAGTTGAAATTAAAAACGTTAATTCCTTTCGATTTGTTGAAAAAGCGATTGAGTTTGAAATTGAACGTCAAATTGATGAGCTCGAGCGTGGTGAAAAAATTATTCAAGAAACTCGTCTTTGGGACCCTGATAAAAATCGAACTTTTTCGATGCGCCTTAAAGAAGATGCTCAAGACTATCGATATTTTCCAGATCCAGATCTTATGCCGTTAATTGTGACTCAAGAAATGATTGCAAAAATAAAAGCAAGCTTGCCTGAGCTTCCCATTGCAAAAGCAAAACGTTTTGTAGACATGCATGGCTTACCTGAATACGACGCCTTAGTTTTAACCACCGAAAATGATTTGGCGGATTATTATGAGGAAGCCGCTAAGATTTCTAAAAACTATAAAGCGTCTTCAAATTGGGTGATGACCGAGCTTTTACGAGAACTTAATCAAGCTCAAAAAACAATTCTTGAGTCCCCGATTAAGCCCGCTCAACTTGGAAAAATGATTTTATTAATCGATGCAGGAACTATTTCTGGAAAAATTGCTAAAACTGTTTTTCAAGAAATGTGGCAAACCAGTAAAGACCCAGAAGTGATCACAAAAGAAAAAGGCCTTGTACAAATTTCTGACACTTCAGCGATAGAAAAAATCATCGACGATGTTTTAGCGGTCAATCAAAGCCAGGCGGCAGATTACCGTGGTGGTCGAACTAAGCTGTTTGGATTTTTTGTTGGCGCCGTGATGAAAGCATCCAAAGGTCAAGCCAATCCAGATATGGTTAATAAAATTTTAACTGAAAAGTTGCAGGGATAAAAATGCGGGTAGCCGCTTTAGATTTAGGGACAAATACTTTTTTATGTCTTCTGGCTGAAGGTGATCAGCAGGGCATTTCAAAAGTCTACAAAGACTTAGTTGAAGTTGTGCGACTGGGGCAAGGGGTAGATAAACACAAAGTTTTTCATCCTTATGCTTTAAGTCGAGCTCGAAGTTGTCTTGGTAAATTTAAAAAAGAAATTGAAGAATTTAAACCCCATAAAATATTAGCAGTTGCGACATCGGCGGCTCGCGATGTAAGCAACTGCGATGAATTATTTAAAATTGGGCATGAAAATAATATTCCCATCGAAATTATTGAAGGCGAAAAAGAAGCACAGATCAGCTTTCAGGGAGCAATAACAGGTTTTAATTTAAAAAATAAAAATGTGGCTGTCATTGATATTGGCGGAGGCTCCACCGAGATTATGGGTGGAAAAGACGGTTATATTCAGTTTGCTCAAAGCCTTAATATTGGTGGCGTTCGAATGACTGAAAAATTCGTCACCCAACAACCCGTTTCTAATTTTGAAAAAAGTCACATGATCCAATTTGTTCAAAAGCAGCTAGAAACTTTTGAATCAGAAAAAAAATTGATGTCTTCTGAAATTTTAATAGCCGCGGCGGGCACGCCAACGACGCTGGCCGCCTTAGAACTAGGCGCTTTTGATTTAAATAAAATCGACGGCTTTGAATTTGGCTTGGCACAACTCGAAAAATGGCAAAATATATTTGCGACAACATCTATTGAAGAAAAAAAAGAAAAATACAATTTAGGTGGCCGTGCAGATATTATTTTCGCTGGGACAACAATTTTAATAGAAACCATGAAGAAATTTAATTTTTCAAAAGTCATGATTTCGACCAAAGGAGTTCGCTATGGTGTGGCTCTCCAGCTTTTACAAAATAAGTAGTGTCATTTTATTTTTTCAGCTTTCATCTTTTGCCGACCCTGTCGTCGACTCCCAGCCCGTCATATTTAAAAAAGATCGAATTAAAATTGCTGGAAAAGTGATTGAAGTCGAACGTGCTGAAAATGAAACTCAGCGAAGTCACGGCCTGATGTTTCGTGAAAAGTTAAAGGATAATGAAGGAATGATTTTTATTTTTGAAAATGAACAGACTTTAAGTTTTTGGATGAAAAACACATTTTTAGATTTATCGATTGGGTATTTTGATAAAAACAAGACTTTAGTAGACGTCCAGGAAATGCGTTCTGTAAAATCGGTTTTGATTGAAAATCTGCCCTCTTATCCAAGTGCAAAACCAGCCCAATATGCTTTAGAGATGAAAAAAGGCTGGTTCAGAATGAATAAAGTTAAAATAGGATCAAAATTTGAATTTATTGGGCAGTCTAGGTCCAAATCAAAACCTCATTAGAGTACAAAATATTTGCAACTCCGCGAAACTATGCTTAAATCTAAGAGTGAAAAATGAAACAGTACGTTTCTTTTTATTTTCAAGGATGAGTGTATGACAAAACGATTGATGATTTTGTTGGCGATCTGCAGTCTAAGTCTAGCAAGTTTGAATGGCTGTACATCAAAAGAATCCAAAGATGACGCTGAAGTTGCAACGGAAACTCCGGCAGCTGATGCCACCGCTTCTGGCGACAATCTCGAAGCTTTAGATGGAGAAACTCCCCCTCTCGAAGCGGGCAATACAGCTGATGCTCTACCAGAAGATTCACTGGACAGCGCTCTTTCAGAAACTCCCCCTGTTGCAGAATCTCCCGCTACAGATCCCGCAGCTGGTCCAACTGCAGAGGCTTCAGCTCAAGCAGCAGAGTCGGCATTAGATATGCCGACAGAGTCAACACCAGAGCCAACGATGCCTGAGCCTCCATCAAGTTCAGGAGTTGCAGACATTGAACCTCCTTCTTATGAGCCACCCCCTGTCGTTTCTAATTCTTTAAAAAAGATTCCAGAAAAACCTTGGACTGAAAACGGAATTTTGCTCAATACAGTTTATTTCGCTCGACCTGGCGATACGGTTTCTAGTGTCAGTCAAATGATTTATGGTTCTGATAAAACGACAGAACTTAAAAAAGCGAATCCTAAATTAAAAAATCGAAATCCAAAACCGAGTGAGAAAATTTATTACAATTCTCCTCAGCGTTCTGCTGATTCAGAAAAAATGATCACTTATTATGAAGATAACGGCATCACTGCTGAGACTTACATTGCTCAAGAGGGTGATACGATTCAGAAAGTAGGCAAAAATCTTTTAGGTTACGATGTGGCATGGAAAGAAATTTGGCCCGTCAACGCAGTTGAATCAAAAGGTAAATTAGAAGCAGGTACAGAGTTAAAATATTGGAAAGTCGCTCCAAAAGTCGCCGAAGTAGCGGCTGCTCCAACGACTGATTCAACGATGGCTCAATCACCACCACCTTCTGAAATGCCACCTCCGCCGTCAGATATGGCCGCAAGTATTCCGCCGTCGGAAGCACCGCCAGTATCAAATGAATTGCCGCCTCCACCTATGGACATGAATGGAGCTCCGCCTCCATCAATGGATCAAGCTGCCATGAATGAAATGCCACCTCCGCCCCCACCGGAAGCAGCGGCTCCACCTCCACCCCCTCCTCCGCCAATGGATAAAAAAATGCCAGCCGTAGCAGCGACGGGTGAAAGTATGGATGAAGAAACGATGGTTGCCTTAGGCGGGATTGCCGTCGCCGCCTTGGGTTTAACTTCTTTACTTGTTGCAAAAAGAAAGCGTCGCCAAAGAGAACTTGAAGCTGCTTTTAATGAAACCCAAGTAGGAACTTGATTCAAAAATAACATATAAAAAAAG
>JAYSSI010000003.1:0-51146 GCA_043720615.1 Pseudobdellovibrionaceae bacterium | reverse complement strand
TGTTTAAAGCAATATCGATAACTGATTTCGAACATCTAAAATAGGTCGCTAATCGCTTTATAGACCACCTCATCGTCCAACGAAGCCTGATTAGCTCTATATAATCAAAAAGTTGCTGTCTTTCCCAAGAATGGCTGTAGTTTTGTAAAACAGTGAGCCGCAGCAGTTCATGAAGTTTTGCATAGCGCCCACCAATTTTCATTTCTACAAAACCTCTATACAATATACGTTTTACCATGAGACATGCCCCATTACTAAGTCCGTTAGAGTTGACAAAAGTATAAACATTGTATATACTTTTAAATGGAGACTTAAAAGGAGCAAATGCCATGGCCATCAAAATTCAAAAGTGGGGAAATTCTTTGGGAATTAGAATTCCTAAAACAATCATAGATAAAGTTAATCTTGGTGAAAATTCAGAAGTGGAAATCGAATCTAAAAATGGCACCATAGTTATTTTTCCGGCAAAAAAAGTATACTTGATCGATGAACTTCTGGATCAAATTACAAAAAGCAATTTGCATTCTGAAGATGAATTTAAAATTGAAGGCACCGAGGTCTGGTGATGAACTATATACCCAACCGAGGCGATATCATTTGGCTTAATTTTACTCCACAGGCAAAACCAGCATTGGTCTTATCCCCTGAAAAGTACAATAAAAAAACAGGACTCGCGATTTGTTGTCCTATAACTTCAAATATAAAAGGTTATCCCTTTGAAGTTGTCATCGCTGGAAAAAACATAAAAGGAGCTATCCTTTCCGATCACTTGAAAAATCTTGATTGGAAAATCAGAAAAGCCAAATTTATTGAACGCGCTCCCAAAAGTGTCATTGAAGAATGCTCTATGAAAATTTCGGCGTTAATTTTTCAATCATAAACTACTCAGCAGATCGAAATTTCTTTAATAGCTAATTTTTGAATCCAGGACAAGTTGTGGTCCATGTATCGCTAATGATGAAGCATTTTTTCGAATTACAAATTGTATCAAAAGTAAGTGCATCGTAGGGAGATTGATGTTTACCTAAAGTTCCAAAATCAAATAGCTCAGGCTCGGGATGATCTCTTACCATTTTTTCAAATTTATCACGAACACAAAGCCGAACTCGTGGCTCCTTTTTTAAAATATTTTCTACTTTTTTTAAATGCGCCTGGCATTCTTTCTCGCCTTGATTGGTCGGATAAAATACCGGAATAACTTCATTTTTTTCATTAAGAATATTAAGGCTATATTGATGTCGCCAGTTATTCTCTTTTTCTGCATTCATAAAATAACAATCCTGAATAATCCTATTACTATCGACGTCAATAACATGAAGTTCTTCACCCTTAAGAGTGGTCATTTTAAATTTTTGAACACTTTGACATCCGGAAAAACAAACAAAAAGAACTATAAATAGAGCGTTACTTTTTTTTAAGTTTTTCATAAAAACCTCTATAATCTTTCATTATTCTTTTTGCCTTATCAGAGTTGTCATTTAAAATTCCTTTATATACTTGGATCACATCGTCTGAAGTTGCGACTCTCTTGAGGAGTTCATCAGCGTATTGTTTTTTGTATGCCAACCATCTAACGCCAAGTGCAATAGATACATTTGGATTCTTTAAATCTTTTTTCTGAATATCTTTAAAAACGAAATCTTTCGATTCACCAGATAGATTATGAAGTATTTTAAGGGTATCTGTTGTGATCTGAGTTAAGCCCGTAGCTTTTGCATTTATGGCATGAGGCTTAAAGGTAGATTCAGATGCGATGAGCGCCTTCATCATATCAGGATCCAGAAGTGATTTTAGATTCAGCTTTTTATTAAAGTAGTCTACCCAAACTGCAATATAGTCATCGTACTTATCTTCATCGGGCAAGTGAAGCTTCCATTTCCCAGGGCGGGGAATATTTTTCTTATCGTAACTAATGAAAGACTCTTCGATTAATCTTCGATCTAAATACTGTCCGTCAATATGTCGCAAGTGTCGATCTACAATGGTTCGACCTGCGGGATTTTTTTTGCTAACAAGCACGCGCCGTGAATGCTCTCGAACAAAAACGGTTTTTACTTTTTTCATAGAAGGCATAGAAAATTTGATCAGTTTGGAACTTACAAGTCAAAAGTTTAAAAAGAATATATAAACACGTCAGCTAAATTCTTAATCTAGCAAAATCATAGGGGTGATGACTTAATAAAAAAGACTTTAAAAGATAATTTTTTCGTGCTTATGACCCTATTTATGGCCCAAGCTTTGCGATTTCACTTATTCACTAAGGAGTCTTTATGAATAAGATGCAGAATGGAGCTTGGTCGGGAATTATTGCCACAAGTACGATGACTTTATCCTTCTTACAATTGTTTCAATTTTTATCTAAAGATTAAAAATCTGCGCTTCCTCCTGCAACGATTATTGATGATACAATGAAGGCCGTTGAGTTAGAAAATTCTTTTAGTTTATCAACACGTGAAAATATGACTCTTGCCGCGCATTATGGCTACGGGATCTTGGGTGGAATTATTTATTCACTTATGACTAAAAATAAAAAATCGACTGTTTCTGGAGGAATGTTTTTTGGTTTAGGCATCTGGGCGATTAGCTATTTGGGTCTTATGCCGTCCTTAGGTTTTAGAGCTTCGGGATACTCGATGACACTTCCACGAAATTCTTTAATGATCGCAGCCCATGTTGTATGGGGATCCACTTTAGCTTATTCAGAAAACTTATTTAAGTCGCATGGAAATCAGATGCTGGATGCGCATCGTAGAGCAATAAGGGCGGAATAGAAAATATATGTCATCTCGCAGTTTTTTAATTTGGCTTTTAACATCATCGACACAATTGTCGTCAAAAACTGCAAAATTATGGATTTTCTTTAAAAGCAGATCGATCAAGGGTGTTCTTTCCAAAGGCGATATTCGTTTTGCTTGCGGCATGAATATGATTTTCGGCCATATCATTGTTAATTAATTTTAGGGTTTGAATCAAAATTCAAATTTTTTCTAAGCCAGAAAGAGTAAGTTATTGCGCCGACCACGATAAATACGACGGAACCTATCACTAAGATTTGAAAGTCGTCCGTGGAAGGCAGCAGGGCCCCCGCTCCATATAAAAAAAGAGTTGCCACCCCTGTCAGGGCATTGGCAAATCCATTCACTTCTCCTCGAACTGAAGGGTTGATTCCAACTTGCCTGATCTGCATTTCTCCCTGACTAAATCCATAAAGTCCAATGCGCGAAAGAAGGATACACGCCAAAAAACCCAATTGGCCGAAATATCCCGGAATAAAAAATAAAATAAGACCGATTAATAAAATAATCGCTTGAAACCAAATGAAGCTATAAGTTCCGCGCAATAATCCTAATTTACGAACTGCTATTGGAAAAAGGATTGTCGATAAAAGACCAAAAAAAGCTCCCGCTCCTCGGAAGGAGCCAATCAACCATTCTGGCAAATGCCAGCCATCTTTTAAAAATGCAGATAATAACACGCCATGGGGACTTAAAACTGAAAGCCACAAAAAAGCATAAGCAACAGCGGCAAGGGCAATGGGTTGTTTAAAAAATGCAGCCCAACCAGCACTTAGTTTATTGAGCAAAGTTTTTTTTGTTAGATCCGGCATTTGAGATTTTTTATGGAGTAAATCAGGTCTTTCTTTAAACACAGAACTTAGCAGAGATAATTCAGGGAAAAAAGATATTATGTTCCAAAGTGCGATCAGAAAAAAACCAAATAGAAAAGGCTGATTCAGAAGCAGCAAAAGCCCTGCTAAAACGGGTGACATGACTTCAGTAAAAAGATCAACCTGCCTTAGTTTGCTGTTAAACGCAGCCAGTTCGTCCACTTTAATTGTTGATGGCACAAGATCATTTGCAATAGCAATATCCATAAATGTAGAACCAAGACTGCTGAAGACTCCACCAAGGATAAGAGTGGTGAAATCAATAAAGGGCAGTACCTGACTGAGGTTAAATTCACTGATATTGATTTTACCCAATTTATAAATGGCTCCGGTTGTAATAACAACGCCCACCAGCTGAAGAACAATCCCAAGTTTTGCTGTTTTTAAACGATTGAACTGATCTATCAGTGTCGACATTTTTGGAATTAAAACCACGCTGAGCAGTCGAACAAGAAAATAATAAAGTGCTGCAATTCTAATTTGATCAGGGAAGATCACTAAGAGCACAAGCGGAACTGCAAAATCCCAGGCCTGATCTCCAGATCTAGTTAGAAATCGACCCAGCAAAAGTTTTTGAGAAATTTTTAATCGATTCAAGGAGTTTTCTCAATTCCAGAAAGAGCTAAAAGCTCTGCTTGAGTGATATAATATTCTCGGTAAAGACCCGCTCTGCGATAGCGAAATTCAAAAAGCTGTTTGAACGCCTCTAAAAGATCCGGCCCATTTTTTACGCCTCTGGCATACTCATTTTGCGTGATTTTTAAAAAACATTCCGATTTACTAACATCCGCATCAGCGTCGTGAATTAATTCATGCATAAGATTAAGATTAAGACGAGCTTCGTGATCAATGGATTTTATCTCACGAGTTTTTTGCGCCAGACGTTTTTGCGCAGCTTGAGCTTCAAATCTTTTAGCTTTGCTTTCAGAGTAATTACTAATGTTTTCCCCTAAATCAATAACTAAAGCGAGTCCTAAAGACCATTCGCGATCTTGTAGCTGGGCCCGTTCAAACTCTTCGCTTAAGGTAGGAATTCCGTAACCTGAATAGAGATCTACTTTTGGTAACCACCATCGAGAGGATTGAGATTTTCGCAAACTTTCACCCATTTCGATTGTTTTTAGCGTTTGAACTTCAAAATTATTTTCTAAATTTAAAACTTCTGTTTGAATTTTTTCTGGTGGATGTGGAAAATCTTTTTGCACTTTGATGTTTTCGTGCTCATCAAGACCTAATGAAACGGCCAGTCTGTTTTTTAAAAGATCGTCTTCAATATTTAGTTTTTTTAAACTTTGATTTAAAAGAGTTCGATGAAGTTCAAACTGAAGTGCGTCTGAAGAAGTCGCAACACCGGCTCCAGCCCGTTTTTTAGAAGAATACAGAAAACTCTCATTTCTTTCAATCGCCTCTTTTTGATAAGTGATCAACTGTGATACTTCAACGATTTTCCAGTAGCTCTCCCGGGCGGCTTTTAATTCATGATTGATTTCAAAACCATATTCGGCCTGAGCTCTTAGTTCATTTGATTTTCTAATTTCATTTTCAAGTCGATCTTGTCCCCCACGGAAAAGGTTCATACGACCTTTTAACTGCCAATTATTTTTTTGAACAGTTGGGATAGAATCTGTTTTGAATTGCTCTGTTCCAAGGGAAGCTGAAAACTGAGGGAGAAACGAACGGGTTAAAAATCCCGTTCTTTCTTGTTGGGCTTTCAAATTTGATTCAGCAGCTTGTGCATTTTCATTTCTACTTTTTATTAATGCTGGCAGATCATTATACAGAATAACTCGCTCTGCTCCGCTAGCATCAATAGTTCCAAAAAATAAAATGCAAACATGAAAGTAGGATAAATACCGCCAAATCAACATGAGAAACTCCTTAGTCTAAATTATCAAAAGCCACAAGTAAGTCTTTGCCGCTTGCTTTAAGTGTGACATCAATCGAATAGGGCGCGGATATTACTTTTGGCATTTTACTCTGGAATACACCTTCTTTTTGTTCCATTAAAAATTCGCTGTTTTGTTTTTTACCCTTTGATCCACCAAAAAGCGTCGCTTTCGCTTTTCCATCAAATCCTTTTAAATCCATAGGTTTCATCG
Organism: Pseudobdellovibrionaceae bacterium; assembly: GCA_043720615.1. Taxonomy (GTDB): domain Bacteria; phylum Bdellovibrionota; class Bdellovibrionia; order Bdellovibrionales; family Bdellovibrionaceae; genus JAYWDA01. The sequence continues at coordinate 45,380 of JAYSSI010000003.1, read as the reverse complement.
CCACATCGTAAATATATAATCGAACCGTACCGTCAGTCGAACGAACAAGTTCTGCTTTATGAAGCATCGCTGCATGTGTGCCTTTGCTAGCTTCTGCTTTCAAAACAACACTTGCTAATATACCACCATACTTACCTGAATCCGTCACTTTAGGACCGTGACCTTCATCGTGAGCTTGTGAAATAGATGAAACCATCATTGTCATAAGTGCTGCTAAAACTATCTTCTTCATGTCCATTCTCCTTTTTGAGTTGTGTTCTTTTCAGAATTTAAATATTTGTACACTGCTTTTTTACCAAATTTAAGAAAAACGGTGGGAGAAACAATCATATCCAGCAAAGTGGATGAGATTAATCCTCCAACAATAACAACGGCCACAGGATACAAAATTTCTTTCCCCGGCTGACCTTGTGAAAGTAAAAGTGGGACTAAAGCTAAGGCTGCCGTCGAGGCTGTCATTAGCACCGGGACAAGTCGTTCTAAAGAACCTCGAATCACCATTTTTGCATCAAAATTTTCACCTTCTTCCTTCATCAAATGAAGATAGTGGCTAATAAGTAAAATACCATTTCGACTTGAAATCCCACATAACGTAATAAACGCCACCAAAGTTGCAACAGATAAAGTTCTTTCCGTAAAATAAATGGCAACAATACTTCCAATCAAGGCCAATGGAATATTTATCATGACCTGAAGACTTAAAAGTGAGGATTTAAAATGGATAAACAAAACAGAAAAAATTCCAAGGATGGATATAAGTCCTAGCCAAAATATTCTTTGAGAGGCTGCTTGCTGACTTTCAAATTGACCTCCCAGTTTTACAAAATATCCTTCCGGCATTTTAATATTTGCAATTTTTGCTTGTATGTCTTTAACCGTACTTCCTAAATCTCGACCTTGAGTATTTGCCGAAATGACAATTCGTCTTTGCAAATCCTCTTTATTCACAAGATTTGGACCCGTTCCTTGATAAATATTTGCAACATCACTGACACGGACACTTTGCCCGGTAGGCATAAACTTAACAATCGTATTGCCAATCTTTTCAGGAGTCGCTCGGGATTCATTATCCAGTCTTACAAAGACTTCATGCATTCGCTGATTTTCAAGGAACTGACTGACGACTTCACCATTCAGTGCGACTTCTAAATTATCTGCTAGAGCTCCGCTTCTTAAACCAAACTGAGCACTCGCCTCGCGATCAATCGCAATTTTTAATTGGGGAATAAGAACTAAAGGCTCTGATTGCAAATCAACAATTCCTGGAACCAATTTTAGAGACTCATAAATTTCGCCAGCCAATCTGCGCAGCTCACCAAGATCGGGGCCAAAAACTTTGACTGCAATCTGAGCTCGTACTCCTGACAGTAAATGATCCAGTCGATGACTGATGGGTTGTCCAATATTGACGTAAATGTCTCCAACTTTTTCAATTTTTTCTCGAATTTCTTGCAGTACTACGGACTTTGCTCTTTCACTTTCTTTGAAATCAACATCGATCTCATGCCAGTGAACACCTTCTGCATGCTCATCCATTTCAGCACGACCCGTTCGTCGAACTGTTGATTTAGTTTCTGGCACCGAAAGAATCGCTTCTTCTATTTTAAAACCTAAAGCATCTGATGCGGCTAATGAAATTCCCGGCGAAGCCGCGACACCAATTGTCGCCGTTCCTTCATTAAAATCCGGAAGAAAGTTTCGGCCCATAAATGGAAGTAAAGCGAGTGATCCGATTAATAATAAAACAGCGGCACCAAGAACTAAATTTGTTCTTGGCAATGTCCAAGATAGAACTTTTGTTGCAAAACTTTTAAGACTTCGCACCAAAGGTCCATCTTTTTCAACATGCACAGCTTTTGAATGGGGCAATAAATAAGCGCATAAGACTGGCGTGACAGTCAAAGAAACAAGCAAAGAAGCAATGATTGAAATAATATAAGCCACTCCCAAAGGAACAAATAAGCGACCTTCAATTCCACCCAATGCAAAAAGTGGAATAAAAACAAGAACAACAATAATTGTAGAAAGAACAATTGAATTTCTTACTTCCGATGAGGCTTCATAAATAACTCGCAAATATCCTTTAGGACTTCCCATCGCTTTATTCTCTTTAAGTCTTCTAAAAACATTTTCAACATCGACAATGGCGTCATCGACAAGCTCACCGATAGCTATCGCTAAACCTCCAAGGGTCATTGTGTTAATACCAAATCCCATCACATGGAAAACAATTGCTGTTATCAACAGACTTAATGGAATAGCAACAAGTGTAATGGCTGTTGTTCGGAAATTGAGAAGAAATAAAAATAAAATAATTGCGACCATAATCACGCCATCACGAAGAGCTTCTTCGACATTGCTAACAGAGGCTTCAATAAAGTGGGCTTGCTTAAATAAATCTTTTTCTAGCTTGATTCCTTCAGGTAATGTCTTTTCAATTTCAATCAGCTCACGCTCAATGGACTTTGTGAGATCAACTGTGCTAGCTCCGGGTTGTTTTTGGATGGTTAAAATGACGGAGTGTTTGCCATTAATACTTCCCTCACCCCGTTTTGTTCTAGCTCCGATACGAACTTGCGCTATATCTTTGACAAAAACGGGCTGACCAAAATGAAGTCCTACCAGTGAGTTTTCAATATCTTCAAGACTTGCAATTCTTCCGAGCGGCCTGATGAGATATTCTTTTTCAGATACATCAATAAATCCACCTGTGGTGTTTTCACTGATCTCAGACAAAGCGCGCTTAAGGTCTTCTAAAGAGATCCCTCGCTTTTGAAGTTTTTCACTTGAAACAAAAATTTGATACTGCTTAACTTCTCCACCCATAACCACAACTTGACTGATTCCTGGTATTGTCATTAAGCGTGGCCTTAAAGACCAATCTGCCAGTGATCGCATTTCCATTGGAGAAATTTTATTTTCAGGATTTGTTAAACCAATAAATTGAATCTCACCCATGATAGAAGACACAGGCCCCATAATGGGTTGCATACCACTTGGCAAACGTCCTTGTAACAACTGTAATCTTTCGGCAACAAGTTGCCTGTTTTTAAAAATTTCAGTGCCCCAATCAAATTCAACATAAACAATTGAGATCCCAATACCACTGCTAGATCTGATGCGAAGAACCCCTGGCGTTCCATTTAAAACTGATTCAACTGGCAGGGTGACAAGTGTTTCTACTTCTTCGGGTGCAAGGCCGTGTGATTCTGTAATAACTGTAACAGTCGGTCGATTGAGATTTGGAAACACATCGACAGGTAAACCTGTTACCAGATAACCACCATAAACTGAGATGGCAATAGCCCCAATAATAACCAAAAGGCGATTTTTCAAAGAAAAGTGAATCAATTGATTAAGCACGGCGGCCTCACAATATTAATTGTCGATTTTAATAATTTAAATTTTAATCAAGATGATATCTTAGGAAATTGGAGGGCGGAAGATGCCAAAAATAACAGGACTTTTTGGTGGCCATAAATTGACGGAATTATACATAATATCCAAATCAAAAGACTGAGCAAAATTTGAAGTTAATCCGAAAGACATAAATAGATGCAGCCCGCCAACAAGAATCTCATGGCAGTGATGTGCGCCATGCTGTTTATCAGAATGAGTTTTAAGTGGAAGCTCATCATGATGCTCATGTACATCTGTATGAGCATCCGCATGAGCATGCTCAATTTCAATTTTAACCAAAGGCCCTAATGCTAAAGTAGAACTCATTTTAATGAATCCTATGAAGTAAAAAGATATTAGTAAAATTAAACCAGCTTTACGCATATTTCCTTACTGTGCCAAACGAAGCGACGGCATGGCAATGAATTTTTCTATTTATTCTGTGTGGGACGCTTCAGTGGCAATTTGTATGTCACTTCGTTTCCTTGAGCTTGTTCTCTCTTTGCTTTGATTATAAGACCGGTCGCTTTGCTATACTTCTTAGGTGGAATACAATGAAAGTGAGTGCCTCCCATCGTTTCACATTTAAGTGCGATTTTGTCATTTGACGCAGCCACCGACAACCAAGCCTGAACTTCAGAATTTTTAACCGTTGGATTTTTAAATTCAATATCAAGTAAATAAATATGAAACGAACCATCCTTATCAGGAACAACTTCGGTATGAAGGAGCCCCGGCATTTCCACATATCCACCATGAGGTCCCGGCTTATCGCCTCCATGTGAAAATGAAAACACTCCGTAAAATAAACAACTCACAAATATCAATTTTTTCATAAACCCTCACTGGTTAAGGTTTTTCCCCGAAGTCTTAAAGCATTTCCAATCACCGAGACAGAGCTTAAGGCCATCGCGGCACTTGCAAACATGGGACTTAATAAGATTCCCATCAATGGATATAAGACTCCAGCGGCAATCGGCACTCCCGCAAGATTATATACAAACGCAAAAAAAAGATTTTGTTTAATATTGCGCATGGTTTGACGACTTAGGTTTCGGGCTTTAACAATGCCCATTAAATCACCCTTAATCAAAGTCACACCTGCACTTTCAATAGCCACATCTGTTCCATGCCCCATTGCAATACCAACATGAGCTTGAGCTAAAGCGGGAGCATCGTTAACTCCGTCCCCTGCCATGGCAACAATTCGCCCTTCTTTTTGAAGTTTTTCAACCACTTCCTTTTTTTGATGAGGCAGCACATCTGCAACAAAACTTTTGATTCCTAAGCGCTCCGCAATGGCCTTAGCTGTTACAAAGTTATCACCGGTTAGCATCATCACTTCGACATTTTGACTTTGTAAATTAAGAAGGGCCTGGTGGGCTGTTGATTTAATTTGATCAACCACCGAAATCAGTCCCAATAAATTTTCACCTGCTATCAAAAACATAACCGTCTGACCTTGCGATCTTAAATCATCGATTTCTTTCTCAAATGCTGAAAAGTTAATTTTCTTTTCCTGCATCGCTTTTGAATTTCCGATAAAATAAGATTTTCCTTCGATCGTTCCTTGAATTCCTTTGCCAGTGATGGACTGAAAATCTTCCACTTTAAAAAGTTTTTCAATCCCTTTCATATTTGCACCTTTAACTATCGCCACAGCCAAAGGATGTTCACTGATCACTTCAAGGCTAGCTGCTATTTTCAAAACATCATTTTCTGGCATGCCCGCTGTCAAAATTTTTGATAACGTGGGCTTACCTTCCGTTAAGGTTCCGGTTTTATCGACAATTAATATATCAACTTTGGAAAGGACTTCTAGAGCTTCAGCATTTTTAATTAAAATACCATTCTGAGCCCCTTTCCCCGTTCCCACCATGATCGACATCGGAGTTGCTAATCCTAAAGCACAGGGACAAGCGATAATTAATACAGCAATCGCATTCACCAGCGCATAGGTTAACTGCGGAGCGGGACCTAAGAAATACCACACCAAAAAAGTGATGACTGAAATCAGAATAACAATGGGCACAAAATAACCGGCCACTTGATCGACTAATTTTTGAATAGGAGCTTTGCTTCTTTGTGCCTCTGAAACCATTTTTACAATCTGAGCAAGCAAAGTTTCAGCGCCTACTTTTTGGGCCTTCATAATAAAACTGCCCGTGCCATTGATGGTCCCACCGGTCACTTTTAAACCTGCGGTTTTTTCGACTGGAATAGGTTCGCCAGAGATCATGGATTCGTCAATGGAACTTTGCCCTTCCAGAACAATACCATCGACGGGAATTTTTTCGCCGGGCTTAACTCTCAGAAAATCTCCGACTTGAACTTCAGATAAATTCACTTCAATATCTTTACCGTTAACGACTTTCATTGCCATTTTAGGCGCAAGCCCTAGCAGAGCTTTGATAGCACCCGAGGTTTGACTCCTCGCTTTTAATTCAAGGACTTGACCCAATAAAACAAGCGTAACAATCGCAGAAGCGGCTTCAAAATAGACTCCGGCTTCACCCGTATGCGCATTTTTAAGTTCAGCAGGAAATAAATTCGGAAAAAGAGTGGCCACAACGCTGTAAATAAAAGCAATTCCCGTTCCTAGCGCAATCAAAGTAAACATATTTAAATTTTTATTTTTTATCGACTGGAGTCCCCGCTGAAAAATGGGAAGTCCAGAGTAAATAACAACGGGAATACAAAGAATCATCTGAACCCAATTGTAAGTATATTTATTATAAGTATCTTTAAATAAAATGGCGTGCAAATTGATACTAGGAATCATTTCAGACATAGCTAACGCAACAAGTGGGATCGTAAATATCAAAGAAATATTAAATCGCTTCGACATATCTTGAAGCTCAAGGTTGGGACCATCTTCTAATGTTGCTTCAAGAGGCTCAAGTGCCATGCCACAGATGGGACAAGTCCCAGGGCCCTTTTGTTTAATTTCTGAATGCATGGGGCAGGTATAAATTGTTTCAGAAAGGGCTGGGGTCTTCGAAATCTTTTGAGGATTTAAATATAAATTAGGATCTGCTTCAAATTTAATTTTACATTTGGAATTACAAAAAAAATAGTCTTTGTGATTCCAATGAGTACGACCCCCTTTTGCAGACTGAGAATCAATCGTCATACCGCAGACAGGATCTTTAACTTGCGAAGAAATATCTAACTTCATGGTGCCCCTTGATCAATCCATTGCTTTAAAATCGCAATATCTTCAGCTGTGACCGCTGGCGCGCCAGAGTTTTTTGGCGGCATTGGTTTTCTTGCATCTGCGGCAATGACCAGTAAAATTCCACTTTCTTCGGAATTTCCAGGTATAACAATTTCTAACGGAGAATCGATCAGATCTTCTCTTGTCGACATAGGCACTCGCTCTGCTTTATGGCCTGGTTGGTGGCAGTAAAGACATTTTTGCTCAATAAAACCAACTTTAATAGATTCAAAAGTAGGTTCTAATTTAAAATTTGGAGGGAGCTCGGGTTTTTCAAAAATGGGAATGACATTCTGGTTTGCAGAACGAGTTGCTTTCGGCTCTTGAAATAAAGAGCAAGCATTTAAGATTCCAAAAAATAAAACTAACCAAGCCTTTTTCAATAGAATGTCCCGATTTTTCTATTTAACTTCTGCTGAAATAAATGATCCATCCAGATTCAAATTAACTTCTAAAACTGTTGCGACACGGTTTGACCAAAATTCAACTTTAGAAATAATTTGCCCTGAAGCGTTTTTAACCTGTGAAATTCTTAAACTTTTCAAATCATCATAAAATGGTTGAACTGCAGGATTTGTTCCTTGCCAGCCTTCCAAAATATAATGAAGCGCACTCTCTACAAGTGTAACAGCATCTTTATCTTGCCACGCTGGAGCAGGGCTTGAAGGTGATCCTGCAATGACATTAAAACTTAAAGTCTTACCTTGGCTATCCATCATAAGCTCAAGTTGAGCCATTTTTCCATCAGCTCCTGGATACTTAGAAGCTACAACTCTAAAGGCGGGATCTGTAGGTTGGATTTTTGTTTGAGTTACAATCACCATTGTACCTAAATGATTCAAAAAACTTTCGTCAATTTTTTTCAAAGCCACAAGTCTTTCAATTCGATGACAAGCTAATTCGGTTGCCTTGGCTAAGGCTATGTTTTCGGCAAAAGATTTTGAAGCTGTTAATGTCGTGATCACTAAAGATAAAGCTAAAAATATTTTCTTCATACTATCTCCGGATGTTAGAATTTAAGCAGTTATTTGATTTAAATGAATTTGGATCCATGGCCATATTTGCCATATTAATACCTTCACTTCTTAATTTTGAAAGAGGCACTTTTTCAGATGTTAAAAGATCTGACACAATATCATGGAGCATATGATTGTTATCAAAGGCCGCAGGAATGGTTGGAAATAGCTTTGCCAAAGTAGGAGCTTCTTTGGCCGTCTCGGGCATCATATCAAAATCGGCTGAATCTGGAAGATCAGATATTAAATTTTTAAAATGAGAAATGGTTTTTGCGACGGCGGCATCTCGCTCCATTTTGGTTGGCAATAACAGATCCTCATATAATTTGATTTGAAACCAATGATAACTCCATATCAAAAGATTAAAACTAGGAAATGTTCGACGAAAAGATTTTGAAAAGTAATGGCCGTCCATAAAAAGCATTGTTTTGCAAACGTCAGTGATGGCTAACATTTTTTTGGCTTGATAGTCTGCAAATAAATCTTGAATCCGTTTTGTCATGGCAGGTCCACGATCTGGTACCGAGGCAAGAACATCCAATATAAATTGGTGAAGCATGTGGGACCAGTCAAACAAATTTAAAATTTTAGGAAATGTAAAAACATATTGTGGGGCAATATCGGCCTCATCCGATTTGGCATGAGGGGGATTTTTTAAAATTGCCATAATTTCATTTAATAATTCTTTTTCAAATTTTTCGGGGTTAGTGATCTGTCCTCGATTCATAAGAAGCTTTTCGTAAACTAAGGCATGACCGTAATCAAAAGCAAAAAGCAATCTCTGAGCTTCTGGATAAAATTCACCGAGCTTATATGCTTCTGGCGGTAGTGGATACCAAACAACTTCAGCTCGCGATATCTGCATTGTTCCTAGAGATAAAATAAGTATAAATATGAATTTCATAATTTCCTCTTCTATTTAACAAGAACTGACTTATATTCATTCCAGCGGTATCTTAAATGAGCTTCCACCGGCAGCATAATTGTTGGATCCCGGATTTCAAAATAAACGTAAGTGTCCCAGGTCTCCTCTTTTCCACCATTATCTGGCCATCCCGGATTGATAGGCCCCGTGCAACTGTAATCGTTAGCAACCAAATAGACTCGCATTACAAATTGCGGAAAAGTAGGGAGAGAATTTTCTGCAAAACGATTGTCCTGACCATCTATGAAAATACAAGTCAGAGGAATCATTTCGCCTCCAATATTAACAAAAGATCCATCTTTTAATAAAATTCGATCATAAAAAATTCTAGTAAATTGAGATTGATCAACATCATGCTTGTAATCATCAACCATGGGCCTCTCATAAAGCGGATCTCCCATTTTTAGACTGTAGTCATAGAACATGTCGTTACCAGAGGGCATCGGCACTTTGAAAGTGGCTGAGGATCTTGTGTTTAAAGTCAAATCACGATAAAATTGAATATCCTTTTCAGAAGGTCCGCCTAAGGCCAAGCCGGCAGAAAAACTAAACATAACAACTAATAAAAAAGACTTCATGCCTCACCTCTCATAATTATTTTAACAGCTAATTTAAAATTTCTAAGATTTCTTGAATTTTTTGCTCTGCCTCAAAAGCATCTTTTGATTTCATGGCATTTCTTACGCACCCACGGAGATGAGTTTCAAGGATAGCCACTTCAAAAGATTTTAAAGCCGAACTTGCCGCTCGCGCCTGTATCACAATATCTGGGCAGTAGCGTCGATCTGAAATCATTCGCTCTAAACCCTCAACTTGGCCCTTAATTCTCCTTAAACGCGAAAGCTGAAGAGAATGATCGGCATGCATTGTATTTACATCAGCAGGATCAAGATTGTCTTTTAACAGAGTTTTTTTATTTTTTGGCATCTATATCCTCAATTTCCTGATCCAATAGATACTATACGGGGGTATAGATGTAAAGAACTATTTTAAAAAACTTTGAATATCTGGCATAATTCTTTCGGGATGAAAAAGGGGTAAGCTGTGCTCTCCGTTAACAATTTTAATTCTGACATTTTTTTGATCTTTTAAAATATCCAAATTTTCTGATTTAGAGTACTCATCTTTATCACTCATAAGAATCAGGGTTGGAATATTTTTAACATTTTGAATAAGCTCCAAAGTTTTTTGTTCTTCAAGGACATGTTTCATGGATCCCATATATGACTTCCAAGTATGTTTTGTCGCATCCGTGGCCATAGCAGCTGGCAGCTCAGGCTCAAAAATTCCGATCAGCGGATAGGCTAAAAATGGAATTAATTCATGAACAAAACAAACGGCTCGGCCAAAAAGCGGATTAAATGTCATTTGCACTATAACCTTAGACGATGATTCGATCATCGAATTTTTTAGATTCTCTATAGACGTATCAATGGGTGGATTAATTAAAATCAGTCTTTCAACTTCTTCAGTGTGATTTTTTGCATAATTAAGAGCTAACACAGCCCCCATGGAATGCCCTACCAGAGAATATTTTTGGCCGGGCTCTTTGTTTAAATTATCAAGCGTCGCTTTTATCTTATCAAGATGATCTACAACGGTATAATCAAAGCCAGGCTTTGGAGAATTTCCAAACCCCAAAAGGTCCAGCAAAATGAGCTCATGGGTAAGACCAAGTTCTGGAATAAATTTGTCCCAGTACCGATGTGAGCCAAGAATTCCGTGCAAGAAAACAATTTTTGAAGTTCGCTTTTCGGTTGTTTGATAAAAGAGAGTTTTTATCTTCAAATCATCTTGTTGTTTTTTATAAATAAATATCAACCGAAGGGTCACTAGAAGTACAAAGGAAATAAAGATCCAAACAGCGTATTTCAAAATAATTCAACCCATTCCTATTGCAGATAAAGGTTGAATCTATTTTTAAAATTTAAAAAATCCAATCTTTAAAATAAGACGATTTTATCAAAATGTTAATATGAACCGCCGATGGACTCAGCTTTGGTTTTGATATTTGCATCCGACGTGACTGTATTAAGGGCATCAATAATTGCTTGAAAATTAAGATCTAAATTTCGAGAAATAGAAAGAACTAGCATTCCATCAAAACGAATTGTTATGGTCTGGTTGTTAGCAAAGGCCCCATTTGAATTTGTCACCTGCACCGACTTTGCCGATGCACAATGGGGATCAAGATCAAACTCCACTCGGGAATAGGTTCCTGGCGGAACTGAAGCCGTCGTCACAAGATTACCTGCGGCAACGATCGTCATTTCCTCTAATGTGATATCAATGTTTTCATCAAGACCAGAAACAGGCTTAAATCGAAGCCGCTTGAAACACATTTTTAAACTTGAAACAGTCAAAGATCCTATACGGTCAGCCGATAGCGCATTAAATGATTTAAATTGGAGCGCGACAAGTGGATTTCCCGTTGATGTTCCTTGGCTGCCAGAGCAAGCTGATAGAAAAATTATTGCATAAATTAAGATGATTTTTTTCATTTTCTCACGAGCCTTTCTTGGCTACAGGGAATGTTGACAGTATAACATGATAAACAGGTCCAGCCTCGTTAAAATGTGAACCCAAGGCTTCTACTTTTTTTAATGTGTCATCTAAAATAGATCGCAGTGTCTCGATTTGGCTTTCAGGAATTAAAAGCGTATGTCCCAGTAAATTTCTTTGGTCTCGGGGTGTAAGATCAATTGACTGAGCGGCCAAGGTAAACATTTGCTTATGAAATTCCCCTAAAGAAAGCCGGTACACACCAGTAAAACAATCCAACTGTTTTTTAGTTGGAAGTATTTGACCATTTTTATTTTTAATTAAAAAACCTTGTTCTAATAAAAACTGCAACGAGCTTTCGATGTCTTTGATTGAAACTTTTTGAATAAGCCTGTCCTGGATCCACTCCGAAGTTGGATTAAAATCTCTTCTTACCGCAAGTTCCCGAATGGTGACATTGAGCCAACTGGAAAGATATTTATAGACCTCAAGCTCTTTTGGACTTTTTTGGCGAAAGCTTGTAATTTTTTTTAATTCTTCAAACGCGGCCAATCTTTTTTTTGAAGTAGCTCCATCTGAAAGATCTAAAAGACTTTTAAAATAACTTATCTCTTCTGTTTTTAATTTTAAGACAGCCTGAAGCTTTAGCAGTGACTTTTCTGTAAGATTTCTTTGGCCTGATAATATCATCGGTAAGTATCCTATCGAAAGTTCACATTTCTCTGCAACATCACGTAAAGAAAGGGACTGGCTCTCTCGTTCTTGATCAAACCAGTCCCTTAGAAAATTTCTATAATCATGATAGTTAAAAAGATCGATCCCTGTCTTTTTCATACTAGTTGGCTAAAACTCCACTGATAGATTCTGCAGTTGTTTTTAAAGTGGCAGGCGCATTATAAGAATTAAGCTGATTTAAAATCGTTTGCACTCCTAAGGTCAGCGCCCCGTCAGCAGAGGCTGTAAAGTTGCCACTGAATTTAATGGTGATACGATCAACACTTGAAAATGTTCCATTCCCGTTTGTCAGTTGAATACTTTTTCCTGAAGCACAACTTGAATCTAAATCAAATTCAATTCGTCGGTAAGTTCCTTCGGGAATAGTTATTCCGCCAAGTACTGCTCCTGCTGAACTGACCAATACTTCACCGATAAAAAAATCCTTATTATCTCCATCCGTATCGGGCGCTGCTGTATCAACATCAGTTGTTTTAAAACGCAGTCGTTTGAAACACATTTTTAAAGATGTCACAGCGGCATTAGCTTCTTTCACTCCCAGCAGTTTCCAAATCAATGGCGCTTGATTTTGAACTGTTGAGTAAGATCCCATCTGAAGTTGAATATTCAGATTTTTAGTTCCATCGGCGGGCTTTGCTCCACAGCCTATCAAAATTCCTGCTAACAAAAGACTTGGTAAAAGACTTTTGGTTTTTTGAACTAAGTTTTTCAAACAATCCTCCTTGGTTGAGAAGTCGAGATCCATCTCCCGAATTCATGTATCAAGAATACTTTGGTTGCTGCCACAATCACAGAAATAGTTTTATAAAATGTGATCATATCAAAATGATAATATTAAGTAATATCATATATATATGATATATTCTATAACAATGTGTTGGAAAAATACAACTTATTTTGTGATCATTTTGCCTCACCTTGAGGCATTTTCCAACGAAGCAAGTGGCAGAATTATTCTATTTTCATTTTGAAATTTCCCACCTTCGTCATCTCTCTCAGCAGTTCAATGATCTTTGGCAGGCCGCAGAGCAAAACCCTAGCTTCTGATTATTTATCAGCGCCAGATATTATCAATGGAGGATTTTTTTATGGTGTCATTAAAGGTTCACAACATTTTAGATTATATAATTGCTTTGGTTTTAGTTTCTACGCCTTTTATTTTTGGATTTTCTCATATCATTGAAGCCAGAAATGTTTTTTTAGTTTTAGGCTCAGGTCTTGCGATTTATAGCTTATTTACGAAGTATTATTATTCGATCGCAAAAGTGATTCCCGTCGGTGTTCATATGAGTTTTGATGTGGCAGCAGGACTTATGGCCATCATCGTGCCTTACACGTTTGGTTATAGGCAACAACTTACAGATGGTCAGTACTGGGTGCATGTTATTTTAGGAGCCAGTGCGATGGGCCTTGTCGCGCTGACTCGAACACGCACAGAGGATGCTAAAACACCTGAAGAAAAGTTTGAAACGGAAGGAGATCACCATACAGGTCCAGCGCACCCATCAAGGTAAAAACACGCTATAAAATAAGAAAACTTCTCTTGTTTTATATGACACAAACGTCACTCCCTAATTTTGACTTTCAAACTTAAAATAGTTGAAAGAAACATCCAAAGGAGGAAGAAATGATTAAAATCCTATTTAGAAATATGGATTCTTCAGAGGCCCTTAGGTCTTATCTACGATACGAACTCAGGGATATTATTTTTAAGCACCCTCGCCCCGCCCTGGTTAAAACTCTTGTCACACTCTCAATGAATAAAACACCTTTTCAGGTCGGCAAGGATCATTTTACAATTAAAATTGTGGCCGGGCCAAATCTTGCTCATCCTCTTGTCGTTGAAAAAAGTGCTGTTACTTTATTAGAAGCTGTTCGCTTGGCGCTAGATACTTTTTCTTTAGTTGTAGAAAAAGAAAGTCATCGTCATCAAAGGCAGGATCGCCACGAGACTCGAGTTTTTGAGGATCGATTGCGACACGCTTAACATTTAGATTATAGTTTAATTTTTTCAAAAAAAGGCTCAAGATTTACTTTTGAGCCTTTTTTCTAAGGCTTGGTAAAATAAATTATTATCTCCTAATTTATATTTTAACCAAGATTGAGATTTAGTAGAATTTAAATTTTGAGAAGCTGCCCACACCTCTTCAAAAAGAACCGATGTCGCTCCAACCGCTAAGGATGGAAAACTCGAGTCTTCAATCTCGCCATAGCCAACAACTAAGCCCGACCACCAAAGCTCCTTCATCACGCGATTATAAAGGGCTTCAAAACTTTTTCCTTTAAGCTCTGCCACATCTTTAATTTGCCTTGTCGACAAGGGAGAGTCCATTTCAAGGGCCTCCATAATAATTTTCGCTTCACTCGTTCCTAATTTTTTTCTTTTCTCCCCAGCCTGCTGCACTGATAAAAGATGACTAAAAGCTTCAAATGAAAAAAAAGTGGCTCGCCCCTGGTGCCATTTTGAATAAATGACTTCACGGCTGTGCGAGAGTTGCTCGCGAAGCCTCCATAGTTGAGCGACACGGTTGTCAGCGCTGTCATCCCATTCCCATCGCATTTCAGAACGTGGATACAATGTGCTCCATAAAGACTGAGGTTCTTTTCGATTATTGATTGGAAAAGTAAGAAGAATTCCATGCTTATTGATCGCCTCAATCGCTTTTTTTTGAAAGGCTTGGTTCATGACTAGGATTTTTCTTTAAGTTTTGGCTTTTCTAGAAAAGCTGTCTGTAGTTCAGAATGCTTTAAACGCTGTCTGATCTTGCGGTAATCAGGCTCGAACTCTTCCACAAAATTCCAAAATCTAGAGGAATGATCTAGATATTTTAAATGCGCCAATTCATGAATGACCACGTAATCAATAATTTGCGGATCAAAGACAATGAGTTTCCAATTTAACCGCACATGCCCTGATTGGTGGCAGCTTCCCCATCGACCTCCCGCTTCACCAAAGCTGAGCTCAGAAGGAAGGCAGTTCATTCTTTGTGAAAGGGCTTCTACCCGCTGTTGCAAATAGGTTTTAGAAACTTTTTTATAAAGATCTCTTAAAGATTTTTTTAAATGCTTTTCTTCCACAACCTTTTGGGGAATTGAAAAGACAATTTTATCGGCTTGAATCCAACTTCGAAGCTTCCGATCAGGACTTTGAAGAATTTTGAGATGACGAGATTTTCCTAAAATTTGAAAAGCTTCCCCTTCTTCAAATTTCTTTTCAGAAAAAGTTTCTCTTTGAATTTTAAATTTATTCTGATTTTTCTCGATCCAGCTTTTTTTATTCAGTAAATATTCTGTGATTTGTTGGTAAGACGTTTTTAAATTAGAACGCACTTCAATCGGTCGCAAGGGATGCAAAATAATTGAAAGACTGCGGCGTCCTTTACGACGCTTGACTGTGACCTGACCTAATTCTGTTTGTAAAATTTCAACTTCCACAAATCAAATCCTACTAGAATCAGGAAAGCCCTTCAACCTTACAGCTTAAAAACTTTGAGTCATTTTATCAAAAGGATAAACCGTTAACTGCAAGGCCTCTTCAATATGGGCCGGCTTCACTTTAGCACTTTGATCTAAATCTGCTAAAGTTAAGGCCACTTGCCGGGCCGCCTTAAAGCGTCGTCTAGATGAAAACTCCTTGGGCCACAAATTTTCACGGATAAAGGAATCAAACCTCTCTTGAAGGCCATTTTTTAAAATGAACTCGGAGCGCCAAAGACGAGCTAACTCCAAAGACTTTAGAACTTCTTGGCCGCCCATCACTGGCTCGGCTTTGGATGAGGGATGAAAAGTATTTGATTTTTTTGTAAAAAATAAAATTTCAAATCGGTCTAAAAACGGACCCGAGAGTTTTTGCTGATAAGATATGCAGCGATGTCTTGCGAATCGACAACTTATATCCGCCCCCGGCACCCACTGTCCGCAAGGACATAAATTTGTCGTGGCTATTAATTGAAATTTTGCTGAAAATACATCGCTTTTTAATCCTCGCACCACTCGAATCAGTCCTTCTTCTAATGGTTCTCGCAAGGCTTCCTGACAAGCTGGTGAAAATTCAAGCAATTCATCCATCACAAGTAATCCGCCATCCGCTTTACTAATCTCGCCTGGTTTGGGCGGAACGCCTCCCCCTACCAAAGACAGTGCTGAAATACTATGATGAGGCATTACCAGTGGTGACCAATTAATTTTTCGACGACAAAGATCTTCTTTTCGAGGATCTTCCAAAAAACTAATCAAAGCTTTTGCCAGTGTGCTTTTTCCTGAACCTGCAGGTCCTGCTAAAAGGGCATGATGCTTTCCTAATCCTAATATTTGCAAAAGTCTGGCTTGCGCACGTGGAAACTTAATTTCTAATCCCAATTGAGGACGAAGGGGCTGAAAAGACTCAATGTCTGCTGGGACATTTGCCGGTTGATTTAAATTTTTTAAGCTATCGATACAGTGTCTTTGAAAATTCATCAGCCCAGAACATTCTCCGGTTAAAACGGTGGCATCAGGAGAACCTTCGAATTCTCTTAAATCCTCGGGTTGATAAACTTCACCATTTAATCCCAATTCTCCGTAGACATAGTAATGACTCTGCCCTAATGGCGCTGGCAACTGACCCGTTTCCCACAGTAAGGCTGCGGCCACAGCAAGTTCAACTCCTCGAGAACTTTTTTTAATATGCTGAGGCCTAATGTTAACAAGAATTTGCTTGGTTTTTGGAAATTCAAAACCTTGATGTCGAATTGCACTTTTAATTCGGTGAATACTTTCGCGAATCACTTGGTCAGGCAACCCCAAAAAATGAATTTGCGGAAGACCCGGAATTAAGATCAGTTCAACTTCAACGGGAATTAATTTTGAGCCCTCACGAGCCAGTGACATGACTTTCATGACAAGTTTTAATTGCAAAAATTAAAGCAAAGCCAAACTCACACGAATAGTGTCCTCTGATAAAAACCTTAACGATCAACGGACACTATTCTTCTAAATCTTCAAGATGGGATAAAGGATGATGCTCTTCAATCGCCTGACTGAGCGTTGACGTTGTCACATTAGTATAAATCTGAGTGGTCTGGATGCTGGCGTGACCCAATAAAATCTGAATGGATCGCAAATCTGCGCCGCCTTCTAATAAAGCCGTTGCACAACCATGCCGGAAACGATGAGGACTCACAGGCTCCGAAAATCCTGCACGCGCCGACCAAGCCGCAAGCCAGCGCCACACATCAACTCGTGAAGGACGATGACCTCGATCATTGATCAAGATAGAATCGCAAGGTTCTTTCATCAAAATAGGTCGACTGGTTCTTAAATAAGCTTCTAAAGTTAACGCCAAGGTGTCAGTCAAAGGAACAAGGCGCTCTTTTTGACCTTTTCCAAGAATTTTTACCCAACGCTCTGTGGGACTATAATCTTTTAAATCCAGCTGAATTAATTCCGTCACTCGACAACCCAAGCCGAATAAAAATAAAAGTGTCAGTTGATTGCGAGCGGTCCGAAAAGGATCTGAAATCATACAAGCTTCAAAAAGTTGATCAAATTCAGAAACGGATAAAGGCTTTGGTAGACCTACTTTGACTTTTGGTGGTCGAAGCTCTCGCAGCTCGGGGGACTTCATCCCACGGCCTTCACAAAATCTAAAGTATGTTCTAAGGCTTGAGATCACTCGCGCTTGAGATCTTGTCGAAAGATCATGCTGTTTCATAAAATCATAAAAACCTGCGACCGAATTATCAGCTTTTTTATATTCGCGCCAAAGCTCTAGATCACGGCGGTAAGCCATAACGGTGTTCTGCGATCGTCCGCGAACATTTTGAAGGTCATCAAAAAACTCTATCCATAGAGGTAGTTCCATCGAAAACAATTAAAGCAAAAATAAGAACAGCCCGCAAGGGGCTGTGGGCTGTAGATATGAAATAATATAATAATATCTTAAATTTAGTTCCTATTGGGCGAGCTGAAAACCAATGGGATCGTTACAATTCACCATTTGTTGGTTGTAACGACTTGGTCCTGCTAAAACCATGAGCACAGCGCCAAAACTTGTCGCCGGACCGCCGACATAAGGGGCAACAATCGCACCCCGCTGTAAAGCCATAATAAAGCGAAAATTTGCGCCTGCCAGTTCAAACTGTGGAATCACAAAACTTCCACCTGCATAATTTCCCATATTCGGTGTCGGTGTTAAAGAATAAGTTCCTGCCGGAATAAGACACTGACCTGCAGTTATATTTGAAGACACATTGATGGCAGCTTGTCTTAAATAAGTTTGGCCACGGTATGTTTTAGAAGGGTCGCTTTGCATTTGATTTAAATATGTAATTTGAGCCTGATCTCCCACAAGCTCAATGGACATTGCCATAGGGAAGCTTGAAGATCCATAACCAGAACCTAGAAATAATCCGCCTGGTGTTGACCAACCTGCACCCGTGCAACCGCCACAGACTCCGCTTCCTAATAAGGGAACTCCACCACCGGTTCGGCTGGTTGATTCGTCTTTATTACCGCAAGCAACGAAGGATGCTCCGACCATCACAAGCGCAAGAATTTTAAAATAAGAACTTACTTTTTTCATACATCCTCCTTTTATTGAAATACCTGAGCCGCAACCACACCGCTAAATGTTCCTAGCTTGCGATATCCATCGGACGGTTCAAGTTGGCTTTTAGTAATAACTGTTGTTGATCTGCAATCATAAGGGCCCATGTAAATGAACCAACAATTTCTTGTGGTCGACTGGGGTGCAAAAGAATAAGCGAAATTTTTAAACCATAAACTTCCAGAAACTTGGCCAAGACCTTGGGCATCACCTAAGTTAACTGCGCTATCAATGATTAATACAACGGCACCGTAAGAATCCTGAAACTGTCCTTGAAATACCGTTTGGTTTCCAAGCCTGAACCAATAATTGTACTGAGATTTATATTTACCAACATCTAGGTTTTCGCCACGGCTTGGATAGCTTTCGTTCTTACCCTCTGGAGCATTAAAAATTCCAGTGTAAGTA
Organism: Pseudobdellovibrionaceae bacterium; assembly: GCA_043720615.1. Classification (GTDB taxonomy): domain Bacteria; phylum Bdellovibrionota; class Bdellovibrionia; order Bdellovibrionales; family Bdellovibrionaceae; genus JAYWDA01. The sequence continues at coordinate 26,592 of JAYSSI010000003.1, read as the reverse complement.
CGGCCGTTGTCTTCATAAGATAATCTGATTTCACCGGCGTAGTGATTTTCACCGGCATTTTTAAGATTCATACTAATCCGATAATTTGTGGGGTTATTTAAAGGATGAGAGGCAATGTAGTTTTCCATCATTTGACGGCTGACAGGCGTGAAGGGCACTGTTCCTGAGGTTGAATCGGCAACACTTGTTCCTGTTCCGTTAGGCACACCTGGTAAAAGAGGATTTACGATAGCCTGGGTGTTACCCACAGTCTCGCTCGAGCTCTCTTCTTTTTTAGAACAGCCTTGAGCTATGCCCACCAGCAGTGCAAAAAGTAATAAGTTCGATGTTTTCATAAGTGCCTCCGACTTGATATTAATGCGAAGCTTATGCCGAGCTAGCAAAATCACTGCTAAGTCCATGAAATGCTTCATTTAAGCTTTAGAAGTGTCAAAAAAGTGATCACTTTGAAAAGTGTCGATTCAAAAAGTCTGACACATTTTTTGTCACTCTTCATTTTAGAATTTTTTAGACTTGATAAAAAGTGAGTTATTACCAAGCTCTAAGTTGTTTCAAACCGAGACAAAAGAGTGTCCAAATTATGTTCATATTCATCTTAAAATGAGACATTTAGAAATGCATTTTGTGTTTTGTTTGGCCATAGGCTTTTCGCCGTTTTTAATTTTTGAAATTAGCTAAAGCTCGCTGGTAAAAAACCGAAAGTCCACTTACTATGATTATACGAGTAGGTAAAATGACATCCACACTATACAGTTTAATAACGATCAGCGCTGTTATTTTTTTTGCAGCTAGAGTGGTATTTGGTTAACAAACCCAAGCATCGTTCCCTCTAAAATTTTGAGCTGTGCCTTCGGGTAATAATGCTCTAAGATTTTTCTGTATTCTAAGCCTTGTAGGCCTAAAAAACGACTTCCCCACTGGCATAATCCAACACCGTGACCAAAGCCACGACCTTCGAACCGCCAACCTTCTCCAATATTTAAAATTTCAAACTGAGTGCTCTTAAAATCAAAAAATCCCATGGCTTCTCGAAATAAAGAGGCTTCAATTTTTTTAGATCTCCCCTGATCCCAAGTTATCTCAACTTGAGCAACTCTGACTCGCCCCAAACTTGTGAGTGATTTTAATTGAGTGATTTTTTGCGCCCCATTTGGCGCCCATTTTTTTAATCTTTGGCTAAGATCGCTACTAGACAATCTTAAGTTCCAGCGGGCTTTCGGATTTTGTGGACACGAGTTATCTTTCACAGAAACAAGCTCTTCGTTGGTGGCCCACGCTTCCTGAGCCGAAGCAGTTTCGCCACCACAGTCGGCATGATAATAAGCTTTTAAAATATTTTTTTTAGTTGATTCTAAAACCTGACCGCGTGTGAGCCTTACAGCCTCGGTGATTTTATCAAAGCGCGATTGCAGCTCCTCATCACTTAAAAAACTGTACACTTGGTCCATAACGGTGGATTCCAAATGGTAACTTTTTACTGAACGAGCTTTCATCACGGCTATTGTATATGATCTAGTGGCTATCGCTTGAGCTTTTAAAGTTTCTAAAGGCCATTGCGCCGGCATTTCATGAGCTAAGACGCCCATAATATATTTTTCTAAAGGTAAAATGCCAATCACTTGGATGGATTTTTTATCAAAATTAAGAATTAATTTTTCAGGCATTTTTTTATTGTTGATAAAAATATCTGCGCCATGAAGAGCTAAAAACTTTTGTTTAAAAATAAGGGAATGATTTTTAAAACCTTGAACGATCCACTGCCCTTGATCCCAGCGCACTAGTAAATTTTGTTTTTGTGGTAGGGCCGTAAATTTTTGTGCAGATTCCAAACCCTGTAACCTTGAAATGGTCCCTTGAATTGAAATCGTGGCAACATCTTCCAATGAAAGTTTAACTCGAACCCACTCTTCGGCGTGAGCCGGCAGGGCCAATAATATAAGAAACAAAAGCGGCATAGGTGTTCCATCCGTAGAACCAATGTTTTGAGCCTTATTTAACCAATTTGTAGGAAGATTTGCCTAGTCTAGTTTTTGGGAGTTTTCTGACTGAAATGCGCCATGACGACTTGGAGGTGACTCCAAGTTATTTTTTTAAATTCGGGATATTGCTGCAGATGATACGGACTGTAAGTTTCAATGACTGCCGAGTTGTCGATCAGTCTCAGCGTTGAAGCTTCGGGTCGGTCTTTAAAGATTACCATCACTTCAGGCAATGTATAACTATAAAATTTTCGTAAAATTTCTTTTTCACTCATCAAATACGTATCAACAAACAAAATATGCTTATGATCTAAATTCATGGCTTTCAGCATTTTTTTAAAAAGTTCTAAATGGTTTTCTTCAAAAAGACTTTCCATGGAAGAAAACATCGAATTAACAAAAATAAGATCCCATTTTTGTCCAAGCTCTAGTTTTTCGTCAGGATGAAAAAATGAATCGCGTAGATTAATATCTTTTGTTTCCGTCAGCACGTGATGAGATCCCAAAACTCCACTGACATATTTAAGATACGCATAATATGGATTTTCACTCATTTGTATCCTCATTAGTCTCTTCATTGAGCTGTAATAAAATTCGTTCAGCTAAAATGCGGTGAAAACCTTGTAGTTTTGCAATTTCTTCGGGATCAGCAACTTTGATCTGATCAACCGAGCCAAATCTAGTGAGCAACGCACGCTTACGCTTTTCGCCTAAACCAACAACATAATCAAGCTCACTTTCAAGGCTGGTCGCTTCCCTGAGTTTTCGGTGATAATTAATCGCAAATCGATGCGCCTCATCACGAATACCCGCTAAAATATGCAAGCCTTCGGAGTTTGCTCTAAAGGTGACCGGGTTGGATCTGCCCGGTAGAAAAAATCTTTCCTCGGTGGAGCTCACTTCTGTTTTCTGAAAACTGCTCTCGGTTCTTGCTTTGGCTAGGCCCACCACGGGAATATTTTTTTTACCAAGCTCTTCTAAAATTCTGACAGCTTGAGACAGCTGTCCCTTTCCTCCGTCGACAACAATCAACTGGGGCTCATCGTATTCCGTGTGCTTAAATCGGCGCGAAAGGACTTCGTACATCGAAGCAAAATCATTTTGCCCCTCAACTGTTTTAATTTTGTAACGCCTGTAATGCTCGCGGGCGGGAACCCCTTCTTCAAATACCACTTGCGAGGCCACGGTCTCTTTGCCTTGTAAGGTTGAAATATCGTAACATTCAATTCTTAATGGACGCTCGGGCAACTGCAGCTTTTCTTTAATTTCATCAAGACCACGTCGTTTTTCCTCTGACTTAGAAACATATTTTTGAAATGAAGCCTCAGCATTTTCATTGGCCATGGCCACTAATGCGCGACCTTTTTCATCGGTTGCATACCTGACAATCACATCATTTCCAGATCGTTCTTTTAAAACTTGCTGAATCAGTTTACAAAGATCACTCCCCAAATCCATCGGCAAAAGCACTTCTTCAGGGATGTAGTTATCATCATAATATTGATTTAAAAAATCCACCATCCACTCGCGCTGATCTTCAGTTGTATCCAAAGGGTTAACTTGTGGCAAAAAGTGCGATCTACGACCAATCACCCTCCCCGCTCGAACGTGAATACTTTCTAGCAAGCAACCGCGATCATCTCCAAAATATCCAATGCCATCCTGATCCGCATCACTATTGGCATTGATTACATGTTGTTTTTGAAGAATGACTTTTACAGACTCTAAGGAGTCCCTTAACCTTGCGGCCACTTCAAATTTTTCTTCAGAAGCTGCCAGCTTCATTCGCTCGGATAATGTTTTAATCACTTTTTTATTTTGGCCTTTTAAAAATAATTTTGCGCCTTCAATTTCGGCTTTGTAATCTTCTTTAGAAATATAATCCACACAAGGGGCCGTGCACCGGCCAATTTGATGAGTCATACAGGGGCGTTTTCTAGAACTAAACACCGCATCCGTGCAGTCTCGAATTTTAAAAGTTCGATTTAAAAAGCGTATTGTTCCATGCACAGCGAGGCCACTGGTGTAGGGGCCAAAATACAAACTCCCATCTCGCTTTACTTTACGACTGAGATATAATCTTGGATGGTCATCACTCCAACTCAATCTAATGTAAGGATAAGCTTTGTCATCTCGAAGTCTGATATTATATTTGGGGCGATGCTTTTTAATCAGCGAGGCTTCAAGTAAAAATGCTTCGACCTCGGTTTTTGTAATGATGTAATCTACGTCTGAAATATTTTGCACAAGGTAGCGGGTTTTAGCGGAGTGATCTTTATTATCTGTAAAATAACTGCGCACTCGGTTTCGAAGATTTTTAGCTTTTCCAATATAAAGAATTTTTTCAGCCACGCTCTTCATAAAGTAAACGCCGCTTTGGATCGGAAACTCTCGGATCTTTTCTTTAATTTGCTCTCTTGTTAAGCCCTTTGGCTTTTTAACTTCTTCTTCCATTAGCCAGCCTGATCTATTTTGATTCTTTAATTGAGGACAATATTAAAAAAAGCAGGAGATCGTAATGACAGCTTCCACTGTTTCAATGACATTTGAAATTCAATTTTTGCAAGGCGCATTTCTAATTTGATTTCCTCTAAACAATGTCTGGAGGCTTCTGCCATTTCAGTGCGGCGATGCTCATAATCTTCTTTAAGACCGCGGTACTGGGCCATGTTCTTTAAAACTTTTTCTTTCATTTGTTCCACTTTTTCATCGGACCAACCTTTGCGCTTTAACCTTAAAGCTTCTATGGCAATTTGAGCTTTTAAAATTTCAAATTGAGAGATCTTTTTTAATTTTCGAGCTAACCCGACAAAACTTAAAAGTCGAATGGTCCATTTGGTTGGATCCCAATGGTACCAGCGGATCCCATTGCGATAATCAAGCTGAAACTTATGATGAAAATTATGGTATCCTTCACCATGAGTTAAAATGGCGACAATCAAACTGTCTCGTGCTGAAATATCTTCAGAATAAGTTTTTTTGCCCAATGTGTGTGACAGAGAGTTCACAAAAAAAGTGCTTTGCTGGGTCAGAACAATTCTTAAAGCCCCCGCCAAAATAAAACCACCCATGGGTGAACCAAACAAAAAACCAATCATCGTTGGAAAAATAAACCCCATAAAAATAGAAAGCGGGATAAAATATTTGTGCTGCCACATGACTAATTTATCTTTTTCTAAGTCAGCGGCTCGAATGGGTTGATCCACGGTCTCTTTTAAAAATAACCATCCCATATGAGCATACCAAAACCCGCGATGTATATTATAAGGATCTCGATCCGAGTCTTCAAAAGAGTGATGGCGCCGATGATCAGAAGACCACTTTAAAGCCGAACCTTGGAAAGCAGAAGCTCCAATGAGTAAAAACCACAACTTGATCAGCCAATGGCCTTCATAACTTTTATGGGAAAAAAGCCGATGATATCCAGCCGTCACACTTAAATTTGTTAAGGCCGCAAACACCAAAGAAAAAATCGCAAGTCCCACAGGAAATTGATAATAGTAAATATATAGCGGCAGCACGATCAACACAGCTAATGGTGTGATGGTTAAAAATAGCGCTACAGTCCAATCAATTTTTTTATACCAAGGAACGGAATTCATGGTGCAGGCTTCCTCCAGAAAAGGAGCTTAAGTCTCTCTCTTTTTAATGGAAATGACCATTGGTCTTTTGCTGACCTTTGGTCCAGGTGCAGCAAGGAATTAGCTATTGAATACTTGATATTACATAGTGACCAGAGAGATCTTTGATTTTTAAAATTCGCCCGTCCATATCTAAATGGATAATTTGCGACAATTCACCTTTGATTTCAAAACGGTGAATTCTTTTTTTATTTTCTAAGCTTGTTCCCAAATAAACCCAAGCTATTTTTTGGACACTTTGATTTTGCTCGGAGAAAACTGTTAAATTTGTAGGAATTCCAATTTTATTTCGACCTTGGTAAAAAAGGTAATAAGGCATTGCACTTATTGGTAATACATTTTCTTTATAGGCTATTTTTTTCGACTTTACTGGCTTCTTATCTTCTTGAAAATAAACTAAAAGCTCTTTGTTATTCACATTAAATTGCGACGTCCTTGTAACATTCGCTTTTTCAATTAAGCGAGTGGATATCCATTTAAACTGTGGAGTGAGGGAAGTTTCTTGTGTGTATTTAACTTTTAAAGTTGATGTTGTGGGAACTTTTCCCGGTTTAGAATTATGATAAAACATAAAGAAATCATCTGAAACAATAAATCCTGCGGGGGTTACTTTAAATTGGCGATTGATCAGTGAAGTAGAGACTAATTTTTGTGAGGCGCTATCCAAAGTTAATTTTAAATCCTGAGATTGCGGTTTGATATTAACAGTGCTTGAAAAGGCTTCTGCGCTGAATAAAAATATGACAAAAGCCAAATAAGTTTTCACTTTAATTCCTTGTTATTGCGGGCAAGCAATTCTCTGAAGTTGATAAGATGGGCTTGTTGAATAACCAGTGATTCCACCCATTCCAACATATTCCGTATTTGTCCCACCAATTCCCGTGTAAGAATTCCCACCCATTCCAAAGTTTGTTGTAGTTGTTGAACAGCTCCAACCCAGAACACAATTACTTGTAGTCGTCGCGATATACTTACCGCAGGCAAGTGTTTCTGTGACAGGAGCCATACTAACTAGAACATCTCTTTTAACCCAAAAAAATGGAATGGTTGTCTCAAAAGATCCGGAGTAGACATTTGGCCCAATAGAAGTTTTAACAAAGCCAAGATTTCGAGTGAACATATTTGTACCCACTGGAAAGCAAGCCCGTCCAATCGTCTGCCCATTATAAAGTAGTCTTCCAATCGCCCCAGTTGCACAGTTTGGATAAACATTGTTAGCCGCATCAATGACCGTACAATTATTAGAACCAGCAGAAAAAGAACCACCACTACAACTTAAGTTTATATTCCCGCTCCATTGATAATTTGTAGGTGCTGGTCCAGGTAATGGAGCTGGTAAAACAGCTTTACAAGCAAAGACTCCAGCTGGTGCACCATCCGCATATTTTACTGATGGAAGATTAAAAAGAGTGTTAGGAAAAGTTCCGTTATTAGCTGATGGAACCGATACTACCGTACCAGGCGCGCCATTGCATGAACTTTCGCTGTCCTTACATCCTACTTGTTTGATTCTCCAAAGCCCTGCTTGACACTGGAAAACAATATTTCCATTCACAACTTTTCCTGCGACGGCAGCAATATGATTTTTACATAACATTACCTGCTGGCTCTGACTATTATCCTCTAGCGGGTTTGGAGAAGCGAGTTTTTGCGGTGCTAGTGGTAGATTAACTTCAACGACCTTAGGTTGAGGAATGTTATTGCTATCAGTTATTGTGATAGGAAATTTATAAATTCCAGCTGCACATTTTACGCCTTCGTAACCAAGCTCTGAAAGACTGGCAATTTGAAGTGTTCCATCAGAGTCTGATCCTAACGTTACTGTGGGAATAACAGCAACGGGAGTAAATCCTGTTATGATTGGTTTTCCGCTTGTTTCTGGAGTGTAAATCTGACTGTCTTCCCAAGAAAAATCTGAAGGATAAGCAGGGATTGTTGCAAAAGTTGAAGTGAAATTTGCAATTTCTTCTACAGTATAAACTGTTTGATGCTTAGATGAGGAGCTTGAACTGCTGCTGCTGGAACCATTGCCATTATTAGAGGAATTTCCTGCAAAAGAATGTTGGCTGGTTAAGACCAAGGCCGCAACTAAATATATTAGTCTTTTACAGTTTATAATCATAAAATCCCCCGAAGACTTTAGTGCCCACTTTTACAATCCACGGCACGAATAGTCTCCATAAAGTGTAAAACAATTTTATTTTAATGAAAAGTCCACGTCCCAAGACAAAACAGAGTCTCAATTTGACTCAGTCTAGAATTGAGCCGCTTCTTCCTATTGTATTTAAAAACCTACTTTTAATAAGATATAATTTAATAGGCACTTTGAGGGGTGGAATGAGAAATCATCGCGGCAGCGCATTTGTATTCCTTTTAATTATGACGATGATCACGGCCGGAATAATTTCCTCCATGGGTCTGTATGTTCTAAACTACTCAACCCTCGTCACTAAAACTAAAAATATCGGACTTCTACAAAGTATTCTTCATTCATCGATGGATTACACCCTTAACGGAGTTAGAAATAAGTGGTGCTTTTCCTCAAGCTGGACGCCTTCAAGCACCTGCACATTGACAGACCCTAATAACGTAGAACGATTGCTTTTATCCGACGAAGCCCTACGAGCTATTGAACTGAGTATGAATCCTATCTCATATGGTGGGAATATAAGTAAAGTTCGTACTAAATCCTTCTCTACGAATGTTAAGCTTTCGCAAATCACTGAAGAACACCCACTTTTTTCCGTCAATAAAGGGATTCAAGATTTTGGCGATGACGTCAGTTTTGATTTTAGAATCACTCGGATTGATAACGGGCTAGCCAAAGGTCGCGAAGTGGCCTTAGAAGTTCAAGTTGATTTTAATTTGGGCTCATCTCTTGCTACAAAATTATCAAAACCTGCACTGACCCTTGTTTCAACAGTATTAGTGTTTCCCCGTGAGTTAAGTACGAACACTCTTATCGTTGCCAATAATTTATTTTTAGATCGACCTGATCCTGGAGTTAATGCCGGAAATCCAGGGAACTCATACATTGCACCCAGTCTTGGCAATGCAACAGGTGTCAGCGGTCTGCGTTTTGAAAGTCCGGTTTTTGTAAATAATAATATTTACGTTCCTGCTCGCAACAGCCCCATTTATTTGCCTGTCACCTTTGCAGATAAAGTTATTGTTGGTGGCGGCCTGGTTTTAGAAGCCAATCAAACGGGCAATAGCGCAGATTTTTATACACCTGATACCGCCGGCGGTAAGAACGATCGATACTTATCGCAAATGAAAAATTTTGGTGGTTTTTTAGGTGGAGTCCTTTTAGATCCCGGAAGCGATCCAGGTCTTAATATTTTAGCAGGCGTTGTCACTCCTGCGACAAATCCAAATGTTGATGTAAATCTTTGTTTAAAACGAAATAACAGCAAAGTTGATTTGTCGATCACCCGAGATGCTCAACTATATATGAAATATGTGACTGCGGGTTCCAGCGAAGCTCCTGCGACGGCCACCGCGGCAGTAAATTCAAATTATAATTTTGTTTTGGATTTAGGCAGTGTTGATTCTTTTTATATGCAAGGAGCCACAGGAAATAATCAGTTTAAATCCTACACTCCAGGTGATCTTCAGCCCACTGTGCAACTTAATGATGCCGATAGCAGCGATCGTCGCCCCATCATGCGGGTGAGTTTATCTATTGATGGTTTTAAAGGTAAGACGGGAGCTTTTGTAACTGCTGATATTTCTAGAAATTCAATTCTAGAAATCCCAATGAACAGTGCCGATTCTGCTGCTAAAATTGTGATTAAAACGACTCCGGTTGTTAGAGGTGGTAATATTCAGAGTCAAACCGTCAACGTGAGTGTCGAACTTTTAAAGCAAGAAGCTTTTGATATTAAAACTGTTCCCGTGCAAGTGACGGGAGCAACGATTGCTTCAAAGCTTCCACCTAAAATTGATGTTCGTTTTGAATCATTTGAAGTGGCCTATGATTTCGATAGTCCGAAGATAGTTTCAAAAAGAACTAAAGGATCTACTCTTGATCCTTTGGCCCCTGACAACTGTCCTTTTAGCACAGATCCCGCAGCACCTTACAATTCTGATGTTAAAGTTTTTAATGGTGTAACTTACCGCTGTTATTCGCAATTTGCTTGGCACCCTGAAATTGGAAAATATAAAGCCAATGGTTTTTCACTTTTACGCACAACGGATGATGCCCAAACCGCTTTTGCTATACAAAAAACGACGAGTGATGTTTTTGTTGCTTGCACTTCACTGAATGCGGCCATCTGTACTATTTACGACGACGCTTTAAAACCAATGGATATAGATTTTGTTGAGTTTGATAAAAACTGTAATGCTCCACCCAAGGGAACAGATTTATTTCCATCTTTTGGAGCCGCTAGTTGGGACAGCGCTACTTTCTTAGATCAGACAAGGCATTCTTGGGGCTTTACTGAACCCGGCGCGCCCGATCCTAATAATGGAAATAAAGTTATTGCAGGATACAATCCTGGGACATTTATTTTTGATGAAGGAAATTCTCTTTTCAATCCGCCGACCTATCCTGTTTTCAATGTTCGAGCTATTTTTAAAACTTGTTTAATTAAAGCTGGGGCTAACTTTGTTACTGGATTTCTTGTCTGCGATCGCTTGATTATCGAAGCCAGAAGTACGCCTTTAAGAATTATCGGAACTTTTATTGTGGGCAAAATGTCGATTGATAAAGCCGCCATTGAAGCTGGGATTCGTTGGAGTAATATCTATCATCCTAGTGCTGTTTATGAGTTACGAAAAGCTAACATACTAAAAGCTGATTTTATAAAAAATGGAGTGAAACTAAGTAACGAAAACTGTGACGTTCCTGCTGATCCTCTATGGCAACCTTACCCGTCAATATATCGGGCTCAGTTTCTTTATAAGTGCAATCCTTTAACCTTAAGAAATAAAGCCGATCCTTTCAAGTGGACAATGGTAGATCCTGATTGTGGCCTTTCGCCAACCGGTGTTCAGCAATGTAAATATCATCCCGTGCGATACCAAATTATTGAGCTGCGCAGACAGGAAATTTTATGAAAAATTTTATAAAATTAAATCAATCTGGGATGAGCATTGTCGAAGTTCTTTTTGCCAGCTTTGCGTTGATGATTGTTTTTTTGGCGGCCATGTCCTTTGCTGTAGATATTAAAAAAAGAACAATTAGTATTTCTAGCAAGCGTTCATATGTTAGTGAGTACGAAAAAATTGCCAACTTGATTATTTCTGATCCAAAACTTTTTAAAGTTAGCTTTGACCCTTCTGAAACTTCTAGATGCGATCTTTTAGACGTCACAAAGCTTCCTATTGCCTGGGATCAAAAAAATGTTTACGAACTTGATCAATGTCCAAATTGCCCAGGAAGAATTGGCTATGTTATTCAGCCTTATGATGTTCCCACTTTACGGGGAGTTTATCGAGTGACCTTTAGACTTACTCATACTACCTTAACTCAAGGGCTTACGGCCGAATGCAACGGAGCTATCATTCCAAATGCTCAGCAAATTGAATTGATCGTTGGTCTAAGATGAAAAACTTAAATTCAAAAGGCTTTACTCTTGCCGAAGTTCTTATCGCTTGTGCCATGATGAGTATGCTTGGATTATTTTCAGCTTCGGTGATCAGCGATTTTATGAAAATTTCTAAAGTTGTTCAAAATGAAACCACATCTCAAACTGATGTGAGTTTAGCTACATTGTATTTAACAAAAGTTTTTAGATCAGCAAAGCCGTCCTTTAATACGTTGGTGGGAACTCCTGACGATAACGGCAACGAATTTTACGATTTCTATTCTGATGTGCCCTCTGATAAATGGCCGGTTGAAAGTGATAAAACTAGGACTTTAACTCTCTCTGAAGCCAAGGGTAAATATGAACTTTATGTTTTTACAGAAGATCCAAAGCAGAAAACGGCTATTTCTTATGATCCTCGTGCCGCTTATGCCGATGCCACGCCTGTGATAGATATGGAAGCTTCGGCTGTGCTCACTTATACTGGGCTCAATTATATGAATCTGCTTTCCACTCGTTATCCTGATATTTGGGTCAATCAGCAAATATTTTTGCTAAGAGTGCCGATTCCTTTAAGATATGTCGCGGCTGATGGCACTGTTTCCATGGAGCCAGGCTCTGTCCCCCGAGAACTTAGTTATGTCGGAGCAGTTTCTGGCGATACGCTGACCACTGCAGGATTTGATGTTAATTTGCTCAGTCGTTTATGGAATAGACAGCCGATTGATGGAACCGTCGTCGACAGTCCAGATACTTTACTGCGAAAAATTCCTAGTGTTGGAGGCTCAGCTCCGCTGGTGATTTTAGAAGCTATTAAAGTGGTTAAAATTTCACTGGAAAAAAATGCTAGAAATGTTTACGACCTTTATATGTCAGAATATAAAGGCGGCAGTTTTACCAATAAAAATTTAATCAGTCCCAATGTTAAAGAATTTGTCGTCAGCCGTGATTCCGTTTCAAGATCCATCTTACGTTACAAGCTTACTTTAAATAGCGTCTCACAATAAGGAAGGTTTTTATGAAACCCTACAGTTTTTTTAAATCATATACACTTGGTTTATCTATCTTTCTTCTTGGCTTTAGTTCTTCCTTAAAGGCGGCTGAAGTGACGGCTTCCTCGGATGTGACGGCTTCCTCGTTTGAAGTTCCTGCCGCGCGCGTTGAAACCTTATCTAATGTCGTTATTGACTCACAGGTCGTCACGGGTCGCGGTCCCTACACTCGTATCACTATGCATCTTAGTTGCTATGCTACAAATTTAAGATCAGTAGGGAATCCAGTCGCTGAAAATAGTCTTATCACTGCGGTGTTTGATGCATATGATAGCTCTAATACTTTGAAAAATTTTAAACTGCAATTTCCAGCTGAATATTTAAAACATCCTTCTGCAAGAGTTCCATCTGCCGATCTTAAATTCACTAGCTTAGTTAGGTTCGTCGATCCACCAACTTCGCCAACCCTATCTTCAATTAAAGCTTACGATAATGTGCTTCAGTTTCTTGTCCAAGATCTTTATCAGGTCAGCGCAACTTCCTCTGGAGAAGTGACAAATTTATCAGCCAATAATTTGATTGTGTCAGGGGTTCGGTTTTTACAAGAAGGCGCTCCTAGTCTTGGTTCCTATTTCGGCAGTAATGGTCCTTTAAGTTCAAGTATTTCTTGGTATACATCTAAAGACGGTAGAAATATTCAAATCTATGCTTCTTTTCCAGGAGCTGCATCTCCAGGACAGGGCGCCGTTTATCAAGGCGAAACTCGAACTGGATTTTGTGGAGCCTACTATTCTCCTTTGATGTTAAGTTTTTATGGAAAGTTGCCAAAATTTAGTGGAAAAAGTAATTTTCCATTAACTAAAGATTATCCTTCGACTTATTGGCCCGAAGCGAATGCTCCCGGATATTTTTTAGCCCTAGATATAAATAAGAATAAAAAAATCGATGATAGCACTGAGGTTTTCGGAAATGATTCCACCCATGCTAATGGATTTAAAAAATTAGCTGCTTATGACACTAATAAAGACGGAGTGATTGATCGCAAAGATTCAGATTTTAAAACCCTTCAGCTTTGGAATGATAAAAATGGCGATGGTATTTCACAAATAAGTGAGCTGTTTACTCTCAAGCAAAAAAATGTAGAAAAAATTGTCTTAGCATATGTTCCTGAAACTAAAATGTTTGGAGAACGAGCCGAATACAGAGAAAAATCAACTTTCGTATTTTCTAAAAACGGCAAAAAAATAACTGGTGATGTATATGATATTTGGTTAAGCCCTGCTGGCACGACAGTGATCGCTCAGCAGTAAAAACTAGGGGATATAAAATCCCCTAGTTTCTTTTCGCTAAACTCTTAGATCCCTCGCATTTTTTAGAAACAAACACGCTTCTTTGATCGCACAACATCGTTGCAGTCATAGGCGCTTTTGTAATCCCTTGAATTTTAACATCATATTCTTTGATCGATAATACGGGTCCACAAGCGACATCTTTAGTTGAGCTAAAACTTGATTTCTCGACACCTTTTCGAACTAACATGTGAATTTTCTTTTTCTTAGATTCATTCACCAAGGTATAACTTGATCCAATCGACATCGGCGTTTGATCAATTTCTGATTGAGGTTTTAATACGATGGCCTTTTGACCATTCAGTCGTAAGACAGAAGAATAGCTATGTTCGCTAATGCCGTCTTCGACCAATGATTTTAAGCTCGTAGACATTGAAAACTTATCACCTTTAATCTGACACTTTTCATTGACCAGATAAAGCTCTGCGTGACTGTTAAGCCCAATCAAAGAATGTAAAACAATAATAACAAGACTCGAAAATTGTGTTTTCATAGGACACTCCTACCTGATATGTATTGCAATCCATGCCAAGCTGAAATACGGATAATTTAGATCTGAAATCAAAACAGCCCAAGAAAAGTGCCAATTGCCGCCACTTGATGAAAAAGCTACCGAAATAACTCACCATCAGGGCTTTGATACTGGCAACAACCTTGCGCTTGTGAAAAGATTTTTCTTTTCAGGGAAACTGAAATATACGGGCGTTTTAATATAGGTGCCGACAAAGATTCAGTTTTAATTTTAAATTTCTAACCTCCGTAACGGAGGTATTCTTTTCTGATTTTGATTTACCAAGTTTCGATTGGTTGTATTTTTTAGTTATCACAGAAATCACTTCAGCCCACGATCCACTGTGAGCAATATGCGACAGCAAGCTCTTTGCTTTTTTAAGCTCATCAAATTGCTCTTTTGTGAAAGTGACGAAACCAAACCCACTATTTCTCAACCGGAGTTGCATCTTTTTCCATAGTGCCGTTTCTTAAATTAAGCTCCATGATCTGTAGGCGCTTCACTTCGTCTCGAACTTTGGCGGCTTCTTCAAATTCTAAGTTTTGAGAATACATTTTCATTTTTGTTTTTAGCTCTTGGATTTTTTTGGCAAGCTCGGTGGGGTTTTCTTTCATTTTTTCATATAATTTTCGTTCTGAATCAATATTTTTACCGGTTAAAACACCCGTAGCCACAGAACCATCAAATTGATCGCCCATGCCTTCACTGATTCTTTTCTTGATCGTCATGGGTGTGATTCCATGAACAAGATTAAATTCAGACTGAATTTTTCGGCGGCGCTCGGTTTCAGAAATCGCCTTTTTCATGGAATCAGTGATTTTATCTGCATACATGATCACCATGCCATTCACATTTCTGGCGGCACGGCCAATGGTTTGAATCAAAGATCTTTCTGATCTTAAAAATCCTTCTTTATCGGAATCAGTAATACCCACCAAACTAACTTCGGGAATATCTAAGCCTTCTCTCAAAAGATTGATTCCTATCAAAACATCAAAAACTCCCAAGCGCAAATCTCGAAGAATTTCGACTCTTTCCATGGTGTGAATTTCGCTGTGAAGATATTTTACTTTTAATCCAAGGGATTCATAGTACTCGGCTAAATCTTCCGAACTTCTTTTGGTTAATGTTGTGATTAACACGCGCTCATTTTTATTAATGCGGTCACGACATTCTTTCAGCAAATCATCCACCTGATGTTGTACAGGCCTGACTTCAATCATGGGATCAATTAAACCGGTGGGTCGAATGATCTGTTCAACAATAATCCCTTCACTTTTGGTCAGCTCATAAGGGCCCGGTGTGGCCGAGACATAAACTACTTTATTCATCAAGCCTTCAAACTCTTGAAAATTTAGGGGTCGATTATCAAGAGCACTTGGAAGCCTAAATCCATGTTCGACCAAATTCAATTTCCGGGCGCGATCTCCCCGATACATTCCACCGATTTGAGGAATCGTAATATGGCACTCATCCACAAAAGTAATAAATTCTTTAGGGAAATATTCTATCAATGTTGGCGGAGGCTCACCCTCGCCTCGACCGGTCAGATGCCTTGAGTAGTTTTCTATCCCTTGGCAAAAACCCATCTGCTCAATCATTTCAATATCGTAGTAAGTTCTTTGTTCAAGTCGTTGAGCTTCAATTAATTTTAACTGTGAATTTAACTGCGCTAATCGAACTTGTAATTCGGCTTGGATACTTTTAATCGCACTTTTTTGATTGTCTTCACCCGTGGCATAGTGACTGCCAGGATAAATTCCAATTTGATCTAACTCATCCAGCACTTCGCCGGTGAGAGGATCCACCCAAGAAATTTTTTCGACATAATCTCCAAAAAATTCAATACGAACAGCCCGTTGTTCTTCATAAGGCGGGAACACTTCAACAATATCGCCCCGTACGCGAATTGTGCCCCGGTGAAAATCAATATTGTTTCTTTGGTACTGAATACGAATCAGCTCTCGCAATAAGTCATCGCGCTTTAAGGAAGAATTTGCATGAACATGCACCATCATTTTTGAGTAGGCTTCAGGGCTTCCTAAACCATAAATACAAGAGACAGAGCTTACAATGATGACATCTCGACGATCAAATAAAGATCTTGTAGCCGAGTGGCGCATGCGATCGATCTGTTCATTAATAGCAGAATCTTTTTCGATATATGTATCACTGGAAGGAATATAGGCTTCCGGCTGATAGTAATCATAGTAGCTGACAAAATATTCAACCGCATTTTTAGGAAATAATTCTTTAAATTCTGAATACAGTTGGGCCGCTAAAGTTTTATTCGGAGCCAGCACTAAAGCTGGCTGATTCATTTCAGCAATGACATGAGCCATGGAAAAAGTTTTACCAGAACCTGTGACACCTAAAAGTGTTTGGTGAGCAAGGCCTGCTTTAAAATTTTCTAACATATCTTTAATGGCTTTGGGCTGATCACCGGCCGGCTTAAAATCAGAAACTAAATGGAAGTTTTTTTTAAAAGTCTTTGCCACTGAATCTCCGATACTACTTTGAGACTTCCCAAAAAGAACCTGTCGCCGTATCCATGACAGAAATTCCTAAAATTGTTAATTTCTCTCGCAGTTCATCAGACTTTTTAAAGTCTTTAGCTAATCTGGACTCTGCACGCTCAATCACAAGCTTATCAATATCTGAGCGTTTAAGATTCATTTTGATCAATAACATGTCATCAAGCATCGTTAAAAACTGTGCTGGCGATTCTTGAAAAAGAGCCATGGGTTGACCTACCTTTAGAATTAAGTTCAAGAAAGATTTTGATTTAGCTGCCATGGCAGGATTGTTTTTTAGACCTCTTTTAACTTGGGTATTAAACTGCCTAACAACTTCAAACAAAACAGCAAAAGTTTCTGGCGTATTAAAATCATCATTAAGGCTACTTTCAACTTTACTCCAAGCTGTAATCATTAGCTTTTCAAAACTAGGCTCTGATTTTATTTCTATTCCTGAGTTTAGTGCTTCTTTTAACTGATCCTCTGCCACCGCCATAGCAGAATAGACTCTTGCAAGACTTGAGACCGCGCGGTGAACGCCATCATCTCCAAAATCACAAACACTTCTGTAGTGACTTGAAAGAATCATCCATTTGTAAATCTCAGCATCGTAGATTTTTAAAAATTCACGCATCGACATAATATTGCCCAGTGACTTAGACATTTTTTGTCCGCTGAGATTTAGCATCGATGTATGGAGCCAATATTTCACAAATGGCTTATTAAAAGCGCCTTCACTTTGAGCAATTTCATTTTCGTGATGAGGAAAAATTAAGTCAGTTCCACCGCCATGAATATCAATCTGAGCTCCAAAGTGTTTACAGATCATTGCTGAGCACTCAATATGCCAGCCTGGTCGCCCTAGTCCCCAAGGAGATTCCCAAGATGGCTCGCCAGGCTTAGCCCCTTTCCACAAAGCAAAATCTAAAGGATTTTGCTTTTTCTCATCCACTTCGACCCGTGCCCCAGCTTGTAAATCTTCAAGGATGCGACCACTGAGCTTTCCGTAGTCTGAAAAACTTGGAATTGAATACATAACATCAAGGCCAGCCACGTAAGCTTTCTTTTTTTCTATCAAACTAGATATCAAACCAATAATTTCAGACATTGTTTCTGTGACGGTCGGATTAAATTCATGCGCTCGCAAGCCCAGGTTTGCGAAATCTGTTTTGTATTCATGAATAAATTCTTGAGCCAGCGCCAATGAATCTTTATTTTGGTCTTTGGCACGAGTGATGATTTTATCATCTACATCTGTAAAATTAAGAGCAAAAGTCACTTTGTAATCAAGATGCTCTAGCCAATTTCTGATTAAATTATAAACAACCGGTCCTCGAAAATTTCCAACATGAAGCAGATCGTAAACTGTTGGTCCGCAGACATACATCGTCACTTGAGGTGAATTCAGAGGTGCAAAATCTTCTTTATTTCTTGTCAGAGAATTATAAACTTTTAAAGCCATCTTAATTAAGCCTTTGCCAAAGCTTTTTCAGCTCTTGCAATCAAAGAAGTTTTTCTCATCAAAGGAATTAAAATTTTAAGCTCAGTTCCGTGCGGCTTACCAATCACAGCCACGCGAATAGGCATAAATAGATTTTTTCCTTTAGCATTAGTTTTCACTTTTACTTCATCTTGCATTTTTAAAAACTCAGCTTCTGTCATGCGCTCGCCGGGGAAAGCTTTTAAAAACTCAATCCAGGCCATAAGAACTGCTTTTGTCGGTTCCCATTTTAAAGTCTCTTCACTTTCAGCAAAGATTTCGTACTGGGAATCATCAAGAGGCCTAAAAAGTTCCACCGCATCAACCAAGGTTTCCATGGATGTTTTAAAAACTTCCACGGCTTGCTGTTGCCAATCTGATTCTGTTGGTAACTTAAGTCCCGCATTGCTTAAAAAAGGCACGGTCAGTTGCCAAAGCTCAGAATTGCTTTTAGCCCGTAAGTGTTGTGCATTCATCCATTTTAATTTAACTCGGTCAAAGACGGCTCCAGAGGTGTGCAACCTTTCCACCGAAAATGATTTGATCATTTCATCCATAGAAAAAATTTCTTTCGCCTCAGGATGACTCCAGCCAAGAAGTAAAATAAAGTTTTTTAAAGCTTCGGGAAGATAACCTTCGTCTTTAAACTGGCCACAGGCCACGGCCCCTTTTCGTTTTGATAATTTCTGACGATCATCATCTAAAACTAAAGATATATGACCAAATTGTGGAATGGCCCAATCCATTCCTTCATAGATCATTAATTGTCGTAAGGTGTTGGGCAGATGCTCTTCCGCTCTAAAAATATGACTCATTTTCATCATGTAATCATCAACCACACAGCAAAAATTATAAACCGGCATACCTCCAGATCTTAATAAAACAAAATCCCCTACCATATCAGAGGGAAATTTGACCTCACCTCGAATTAAATCCTGCAAAATATAATCTTTTTTTAGCGATCTCGTTTTAAAGCGGACCACGGCTTTTTTTCCAGCCTTAATTTCCGCTAAAGATTTTTCCAGAGGCCAGTCTTCATAAGGCGAAACAACATGGGGAGCGCGACTCTCGGCTTGCGCTTTAGCTCTTTGAATATCAATTTCAGCTTCTGATAAAAAACAGTAGTAGGCTTTGCCTTTTTGTAAGAGCTCTTCGGCAACTTGTTTGTAAATATCTTGCCGCTGACTTTGGCGGTAAGGAGGGTACGGCCCCATATCTTTTAATGTTTCAGGGTTTGGACCTTCATTCCAATCAAGACCCAACCATATAAGATCATCCAGCATTCCTCGCAAAGAATCTTCGCTGCTTCGGGCTTCATCGGTGTCTTCCACGCGGATGATAAACTGACCCTTTTTTTGCTGAGCATAAAGATAATTATAAAGAGCCGTTCGAGCTCCACCCACATGCAGAAATCCTGTTGGCGAGGGGGCAAAACGAACACGAACATTTTCAGAATTTGTAGACATTAACGACTCCCGATAAGCTCTTTTTGTCCTTCATTTTAGATTAAAAGGCAATCAGGCCCCAAAAGCAAAAAAGGACCCCATGATGGGATCCTTTAATAAATAAATCTGATGGGATAAAATCTAGGCATTAACTCCAAAGATCAGTCGAACTTCTTCTTCAGAAAAAAGCTCATCCTTGGTGGTCGCTAAAGACAGTTCTTTAAGCAGCAATCCTCGGGCATTATCGAGCATTTTTCTTTCGCCAAAGCTTAATTCTTTATCCGCTTTTAAGAGAAATAAATCTCTTAAAACCTCGGCAATTTCATAAACTGAACCTGTTTTAATTTTTTCCATATACTCGCGATAGCGTCGATTCCATGTTTGGTTATCGATCTTTACTTCTTTAACTTTAAGTATCTCTATAACTTTATTGGCTTCGTCTTTAGATATAATGGGCCGCAGGCCAACCATCGCAACGTTATCACGGGGAACCATGATTTTCATGCCCGTCTCGATAATTAGAATCGAATAAAAGGTCTGCTTATTACCTAAGATTTCTTTGGTTTCGATGGACGTGACTTTACCGACACCATAACCGGGATAAACAGCATTATCCCCAACATTAAAAGTCACCATGAAGACACCCCCGAGGCTCAGGTTTGAATCAGAGCCTCGACATGTATATCAAATTTGACACAACTTATCAATTTATGGCGTCTAATTTAGTAAAATTTCCTCTGTTATATACAACTTCTAGCGTTATTACCTGTCGAAAATGGTGAGTTTTAGGGTATTTGGGCGATGAAACGGAGATTCCGTGATCAGCCGCGAGCTTTTTAGTGGATATCGATTTCAAAGCTTCGAGTCGGATTAAACTGATCCGTGCGGGTAATCTTAAAATACAATCGACCAATTTCGCGGCCGTCCGTGGTTTCGACCCTGACCTGCCAATCCCCATCTTCATACTTTTCCTTCACAGAAAAGCCTCGAAAACCAGATTTACGGCCCCCAATTAATCGCATGGGAATTTTATCTGTGGTTTTCCAACCCTGCTTTTGCTTCACCAGCCAATGTAACAAAACGGTGTCATCAAATCTTGCTGGAGAAAAAATAGAGGCAAAGAAATAAACCTTATCGCCAGGCTCTGCTTTGAAATCCTGATCGCCGACCTGCCAAAATATCCATATCGGCTTTTCATGAGAGGCTAAATATTGGCCATTCTCTTTTTTTATCTCGTGATAAATTCCCATTTTTTCGACGGCCAAGGGAACCGGGGGAAGCAGGCCCATCACATAAAAAACAAATAACAAACCAAGAACTGAAAAGGAGGGATATAGAATCTGAGCTTTGAGCTCTTGATGCTGAAGTGATTTTACACGGACCGCTCGGTAAAACCCAAAGATCGAGAGGATGGTAATTAAAAATGCGACTAAAAAAGGAATCCAACCGATAAATCCAAAAAGCACAGGTGTTAAAATTGAAAAGAACGAAAACAAGCAGACGACATACCAACAGATTTTTAAATTCACTTTGCTTTTTTTAACTACGGCTAATTCGTTGGCTATGACCAAAACTAGAAGTAATAAAATAAAAATACCTGATGCAAAAAAAGATGAGCTTTTAATAAAAAAGAGGGAGTAAACATTCAGCAACCCGCCCAATAAAAAATGCAAGGGCAACTGGTTGTAGTTCCATATTTTTTCAAATCTTGCAGAAATTTTAATCGAACCTGATTCTACTAGAATATTGCAGCCTAAAATCAATCCAATAAGAATTAAAAAGACAACTTGTTGAAGGATTGCCAAAGGCTCATCCACATCAGTCATCATTAAAATATCAATTAAAAACCCGGCTAAGAAAAAAGTTGTATCAACTTTAGTTTCATTTTTTTCGTAATATTGTAAAGCTCGTTCTTTTAAACTCATTTCTAGAGGATGCCTTTCTTCTTTGTTTTCTACAAAGAAAAAGGCAAGATTTTCATCTTGCCTTTTTTTGAAGTAAATAATTTGAGTCTGACTTTATCTAGCCGTCTTTATTTAACTGTCTTATTTAATTGTATAAATCAAAGCAAAAGACTGACGTCCATTGAGACCTTGTGGGATTTTTGTTCCACGGACAATCAGTTTATAATCACCCTCAGTTAAATTTGTAAGCTCCATGCTTTCTTGATTATTGATGCGATCATTAGGACTTGCTTGTGATCCATCAGGCTTCACTAAAATCAAATCTAAATCATTCACCAAAGCTTGGGCTGCATTCGGTGAACCCGGAGCATCCATATAAACTAAGTTTACTAAAAGCTGCCCGTTGTTTTTAATTTTAAAATTAAAAACTTTATCTTCAGAAGCTGCGACTCCCAGACGATCATCACTGATGATTGTGTTTGAATTCATACCAGTGATGGCGGCCATATCAACCCGTCCATAGCCTTCATCACTATTGGGACGACGATTTAAAATTTCTTGCTGAGCTGAAATTCCGCCTTCACCATACTGACCTGGAAATAAATCCGTCGCTGTGTGCTGCAGGACGGCCTTCATCAAAGCATTGGTGGGTTTTGCAACTCCCATTTTTTCAATCAGATACTGACGAGCCACCGTGACAGCTCCTGCTGAAAGTGGTGTAGACATAGATGTTCCACCCGCCCAGACGTAATGGTCATTATATTTACCCCACATCACTTCCGCCGTGGGATGAAAACTTTTTGTACTTAAAATATTTGTCCCAGGTGCGACAATATCAGGCTTTGTTCTTCCATCTTTGGTTGGTCCTCGTGAACTAAACATCGCAAGGCCTGAGGCATTGTCAGAAATAAGTGAACTAAAAATAGGCTCTGCGCCCCAGCTGTCTTTACCTGTTCGCAACTTACTAACAGGAGCTTGAATTCCACCTGTTGTTGTTGTGTTTTCAGAAGCTCCAACGCTGATACAATTTTTTGCAGTGGCTGGTGAACCTATAGAGTTCGAATCAATACGACCATCTTTATTAGCATCAATACCGCTATTTCCGGCCGCAAACATCACTGTCATATCGGGATTATTAAATGTCCACTCATCCACTTGTTGCGCATAACTATCATATTCACCCAATGCTTTAGGACTGCCCCAAGAATTTGAGTGCACAATGGCACCTTGTGCAAAAGCTTGATTAAAGAGTTTATTAACATCTGGAGGAACTAAGCCTCCCATCATTGGCGACCACATACTTTGTGCCACCAACATGGCATCGTAAGCTCCGCCTTTGAGGGCGCCATTAGAAAAAGTTCCTCGGCTGGCAATAGATCCCGCCACATGAGTGCCATGACCCATAGGATCTTCCCATGATTTACTAAATAACCCAAAAGCCTGTCCCGATTTTACAGAATTAGCAAAATCAGTATGAATTTTTGCAGTATCTCCTACATCAAGGCCAGTATCAGCAAAAGCTGCCACTTGTCCTTTGCCTGTAAAACCTTGCGCCCAAGCCGCATCAAAACCCATGACTTTGGTTCCGCTTTCAAAACCCACAAGCGGTTCATTTTCTTTTGAGCCGACAGAGCCTTCTTCATTTAAACTTTTCATATGCATAGTTTCAAATCGAGGACTGGATTGCACATGCTCAACGCCAGCGATGGATGCTAATTCTTTTAAATTTCTTTTTAATGCGATGACAAAAACTGATCTTGCATCAGAAGAAACAAATTGAACTTGTGAATTCAAACGAACGGCTTTCACAATTTCTGGAAGCAATTCATTATTAAAAGCAGAAACAACCCAAAGCTCAGGTTGATCAGCCGCCACTGTAAAAGAAGAAACTTCTTGGCTGATTTTAAATTCTGGCAAATAAGGAGTCACCGCATGAATTTTTTGATTTGAATTCGCGATTTGATTTAATTTTGAAAAATTACCAGAAATCACCAAGGCATCATCCGGAAGATAGCCTAAAACTTTAAAGCCTTGCGAGCGTAAAGCTTGCTTATCTAATTCGGTGACAGTGTTTTTATATTGCACAATCATTTCTGGAAATGATTCAACCAATGGAGAGTTTCCGTTAAGATTTGCATTTATTTGCAATTTTAACGGATCCAGAGTTGCACGTGTAAAACGAATAAATTGTCCGGCCTCAACAGTGCTTGCCATCATGGCGACTGAAAGAGACAAAACGGTGATGAGTTTCCTCATGAGACCCCCTTGTTAGAAGTAAATCGGAACATAGGCCTAGCTAGAAGGGAAAACAAAAAGCTGATTATTTTGCATTGAATCACAAATTATTGAGCTCTAAGGAAGATATCGAAGACTTAAGCAATTCCTGCAAGGACTGTGGGGCCACGTTTTTTCAATAATTCTTCTCTTAATTTTTGATTGTCCGAATGTTTTAGTTGGGGATCCTTTTGTAAAATTTCGAAAGCAGCTGATCTTGCTTTTTGCAAAAAACCAACATCGCGAATAAGATTGGCTAATTTAAATCCGGCCAAACCTGACTGCTTGGTTCCCATAAATTCTCCAGGGCCTCGCATTTGTAAATCAAATTCTGCAATTTTAAATCCGTCCGTTGTTTGTTCTAAAAATTGAGTCCTCTCTTGAGCTTCAGGGCTGACGGCATAACCCAACATTAAAACACAAAAGCTTTTTGCGGATCCCCGCCCGACTCTTCCGCGCAACTGATGAAGCTGTGAAAGTCCAAAGCGCTCGGCATGTTCTATAATCATAAGATTGGCATTCGGGACATCAACGCCGACTTCAATCACCGTGGTGGCCACTAAAACTTGCGTTTTGCCCTCTCTAAATTTTTGCATGATCTGCTCTTTATTGTCCGGTTTTAATCTTCCATGCAATAAATCAAAGCTGATATCAGGAAATTGGTTTTTTAATTTTTCAAATTGAGTAACAGCATCTTTTAAATCAATTTTTTCACTCTCTTCAACCAAAGGATAAACAATATAGGCTTGTCGTCCCTTTTTTATTTGATCTGACATAAAATTTAAAGCCAGTGTTCGTTTACTTTCAAAAGTCACTCGTGTTTGAATTGGCGATCTTCCGGGGGGCATTTCATCAATCACTGAGACATCAAGATCTCCATAAACTGTCATTGCTAAAGTTCGCGGTATGGGCGTGGCTGTCATAATTAAAAAATGTGGGGATTGACCTTTTTCTTTTAAAACACCTCTTTGCTCAACTCCAAAGCGATGTTGCTCATCCACAATGACTAGAGCTAAATTTTTAAATATCACCGGATCCTCAATCAAAGCATGCGTTCCAATAATAAAATTCAAATCTCCATTTTCAAGATTTGCAAGAATTTGTTTTCTTTCCGCGGTTTTAGTTTTACCAGAAAGAAGGGCTACTTTGACACCCATCGGATGCAAATAATTTTGCGCATTTCTAAAATGCTGTTCAGCCAATATTTCGGTGGGGGCCATCATCGCTGACTGAAATCCACTTTCTGCCGCACAGGCCACGGCCAAAAAAGCCACTAAGGTTTTTCCGCACCCCACATCGCCTTGAACCATTCGATGCATCGGTGAACCTTTTTTTAAATCTTCTTTAATTTCCTCAAAAGTTCGCAATTGCGCCGACGTCAATTTAAACGGAAGCGATAAAAGCAACTGTGCCGTTTTTCGACCCTCGTTGCTGATCAGTGGTGCTTTCTCTTTTTTGAAACCACTTCTTCGCGCCGCTAAAAAAAGCTCCAGCCAAAAAAATTCTTCAAAGATAATTCTTTGATGGGCGGGGCTTCGAAAGTCCATGTATTCTTTCGCTAAATCGGGATTGGGATGATGCAGTTGATACAGAGCTTCTCGGTGGGAGAGAAAATTATTTTCTTTACGCAGCCACAAAGGAAAACTTTCAGCCTCGTCTTTTTCTAATTGTGAAAAAGTTCCTTGGATGATTCGCAAAATTTTTCCGCGCGTCAGCCCCTCAAATTCAGTATAGATTGGAATAATGGCATCTTGCGGAAGATCATCAGTTTCAATATCTCGGATCTCGGGATGATGAAATTCAATACGTCCCTTGTAGAATAGCACTTTACCAACGACCCGGACCTCTTTGAAGGGCTGGAAGCGATCAAAATAGCCTCGGTACGGAACTCTAAAAAATTTGCAGTTCACTTGTCCTGAGTTATCTTTAACGATCACGTCGTATATTTTTCGAGTGGATTTTCCCAAAGTAATTGCTTTGCAACTTAAAATAGTGGCCTTGAGACTGACAATTTCACCCGCCTGCAGTGAAGAAATATTGCGAGCGGCTCTCTGATCTTCGTAGGCTCTTGGATAAAATTCTAAAAGATCCGCGACTGTCCTAATTCCGCGCCGAGCGAAAATATCACCCAGCTTTGGCCCAACTCCCTTTATATATTGCACCGTAGAATCCAGACGTAAGGCCATAGGTTCTGATTTTCCACCTTTTAGTTTTCCAGTCAACGAAACCGTGTCAAAATTATGAGATATGCACGATTCAGATCTTTCTAAATACTTCAGAATTCGACTTAGCACTCTCCGACCCGAAAAACGCACGGGCTTCGACATTTTTGTCTCAATTGATAGCAAGGTTTTGCTTTACTTGCGAACCGGGGATCAGTTGAAAGACTCAAAAATTGAGCTTCTTCATAACCGCGACACGGGAAATTCTTTTTTTGTAAGAAATGAAGACCGAGATTTATACCGAGCCTGGGTTCGTGAAGAACTGGCTTCTGACCTCATCAGTCCTTTTAATAAAGCAAAAATCTTGCGTGAATCGTCGATGGCGATCATGGAAGAACTTTTTGAAAATCCTGATGTTAATAAAGCT
The DNA here is from genome assembly GCA_043720615.1 of Pseudobdellovibrionaceae bacterium. GTDB lineage: Bacteria > Bdellovibrionota > Bdellovibrionia > Bdellovibrionales > Bdellovibrionaceae > JAYWDA01. The sequence continues at coordinate 378 of JAYSSI010000003.1, read as the reverse complement.
TTGGATGAGTCCCGTCCGATCATTACTGATTTTATTGATTTCATGATCAAAGAACCTGAAGGTATGGGATTTCTTATCAGTCTGTCTGGCCATGATTTTTATACTTACAACCACTCTTTAGATGTTGGAATTTACTCTTTAGGCTTAGGACAAGCTTTGGGTTTTAATCCTAAAGATCTTGAAGAGCTTGGTGCTGCTTCTTTATTTCATGATGTGGGAAAGCGAAATGTCAGTCTTGATATCCTTTGCAAAAAAGGTCCCTTAGATGATGCCGAGTGGGAACAAATGAAACGTCATCCACAATTCGGCTTATTAATACTTAATGAAAATCCAAATATTTCAGATGCCATCCGCGCGGCTTGCTTTGAACATCATGAA
>JAYSSI010000002.1:0-51916 GCA_043720615.1 Pseudobdellovibrionaceae bacterium | reverse complement strand
GATTTTTTTAGTTAGATTTTAAGAATCCTTGAGGACGCTTCAGCGTGTTCAAACTCGAGGAATGGGTTTTCTAACCCGAAGAGATGAGCTTAAGGATTCGAGAGGGTGCGAAGCCACTCTATTGACTCGACCAAAGTCCCGCTAGGATCCGTGATCTAGACTGTACAATAACGTGCGCTAAAAACATCCTTAAAGACTATGTTAAATGGCGTTTTAGTTGTGGGAATCATTCTGATTTTTTCGTCGGCCTTGGCTGCCGATCCTAATTGGTCTGAAGGACATTTAGTGCCCTTGGGTGGACAAGTAAATCCCTATCAGTTGGATGAACCTGACTGGATTTCGGCAAACCAAGCGGGTCGATTGCATGCTCAAATTTATCCGGTTGAAATCACCGGATTATTACCCCCTTACAGAGCGATTAAAAATCTGATCGAAGATCAGGATAAAAATATTTTTAGACGTTGGATCTCTCGATTTACCCAAGGTGTCTCTAAAATTAAATCTTTTGATGATGTGGAAAGAACTTTGGGACTGCATCCCTATCCGCTTGAAACGGATCAAGGAGTTTACGCTGTTCCATATCCCAATGGTGTTCGTCCGGCATCGCGTTTAGGAATGGGATTGATTGAGCGTCATGGGGCCGAAGGATTTACTTTTAGCTGTGCCGCTTGCCACTCTGCTAGTCTTTTTGGAAAAACAATTCTAGGAATGACAAATCGCTTTCCTCGCGCCAATGAATTTTTCGTACAAGCGAAGCGCGGAATTAGGGCCATGCCGCCAAATCTTTTTCAACAATTCAGTGAAGCCACAGATGCAGAAACCACCTTATATGAAAAAACTCGGGATAATATCAGCTTTGTAAAAGTGAAAGCTCCTTTAGCATTGGGCTTAGACACTTCATTGGCGCAAGTTGCACTTTCTTTAGGTCTACGACAAAAAAGTCCCTGGGCTGAGAAAAGTTTAGCTCCGCATTCTGTAGAAGCTTTGGATTGGTTAGAAACAAATCCTGCTGACAGTAAACCCGCTGTCTGGTGGAATTTAAAATACAAAAATCGTTGGTTGTCTGATGGTTCAGTTCTTAGCGGCAATCCCATCGTGACAAATATTTTATGGAATGAAATTGGCCGCGGCGTTGATCTGCATGATCTTTCTCTTTGGCTTCAGCAAAATGCACAAGTCATTCAAGAGCTTGCAACTGCAGCCTTTTCAAGTGAGCCTCCACTCATCACAGATTTTTTTCCAGCAGAAATGATTGATCTTGAAAAGGCGAAAGCGGGCGAAAAAGTTTTTATCAACTCGTGCGCTCGTTGTCATGGGCATTATGAAAAAAATTGGAGTAGCTTACCCGACAATGCTCCGCTGATTGAAAAATTAAAAACGTCAAAAGTGCTTTATCCGCAAAAAACTCGAGTGATTGACGTCGGGACAGATCCTTATCGAAGATTAGGAATGCGTTCCTTAGAGAGGCTGAATGATCTTCAGATTTCAAAAGATTACGGCGTATCTGTTAAAGCCCAAAAAGGTTACGTACCGCCTCCACTTGTAGGAATTTGGGCTCGTTGGCCGTACTTTCATAATAATTCTGCGCCAACTCTTTGTGATGTTATATCTGCCGCGCCCCTTCGAAACAAAGTCTATTGGGCAAGACCCGCCGATCAGCCCCAAGAAGACTTTGATTTTAACTGTAATGGTTACCCTAAAAACTTAAGCGAAGATAAAAAGTTACCCCAGTATAAGTTTGATACAAATCGGAAGGGCCTAGGAAATCAAGGCCATGACGAAGGTATTTTTCTAAAAGAGGGAAAAGAAATTCTTTCCCCCGAAGATAAGCAGAACTTGATTCAGTTTCTCCAGACCTTGTAGGGGAGCCATGAAGTGTCATTTTTAAATTAAATATTCGAGCCAATTCGTAATTTTTAGATTAAAACTTCATTATACTTCGTACTAAAAATAAAATATGTGGTAGAGGCTTTTCGATGTGGATTTCTTGTTACGAACTAATCTTATTTTTTAATGCAAAAAGATTTAAAATCTATGATTAAAATACTATTTGTTACAAATGATACTGCGCCATGGATTGATAGTGACCAAGCAATCCTATTGCAGAAATTTAAAGTGCAGCGAAGACACTTAGACATTTCTTATTACATAAACCTGATTAAATTTTTCAAAGATATCTGGGGATCAGACTTGATCTATCTTTGGTTTGGATCGTTTTCTGCCCTACCATTGTTAATTCTGGCAAAAATATTTTTTAAGAAAATTATTATCGTAAGTGGTGGATTCGATGTGGCAAGATTGGATGAGTTTAATCACGGGGCCTTTGCAAAAGGAAAAAGAGGAATTTATTTAAGAAGATTTATTTTTAAAATGGCTGATTTGGTTCTATGTGTCTCCAAATCAAATTGCAATGAAGCGATCTTGAATGCAAAAGTTTCGCCCGAAAAAATTTGCTTAATTCCGCTTGGTTTTGAGCCCCTATTGCCATTCAAATTAATTCCGAATTGGGGTCAAAGAAAAAAGCAGGTAGTATCAGTCTGTTCGGTTGGTAAGAAATATTTTCAGATTAAAGGTTTGGACCAACTGATTAAAGTAGCAATAGCAATGCCTGAAGTTCACTTTGTCCATATGGGGAATATTGATGGCAACTTATTATCAGAAATCCAAGGTACGATTCCAAGCAACTTGACCCTAAAAGGCTTTGTTCCCTTTAAATCACACGAGTTTTTAACTATCCTCGGCGAAAGTAAAATCCTTCTTCAGCTGTCGGCTTATGAAAGTTTTTGTTCGGCTGTTGTCGAAGGGGGACTTTGCGGTTGTTTTCCAATCACCTCTGATCGGTTTGCTTTGAGTGAATTGACAAAAATTTGTGGGAATTCCGTACCCTATGGGGACTTGCCCAAGGTGGTCGAGCTTATTTCTATAATGATCGATTCTGACCAAGATTGTGGACAAATAGCAGAAGGATTTATGAACCATTTTCATTTTGAAAAGCGGCAGGCTCGGATCTTAGAGGTCGTTCAAAGCCTTCTCCAATAAAGCTGGCTTTTTAACCCTAAAAACCCTGCCGCAGCTCATGAAATTGCCCTAAGATTGACATCATTATCGACCTGTTGCAACATCCTGAAATCAGTGGAAAACGCGCACCTAAATTACAAAAATTTTCAGACTATTATTGATGCAAAATCCAAGTCTCAATACTGGAAAGACATCCGCGAATACCGCGAGTTACTGTGGGTTTTTGCCTTAAGAGATATTTCCGTGCGCTATAAGCAAACGGTGATAGGAGTTCTTTGGGTTTTAATCAAACCTGTTTTGACGATGCTAGCATTTACCGTTGTCTTTAATCGCATCGTCAAGGTTCCAGAAACCACTCTTCCGTATCCGTTGATGTCTTTGGCCGGAATTATTCCTTGGTACTTTTTTTCGGGAACAATTCTAGAGATGGCTAACTCCATTGTCAGTAATAGCCAAATTGTTTCGAAAGTTTATTTTCCAAGAATGGTTCTTCCGCTGTCGTCGATTTTTATTGGCCTTGTTGATCTAGGTGTGTCTTTTGTATTCTTAGTTATCCTGATGTTTTATTATGGGTATTATCCACAATTCAATTTCCTGGCGATCATTCCTTTCACTGGGCTTGCCATTTTAAACTGCATGGCGTTCGGTTTTTTATTTTCTGCTTTGAATGTATCTTTCCGTGATGTTCGTTATGTAGTTCCTTTTGTTTTACAATTTGGGCTTTATGTTTCTCCGGTGGCCTTTTCCTCAACTCTGATCTCAGAAAAATGGCGCTTACTTTATTCACTTAATCCCATCGTTGGAGTGATCGACGGTTATCGCTGGGCGATCGAGGGAACCGGTGAATTATATTGGCCTTCGGTGCTCGCCTCATTAATGGTCTCGATCATTATGATTATTATTGGCTTTGCTTACTTTAGAAAAGTCGAAAAGACTTTCGCGGATGTGATTTAGTATGAGCATGCTAAAAATCGAAAACCTTCAAAAAGTTTATAAGATTCGTCAGGGCAAAAGAGCCCAGTATCAGACTTTATCTGAGAAGATGAATAATATGCTGCGCTTTAAAAGTGGCGAAAAAAATTTGAAGTACAAAGATTTTTATGCCTTAAAAGACGTTTCTTTTGAAGTGAAACAAGGGGACCGCGTCGGAGTCATTGGTCGCAATGGGGCGGGGAAGTCGACCTTGCTGAAACTCATCAGTCGAGTCACATCTCCCACCAGTGGAAGAATTGGTTTGAATGGCAGGGTTTCCAGTTTATTAGAAGTGGGCACCGGGTTCCATCCCGAGCTTACGGGCCGAGAAAACATTTATCTTAATGGCGCCATTCTTGGCATGCGAAAATCTGAAATTAAGCGCAAGTTTGATGAGATCGTTGATTTTGCTGGGACGGAAGCCTTTTTAGAAACTCCAGTTAAGCGCTATTCTTCGGGTATGTATGTGCGTTTGGCGTTTGCCATCTCTGCTTTTCTTGAATCCGAAATTTTAATTGTTGATGAAGTTTTGGCCGTTGGAGATGCTGCTTTTCAGAAGAAGTGCCTTGGTAAGATGGATGAGGTGAGTAAAGGTGGCAGAACGATTTTGTTTGTGAGTCATAATTTGAATATTGTCCAAAATCTTTGTAATCGGGGAATATACCTGAAAGATGGTCTTGTGGCTTTTGATGGAACAAGTCTAGAAGCGATTAACACCTACGCAAGAGAAGCACAGGATGACAATTTCGGGTTGGGAGAATTTGATCTTAGAAATCTTCAACATGCGGGAACGGGCGCCGTCAGATTTGAGAAAGTTTCTTTGTCTTCTGAAAGCCGCGAGCCTGATGAGTTTCGGCAACTAAGAACCGGTGACAACCTAGATATCGAACTGGAGATGAAATGTTTCCAAGATATTAAAGATATTAATGTTGCCGTTATTATTTCTGATTCTTTGGGTGTTCGTCTGGTGGATGCAAATTTAGCAATTAAGGGCGAATCTTTGTCGCTATCAAAAGATGAAACAAAAAAGGTTCATTTCAAATTAAGGGATCTTTTGCTTAGGCCTGGCGAGTACGTATTGGGTTTATGGGCAGGAGTTCCAAATATGGACGTGGATGTGCTTTCCGAGGCCGTGCGCTTTAGTGTCGAGGTGCCGTTATCTAAAAAACAATATTCGATTATTTTCCCCGGTTACTATCAGTGCCGGTTTGAAACCAATTTTAAGGAACAGAACGTATGATGAGAGAGATTAAGGATTTAATTAAACGACTACCGTATGTTAAAAGTCTGATTAATTTCTATCATCTTCAGGATCGTGTCATTTATCTTGAAAAAAGACTTCATAACCATCGATGGTACGCCATCGAGCAAGTTATGGAATATCTGGTCGGGGCACAGCTTAAAGGTGAATACTGTGAATTCGGAGTATTTAAAGGCGAAACTTTTGCGCATGGAATGCAGCACTACAAAGAGTTTCCGACAATGCGCTATTTTGCATTCGATTCTTTTGAAGGTCTGCCTGTGCCGAAGGGACTTGATAAAGATGGGGACTACACAGGGAACTTTCACGAAGGAGAATTTGCCTTTAGTGAGAAAGATTTTTTAAATAATCTAAAAAAGAAGAAATTGCCATTAGAGCGAGTTGTTACGGTGCCGGGATGGTTTGTTAAAACTCTGACCGATGAGACCGCGAGAATCCACAGTATTCACACAATAGCAGCGGCTTGGATTGACTGTGATTTTTATGAGTCAACTGTGCCAGTATTGGATTTCCTAACGAAACGTCTGACCAGGGGAAGTATTATTGTCTACGACGACTGGTATGCCTTCAGAAATTCACCAGATCGTGGCCAACAATTAGCCACGAAAGAATGGTTAGAAAAAAATAAGAATATTAAACTGGCAGAAATATTTTCTTTTGGCGTGTACGGTAAAGCATTTACTGTTGCTGAAATCTGATGAGTAAAACATGTGTGGAATAGCTGGACTCTATCATTCAAATCTATCGGAAGGCGATCGAAAAAAGATTGTCACGGACATGGGCGCGGCTTTGAAAAAAAGAGGACCCGATGGAGATGGCTATTTTCTGAGTCAAAACGTCGCACTTGCTCATCGACGCCTTGCGATTATTGCCCCCTCTCCGGAGGGGTTGCAGCCGCTAACGCGAAATAATCTAGTTATTACTTATAATGGCGAGCTTTATAATTACCTCGAGCAAAAGGAACGCTTAGAGAAAAAGGGATTCGTCTTCAGAACTAAAACAGATACAGAAGTTATTTTAGCGCTTTTTGAAGAGCAAGGACTTGATTTTGTAAAAAATCTTAATGGAATATTTGCCTTTGCAATCTATGATAAGACCACGGGTCGTCTCATCTGTGTTCGAGATCAGTTTGGAATTAAGCCCTTTCTTTATTCAAAAACCGAACAAGGCTTGGTCTTCGCGTCTGAATTAAAATCTATATTGGCGTCATCTTTAGTTGAAAGGAAAATCAACTACCAGGGCCTACAGAGTTTAATGGAAAAAGGCAGTGTCTCGCAGCCACTTTCCATGGTGGAAGGCGTTCATCATTTGATGCCCGGACATTTGATGATTCTAGAAAAGGATCAAATTAAAGTTCATCGATATTTTGATCTTGCAGAATATAATGAAAATAAAATTTCTGATGAAGTGGCACTAACTCAAGATTTTGAGGAAGCTCTTACAAAAAGTATTCATGAGCAGATGGTTTCTGATGTGCCACTGGGAGCTTTTTTATCTGGTGGAATAGATAGCAGTTTAATTGTGGCACTGATGAAAAGAAAAAAAAGTGATATTCAAACCTTCTCTGTCGGTTTTGAAAGTCGACATTTCACAGATCAATTTTCAGAAACAAGCTTAGCAAAGTATGTCGCCGATCATTTGCAGACCGAGCATCATGAAATTATTATTTCAGATTCAGAAATAAAAAATCAACTAAGAAGCATTGTTTTTGATCTTGATCATCCAAGTATAGACGGCTTAAATAGTTATTTTGTTTCAAAGTTTGCATCTCAAAAATTAAAGGTTTCACTGTCTGGAACCGGGGCTGATGAAATATTAAGTGGCTATATTTGGTTTAAGCAGATGCTCGACTTTTCGAAGGCCACAAAGGTTTCTAAAATTATTCATTCGCTCAAAGGAAAAAATTTTATTTCTTATTACAACTCCCTTCATAGAGTATTTAACGACGCAGAGATTTCTGGGCTGCTAAAGGCACCTCCCAACAAATCCTATAATATTGAAGATCCATTATTTGAAAAGGATCCTTTGAGCCGCACGAGCGGGCTGGTCGTCACGGGCTATTTGCAAAACCAACTTCTTGCCGACATTGACACAGCTTCCATGGCTCATGGTCTTGAGGTAAGGGTGCCTTACTTGAATCCCATCCTAGTTCAAAAAGCGTTAGCACTTCCCACAAAACTAAAAATGGGAAACCCTGACAGTCCTCGATACGAAGATTCCTATGAAGAATCTGGGGTCAAAAAAGTATTGCTTAACATCGGGAAAAAATATTTACCCTCCGACTTTTCAACAAGGAAAAAGAGGGGATTTAGCCTTCCTATGAAAAGTTGGCTAAGTTCAACTTGGGCAACAGAACTTTTAGAAAATCTGTCAGCCGAGACAGTGACAAAGCGGGGAGTCTTTAATCCTCAGGCGACAAGAAAATTATATGAGGGCTTTCTAAATAATACGGTTCCGTGGACCCAAGTCTGGCTTTTACTGAGTGTTGAGCTGTGGTGTCAGGAAGTTCTAGATGCGAAATAAGATCCGGATCCTTTTTATTGGAGAGTTTACAAGCTCCCATGCTCAAAGCTGGATTGATTTATTGAATAAGTATTCTGAGGAATTCGAAATTGTTGGATTCAATGTTCCCATGGCAGCTTGGCCGCAGGAAGTTTCTTTTAAATTGTACGGTTCAAATATTAAGTACCGTCAACTCCGCAAGCTAAGTGAATCCATCGGCAGCTGGAACCTTAAGCGTCTTATTAAGACTTTTAAACCACAGGTCGTCCATACATTCGGAGCCTTTCCTTCTTCTGTGTTTGCAAAAGATATTCTTCCTCAGTACCAAGATTCATTGAAGTGGATTATGCAGGTCCGTGGCGGTCCTGATGTGTACTTAAATCAATTTGATCTCAAAAAGAAGGCACTCCTTCAGGAGCTTTTTAAAAAATGCGACTGTCTCATTGCAGATAACGAGTTAAACTATCAAATTGCTGAAAACTTGGGACTGGATCCAAATAAAAAGTTCAGTTTTGGATTTGTTCCGGGGGCTGGCGGAATGGATTTAAATTACTTTAAAGATGCTCTAAAGCCGTCAAGGGCCCTTCGCCAAGTCCTCTGGACAAAGGCCTACGAGTGGAATGAAGCGAAAGGTCTTTGCACCCTCGAAGGAATAAAACTGGCTTTTCCAAACTTACCGGGCGTAAAATTTATTTTTGCTGCGCTCAATGACGAAGTTGCGACATGGATGAATTTTCTGCCTGATGAAATGAAGTCTCGAATTGAAGTGCATGGTCGTCTTCCTCGTAAACAACTTTTAGAAATGATGAAACAATCAAGAGTTGTCATGGCACCTTCTATTTTAGAAGGCATCCCTAATGCATTGTATGAGGCCATGGCATCGCAGGCAGTTCCGATCTTTTCGCCATTGCCCCCATTTAAAGACAAATTGGTTGATCGGAAGAATATCCTTTACGCGAGAAACCTTTATCCTCAGGAAATTGCAGACGCACTCGTTGAAGCGTTTACCGATGATAAAAAAGCAGACGAAATGGCAGCAGAAAATTTAGAAGCAGTTGCTAAAATGGCAAACAGGGAAGTCATCTCGAAAGAAATTCGAGCGCTCTATCAACGTATGTCTGATCGGAAAGGTTAAAGAATGGGAATTAACACTGAAATGCTTGCAGTTCTGTCTTTTTTGGAAAAGCAAGGCCACCTAAAAAATAAAAAAAAGGTTGTCGAGCTTGGTGCGCAAGTTATTAGCGCCCATCCTGATTCGATATTAGCCGCGGAAAGAATTATTGAAGGTCGCAATCGTGGTCCTGCTCCAAAAACTGCAGCGGAACTTTATGATAGATATGGAATCAATCAATACTCATGCATTGATGCCGGCGGGTCGCACACTCAAGGAAAAATCATTGCTGACTTAAATAAATCAGTCAGACAACAAAAGCCTGATTTGAAGTCTTTTGATATCGTTACAAATATTGGCACTTCAGAGCATTGTTTCGACCAGGTCGGTGTGTTCAGAAATATACATGAAATTTGTGAGGTGGACGGTCTTATGATTCACCAACTTTGCTCACAAGGCTTGGTGAATCATGGTTATTTTAATTATCACCCTCGTTTTGTTTATGAGATGGCCCAAGTTAACTCTTACCAAATTTTAAAAATGTGGTTTACAGTGGATTTCACCAGCCAGCTGATTGAATATACCAAAGAAAATTTCGAAATTTATGATGATCGAGACATCATGCTTTATGTCGTTTTAAAGAAGACTCGAAGCGCATCATTTCGACTTCCTTTCGACTCGATTTTTGAGGAAGAAAATCAACTGCAAGAGTATAAACTTCCCGATGCTGTAGATGATAAAGAATTTGCAGCTTATATCAAAAGCACCTGGCTAAATGCGACGTCAGCGAATTCTTTTCGACGGTCTCCAAGCTTAAGAATTATGAAAAGAACCTTACGTAAAATGAAAAATGGACTGTTGTTAATTAAAAGTCCTGTGTTTCGTGTCTTAAGAAAAGTGAAACGAACGCTCCAAAGCAGCACGTAAAGTGAGGAATTAATGCGTCTTGAACATCTAAAATTATTACGATCTCCAAAAAATGGAAAAGAGTTGACGCTCATTGATTCGGTTATGAAAGACGGAAAAGTATTTACTGGTACTTTGACGGACGGTCAGAATTCATTTTCAGTTCTTGATTTCATTCCCAGATTTTCGGCGCTCAGTAATTATGCAGACAGTTTTTCTCTTCAATGGGGAAATCATCCGGACATTATGTATGAATTGGACACCGGACTGACTTTATTCGAAGATCGTTTTTGGAAAGAGACCCGCTGGGACAAGAATTTGTCAGGCGAGTTGATTTTGGAGGCCGGATGTGGAACTGGATGCTTTACAAGATATGCGCTGTCCACGGGAGCAACAATTGTTTCTTTTGATTTAGGGGCTGGGTCGGTTCAATCAAATTATAAAAAGAATGGGCATAACGAAAATCTGCTGATCGTTCAAGCCAGCATCTATGAAATGCCATTTCCAAAAAATTTCGACAGAGTTTTTTGTTTTGGAGTTTTGCAACACACGCCAGATCCTAAAAAATCTTTTTTCGCACTACTTGATATGCTTAAACCGGGCGGCGCCGTTGCCAGCGATATATATGCTTTAGTAAAATGGACCAGATTCCACGGAATGTTGAAAACAAAATACTTTTTAAGAAAATTCGTTCCAACAAATAATCCTGAAAAACTTTATAAAATGATTAATTGGTATGTGAAGTTGTTTTGGCCGCTATATCATATAATTAAGTCTTTACCTGGTGGAAAGATTTTAAATCAGCACATTCTTTTTGATAATTACCCGCTACGCCTACCTAATATGAGATCCGAAAAATTTAAAGAATTTGCGATCGTAGATATTATGGACATGTTGGGCGCCTCGTTTGATTTACCAGCCACTAAAGAAGAGTTTTTATCGTGGCACAAGGAAGCGGGGCTTATGAAAATTGACGTTGATTACGGTTATAATGGCCTTGAAGGGCGTGGACAAAAAGCTTAGTTATTTTCCAGAATACGTCTGAAACCACCGGTAAAATTCCGAATAACCTTCCTTAAAAGGAACTTTCGGAGAATACCCGGTCAGTTGGTGTAAAGCTGAGGAATCTGAATAGGTCAGCGACACTTCACCCTTTTGTAAGGGCATGTGTTTAATTTTGAACTTCTTACCAGTCACTTCTTCCATGGTCTGAATCATCTCTAATAATGGAATGGGATTCTGCGCTCCAATATTCAGGATTCTTGCCGCTGATTTATCTTCCGGATGAATTGCAGGAGCTAATTCCTTAAGTCGAACTAAAGACTCCACCACATCTGTGATATGAGTAAAATCCCGTCTCTGTTTTTCAGCTTCAAAAAGTTGAATTTCTTTTCCTTCAAGCAAGTTCTTGGAAAACGAATAGTAAGCCATATCAGGGCGTCCCCAGGATCCGTACACTGTGAAAAATCGTAAGCCTGTCACCGGAACTTGAAATAAATGACTGTATGTGTAAGCCATCATCTCGTTAGATTTTTTTGTGGCGGCGTACAAGGAAATCGGGTGGTTGCAGGGATCTGTTTCTTTAAATGGAACAACAGCTGTATTTCCATACACCGAACTAGAAGAAGCATAAATTAAATGCTTCGGAGGGCAGTGTCTGGCGGCTTCAATAACTTTAAAAAAACCCTGTAAATTAGAATGAATGTAAGAATCCGGGTGAGTTAAACTAGCTCTAATTCCAGCTTGAGCCGCCAAATGATAAACATAATCGGGCTTAAATTCTGCCCATTTCGTACTGAATTCATCTGCACCAATATCTAGATGGAAAAATTTAAAATTAGGATGGCGTAAGTTCTCAAGTCGCACTTTTTTTAAATCAACAGAATAGTAGTCATTAATATTATCAAAACCTTGAATCGTATGTCCGGCTTCCAAAAGTTTCTTTGTCAGATGGTAGCCAATAAATCCAGCGCATCCGGTCACTAAAATTTTCATTTTAAAGGTTTTCCTTTACTGCTTTGGCAATTTTCAAAATATCGTCTTCAGCCATTTTATGATGAAGAGGCAGACTCATGGATTGCTCAAAAATTTTATCACTGACGGGGAAGTCTCCGAGACTAAAGCCATACTTTTCTTTGTAGTAACGAATCAATGGAATATGCCAAGTACCCATCATCGCGGAAATCCCCTTATCCGCCAATTTCTTAACGACTGTTTGTCTGTCTAACCCCTGAGGAAGGACCACGGCAAAAGTTTGCCAATTGGTTTCGGTGTTTGGGAATGGAGTCTGAAAAGTTAAAGAGGTTGAGTTAAGTTCTTTTATATAAAGGTTCGCAAACTTTCTTCTTTTTGCCAGCATCTCAGGTAATTTCTTAAGCTGAGTCCTACCCAGGCTTCCTTGTATATCTGTCATGCGATAATTAAAGCCTGGTAAAATAAAATCCGGGGTCGGGGAATCAGGATCTTGACCGTGATTTCGTAAAGCTCTTAACTGACGATCAATCTCTTTGCTAGTGGTGGCGATCATTCCGCCTTCACCCGTGGTCACAACCTTACGAGGATGGAATGAAAAGCATCCAAGCGCTGCCAGGGTTCCGATATTTTGCTGATGCCAAGTTGAACCAATCGCACAGGCTGCGTCTTCAATCAGAGGAATATTAAATTCTTTACAAGTCGCCAGAAGTTCATCCATTTTTGCAGGACAACCAAAAGCATGCACGACAATGGCCGCTTTGATTTGTATATTATTTGCTCTGGCTTTTTGAATCGCTTCTGAAAAAGCTTTGGGATTTAATCCCCAAGTTTGCTCTTCAATCTCTACAAATATCGGCTTGGCGCCACAAAGCTCGACGGCATTTGCGGTGGCTGGCCAAGAATAAGTCGGAACGATCACTTGATCTCCGGGGCCAACACCAAGTGCCAGTAAAGCCAAATGCAAAGCGGCAGTTCCATTTGAAACAGCCACGGCTGCGTGTGAAGGACTTAACCAAGTCTTCAGTTCAGCTTCAAAAGCCTGCACATTTTTGTGTTGTACTAGCATGCCGCTTTTCAACACTTCAGTGGTGCCGTCAATATCTTGCTGATCAATAAATGGAACTGAAATCGGAATCATAAACTCTTTCTAATGTACTCAGCTGTTCTTAAAATGCCGTCTTCAAGCTGAACTTGCGCTTTAAATCCCAATACTTTTTCAGCTTTATCTATGTTTGGAATTCGTAACTCTATATCGGCAGAAAGGGCCGGTAAAAATTCAATCGTTGATTTAGAACCAAGAACGCGAATGACCGTATTGGCTAAGCCGTAAATAGTTTCCACACTGCGGGCATTGCCGATATTAAAAGATTCGCCAATCGCTTCTTTTTTCCACAGCGTTCTTAGAGTGCCTTCCACCATATCATCAACAAAACACCAAGCCCGAATCTGAGTGCCTTCACCGTAAATTCTAAGGGGTTCGTTCTTTAAGGCTCTGTCGATAAAGTTTTTTAAAGCACCTTCACCCATTTGGCCTGGACCGTAAACGTTGAAAGGGCGAACTACTGTCGTGGGTAATTGATACTCAGAGTGATAAGCAATGGCCAAATGCTCTTCAGCTAATTTTGAGACCGCATAAGTCCAGCGCGCATGTCCCGCAGCGCCAATCACCGTGCGATCTGTTTCTTTGGAAGAAAGCGCGTGAGATCCGAAAACTTCAGAAGTAGAAAAGCAAACTAAACGTTCACATTTTCCCGCAGCGACAGCCGCTTCCAAAACATTATGTGTCCCCAGGATATTTACATTCAACGTCATCGTCGGTCGTTTAATGACGGTGTCAATACCAGCGATGCCTGCGCAGTGAACGATCACTTCCGCGTCACCCATTGTTTCGCGAACAAGCTTTTGATCAAGAACGTCACCTTTGACGATTTTCAAATTTTTGTGATTGGCATAAGACTTTGTCTGTAAGGTCGGACGCGACATCGTATCCAAAACTGTGATTTGGTTTTTTTCAATCAGTTTGCCAATAAGGGTTGAACCAATAAAGCCTGCTCCACCTGTGATAAAAATCTTTTTTCCTTCAATCATTTGCGATCCCCTTTATATTTTTATTTAAGTTTTTTTGCGGGCGTGCCGGCCCAGACTTCCTTTGACGGAATATCAGAAATAACACTGCTTCCTAAGCCCACCAGCGTCTTTTCACCAATTTTAATATCTTGTTTAACCTTGCAGCCAGCTCCTAAATAGGAATTAGCTCCGACAAGCACTCTTCCTGAAAGAATAACTCCGGCGGCAAGGATCGAGAAATCACCAATATGACTATCGTGACCGATCACCGAATTCTGTAAGACGGTGACGTGACATCCAATCTCAGCCTGAGCTCCTATCGAGGACTGCGAAAATATCACTGAGCCCGCGCCAATTTTTGCAGTCCGTGAAACAGTGGCGTCCGGGTGAATAAGAGTCGCAAAGTTATTAATTTTAAGTTTTTCTAAAATCTCAGGCCTTTTGGTAAAGCTTGCAGGGCTACCTATGCCATTCACGAAAAACACATCTTTGTATTCAGCCGCTTTCGAAAGAGGGCCTAGAACCGATGGATATTGGTTTAATATGCCGGAAGCAGAATCATCCAAAAAGCCTAAAACTTCAAACTCACCAGTGGCTTGAGCCACATCGGCAATATCAAAACAAGTTCCGCCGTATCCAAGTATGATCAGTTTCTTCATCTAAGCTCGCTCCAAAACTTTTTTGTCTTGTCTAACAGCCACATACCTAGCAATTATATTTGAATACAAATTTTCGTGCTGATCAGCCACACCATTCCATGCGAAATATTTTGTCGCAATCTGCTGGGCACTTTGGCCAATCGCTTGGCCCTTGGCAGTGTCAGTAAAGAGTTCAGTGATTTTTTCTGCCACATACTGTGGATTTCCGGATTTTAAAATAATCACGTTCTGGCCGTTCTTAAGGACTCCTGGTCCAAAAGTTCTTTCATTGGCGACAGCCATCACGGGCTTTCCAGCTAGCATTCCTTCCATGCAGGCAATGCCCAAAGAATTTAGATCGTTTTTATCCTGATCAAGCCACATGGCTTCAATTTCAGCCAGTTTATGAAAAACAGGAACAACCGAGTGAGGTTGTGGACCCGTGAACACCACGTGATTTTGCAACCCAAGTTCTTTCACTAGTTGCACCGGGCGCTGATCCATCACGCCGCCAACAATCACCAGTTTAAGGTCAGGGAATTGATCTTTTATAAGAGCTAAGCCTTTGATCAAATCCATGCGGTTTCTTAGCGAATGCAAATGTCCTAAGGATAAAATGACTCGTTTATCTTTAAGATTGAATTTCTGAACAATTTCTTTTTCAATCTGTTCACCAGGATAAGTTGGAAGACTGATGCCGTAAGGAATAATTTTTGAGTCCTGGCGATCAAATCTTTCACGCATATAGCGATCCATATTAACATCGGGAGAAACAATCCCGTCAGCGCGACTGATCACGAAGAACTTTAAAAAGAAACGATCTAGAGGGAATAGGATCGCATTAAAAAGAGGGTTCGCATGCTTGATCATCGTATGGATGGTGACAACAAAAGGAATTCCTAACCAAATTTTAACAAGCGAACCCATCAGGGCCAGATCAAACATATGATTATGTACATGAACCAAATCCACTTTTTCGGTTTCTAATATATTTCTAATACGAAATATATTAGAAATTGAAAAAGTCGAATTGAGCCACGGAAAATTCAAAGCTATTTGCATCTTTGGCAAATGCAAACAAGGAATCCGGTAAACTTTAAACCCATTGATCTCTTCAACCTTAGGAGTTTTCTTATCTAAATGGGGAGTGATCACAATCACGCGGTGACCTTGTGCTGCCATCTCACGGGCCAGTCCAAAGCTTTGGGTGGCAGAGCCTGTCGCTACGGGCGGGAACAGATTACTAAAGTAAGCAATTGTTTTCATCATAAAGTTCCCTGTCTGATTTTCAAAGTGCCATCAACCAACGTGTAGGTGTCTTTCAAATGAGGACAATCCCAGGATCCCTGGCCAATCAGCGGAAGTGGAATTTGTTCGCCAAAACGGCTCATCCAGCCAATTTGTTTGGCGGGAACTCCGACCATTAAAGCAAAATCTTTTACGTCTTTGTTAACAACGGCGCCGGCGCCAATAAAGCAATAAACTCCAAGGGAGGTTCCGCAAACGATGGTCGCATTAGCTCCGATGGTCGAGCCTTTTTTTACAAGGGTATTTCCGTACTCTTCACGGCGACTGACTGCCGCGCGAGGATTGTAAACATTAGTAAAGACCATGCTGGGTCCGCAAAAGACGTCATCTTCTAAAGTGACGTTGTCATAGATTGAAACATTATTTTGAATTTTGCAGTTATTGCCTAAAATAGATTTGCCAGCGACGAAAACATTTTGTCCGAAGACGCAGCCTGTGCCGATTATAGCTCCAGCGCAAATATGCACCCAATGCCATATCCGGGAACCTTCTCCGATTTGCGCGCCTTCATCAACAATGGCTGTTTCGTGCTTAAAATAATTCACTTATAATTTCCTAATAGCTTCAACCACTTTAATGGCCGCGCGAGTTTCTGAAATTCCAAATCCGTCCCCTGATAAAGCCTGCTTATAAACAGTTTGATGAAGTTCTGTAAAGCCCTCAGAGAATTCGAATTCTTCACCATCAATTTGAATCGAGCGAAAGGTTGTCTTGCCCGCTGAAACAATGTCCGCCGGCAGAAGCTTTCGATCAATCGACAAGGTCCAATTCACATCGGCTCTTTCAAGTTTTAAAAAACCTTTCACCGTACTTTGATTTTTTTCTTTTATTTCAATTTCCAGCAGCGATCCAAAAACCCAGGTCAGCATATCAAACAAATGAACACCAATATTGGTCGATAAACCCCCGGATTTGCTATCATCGCCTTTCCAAGAAGCGTGGTACCAGTTTCCTCGTGAAGTCAAATAAGTCAGAGCTACTTTGTAATGCTTGTCGGTCTGTAAGCTGACTTGGTCTTTTAACTTTTTAATGGCGTCATGAAAACGCAGCTGTAAAACTGAATAAACACGTCGGTTATACTTTTTTTCTAGCACTTCCAATTCATCCAGATCTTTTTCATAAAGCACTAAAGGCTTTTCGCAGATAACATGGGCTGAATTTTCTAAGCCAAATTCAATGTGTATTTTATGCAGATGATTCGGAGAGCAAACGGAGACATAATCTACAGGATTTTTTTTAACAAAGACTTTTAGCTGATTAAAGTCCGTGTAAAACTTGCAGTCCGGAAAATAGCGATCAAGAACACCCACCGAATCACTGGGATCATAAGCCGCGACTAATTGGTTACCCGTGCTTTTAATGGCTTCAATATGCCTTGGGGCAATGTATCCCGCAACTCCAATAATAACGAATTTTTTCGACATAAAATTAAGCCCTCACGAGCTCGGGGAAAGATTGGCGATATTGTCCACGGGTATCTACGATCATTTGGGAATGCTGACGAATCAAATCATAATCAAATTTTTGATGATTTGTCGTTAAGACCACGCAGTCATACTGATTTAAAGTTTCAGCGGTTAAATTTACAGATTTTAAATCAAATTTGTGTTCACGCATTTTTGGAAACACAGGAACGTGGGGATCAGAGTATTCAACAAGGGCGCCTTCAGCGCGAAGTTTTTCCATCAGAAAAACCGCTGGAGACTCACGCATATCATCGATATCAGGCTTATAAGAAATCCCCAGAACTAAAAATTTTGAACCCATAAAGGATTTTCTTTTTTGGTTCATAGCTTTGGAAATCTTTTTCATCACATATGAAGGCATCGCCGAATTGATTTCACCCGCGAGTTCAATAAAACGCGTGTTAACTCCGTATTCGCGCGCCTTCCAAGTTAAATAGAAAGGATCAATCGGAATACAGTGACCGCCCAAACCTGGGCCTGGACGGTAAGGAACAAAGCCAAAGGGCTTTGTTGCAGCAGCATCAATTACTTCGTGAATATCTATGCCCATTTTATCACAAACAATTTTCATTTCGTTCACAAGGCCAATATTCACGGCGCGATGAATGTTTTCTAAAAGCTTCGTCATCTCTGCAGTTTTAGTGGAACTGACGGGAACAATCGTATCAATCGCACCATGGTAAAGACAAATACCAACTTCTAAACAATTGTTTGTGTGTCCACCCACGACCTTTGGTATTGTTTTTGTTGTGTAGTCCCCGCGACCTGGATCTTCTCGTTCAGGAGAAAAAACCAAGTAGATATCTTTGCCAATGCTAAAACCACGCGATTCAATTCGGGGTGCTAACTCTTCCTCGGTGGTCCCAGGATAAGTCGTACTTTCCAGGGAAATGATTTGTTCTTTGCGAAGATAAGGCAAAATGGATTCGGTTGTTTTAATCACAAAACTTAAATCAGGTTCCCGAAATTTATTAAGAGGGGTGGGAACACAAAGAATAATGGCATCCACCTCAGAGATTTTTTTGAAGTCTGAGGTCGGATGGAAACCGTTAGCAACGGCTTTCGTGACGCGCTCTTTGGAAATGTGTTCGATATAGCTTTCGCCAGCTAACAGTTTTTTTATTTTGCTTTCATCGATATCAAAACCGACAACTTTGTAGCCCACTTCTTGAAAGCAAAACATCAGCGGAAGTCCGACGTATCCCAAGCCGACGATACCAATGGTGGCTTGTCTGTTTTTAAGCGACGCAATCAATTCTTTCATATGCGGTTCGTTATAAACGTGACGATTAAAAGAATCAAACAATCAATGCTGCGAATGAGGGATTCGAAGACTCATTAAAGCAGGGCAAGCTCGGCGCGTTAAGAATTGGATTTAGCTGTTTTAGCAGGTGTACTACGGCTCTTATGGAACTGACAACAAGTGTGATTTTTCAAGGGTTTATCGCATTTTCCTTCGCACTGTTTTTTAGTGAGTTGGGCAAGGCCCTTTTAAGAATATCTAAAATTCAAATTCGGCAGTTAGAAGACGGCCATCGCCTCGAAAACTTCTACCTTAAAGCCTCAGCGCAATTTGTTCTAGGCTTTGCTATTTGGGGGCTTTTTGGACAAGTTGTCGCGCAATTTGGCTGGTTGAGCCCTAAATTCATTCTATTTTCAGCAGCTCCTGTAATTATTTGGGGGCTCTGGACGGCTAAGCTGGCTTGGAAATTTCAAAAGATACCCCTTGAGAAAACGCCGGAAAATCTTGGCTTGGCACTTATCATATTTTTAATGCTGGTGTTTTTTGTGCTGACTTTTTCTCCACCGGGCACTGACGCTTTGGCTTATTATTTAACGCAATCAAAGCTTATTTCATTTACGCACGAGCTGGTTACGGTCCCAACTTATGAGCCTTTTATTCAAAATGGCTTAGGGGCTGAGGTGATTCTTGCTGCGTTAATTTCCATTGGCGGAATCCTGGCTGCGAAAAATTTTGTTTGGTATGTGGCTTTTGCAAGTCTTGGTTTAATTTATGGGATAACTCGACAAGTCGGAGGAAGCCGCTTGGCCGGAATATTTTCTGTAGCAATCCTCTTAACCAGCACAGCCTTTACGTTAGTAATGTGGGATGGGAAGACGGACTTATTTGCCCACGCCGTGGCTTTATTAACTTTCACTGTCTGTCTATGGTTACCTGGCTTATCAGAGAAAAAGAATCTGGCGCTAATTGGAGCTCTTTGGTCGTTATCGATTTTTTATAAGCTCAGTTATCTGCCCGATATGACGATCGCACTTTTTATTTTTTTAATTTATACCTACCGCGAACTTTTGGCCTCAAAAAAATTTTCAAAACTTGCGAAGAAGGCGGGGCTTGTACTCCTAGCATTTTTAGTGATATTTGCCGTTAACGCTATGAAAAACTGGTATTTGTTTGGCGAGCCTCTGGCACCATTTTTCTTTTATAAAAAAGGTCCGGAAGGTTTTAACTTAGATCAAGTTTGGTTTAATTCCGAAAACACTAGTTGGATTGTTAAAACTTATCCATTGGCCTTGGTGTTTGGCCAGTACCCTATGCAACACGGGAATTTTTCTCCGCTATGGCTGGCTCTTTTGCCCTTGGGATTTTTCGTACGCCCCAATGGACTTTCCTCAAAGAGCAGTCTTGCTTTGTTTTTATCAGCCGCTGCGGGATTAATAATTTGGGTGATTTTTAGACCTTCTGTTTTAGCCCCAAGATATTTTTTAATTGTAGGAAGCATGATGTACCCCCATTTGGCAATTTGCGCGAGCCAGTTGCCAGAGATGTTCAATAGCGAAGTTTATAAAAAGCGAATGCTCTGGATTATATATCTCGTCGTGGCTGGAGTTTTATACAGCCAAATTGCAATTTGGAAAGGACATACTGGAGAAGCGATCAGGTACGCGGTCTTGCAGGATAAAAAGTGGGACGATCCAATTTGGCAAACTCTGCGCTTGGCTGATAAAAATCGCCAGCCTGGGGAAAAAATCGCTATGTTTTATTACTATCGATCGCCCCTCTCTCCACAGTCACTGTTGTGTCTGTCGACCCGGGCGGACCTGCAAAGAATTTTACAAAAAGACGATCATCTTAGTATTTGGGAAAAACTTTATCATGAGGGCTACTCTTCGGTTGTCATTGATACGCTATCTTTTAAATCTATTTTTGAAGATGCGGTGAAGGGTAAAAAAAATGTTCATAGCTTTGATGAGCCAGCTCCAGATTGGATGGAAGTTCAAAAACATCAAATGGAACAAGAACGCTACTCAGTCACAACAATTAAATCCAAGCGACCTTCTGGGATCCGTAAGCAGTGTTTATTTAACGGAAAAATTCTTTAGTTTTTAAAAGCTATTTTATAAAAAGATTCTGCGACCTGAGACGTGTGGTCAAACGAAGCTCGTGCTTGAATAGTAAGCCAATTTATTTCAGCGGCTTTTGTGACCATTTCATCATCTTGCAGAGCTTTTAGTATAAATTGACTGAGTGTCTCGCTATCGTCGGCTTTTACAATATAGCCAGATTTTCCATGCTCGATCCATTCTTCCGCACAAGATGTGCACGTTTGAATGGGGAAACTTCCCAGGGCCATAGACTCCAAAAGCGAAGTGCTAATACCATCAGAAATCGAAAGCCCAATGTAAACACGCGCTTTAGAATGAAGTTCCATCATTTCTTCATGAGTAAGAATATGAAGACCTGCCGGATACATTTTAATATTAAGTCCATGGTCTTGAGCTGCTAATTCAGCAGCCACTTCCACCGGCCGTTCGGCCGAGTAAATATGAATTTCAAATTTTTGTAAGTGCTTTTGAATTTTAGCCAAGGCTTCAAGGACGACCAAAGCTCTGCCGAAAGTGGATTGGTAGCCTTTTACGACAATGATCTGTCGTTCCTTCGTAGGTGTGAAGCTTCGGAGATCTTT
Source organism: Pseudobdellovibrionaceae bacterium (assembly GCA_043720615.1). Taxonomy (GTDB): domain Bacteria; phylum Bdellovibrionota; class Bdellovibrionia; order Bdellovibrionales; family Bdellovibrionaceae; genus JAYWDA01. The sequence goes on along the minus strand of JAYSSI010000002.1, from coordinate 30,767 downwards.
TAGTTGGTCAATATGAAGACCGCCGGCATTGGGAACGCAAGGCAAAGGTTTAGCTTTCATACCCAGTTGTTTTGCTAGTTGGTAATCCCGTTGGCATTCAGCTGAGTAATAATCAGCATTTTCTAAAATGCCTTGTATCGCAGGCTGGTGGGCTTTAAGTCGGCCAAATAAAGAAATGTCACTTCCCCAGTTAGTCGCAATCCAAGTCGGGAATTTTCCCTTCCAATGCTGGCGAACTGCCAGGCACAAATAACCGGCATGTTGAAATTCCAAGCTGTGAATTATGTCAGGCTTATAAACTTTAATAGTCAGGTTAAGCCACAGGTTTAACCAGTGTTTGCTAACATACCTTTTCAAGAACGCATTGAGAAGGTAGTTGAAGACGAAAGAAGGAACCAAAGTGCTGATCGATCTTTTGCTCACCTGAACTAATTGAAACGGGCTCAAAAATTTGCTCCAGCCTTTTAATTCAGGATGGGGAACACAGGGTTCAATAGGAAATAGTAGGATCTGCATCTTAGGATCCGTGATCTGCGAAAGCCATCTTGCCGTATGAACGCTGTCAGCCATAGCTAGAACAAGGATTCTCATTGGTAGTTTCTCATAAATCGGTCAGCCGCCAAAGGCCTAGGCATTTATCGCTGAACTTCCCATCGCCTTCTGTACACGCTTCGTTGATCAGCTGAAGGGGCCTCGGAAAATTAAAGGGCTCCAATTGTAAATTGAGGGGTCGCCAAATTCCGAATAGATTTTCATTATGGGAACGATTCGTGAATGTCGTCGACAAAAGATACTTAGCGCCGCATTTTTTCATGTTTGTTATCGCCTTCAAAGCATCTTCATAGTTCATATGAACCAAACAATCTCTGCAAAAAATAAGATCGACAGATGGTAAGATATCTTTAATCAAATCCAATTGACTAAATTGCCTTTGGCTGTGGCCGTAAACTTCGCGACATTTTTGAACCAGATCCGGAACGATATCCGCGCCAAAGTATTGAATCTGAGAAAGATCCAAGTGCCTCATCCAATTAAAATCACCGCAAGGGATGTCTAAAAAAGATCGAATATTGTAATGAATTAAAAGCTTAGGAATTTCTTGTCGAATGACTTCGGTCTGCGCCATCGTTGAACCTTCTCCAGAATGAGACTCTTCACTGCCGAAAGTATTCTTTTTATAAATTTGTGTAAAATCCAAAGTCACGGGCGGCTTTATTATTCTTTTAAGTAACTTTTTTATCGGCGCGGGAATAATCCGTTTAATCTTCCCCCCAATAGATCCGTAGATTAATAGCGAAGTAGATCTGATAAAAAAAGATACCTTGTCTGAAAAACTATCTTGTGAGCCTATCAGTGCTTGGCTTTGCAATTTAAAGAAAAGGCTGAACAGGGACAGATTAGCAAGTCGTTTCATTAATGTCATATATTTAGAAAGTCGTTCTTCGTTAGTAAAAACTTTATTCATTAATTCAGGAGTGATGGCCTTAAGATGCAAATTAAAAAAATCAACAACGGCGGCGCGATGAAAGTTCTGTTTTGATCCCTGTTCAAAATGTTCACGACTTTTCGTTACGACGCCGGGGCAATAAATAAAATTATGTGTTTTTGCCATTCGAACCCAAAGGTCATAATCTTGTGTTGTTGGTAAAGAAGCATCGAAATTTCCGAATTCTTTAAAATAACTTTTTGGAACTAGCATGGCACATCCGTGCAGAGCCTGATGTGCAAGAAGGTCATAGAGTGTACAGTTAGATACTAACTTTGTTAAAGGGATTTCCGAGAACGGCTGACTTTTTTCATCAATCAATTGTATGTCCGAAAAGACAATCATACTTTTATCAGACAGCTTTTCCAAATGTCTAACTTGATGCTCGACCTTATTTTCAAAGTAAACATCATCATGGCTGAGCCAGGAAAAATAGTCGCCGGTCATTTTCTCAATCCCAAGATTGAGAGCTGTCGCTACGCCGCCATTAGGTTTTGCGATATAAATAATCTGATCTCCGTAAGATTTAGCAATTCGTTCGGTTTCGCCATTGTCTTTCGAACCATCATTGATGACTAAGACCTCAATATTTTTGTAAGTTTGTTTGAGGGCCGAATCAATCGCTTCGCGCATATAATTTGCGCCATTGTAAACCGGGATGACGACAGAGACTTTTGGATTGAAGGCGCTCATGGTAATCCTAGATGCTTCGAGGTCACAAGTCTTACAACCGTATCACTAACATTCAGCTGTTGGTACTCAGGGGGTGCGACCCATGTGACAGCGTCTTTTGCTGTCACAATCTCGACAGCTCGTAAAACACTTTCACTTTGAATGCCTGCAATAAAGTTGCTGCCGCATTCCAAGGTTTCAGGTCTTTCTGTCGATTCACGCAAAGTTACATTAGGAACTCCGAACAAAGAGCATTCCTCTTGAACAGTTCCAGAATCACTTAAAACGCAGAAAGCTGTTTTTTCTAAATGAATAAAATCAAAAAAGTTGAAGGGATCTAAAAACTTCACATTAGAATGTGAAGTTACTTTTGAACCAAGTTTATCTAATTGCGATTTTGTTCTTGGGTGAGTGCTTATAAGAATTGGCATCTTGTGCTTATCAGCTAAGTTTTGGAAAGACTTAAGTAATGAAATTAAGCCTTCTTCAGAATCAACATTTTCGGCGCGATGGACGGTCACCAGAAAAAATTGATTTTTCTTAACTCCCAACCGGGACAGGACTTCGCTTTGATTAATTTGCAAGTCATAATACTTTATGACTTCGGCAATGGGGTTTCCAGTAACATAGATTCGTGGAGCCGCAATGCCTTCAGCCAATAAATTAGCTCGGCTCCGTTCGGTGTAAGGAAGTAAAACGTCACTCGAGTGATCAATGACCTTGCGATTGGTTTCCTCTGGAACACGCTGATCGTAGCATCGATTGCCAGCTTCCATATGGAAAACAGGAATTCCCATACGTTTAGCTACAATCGCTGACAGACCAGAATTTGTATCACCCAAAATCAAAATACGATCAGGTTTTTCTTCAGTAAAAGCTTTTTCACACTGAACTAAGATCTGACCAATTTGTTCAAAAGCGGACTTGGATTGGATGCTAAAAAAATAATTAGGCTTTCTAATTTTTAAATCTTGGAAAAAAACTTCACTTAGTTTGTGATCAAAGTTTTGACCGGTGTGAACCACTTTGTGATCCACACACTGATCCAATTTTCTGATAATTTGACTTAATCGAATGATTTCCGGTCTTGTCCCTAATACGGTTAAGACTTTCATCGCAGCATCTCTCCGTGAACTTGATCTGCCAAATTAGCATTTTCATTGTAAAGGAGATTTCTTTTCGTCAGCAACTCGCGAGTTTGTTCATAGTTCATAAGATCATCAGCTGAAGTGTACTCTTTCACAAGAAATGGACCCTTGTGGTGAACCTCCATTTGAAGTTCTGGCAAGATAGGTCCAATCACATAGTAAGGCCCACGACTGATCGTGCGCTGAGCCTCTTCTTCTGTGATCAAGGCCTCGTGGAGTTTTTCTCCAGGGCGAATCCCTGTGACTTTTGTTTCGATCTTGCGATTTTCAATAAGAACTTTTGCAATATCAGTCACTAAGGCGGCTGGAATCCTTGGGATAAATGTTTCACCAGGATGGCCATGCTCAACAGCAAACAAAATAACATCCACAGCTTCTTCTAAGCTAAGCAAGAATCTTGTCATTTTGCCATCTGTGATCGTAACCGGTCCGCCTTTTTTTATCTGCTCATGGAAAAGAGGAATCACCGAGCCGCGTGAAGCTAACACGTTTCCGTATCTAGCTAAAACAAAGCGAGTCTTATTGCACTCCAAATTTCCTGTTGCAAAAACTCTTTCTTGCAAGGACTTTGTCATGCCCATCACGTTCACCGGTTTGGCGGCTTTGTCCGTCGAAATTCCCACAACGGTGTGAACAGGAAGATTTTGATTGGCGATCGCGCGCACGATATTTTCAGCACCTATGATGTTTGTCATGACCGCTTGAAAGGGGAAGTACTCACAGGTGGGAACTTGCTTTAAGGCGGCCGTATTAAAAACAATGTCAGCCTGACGAAGGGCACTAGCGATACTGTTGAAGTCGCGAATGTCTCCGATGCGGAATTTAACTTTTTCTGCAAAGTTATTATAAATCACTTCGTCTGTGGGATTGTTCGAACTTTTTAAATACTCAATGCGCATCTGATGTTGCTTGGCCTCATCGCGCGAAAAAATAGTAATACTTTCCGGAGTGCCATTGGTTCCGCTTAACAGTCTGCGAACTAGAACTTTCCCTAAAGATCCGGTTCCACCAGTGATTAATATTCTTTTTCCATCAATAAGAGTTTTCATTTATTGGCTCCAAAATGACTGATATAGATTTAGATCCTGCTTGTACATCGCTTCGATAAGGGTAGGCCAAGTAGCAGCTTTCCAGCCTGTAGCCTTTTCAAACTGCGTCCCATCGAGACGTCTGTCGCAGAAAAAATCGTCTTCCTTTTTAATACGTGCATCGACTTTGTAAATTTCATTTGCAATCTGAAGCAAGTCATATTTTGAAATGGCCTCCGTTGCAACATGATATAAACCGCTAAGCTTTGGATGATTCAAAATAACCTCTGAAATTACATCCGCAGCTAAATTCGTCGTAAGCCCCGAGTAAAGCGCTCTAGAAAAGCCTTTAATTTCCTTGTTTTTCTGAGATAAAAACCACTCTAGCAATCCGGTCGGATGCATAATCTCTCGGCCTATAATCGAAGTTCGCAAAGTTATTGCATGGGGTTGATCAATGACCTCACCTAAAAACTTTGATTTTCCATAAAGATCATCGGCGTCGCTGTTGGAACTTTCAGAATAAGGAGAGCCTTGTTTTCCGTTAAATACACAGTCAGTGCTGATATGAATCATACGAGCACCAGTCAATTTGCAGGATTGGGCGACTAAATGCGGAAAAAGAGAGTTAATTGCGATTGAAGTGGCGAAGTTTTTAGTTTCTTGGTTTTGTTTTACAATTCCAATGCAATTGATCACCACATCTGGAGAAACCTTTTTTATAACATTAGTGTAGGTCTCTTGGCAGCTTGCATCAACATGAGTAAATATCTGCACTGACTTTGAAAATAATCGATCGAAGCTGAGTTCGGATTCTGTTCGGACGGTTGTGAAAACCTGGAATTCCGAATTTTCACTTAGTCGCAAGCAAAGCTTATGACCCAGCATGCCTGACGCACCTAAAATAAGAATTTTCTTTTGGGCTTTCATGAAAGCCCACTAACCCATATTTGTTGTCTCAACTCAAGCAAATTATAAACTTGAGTGCAATGGCAGCGGTTGATCTGGCTACCAAAGTTTAGTAGAATTCAAAGAATGAAGTCACAAAAAAAAGAGCGCTGGATCATGTTTGGTGTTTGTCTGTGGTTTTTGCTGGTTTTGCTCATTTACCGTTATTCTGACAGTCAACTTAAGACTTTTTTCTATAGAGATTATATTTTCTAAATTCGAAAAATTTTTTCTTAAAAAACTGTTTTTTCATTAAGAATTTAGTTTTGACCCTCATTAATTTTAGTGGCTTGTAATACCTGTAATAAGGGCTTTTTTCATAGGCGCTGAGGATAGGCCGAGATCCGCATAATGTCTATCAACACTGTTAAAAATTGAAACCGATGTTGGTCTTAAAGTGATTATTAGTTAGTCCACTGGGAAGCAATGCGGCGGTTTATCAAATTTTTACAGAGGATGCCGTCAGCAATGGGAAACTTGCCCATGCAAGCAGGGCACTTATGAGTTAGCCAAGCTTTGTATGATTTTCTGAAACTTTTCAGGCTCTTGCTTGGCCATTTGAATAAGACGGGCGGAGCTTCCGCTAGGCATATTCGCTCCACTTTCCCAGGCTTTAACAGTACCATCAGAAACACCAAGAATTTGCGCAAAAATTGGTTGGCTCACATTCAAACCCTCACGCACTTCCTTAACTTCCGTTTTGCTGAACGCAGGTGGAACATCCGGAATTTCCAAAGTCGTAGTTCTGAGATTCATCTTCTTTTTTTCAAACGCAACAGCCTCTTTTAGGCCCTTCAGCAACCCCAGCTCAAGCTTTGATGATTTCATAGGATTTTTCTTTTTCATAAACACTCCTATTTCTTTAATTTTTGAGCAAGTTCTCTTAATTTTATTTTACCTTGTGCGCTTATATTTTCTGCTTCTGATTTTTCTAAAATAAAGAGCAGGTAACATTTTTCTTTAGTTGGAAGATCGAGGTAAAAGATCCGGATTCCTCCACTTTTTCCTTTACCTTTTGCACCAACTCGAAACTTTCTAATTCCTCCGGTTCCTTTTCCTAATACTCCAGTTTCGGGATCTTTTAAAATTTCGTTCTGTATCGTTTGTAGCAAGTTTTCTTCATCTAAATTTTCAATCTTTTCCTTAAAGTCCGTAGCTTCTATAAACGTTCTCTTCATGCAACTATTCGGAACTATATAGGTATTATTTAATAGTATACTATTAAATAATACACTTCAAGGGCAATGTCAGGGTCTGTCTCAAGCTGAGACAAGATATGCCAAGGACTATATAATCCAGCTCCTTTCTAATGAATTGAATTTAGTTTCAGTAAGGCTAATTTACCAAAAGCCACTGCTTATCGTGTAGCTGTTCAGGTCTAGGCAGCTGCTTTAAAAGTCAATTCGTAGGGATGTTTGGGTAATCTGACAACAATCTTATCGTAATCAAAAACAAGAGTTGGCGTGATCGAGCCTCGGCCTGTCTTTTGTTTTTTTAAGTTAATAAAGCCAGTGCGTTCAAGCATTTCACAGTCTTTTTGAACAGCCGCAAGGCTGCGATCAAGGAGTTTAGACAGCTCGTAAATCGACTTTGGTTCAACGCTAGAAACCATCATTAGTATTTCTAGCTTCTGCAATGTCATAAACCCACGAAACGATCTCCATGAATCAAAATAAATAATATTCTTGGGCTGAAGGTTTGGTTTTTTGGTCTTAATCGCACGAAGAGCGCTTTGTCCCAGGTCTTCCAAGGTCATAAATCCGATAATCATTTCTTTTTTAGCCTTCATTTTGCACCAGCTTTCGAGCTTCCCGAAGAAAAAGCAAAATTGCCTCTTCAAAGTTATTAACATCAAGGCTTACTCTTTTTTAAGACACCTTTAACACAAGATAGTGTTTAGGGTAAATTTTTGAAAGCATTTAACGAAGAACTTTACTCATAATGCTTTCGTCAACACCCACGATTTTCGCAAGATCTTTGCATTTTAGCTCGTGTTCTCGTTGATAGATCACAAACTGGCGGCAAATATTATAGCGAAATTTTTCAAGCGGTGTCGACGTAGGGGACAAGACCAAAGAGCCTTCCGACTTCTCAAGCTTTTTCCTGACTTTTGCGAGCTGTTTTTGATTCGGAAATTTCATCACTTTCTCCTAAAGGCATTAATGATGCCAATAAAAAGTTCGTCTTTTTCAATCAACCAAACTAAACGGTATTTCACACCAGCTTTAGAACGGACATCGAAGCTTAATTCTAGGAGAAAGCTTTTTACTTTATGCAACCTACCTTAGCTGATTGTATGTTGTCACTTGTTCATTATTAAGACGCTTTCTCAACCGACAATCTAAGGCCCATGGCTTTCAACACGGCTGTCAAAGTTCCTAGAGTAGGGTTTCCGTCTTTTCCAAGTGCTTTATAAAGCGTAGAGGGCTGAAGTTTTGACTTCTTCGCCAATTTTTCAATAGACAAATCAAGAGATTCAGAAACAGAGCGAATAGCTTCAACGATGGCTTCAGGCATATCATAATTTTCTTCAAGCGAAGCATGAAGATATTCAATCGCTTCGTCGGGATTCTTTTTGAATCGTTCTTGTTTCAATTGCGACCAAGTTTTCAACTTAGGATTTTTTTTTGCTGGCATATCTGCTCCTGTAATCGGCCAAATATTTTTTGGCCTTTTGAATGTCGTCAGACTGACCAGCTTTATCACCACCAGAAATCAAGAGAACAATCTCTTTTCCGATTTCAGCGTAATAAATTCGAAACGCCGGCGACTTAATTTTAAGTTCAAAAAGACCGTCTTTGAGAGCTTTGGCATTTCCAAAGTTGCCTTGCTGTAATCGGTCAATTCGTGCCTTAACAGTTCCTCTAACAGACCCATCAAGAGAATCCAACCAATCGCTAAAAGGTTCTTTTCCTGATGTCGTAGCATAGATGTTAATCGTAATCAGTCGACTCACTAATCCACTATAGTGGAGAGGCTCATTTATTGCAAGTTTTTGTTTCCGATGCTGTTGTCTGGTCATAAAGACTTCCTAGTGGCTATTAAAGGAGGCCTAATTGCCTCTTTAGAAGTGGCCTTTTTATCTATTAATATATGTTAAATGTCTCAAAGGTAGACTTTAAGTTATTGAAATTATTGGTATAAATCTTGATTTATAGTTTATTTGGTAATCGGATAAAAAAGGAGTCAGGACAGAAGATAGGGGCGATAAGAAAGCAGTCTCGAGTAATGATTTAGCAAAGTTTAATTAATGAAGTTTCCAAGGACTCTCTGCAAATTGACTCTGGGATTGTGATGGCAATATGAAAGAATTGAAGAGTTTTAGGCCACTTTCTCTTCGGCCTCCCAAATATCAAGTTGAACCTGTAAGTTCATCCACATTTTGGGACTGCTCTTAAGGACTTTACTAATTAGAACTGCAAACTCTGCACTGATGGATCTTTTGCCGCTGATGACTTCATTGAGTTTAGTTTGCATAGTTGATTTTTTTGATAGTCCATTTGATGCTGCGACAAGCAGGTCAGCGAAATGGGACTGACTGTAGCCGAGTTCATCAAGCCAAAGACTTTTTAAGATCTCTCCAGGGTGAGACGGCTTTCTGGTAGGTCTTTTTTTAGGATATCTTTCCATCAATTTCTCCTAGTGATAATCTTCAATTTTATAGGCTGGCTGCATTCAAACAGTGTTTAAAGAAAAAAGCACTTATCATTTCCGTTGAGGGTAGCTATCGTGGTTTTTATCCCTTAATGTTGAAAAGACAAGAAAGGCCCCTATGTCACTAACTGCAGCCCTTGAACATTTTTTTAAGCCCGAAGTCCGAAACAGCGGTTCGGAATTTGTTAATAAAAATGCTGTCGTGATTTCAGTGGGTTCAGACACCTTGATCGAAGGCTATATCAAGGCCTCAACCTCGATTAAAGTATCTTTAAAAGCTAAAGCCATTGAAGACGAAAATTTTAATGCTGATTGTTCATGCCCATCGTCAAAAAAAGGACAATTGTGCAAACATATTTGGGCATTGCTTGTTTGGACGGAAACAAAATATCCCGATTTTTTATCTTCAAAAAATAATATCGAAAAAAAATCTAGTGAAGACAGTCCCAAACAATCTGCTTTTAAAGCCAAACAAGATGATTATAAAAAACAGCAGTACCAAAAACAAAAATTAAGAAATAAAGCTATAAAAGATGAAAAGAAAAAAAATAAATTTCAGCCAGAACGTCCGACCTATCCCGAAGACGTTGAGCAAGCTCTGCAGTTTTTTGCTGTGAACGGTTTTCCATTGGAAATACCTTTTGAAGAAGAAGACCTTAAAACCGCCAAAAAAAAACTATCCCGCGTTTTTCACCCCGATATCGGTGGCAGCCATCAAGAAAGCGTCGATTTGAACGTCAATTACGACATTTTGATCCGTTTCCAGCAGGACTAAATCCAGGCCAAAGTCCTCTGATAAACAGCGAAAAACATCCGATTGCATAATGTAATTTGCAAATTGCAATATGCAATCAAAGGGAGTATATTGAATCAATGAGAAACTTTAACGGAATAAAACCTCAGGACATGTTGGTTATGCTTAAGCTCGTTTTAGCGCCAAACGATTCGCAAAAAGATTTGGCGGCTTCGCTTTTTCTTAGCCAGGCTGAAATCAGCCATGGAATTAAGCGATTGAAACAGGCTCAGCTTATAAATTCAGAAGGTTTTGTCATAGGTAGTTCGTGCGTCGAGTTTGTTGTGCACGGATTAAAATACATGTGTCCGGCAGAGCTAGGACCTTTGTCAACGGGCATTCCAACGGCCTTTGCCCATCCGGATTTTAAATATGTCAAATACAGGGATGATAGTATTTATATTTGGCCATCTATACAGGGTAAAAAAAAGGGTATGGTTCTTGTGCCATTTTATGAGTCAGTGCCAAAGGCAGCACTTGCTGATCCAAAGCTATATGTGCTTTTATCTTTGATCGAAATGATAAGAGCAGGACGAGCTCGCGAAAAAGAAATCGCAGCAAAAGAAATTGAGAAAATGATCCTTAAACACACTTCCCATAAAATCAGTCAACATGAAGAAAAATGATATTGAGCACTTATTGAAAGCTGAGTTTGGTGGCAGCCATCAAGAAAGCGTCGATTTGAACGTCAATTACGACATTTTGATCCGTTTTATGGAATTTTAGACCTGAACTTGAATCAAATTTGTTTATCGGCCCATTTCGTAATATGCTTTTGAGGTCAAACCCATGGAAGGTGGTCATATGAAAAAGTTAACTCAACTTGGAAAACGTCTTTTATTTGCAGCATTTATTCTTCAAAGCCTGACAGGCTGCGCGAGTCGTGACGAAGCACCATCTGAAACTCCCGCCGTCATCGAGCAAGAAGATCAATTGGCAACGGCTGAAAGTGAACTTAAAGCGGGTGAAGCTCAGCTCTCAGAACTTGATAGCGCGGCGCCATTGCCAGTTCTTCCTATTAGTAATGAAACAACAGCCCAGCAATTAGAGCCTGCTAAGAAAGCGCCTCCAATTCCTGATTCTCCCGTTTTGAATTCAAAAATACGGTCTAAAGTCGAACCGAAGGCCGAAGCCAAAACATCAGTAAAAGCGGCAGATAAAAATGCTGATAAAAAATCAGCAAAAAATAAAAAATCCAGCGAAGCCGCAGATGAAAAATCTGACAACGGCGGTTTTAAAACCACTAAAAAAGCCTGTGACATGAAAAGTAAGCCCAGTGCAAAGTCGGCAACTCTGACTACTCTGCCAAAAGGTCGTAAGATCTGGGCTGACAAACAAGGCGGCTTTTACAAAGTGTCTCGCGTTAAAGGTGTGGGTTATTTAGCAGCTTCCTGCTTTTAAACATGCGAATTCGTCAAATGGGCTTTTCTTCAAAATTAAAAGCCCACAAAAAAATTCTTACTTTAGAAACCCTAAAATTTATTGTTGAATATCTTGAAGACGGAAATGCCAAACTGGCGGCATTGCGGTCTGGCATTCCTGAAACTTATGCCTCAAGGCAAGGGCAATGGCTTAAAAAACACCCTATCGTTGTCCAAGCCCTTGAAAGTGAACTGGATGAACGCGAAATCCTCCAACTTAAAAAATCTTTACTTGAAATAGAAAACCAAATAGGAAAATGTAAGGAAATTTTGAATCTCCACGAGTTTTAGCCTGTTTAAGCTATATTTTAAGGAAAAAAATGAAATTTTATTTAATGATTTTCTCTACGATTTTCTTAACGATCATCACTTTAGGAATAGTCGCTCCTAATAGTTATAAAATTGAAAGAGTCATCTTGATTCAAAAACCCATCGATCAAGTTTTTAGCCACCTAAAAATTTTAAAAAATCATGACCAGTGGAGTGCTTGGGCCAAAAAAGATCCTTTGATGAAAAAAGAATTTAGCGGCACTGATGGCACATTGGGTTTTATGGCCTCTTGGGTCAGCGAAAATAAAGAAGTGGGAACTGGCGAGCAGGAAATTACAAATATCATTGAAGGCGAAAAACTAGAGACAAAAATTCGACTGAAAAAACCTTTTGAAGTCAGCTTTAATAATTACTTTATTGCAGAAAAGATTTCTGAGACGGAAACAAAAGTCAAAATGGGTATTACGGATCAAATTCCTTTTCCGGCAAATATCCTTAGTTTTATAGTGAATAATTTTTTAGGGCAAAAAAGAAAACTTGAGCAAGATATGGATGCCAGTCTTAAAGACTTAGAAATTCTTTTAGAAAAATGAATAAATATCTCGTAAAATTTCAATCTTCCATATTTGCAATTATAGTCATTCTTGCGTTCGCAAGTTTCGCAAAAGCTGAAATTAATTCCTCAATTTATATAGGTGCACGCACAAAGCCTTCTGGAACTAACTTAATTGCTGAAGGAGCTTACGATGGCTTACTTTGGGGAGCCTTTCAAAAAGACAATCCATTGTATGGATATTACCGAGCAGGTCTTCGCGGGGGGGGAAGTCCCACAGCAGAAGCTTTTATTCAAATTTCGCCCATTGCTCCTTTAGTTTTTGAAGTGCAAAAGGGAAGCACGTCCCGATTTTTTTCGACCTCTAACTTTGATTGTGAAAAATATCAATGTCAGGGCACCGTCGAGCGCACCGAGTACAGTGTAAAACTAGGAGCAGGTTATCAAAATATTGTTTTCCTAGGTGGTCTATTGTGGAGAGATCTTAAAACCCCCGTGGAAACCAAAAAAGTATTTATAGAACTAGAAAACTTTATCGTTCTTCCTGGAAACCATCGTTATTTGGAAAACTATGCGCTATTAGGGTATAAGTTACCCAACGACCGCTTGGCAGCTATCGTTTATTCTGCAGGCGAAGTTTCTGCCGGTGATCAGCGCTCATCATCGCTTTATGGTGTTTATCGAATGAAGTGGCAGCAAAATGCTTTGTCTAGTGCCATTGGGTATTATGTGTCAGATCATGAACACCTCACGGGTCCTAGCGCCGTTTTCAGTCTGACTCGAAATTTTGGTGAAAGCTTAAGTTTATTTTAGTCCTTCGCAACATGACCATGATTTGACAAGCGCTTAACCCTGACCTGTAATGATCCAAATAAAAATTCGACGGAGGTCCTTTGGGATTATTTCTTGGAATTCTAATCTATTTCATTATTCGCTGTATTTTGTTTGGGTTTTATACTGTCGATCAAAATGAAAGAGCTGTGAAAACAGTTTTTGGCAGAGCAGATCGCTTTAAAGATCTAAGAACCTCAAGTCAGCCTATGGCCGAAACTCTGACGGTCGAAGAAAAAGCTCGTTACGATTTCCCCGTGGTTCATAGCATAGGGCCCGGTCTGCATTTTAAAATGCCTTGGGAAAAAATTTATAAAACATCAATCGCTACGGAAACCATTAATATGGCAACCGATCCTGAAAGCCATTCTGCAAATAACAACGGCACTTTGCTTGAGGCCGTCACTCAGGATCAGCTCAATATTGGTTTGAAAGGTCAAATTCGCTTTCGCGTCTGTGAACAAAATCTTTACGCCTACTTTTTTGGAATTAAAAACCCTATCGTGCACGTCATGGGATATTTTGTTTCCATTCTCCGAGAAAAAATCGCTAATTATGAGAGCTCTAAAAAAGGCTTAGAACCGGCTAAATTAAATTTAAGCGACACCCATATTTCAGACACAGTTTCAATCAACGACCTAAGAAAAAATTTACGTGAAATCAACGATACCATGCTCGAAGAATGTAAAAGTTCTGCGGCAAGATACGGGATTATTCTTGAAGCGTCTTTAATCACGGGCATTGAGCCTCCTCATGAGGTTGAAAGTGCTTTGGCCGCCATCAATACAGCTTACAATAATGTTTCGTCTGAAATAAGTTTAGCTAAAGCCTCAGCCGATCAAACGATTGTCTTATCACGACGAGCGGTTGAAATTGAAACATTAAAAGTTCAGGCGGAAGTTGAGCCTTTAATAGCTTTAGCTAATCAATTAAAAGAACTTAAAAAAAGTGGCCCTGATGTTCTTCAAAATTTTGTTCGTAACGTAAAAATCAATGTGTTTCAAAAAGCAAAACGCGTCATTCTTGAAAAATAGGAGAGAAGATTCATGGAATCATTAGTTTTAGAAATCTTAACAGGAATCTTTGCAGCTTTGATTTTTGAAGTAGTGCTGCTTAAAGTTCTGCAATTATTTTTATTTTACACAACGGTCAGCGAAGCCACCTGCCAAGTTTATACTTTATTCGGAGAAGTGGTTGAAACTGTAACTGAGCCAGGGCTTCATTTTTTATGGCCTAAACTTTCATGGAAAGCATTTGTAATAAATTTTCTAGGAAAAGTTTATGTCTTAGATTTAAGAATGGATCAGGCTTACTTGCGCAGCCAAGCTGTGAATTCTGAAGAAGGCGCGCCCATGGGTGTCGGTGTGTGGTACGAGACCTATATTAATAATCCCATAGCTTACTTATTTAAAAATTCAGATCCTCGGGGTTCATTGGCAGCCAATGTGAGCAATGCGACGGTGCGATGCTTGAGCAATCTTCCGCTTTCTAAAATGCTAACTGATCGGCACTCGTTAAGCCAAGTGGTGCGATCAGAAGTGACTCATAAGTCGCAAGACTGGGGTTACAAATTAGGTTCTGTGTATATTCGTAAAGTTCATTTCCGAGATGAAAATATGATTCGAGAGATCGAAAGTAAAGTCGTCAATCGATTGCGCCAAGTAACAGCTTCGATCAAGCAAGACGGGGATAATCAAGTTCACGTGATCACGAATACGGCCCAAAGAACAGCTTCCATCGAGTTTGCAAAAGCCGGCGCCGTGCGCCCACAAATCGTGGGTCAGGCGTTAAGTCAAATTGCGCAAGATAAAGATGTTTCTGAAGCTTTGTTTCAAGTGCTAGAAACTCAAAAAGTACTCGAAAATCCAGGAGAAGTTGTTTTAATTCCTAAAAACAGCACTTTTTTATCCAACTTAATCGGGACTCAATAAATTAGCTTACAGAAATTAGCTTACAGATTAATTTCTGTAAATTAATTTTTAATAGTAATAACCGAGCTGCCATTTGCGGGTAGCTGAATCTGAACTCCCTTTTGACTCAAATCACAGGCTGATATGCTTTGTGTATGAGCGGCCAGCAAATCGGTCACTTTCAAAATATAATCACAGTTTCGTACTCGAGCCGCCATAGTCAGTTTTAAGTTAGAAGCTAATAAGTCGGCGCTCACTTTCAAATGAAAAGTCTGAGCCGTTTCAGTTCCCGTTTTTAAAGTGATCCATAAAAGTTCTTTCAAAGGATCTTTTCGTCCAAAAGCAACTGTGCGCGCCGCTTTTTCTGAAAGTTGCAGTTGAGAATTAACTCCTGCTTCATTCATTAACGCCTGCATTAAAACTTTTCTCTCAGAAAAGTCAGAGATTTGTCCGTAATCATCTGAATTGTAGTCTTTAAAAAAAGCACTGCCAATTTGGACATACGAACCTTTTGCTGTCTTACAGCGGTAACCAACCACTTCGCCTTGCCAGTAAAGAAATGCCTGACATATTCCAAAACCAGCATTGGGAGTGGATTTCAAACTGTATTTAAAAAGTGGCCCCGTAGCTTTGATCTGAAGTGCTTTTGCGTCTGGCTCGGTGCCGCTTCGAAATTCTCCGTGAGGACCGATAAAAAATGTTAACAGCTTAATGTCATCAGCCTTGGCACTCATCACTTGAACAGCATCTAATTGAAACCCTAAAGCCTGAGCCATAGAATCCCCTAAATAATTAATGATGGTCTGACCTCGATTCGAGGCTTGCTTAAGTAAAATCTCAGTTCTTGGCGAATGAACTCCGCTATCTAAATGAACTAATACTTTTGATTCTGAAAATGCAGATTCAGGGGACATATCGCCCATTAAAACTCGGGGATTTAAGCTTGAATTCATCAAATAACCTAGCAGCCCGCCACTCCAATCAGTCGCAGCTTGTATTCCAAAAATTCCTACTAAAGGACCAGGTGCATGGCTGGCAGAATCTTTAACAAAAGCCACATGGTCATGGATTTCTAGGCCCCTGGATAAAAAATCCTGGTAGGGAGCAATAATTCTTTCGCCAATTTTTTTAAGCTGATCAAAATGAGGTCTTGCTTCGGCATTCCCATCAATGGGTGCATCAAAATAAAGTTCTTCATCATGTTGAGAATTTGATGTCATTAATTTGCGCGCATCAAAGCCAATTAAAATATTGCGATCGGCGCGAGCTTGCAGCTCTCCCCAAAATTCATTGCTCAGCTGCGCGATCGGAAGTGATTCAACCTTTCGCTCTTTTCGCAGTTGTTCAAAAATGGGTTTGATTTGGTTAAAACTCCAATCAGTTTCCCAGTTTTGGCCTTCATTAAAATAGTAAATAAATAAAGCCTTCATGCCATGACCTAAGACAGTCAGATAAGTCTGCTGTCGAGATTCCCAAGACACAGGAACTCCACGCCACCAACCGCCTTGAATTTCTGGCCCCATCACCCATTCTTGCTTTGAACCAAAATAAGAATCATTGGCTTCATCCGCGGACTTGACGTCAAGATCGGTTTTAAAAGGTGAATTTAACAGAGGGCTTTTGGGAGTTTCATAGGTTTTAGGGTACAGATTAACCGTCATTAGTCCGGTGACATCTTTAGCATTTCTATAAATATAATGAGGAATCAATCCATCAGCAGGGGCATTGTAACTTTCAGCTAAAGTAAATAAAACCTGTGGTTCTCGGACTTGCAAATCTTCCCAAATATTTCGAATTTCACCTAAAAATAAAAAAATCGACTGATCAGAGAACCGATACCAATCTTGATCTTCTTTAAGATTTTGTCCTGGCCTTAACGGAGGCTGAATTTGTGTCCAATGCATCCATTGCCGGTTATGGGCTAAATTCAAATCCGACATCTCATGATAAGTGTCTTTTAAAAACTGCTGATAACGTCGAACCGATCTTGGGCCATAATCATGATTATAAATCGACTGCCATTGATAATTTGTTTCATTATCTAATTGTAAAAAAACAATCGGTTTTCCGAAACCTAAATGATATTTTAAAACATTTTCATGCAAGGCTTGAAACCAAAGTTTTGAATGTCGCAATAAATCGGGATTCAAATAATCGTACAGCTTCGTTTTCCAGCCAAATGATGTTTTCATATGACTGTCAGGATATTTATGATGAAACCACTCTGGCACGGCACCAAAACCTAAAAATCCCCATTCGGCATTAATATAAGGACCAGGTCTTACCATAATACGACGAATACCATGCTCTTCAATCAATCTAAAAAAAGTCACTAGATCACGCGAAGGATAATCGGGATTTCCGTCTTTATCTTCATCAGCTTCGCCGGTGAAATCAAATTTTCCTTCTGCGTACTCATGAAAATCCCATGGAATATAAAAACTGATGGCATTCATCTTAGCTTCTACAAAGCGATCTAAGGCCTTATTCCAAAGAGCAATTACTTTTGCACGAGGAATATTTTTTCCGTAACCACCGCGCAACCGAAAGTATTGCACCTCAGCTCCGAAAAGTTGCGGCTGGGCTGAACCATCAATCATCAATTGATTATTTTTAATCTCAACAGTCCGCGCGGTCTCCGCAGCTCCAGCCGTTTCATAAATAAAACCAAAACTGAGCAACGAAAAGAGAAGTGCGCGAAGGTTATTTTTCACAATTAATTTTTCCATCCACTTCAAGCGCAACAGAAGTTCCCTGACTGAAACAGCCATCACGGTTCTGCAAAAACTGCGCAATTCCAGA
Organism: Pseudobdellovibrionaceae bacterium; assembly: GCA_043720615.1. Taxonomy (GTDB): domain Bacteria; phylum Bdellovibrionota; class Bdellovibrionia; order Bdellovibrionales; family Bdellovibrionaceae; genus JAYWDA01. The sequence goes on along the minus strand of JAYSSI010000002.1, from coordinate 13,251 downwards.
AAGTCTGTTGCCTTCACAAGCATCATTTAATCTAAAGCCGAATCCGCGCGAGCGAAGAACACTTAAATTTGAAAATTCATTGTCATTAGCACAATTGGCTTGGCTGTCAGTTTGGGCTAAGAAAACGCCATGATTGTGATTGTCGGCTAAAATTAAATTTTCAAAAAGATTAGAACTAGAATCTCTCATAAAAATGCCAACGTCTCCGTTGCCTTCAATTTTAGTATCTTTAATCGTATTTCCATTAAACCGTATATCAATTGAAATTCCGGCCGCACGATTGTGTGACAAATTCATATTGCTTAAAGTTGCTCGCGAGGTCTCGTAACCTGCAAAGCCATCAAACTCATTATCGGTGGCAATTAAGCCATTAATAATTAATCCGTAACAGCCTTTTTCTGACACAACTCCGCCAGATCTAGCAGCAGTGACAGTAACATTTTCAATTCGTCCATTGGTCACGCCACGAATAGTGATTCCGTTATTTCGAATTAAAGAAGTCCCCCCGCTATCACAAGGTCCGCCCCAACATTCGCGCGTTTGATTTTGGCGATTGCCATTAATTTTAATATTTGTAACTCGAATATTTCTAAGATGACGAGGCGGTGTTTGAATATCTCCCATCACAATCACTGGCGAATCCGAAACATCTCCTAATTTTAATGTCACATCACCACGACTTGTTAAAGTGATGTGGCTTTTATCGATCACAATCGGTGAGTGACAAGTGTAATGACCAGCAGGAATTAAAAATTCGCCACCATCAACAGGGAGTTGTTTTAAGCCTTCTCGAATAAAGGTGCACTCATCGGGACTGCCGCTTTCATGTTTTCGACCAGCAGCAGTCGCTAAAGGGCTGATCAAGTTGATCAAAAAACACGGCAGAAAAATAAAGCCTAAAACCTGTGACATAAGTCTCCTTTAATTCGATTTGTGTTCAATCATAGAACAGGGTCGAACGCAAAGATTTACCTGATATTTCGATCGCTGTGATGGACGATCAAGGCTGTACTTGTCTAAGTCGACTTTAAGAAGAATTTAGTTCCCTATGTAAATAAAATTCTTTGTAGATTATAAATGGATTGAAAGTTTTTTTTCAAACTCATCTAGAGTCAAATTGACACTTAACTATCTGGCTTAGTTATTGCACTGGGTGCCAGTGGGGATTTACAAAACAAATCGGGGGAAATTTTATGAAGAAAATAAGTTTGTTGGTGATTGGCTTAGCATTTTCGTTTCAGGCTTTTGGCGATTTATCAGATCAGCTTCGCGCTTGTCAGAGGCAATGTGCTCCAGGGTGTCAGGATCTTGCCGAAGAGGTGTCTAGGGCCGCTTTAGAAATTATTGATAACTGTGGAAATGGAGATTCTGGAAAAGTCGATGTTATTAAAGCCTGCAGCGATATATTTTTCTCTTCTACAGACAAGCAACAGTGCATTCGCACAGCTCGATCCGCAGAAGTGGTTCGGGCCTGTAGCAACGTCTTTTTTAGCACCGCTGACAAATTGACATGTCTTGAGCGGGCCAGAAGCGAAGCGGTGGTGCGCGAATGTGCCGATCGCTTTTTTAGTTCTCAAGACAAACTGGATTGCATCGGATCTTAACGGGCTTGGACAATTTTTTCGTCGGCCATTTTATAAAACTCCTCTAGACGAGTTCGAACAGCTTTGGTTTTTTATAATTCAGGTTGTTTGGCAACTTTGGAAGGTGCATCTACAGTAAAATTTTGTGACGTATTTTCGTCCTCATTATTTTCAAGATTGGAAGAGCCTATTCCCCAGATTTCAAACTCATAGCAAGCGTAAGGTCCATTTTTTGTAGGAATTCCAGTGGTGTCTTTAATTTCAACACTTTCCCAGCCCATCATATCTGCATGCCGGATCACCATGTTATTAGCCTCGGATAAAATTTGTTGGCGGCCCCAGCCGAATTGGTCACGAACAGTAAAGGTATCGAGTCTTTTTAGGGTTGTCATATACAGGGAAACTATGCGATTTTTATGCCAAATACAAATAATAAAAAGAGAATCTAAATGACTGAAAACCCTTCAAGAAATATTACAAAAAACAGAGCGGACCTGTCGCAGTTTTTAATTCATCTGACAAAGAATGGCAGTTTTCAAGTTTATAAACCATTTAAGGCGAATCCAGAGCATTATTGGTTTGAAGGTGGAGATACAGTAGAGGCTAAAGATAGCTTAACAAAAATTTTAAATCAGAAAATAATTTTGGCAAGGTCTCCATTTGGATATTTTAAGTATCAGATTCCAGTGGGGCATAAACCTAGAGGAATGATGCCCTTAGATTGGTTAATGAGTGTTTGTTTTTCTGAAGCACCACTTGGTGAACTAGATTCTTTTTACGAAGCGACCAAAAATGAAAAATCTCAAGTCAACAAGTACCAAAAATATGGCCTAGCATTTTCGCAATCTTTAGTCAGATTTAAAGGTGGACATCCAGTTTTTTATTTTGATTCTAACAATGAGTTGGTAGTTTCTGCAGTCGAAAAAATTGGACAACCTATAAACCGCCCGCAGACAAAAACGATTTTACCATTTTTTGAATCCTTCGGGAGAAAGCTTCACTCGTTCACAGGGGGAAGCACGGATTATAGGTGGGAAAGAGAATGGCGATTTGTAGGAGATTTTATGTTTGAACTTAATCAAGTAGCGTTTGGCCTATGTCCAGAAAATGAAATTTTGGAAATGGAAAAGTTAGTTCAAAATACATTTCCGTTCATAGATCCAAGTTGGAGCAAAGAGAAAGTAAAGGAATATTTGATAATTAAAAAAGCATTTGAATTGGTCGAAGTTCTCTAGCTTACTTTTACAGTGAAAGATTAACCATAGTTAATCTTCTGGCATGGACGAAATGTCGCCTAAATACAAAAAAAGTTGTCTTAAAATGAAACGGGCCAAAATCTTCATATTTTTTTAATATGTCATTTAAAGCAGTGGCGTCTGTAAGACTGAAATACTGAATATTTTGAAGTTCTTTCTGTTCTTTGTCGCATTGCTCAACTGAGGAGTAGAGTTTTTTTGCATTATCGCCGCCATAATTAATGACCCCTCCTTCCATTTTAAGACTTTTAAATGCTTCTTCATCTGGATTTTCTTTCAAATCAATTCCTGCACTTTTAAGTTTGTCTTTAATAGCATCGTCAAAATCTTTGAAACCCATTTCTTTAGCCGTTTTGTCTCTGGCTTCTTTAATTGGTTTTGAAAGCTCCTTGGGAATTTCTTTTGAGATGCCTGAATATTTTGGTTTTCCGTCTGCCCCTATGCAAGAAGCACCAAACAGGTCATCACAAGGCTAAGCAACTTTTTTGCTCGGCATGACTACAATCAACTCACAAAAAAATTAACTCGGAAGATCTTTTAGAATCAATAGCTCTGCATTTAGTATTAGTTGATATCCTATTTATACCCTATAGGGTATAAATAGGATATATTTTCTTAATTTATACCTGAAGGGGTATAAATAAAAGATATTTCTGTATTTTTATACCTAATCGGGTACAATTTTAACTATGAATGAACTCGGCGAATTTGTTAAAAAGAAGCGTAAGCAGGCTCAGCTCACGCAGCCAGAACTCGCAAGTAAAGCTGGTGTTGGTCTTCGTTTTATTCGTGAGCTTGAGAGCAATAAACCTAGCCTCAGGCTCGACAAAGTTAATTTGGTTTTAAAACTATTTGGTCATACTGTTGGCCCAATTCCCTCAAAAAGGGAGCTTGAGTAATGGCTGCCAAGTATGAGCACAAACGTGGCAAAGTTTTCGTTGATAAAAACTTTGCAGGAATTATCGAGCAAGGCGAAGGGCTTTATACTTTTAAATACGACAAAGCCTATTTGAAATCTGCTGACCCAAAGCCCGTAAGTCTCACTCTTCCACTTCAAGCAGAGCCTTTTGAACAAAAAACAATGATTCCTTTTTTTGACGGTCTTATTCCAGAGGGATGGCTTTTGAATATCATGACAGTGAACTGGAAAATTAATTCTCGCGATCGCATGAGCTTACTTTTACTTGCGTGCAAAGACTGCATTGGCAACATTAGTATTGTTGAGGATGGAAAATGAAAAAATGTTTAGGCTGTTATCTTCCCCTTGAATCGGGGACCTATCACTCCTCTTGCAGCAAAAACCTATTTGGTACAGTCGAGCCTCCAAATGTAGATTTTGGCTCAAATGATTTAGAAGAAATGGCAAAGAAATCTTTATATCAACATCTTGGTATTACGGGAGTGCAGCCAAAAATTTCAGTACATCTTAAAAAGCAAGATGAAAATCCAAAACACAGATTGATGATTGTTGGCTTGTGGGGAAATTTTATTTTAAAACCCTCCACTCAAAAATTTCCAGATATGTCAGTGGTTGAAGATGCAACCATGCACATGGCAAAAGTGGCTGGGATTAAAACAGCTAGACATGGCCTTATTCAGTTAAAATCCGGTGAGCTTGCCTATGTCACCAAACGTTTTGATCGCGAGAAAACTAGTAAAATTGCTGTCGAAGATTTTTGTCAGCTTAGCGAACTGTTGACGGAATCAAAATACAACACGTCCACTGAAAAGGCTGGCAAAATCATTTTAAAATATTCATCCAATCCTGGCTTAGATGCGGTTAATTTCTTTGATCTAATTTTGTTTTCATTTTTGACGGGCAACGCCGATATGCACTTAAAAAATTTCTCACTGATGAGTAATGAAATTGGAGAGACAGAGTTATCTCCCGCTTATGATTTACTTTCAACAAAGCTGATGCCAATTGAGGATAAAGAAGAAATGGCTCTTACTGTAAATGGTAAGAAAGCTAAAATTAAGAAAGAAGACTTTAAAGTAATGGGGAAGACTTTGGGTATTTCTGAAAAAGCCATTGAGAATAGCTTCGTGCGGATGGCTACAAGTATTTCAAAGATGAAGACAATTATTAAAAATAGTTTTTTATCAAATGATTTAAAAAAACGTTATGATGAACTGTTGAAGAGCAGAGCAAAAATATTAGCCCAATAAGATGAAATTTGAAAAGGTAGACTGCTTTAAACTTGAATTGTTATTTTTGATAGCATGGACCTACTTGGAATAATTCTACCTAAATCAGGCTCTAATGGCTTTATTTTCTATATAAATAGGGTAATATCACATTTAATGGGGTAATTTGAATTGAATAATACCCTATTTTGGTGTATCATTACTCCATTATGTCGTCGTTAAAAGCCAAGTATTTGGCGGCCTTAAAATTTGAATCAAGCCAATTAGCCACACTCAGGGAGATGGGAGAATACCGTGGCAAGCAGACTTTATATTTAAAGCAGTCACCAGAGGCTTTAGAAAGTCTGCAAGTGACAGCTCGAATTGAATCAACTGAGTCCTCAAACAGACTTGAAGGAATCGAAGTTTCGCACGACAGGCTTGAAGATTTAATTTTACAAAATTCAAAACCAAAAAATAGATCCGAACAAGAAGTCGCAGGTTATCGTGATGCTTTGTCACTGATTCACGAATCTGCAATGGAAATGAAAATTTCATACAACGTGATTTTGCAGCTTCATAAAACTGTTTATTCGTATTTGTCACAGCCAGGTGGCAAATGGAAAGGCACAGATAACGAAATTGTTGAAAATCATCCAGATGGAAATAAAAGAATAAGATTCAAGCCCACTTCGGCTTTTAAAACTCCGATGGCAATGCAAGAGCTTGAAGATGATTACAAGAAAGTCATGGATCTGGGTCAAGTCGATCCGCTGATTGTAATTCCAATGGTGGTTTTGGATTTTCTTTGTATTCACCCTTTCAGTGATGGCAATGGTCGTGTTGCAAGATTGATGACTTTAATTTTGCTTTATCATTTTGATTATCAAGTTGGTCGATACATTTCTTTGGAAAGAATTTTCGAAGAAACAAAAGAAGATTACTATCGCACTCTCGAAGCAAGCTCTAAGCACTGGCATGAGGGAAAACATGATATTGCGCCTTGGATGAATTATTTTTGGATTGTGCTTTTGAAAGCCTACAGAGAATTCGAAGAACGTGTTGGAACAATTAAAATTGGTAAGGGTTCAAAGTCTGATCAAGTACGTAAGGCAGTTCTTCGTCAGCCGGCGGCGTTTGCAATTTCTGATATTGAAAAAGAATGCCCTTGGATTAGTCGCGATATGATTCGACTGGTTCTGCGGGAGATGAAAGCTGAGGACCTAATTAAGCTTCAAGGCAAAGGCCGAGGGGCTAAATGGAAATTGGCGTAAAAAAAAATTGGTCGGGGAGACAAGATGGGGCTCGGGCCGTCGTGGCCCTCGGTCCTTTTCCTGGACACACAAGATTTGACTAAGAATTTCAATGATTTGAGTGGCCAGCTTTTGGGACAGCCGTGTCCAAGTCGAATCGATGGATTTGCGTTGGGCTTTGTGATGAAAAATATAGCCAATCTATCCGACAAAAAGTTTTGTATCGATGCGATTCAAAAACACATCGAACTCTTTGGCACGGCTCCAAGGATATATGGCTTCGACAGAGGTGGACACAGTTCTGCAAATATCAAAACTATTAATTGATTATAAGTAACGTTTTTATGTAGAATCATTCTTTAATTCAACCAGAATAGACCAGCGGTGCAGTTAGTAAGACCCGTTCTATAAGAGCTTCCGATAAAAAACACAGTTTCATATAAGATACTTGATGAGCTTGTCATAATTCCACAACCAACGCAGGCCTGTGTCATACATAAAGCTAACCCTGATGTTCTTCCGCAGTAAGTGGAGGGTGTACAATAGGATCCCATAAGTCCAGAGTTGAGTGCAGGGAAACTGCTTGAAGTACTTAAACAGCCGGTAATTGTTCGAGATGCAATTGGATCGGCATTGTTTAAGGTAATTGTTTTTTTTAAAATGAGTGGTTTAAGTTGACGTACCAAATTTCCATTAAATGAAATAGTGAACTGAGCTAAGTATTGGTTACCAACTCCAGTTGCTTGTAAGTTCCCAAAACGAATATCCTCAATTAAAAGAGAATTTGTCATTGGCGAAGGTGGTTGCCCTCTTCGTATAAGAACCGGTGATGTGGGTAAACTTCCAGAGTAGATTTCATTCAAACTAATACTTGTGTCGGCTAAAGTTGCAGCACTGGTCGAATTGATTCTGTATGGAGCACTGGGATTCAAGGCAGAGTTTGTCAACTCGCCTGAGCAAACGCTGCCATCAGCAAGAGCAGCAATTAAAAATTTTTCGACATCCAATTTAGCAAGCATTTCTGTTAAAGATTTTATTTCCCGATGTTGCATAGTCATATATGAGGTCGTTCCAGCAATGATAATCGAAAGAATACCTATTGCGATCATGACTTCAATTAAGCTAAATCCGTTTGATTTTTTTCCAAATATCATAGGAGATAATATATCATAGGAGATAATATATCATAGGAGATACTATATCTGGACAATTGTCTGGATTTCTAAATCCCTCCACTGAGGATCTAGGTATCATCCCCGTAGCGGTTTAGATCTAAAGGGGCTCCTTCGATAGGATCTACAGCTTTGGCGTTTTCTCTGAGCCAATCATTAAAAGGCCAAAAGGCGGGGGAAGATCGCAATACGCCGAAATTTTTAAGAAGAGTCTTCCAGGATTTTCTGTCGCCATTTAAAGATTTTAATTCTTTTATAAATTTTGGAAGATCACTAGCGGCAACGTCAAAATATATATTTGGATAGCTGGCCGCAAAGCCTGGTATAAAGTTAACAGAATCCTTTTCAAAATCCCGTCGAACATTTTCATAAATTAAAAAGCTAACATTGAAATGTTCTTTGTTATGAATCAAAGTATAAACTTTCATGAGGCCATCTGGCAGTTTAATCCGAACATAACCAGCATCTGGAAGATATTTGGCAAACTTAGTGGCCGAGCCCGAAATACTTGAAAGCCATCTCTCGGCATCAGCAAACGACTTTACTTTTTCTGGCAAAGTTGGGTTTATGGGGGGATTGTTTATAGCATGGTTGATTCTATCAAGGTTTCCGCGTACGGCCGGGCTAAAACGTTCGGAAAATATTTTTTTAATAAGTTCTGTTTTATGGTCCTCGGTTTCAAATGAAATTTGGGTCGGTAAATCAATCCCACGATAAGGTTTCTCTTCGTTCATTCGTTGATGAATTCCTTTTTCCTTAAATATCGCGGCCAATAGTGGGTCCAGTTTGTCGGCCCCAGCTCCCTTTGGGGAGGCTTTGGTCCACTGGGAGCGAATCTTTTTTCGATTCTCCTGTGGTAATAAGCTGATAAATAAATCTTCAGCATCGACTCGTGAATGATCCATGTGAAGTCGAGTCGTAACCTGATGGTCGGCCATTCCAAAAACGTTATAGCCCGCCACCAGATTGTAATAGATGTCTTCAAAAATTGGATAGTCTAAGATCCATAGAGTCTTTGGTGTTTGACCATGGGCCCCTTTAAGAACCGTGGCGCTATCGTTATGACGATAGATCGTTAGCAAGGCATTTGCATTAAAGCCATCTCCATCCCAAACAAAATTTAATCCTAAACCAGCTAAAAAGTCTTGTTTGTACAAGGCGTACTTTTTTTCATTTACCAGACTGTAATTTTCTCGAATTTCATTTATTTTAAAAACAAAGTTTGTGTAATTCGCCGGTACATTCATCAGTTTGGCATTTTCCTCAAGAAATTCAGGATGTGTAACCGAGACGTCCTTTGTGGGGTCCACATACATGACCCAAAAGTTGTCACGAATAACACCAACGGCAACTTGGCCGTTACAAACAGGTCCCTTGATAAAGGTCATTGTGTGATAAAGCGCATCGTCGATTAAAAAGCGAGCCCTGGCTTCAGCTGGAATGGCCATGAAAGTGATAAAGGGATTGGCCCCATTAATACCGTAATCAGGCAAAGTGGTGTCGACCGACTGCCCATTAGATTTTTTCCATTCGCTTTGCAAAAATCTTTTTTTCCAGCCAGCCAACTTGTTAAGGTTAAACGCGTAAGGAATATGGTTCTTGTGCACGATTGTGGCCGTATATTTTTTCAGACGGTAAAAGAATTCGCGACCAGGATTGTCATAGGGTCTGACAGTCGCAATCTCATCGGGTTCACCAAGAGCATTTTTGGCGCGAACCAATCTAAAAAATATCTTTTCTTTCTGATTTTTGACTTCCGTCTCTTCAAAATAAATATGGGCTAAAAAAAGATGCTCGTAAATATACCGAGCTGACAACCTTGATTTAAAATCGGAAGCGTTAAAAAAACTTTCAAATTCAAAAATTTCTTTTGAAAATTCGACGGAGGATCTTAGGGCTTCCAAGGCTTCGGGGCTTGGCCCTTGGTTTCCCAGCCGAAACCAGTCATGCAATTGATTAAGTTCTCTATCATTTAAAGGCGGAAGGCCATACGGCATTCCCTTAAATGGGAAAGCTCGTTCATATTGATCAAGCTCGGTCAAAACTCCAAAACGATTATTTTCAATCAGCTGATTGCCGTTACTCTCCGACGTTCCGGCTTTTCTGGAATCTGCACACCAGGGCGTTACTTCGGAGTTCCAAGCGTTTCCCGGACCAGGACGTCTCGTCATGTTCACCATTCTCCAAAGGGCAGAAGTCGTTTTGAAAGATTCCTTAGAGGTGGCTTCATCTGGAACAACTGGAAAGAAATTTTTATGGCGCCAATCCGAGACAGACTTGCCATCAATTCCCAGACGGGTTGGTTGGCGCTCAGTCAGCAGAGAATGATCATAGTAGCTTCGCTTTAAAGCGCCACGACGGACTCCCTCATAGGAAGTTAGGTCTAATTGGCAGGGAGAATTATAGCAGGCATGGCAAGCAATACATCGGGCATTAAAAATAGGCTGCACTTTCCCTTGATACAGATCAGCGGCGACAATATTTTCCGCAGAGGTTGAGTTTAAGGAAATTGACTCCAAGGAGGCGGGACGCGTTCCTTTTTGGAGCAAATAAAAAGTGGTTGTTGCGACAGTTATAGCTGAAAAAAAGAAGAACAAAAATCTTTTAGAAGAGAATATTTTCATACCTTAAAAATCGGAGAATTTGCTTGAAAACACCAGTCCAGTCTTGTGAATGCAGAGCCCCAATTTCTTAATGTTCTGAGACTTGAAAAACTTTTGGGTAAAAAATTGGTCGGGGAGATAAGGATCGAACCACTTCGGGAAACAAGGGTGGCGTTGGATAAAAAATCCAATTAAAAAACTCTCAGAACGGTGCGATTGTTTCTTCCGTCAAAACAATGCTACCTAGAAATGAGTGGAAAGTTCACAAGTAGACGTGATTATTTTTCGGCAAGTAATGCTTTCAGAAGCATTTTGAATGGCTTAAGCCGACATTAATGAATTTGGGATTTACGTATGCAGTTCAGAGAGGAGCTTGCTCCATCTAAAAAGACGGAGCAGATTTAATCGATGAAGATTCTAGCGTTTTCCATCGTCGTGTTTTATTGCTTGAGGAGTCACTCGTTAGAATGTCCTCCTGGACACTATGTAGTTCGTGGCCATCCTAGAAGTGGCTCTGTACGTTCAGATGGAGCCGTTGTTAAACCAACAACGGTAAACTCTTATTGTAAAAAATTTACCTATCCCTACGAGTACGTGCAAAAGCGTTTTAAGAAGGGAGTTCCAAAAGATTGGCCTCATGGTGTTGAAAAACCAGGTGTATGGACTGAGTCACAAAAAGAACAGATAGGTGAAGCTCTTGAAGGTCTACCAGAATTCTTGCTAAGTGACCGAGTTGAAGGTTTCTATAGGTTAACAAAATCTAAAGACTATCCTAATCCTGCAAGCCATGCTGATGGTATTATTGTCATTTATGATTCTGCGTTTACAAGCCCGCGGGGACTTAAGCGTATTTTGGCACATGAACTTATACATCAGAGTTACAAAGATTTAAGTGAGAAGGAGCAACAAGACTATCGTCGTGCTACAGGCTGGCATTATAAAGTTGAGCTTGATAGACAATTTTATTGGGCTGGTCGTAAAGATGGATATATCGCAGATGACGGTAAGATTTCACATGAAGAGGATTTTGCCAATAATCTTGAGCACTTTTTATTTGATTCTGATAAACTTAAAAAAGTAACCCCTAGCGCCTACGAATGGATCAAAAAGAAGTATGGTGATAAATTGAAGTTAAAGGATAGTAAATGACGAAACTCGCTATTGTAATTTTCACTTATCCTGCATTGATTTTTCTTTGTGGGTGCTCATCTACTTCGAATTATAATAAAGCTTCTGTGTTAAAATTTCCCACGATATTAAATTTTCAAATTGGATCTACAAGTCAGGCTGATCTTGTGAATATTTTGGGAGAACCTTCTAATATTTTGCAAGGAGATGATTATTTTGTAATGAATTACAATGATCCGGAAACAGATTTTCAAAAACTTTCAGTCAATGTCAATAAGAGCGACAAAAAGTTATTGAGTCTTTTTTGGTCACCCGAAGAGGATGAATTGGAAAGCTCTTTGGATTATGCCAAAAAAATATTTGATAAGGCTCACTACGAAATAAAAGAAGACAAAAATATTCCAAATCACATGGTATCTTCAGGGATACTCTTTTATATTGATAAGGAATCTGGGGTTACGATTCGTTACGATAAAACAAGAGACAAAGTTGAAGCTATAGCTTTATACGATCGAGATAATCGTACTCCCAGTTCTGCAAAGTAATATTTCTTTGAACCGTAGAACCACACTTACTCAAGTTAACGAGGCGGAATGCAAAAGTGCAGTTTTCCAAAAAGGATCGTTCAGGCTTTCTGTTTTTGAGATCACTGAGAAATCAATTTTTTGCTCGCCGATTCGTTTTTTTGCAGCCATTAAAAAAGGAACTATTTTTTCTTGCAGATTTTGCGCCTCAAGGTCGTTTTCAATAATGAAGCATAAATCAATATCGCCACCTTTAAGGTGATCTTGTGCTCGGCTTCCGTAAATCAACAAACGTCCTTCAGTTGTAGGGAAAATTTGTTTCAATGCTTTGACAAGGTCGTGCCTTTGTTGATCATTCAGGCGCATTTTGAGTTTGGATCAGGAGTGGGGTGAGTTGAAGCATACGATTCAAAGTCTTAGAAAATTTCTCACCCGCAGACTCGTGCACAGAAAAGTTTCGCAGGGCGCGGATTTCATACCAGTTGTCAGCCGATTCGATAAGACCCATCTTTTCAGCTTTATTAAGCAAATCAATAATCTCACCTCGAAAGGCTGGATCAGCTTCAAGGATTTTACTTCGAAGATATTGACTTAAAAATAAATCGCTGACTCGTGCAAAGCGAGAAACAAAGCCTTCCCAGCTTTCCAGATTTTCCTCACTCATTTGGGCTTTATTTTGAGAGATCAATTGAACCTTCTTAAAGCTATAAGAAAGGTGAGTAACAGAAGCTTTCAAATCTAGAATCGTTTTTTGTATTAAATCTTTTTGACTGGAGACCATAGGACAAGTCCTCTGGAGCTTTGCAACGAAGCGGCTCGGTTAAAAAAATTGGTCGGGGAGACAGCTCAAGGGCAACCTCCCGAAACCATAAGTCTTCGATGGCCCATGTTACTTTTTGTTACAGCCGAAGTTTCTCATCGCGGGACCATTTTGACAACATTGACCCCAGCCTGACTTGGCAAGCCATAACCCCAATTGACTCATTTTAAATGACATCCAACCAAATCCCATCACTAAGCCTGAAAACACATATATTATCTCTTAAATTTATCTTGCAAATGTCCCTTTAATGGGACATAGTAGTATTCGTGAATAAGACTATGCTCGAAGTTTTTATATCAGATCAGGCTCGTAAAGAAATTCGTCGTTGGCCTTTAGAGGTTAAAAAAGACTTAGGTACAATTTTAACCAAGCTTCAAAAAAGTGAAATTGTGGGTTATCCCGATACTGAACCTATGAAAACTGTTGCCGCTGGTGTTTTTGAAATTCGTGTAAAAGACGCTAGTGGGATTTATCGCGCATTTTATATTATTAAAACTGAAATTGGCCTATTGGTGTTTCATTCATTTAAAAAGAAATCACAAAAAACGCCACAGCATGAAATTGATACTGCCAGATTAAGGCTAAACGCTTATTTAAAGGAGTTTGAAAATGAAGACGACTAAAGGAAAAAAACGACCCGTAGGTGCAAAAAATTCTAAAGAAATCGCCGCTGCTCTTGGTATTGATTCAGAGACTGATATCGCTTTAATGGAATACAAAGCTTCACTTTCTGCAATGGCCGCAAAGGTGATTGAATGTTCTGGCTTAACTGTGACTGAAAT
>JAYSSI010000001.1:0-258455 GCA_043720615.1 Pseudobdellovibrionaceae bacterium | reverse complement strand
GGGATTGGCAGGGATTGGCAGGGATTGGCAGGGATTGGCAGGGATTGGCAGGGATTGGCAGGGATTGGCAGGGATTGGCAGGGATTGGCAGGGTTATCGTAAGCGCTCGCTGAAGTACGTCTCTTGACGTTTAGAATTACTCCGAAGAATAAATAAGGATTTTTTTAAATTGGAGGAAAAATGAAAGATATGGAATCAAAGAAAAGGTTTTGGCAATCGTTAGTCCAGGTTCAGGCAAAAAGCGGACTTTCGCAGAAAAAGTTCTGTGAACAGAACGAAGTTCGCCTTTCAACTTTCACGGTGTGGAAGACGAAATTGAGAAAACAATTAAAACCCAAAGATAACGCGAAATTTATTTCTCTCGTGCCGGTAGAAGAAAAGGAATTTTCAATTTTTACACCAAGCGGATTTGAATTGAAATTTGCTAAAATCCCTCATCCACAATGGTTGAAAGAGTTTTTGGAGTCCTCAAAATGAAGTCTTTTAAAGAGTTCCCGAAAATTTATTTTTGCATTGATCACGTTGATTTTAGAAAATCCATTGATGGTCTATGTGGCGTGGTTCAAGAGGAAATGAAGATGTCGGCTTTTACGGAGGTTCTTTTTGTATTTTGCTCGAAGAGAAAAGACAGGCTTAAAGTACTCTACTGGGACAAGACTGGATTTGCGCTTTGGTACAAGCGCTTAGAGGAGGAGAAGTTCAAGTGGCCAAAGGATGTGGAAAACTTGAGAGTTCTCCACATATCCACAGAAGATTTTAAATTATTTCTTTCTGGAATTGATTTATGGAAGATGAAAAAGCATCGTGAGCTTAATTACGATGATGCATCTTGATTTTATTTATTATTTAAATTGACGAATTTTGTTTTATTTTTCATTGTCTTTTTAAATGGAAAACTTTTCTTGCTTCTCTATAAACTCAGATCATAATCCAGAACATCTTTTCCAAGAAAATATCGAGTTAAAAAAGCAATTGCAAATTTTAATAAACGAGATCTCTTATAAAGAAGAAATCATAAAACTCTTTCAGCGACAGATTTATTTAGCCAAAAGTGAGCGTCAAAAAGAAGAAGAGCTTGGTCTTGTTCAGGGTTCATTTTTTAATGAGTTTGAAGAAATTAATAATAAAAACCCAGATTTTGAACAAATTGATTTAATCGATGTGGAATCACACACGAGAAAAAAGCCAGTTCGAAAGCCCTTGTCCAAAGATCTTCCAAGAAAAGAAATCATCATCGAGCTTTTGAGCGAAGAAAGAGTCTGCTCATATGATGGATCCGTTTTAAAGGAAATCGGCGAAGTCGTCTCAGAGCAAATTGATATCATTCCTCAGAGTATTTTGGTGATCAAAACGATCAGAAAAAAATATGCATGTTCTTCGTGTGATCAAACTATTAAGACTGCAAAGATGCCAGAGCTTGCAATGCCAAAGAGTTTGGCTTCAGCTGGAGCATTGGCTTTTATCGTGACTAGTAAGTACGTGGATCATTTGCCGCTCTACAGACAAGAGAAGATTTTTGAAAGAATCGGCATAGAGATCCCAAGAAACACCATGGCCAGTTGGATGATAAGATCTGGAGAATTAGTTCAGCCTTTAATAAATCTAATACAAGAGGAAATTGTTTCATCAAATTATGTTGGCGCGGATGAGACGAGGGTTCAGGTATTAAAGGAAGATGGAAGAAGGCCGGAAGCAAAATCTTGGATGTGGATAATGGCTAGCGAAGAGAAAAAGCTTGTAACCTTTAATTATGAAAAAACAAGAAGTGGCAAAGTTCCACAGAAGCTCTTACAGGAGTTTAGTGGTCATTTGCAAGTAGATGGTTATGGCGGCTACAACGAAGTTTGCAAGAAAAAAGAAGTGATTCGTGTGGGCTGCATGGCCCATGTGAAGCGAAAATTTATTGAAGCGGAAAAAGTTGGAAGTTTTAAAAATATAGGAAAGCACGGGAAAGGATTTATTGGCGCGCTTTACAAAATTGAAAACGAAGCTAAGGGGCTAGCACCTGATGAGGTAAAAAAAGCAAGGCAATTGAAATCGAAGATAATTTTAGAAAAGTTTAAAATTTGGATTGAGGAGAAAATCCATAAAACTCCCCCACAATCAACTGCCGGGAAAGCACTTTTGTATACAAGAAACGAATGGGAAAACATTACGAGATTTATTGAAGACGGAAATCTTCGTCTTGACAACAACGTGACAGAAAACTTAATTCGACCTTTTGCAGTGGGAAGAAAAAACTGGTTGTTCTCTGATACGGAAAAAGGAGCGGAGTCGAGCAGCAATTTGTACACTCTCGTAGTCTCAGCGAAAATGAACAATCTTGATCCTTACAAGTATCTTCGAAAAGTTTTCGAAGATCTTCCAAGAGCTAAAACCCTGGCGGATTTTGAAGCCCTACTGCCGAATAAACTTAAACTCCCTGAATAAACCTGCCACTACTTACAGTAGAAAAAGAGCGAGTCAACTAGGTCTTTCGCTGACCGCTTACGGGTTATCTCACCGCAATGAGCGGCAAGACAACGGCTTCTCCTTCTTGGGGAACTCGGATGCGTAAGCCATCTGTTTGGCCTTTCATATTAATGCCAGCAGATCGAAAATACTCATCCGTTGTACTTAGTTTTGCGTGTCCGACGTTTTCTTTGACGATCCCTAGTGGAACTCCATCGATAAGCGCTAGGGTAATATGTGTGACCCTGAGCTGATGATGGGTCACCTCTTTGATCCGATTTCTCTACAAAACTGCCTACTTTATCAGGTGATGATAAAAACGCGACTATTGACATTGTTAATGCAATGATCGCTTTGCTATAAAAAGAAAAATACTGAAGGCAGAGATTTTGAAAGAAGCTATTCTGCTTTCCTATTATTATTTGTAAGTTTTAAAAAAAATATTATTTTGTTAAAAATATTCAAATTGATGAGAGGTTGAAGCATTTACTCTTCAACCGTTCCGAGCTGCTGATTATATCATCAATGGCAAAACCGAGGCTCTGTGATTTAAACAAATAAATTTTTTCAAAACTTGCCTGAAGTGTGCTATTAAAATCAGATTGAGTATCAACTTCACACATAGACATAATGGAAAGTGTCTCCATATGAGGTCCACGACCTTCTGCGATTTCTTTGCGAACTTGATCAAAATTTTGTGCAATATACAGATCTCGCTGCTTTTTTAGCTTCTTTATCGCCAACAATGAGTAATCACCAGATGAAAAAGCTCCACCAGTCATCGAAGAGGTAACATTGCTTGAGTATTTTGGATCTAACGCCGCGGTCGAATTTTCAGTAGATATATTGGTGTAGGCATGAGACGATCCATGCTCACAGAAGCTCCAGTTGAAATTCCGCCGCACTCAGAGCTTTTAGACGATTTTAAAAGTCTAAGGACTTGGCACGAAGATTTTATAAAACGCTAATTTGACAGGCCGATATACTTCTGGAGAAAGGATTTTAAGTTGAATAATGAACTATCAAAAGGCGAAATCATTTTATTTCAATCCAATGATGGACACACGAAAATCCAAGTTCGCTTTGAAGAAAAAAGCGTTTGGTTGTCACAGAAAAATTTAGCTGATCTTTATCAAGTCTCTATAAAAACAGTGAATGAACATCTTATTAATATTTACGAAGAGTCTGAACTTAGCTCTGAGACAACTTTCCGGAAATTCCGGATAGTTCAAACTGAGGGCAAACGTGAGGTTACGCGTGTTATTGACCACTATAGCCTTGAAGCAATTCTAGCTGTTGGCTATCGAGTCCGAAGCCCTCGTGGAACTCAATTCAGACAATGGGCTACGGCTCAACTGAATGAATTTTTGGTCAAGGGTTTTATTATGGATGACGAACGGCTAAAAAGTGGCAAATCTTTTGGCCAAGATTATTTTGATGAACTGCTTCTTCGTATTCGAGATATTCGGACTTCCGAGCGAAGGTTCTATCAAAAAATTACTGACATTTATGCCACCAGTATTGATTACAATGGCAAAGCTGAAGTCACGCAAGAATTTTATGCCACTGTTCAGAATAAGCTTCATTGGGCAATTCATGGTCAAACCGCAGCCGAAGTTATTCATTCACGAGCAGATGCTTCGAAAAAAAATATGGGCCTTACGGCTTGGAAGAATTCGCCGGATGGAGCAATTCGCAAGCCTGATGTTTCTATTGCAAAAAATTATCTGAAAGAAAAAGAACTTACAGAACTTAATCGTATTGTGGTCATGTATTTGGACTTTGCAGAACGGCAAGCTGAAAAACGACAATCCATGAACATGATTGATTGGATAAAAAAATTAGATAGTTTTTTACAGTTTAATGAAGAAAATATTTTAACTCATGCTGGGAAAATATCACATCAAATGGCGCTTGATCACTCCGAAAAAGAATTTGAAAAATTTGAACTGAATCACCGTCTGATTGACGCAAGTCAGCCGACGAGTGATTTTGATAAACTTGCAACGCAAATCACAGCAAAAAAACCTAAAAATAAATAGGCGCTGCTTATGGAAATAAAAGTGAAACATACCACCGTGCTGATGAGCTTTGATTTGAAAATAGGAAACGATTGTTCAATGTCGGCAATTCTTATTTTATGGCGCTCTAATAATAATTTTCTATTTACATAACGGGGTTTGATTAAATCTAATTTATCAAAGGGAACAACTGGCTGACCGTGTCGCTCAATTTCCATGAAGTCATCCAATGTTTCTTTAGTGTTTTGATCAAAAACAGAAACATCTAACTTAAAGTATTTTGGTGCATCCCTTAGAGAATAGATATTCTGGTCAACTCCCATCCATAAAACAGGGGGACACCAAGCCTGGGTATTTGGAAAATTTGTCGCTAGTGACTGTTTAATAGATTCAAAAATTATTTAGGAAGAATCTCCAACAACACATAGATCAAGATCGGAGTATTCATCTAAAATCCCGTCGCAGCAGAACCGCCCTCCCAGACCGCCAGTGCTTGAGGTAAGTTTTGGAGGTCGTTAAGAATAGCTTGGAGTATTTGGTTTCTAAAATTAGTTTTCATTAAAAAACAATCTACAAATTGCCACGGTCCGGATCGCACGTACCGTAGCTGCAATTTTTGCCTGGGGGATGTGGCGTAACACATCTAAAATACGCAGAAGCCTCTATGTACAAGTGCTGGCGTCTGAAGTCGAAAGATCCATTTCTACAGAATGTTGTAAAATTAAAACGTGACGCAGCCTGAGCTATTAAGTTGAAAGCAGCACATTTTTTATTGGCCCAATAAAAAGCAACAAAAACCGCATCTGATCGATCATTTTGAGTTAAATAGTCTTCTGTTAAACATATTCCAAGTTCAACCTCTCCCGATTCTCTAAATTCAGAAGGTTGAGTTACATCATGTGGAGACATTTCCTGTGCATGAGCAAACTGATGACAGCTTATTAAAACCACTAAGCTCACAATTATTCTTTTAATCATATGTTCTCCTTTGAAAAATCGTTGTTTAGGCAAATCTAGCTGACATCGCTAAATAGTTTTAATGCATAATATACATTGATTAATTGCTTTTATTGCATAATAAAGAAACAATGAAGAGTGAGTTGGTAAATCATTTAGAAAAGCTTAAATACTTTAAAATTGTTGCAGAATGTGAATCTTTCCACAGAGCTTCGCTTAAGCTGGGAATTAGTCAACCTGCTTTAACAAGAAGCATTCAATCCCTTGAAAATGTTTTAAGTTTTAAAGTTTTTGATAGAAGCCGTCGCGGCATTAAGCTGACGTTTTCAGGACAGAAACTTTTAACTTTAACAAAAGAAATATTTTTGAATATTGAAAATTGGGAAGCGTCCTTATCTGCGAATGATAAAAATGGGCGCGACATCAATCAGCTTAGGCTTGGAACTTACGAAAACTTGGCTACAACCGTTGCCCCGCATTTTATTAAAAATATCGAAGACAAATTAAACTCATTACTAAGTCTTAAAATTATAAGTGGGCCAAGCAATAGCAACCTAACCTTAGATCTTTTAGAAAAAAAATATGACTACATTTTTCTTGCCGAACCTCATCGACAACCAGGTGTTTCTTACCAAAAGGTTGCAGATGAACACTACGGTTTTTATGCTACGAAAACTTATCTGGATAATCGTGGCACTAAGAATCTTAACCTAACACCAAAAGAATTAGCGCAGCATAGATTATTAACAATACCTCGAGCTATCGCTGGAGTTAACAAAACTATTGATCGCATTTTATGGGAGCTTTCTGCTTCAAGTGAATTTGAATTTAACAGTTTTGAGATTATTAAATCATTCATGCTGAAAGATTTGGGAATTTGTTTAATTCCGTCTTTGTGCGTATGGGAAGAAATTAAGAATAAACAAGTAAAGCAATTAGTTGTCAGAGGTCTTCCTCAAGGTAGCATTGGAAAACATAATATGTACCTTTGCGCTAGGGGTGAATATGATGAAAATCAGTTTTTAGCAATAACTGAAATCCTTAGACAAACAATTGTTCAAATTAGAGATAAGACAATTTTTATTTGAACCATATCGAATTATCTCAGTTTTCAAAAGTACAGTTTAATAATTCTATGCCTGCTTCATCAGACTGTTGATAGCCATTAAAAATCCCCGATTTATCTAACGATAAATGAATATAGGCCAGAGGCTTTTGGGAAGTGTTTTGAAGTTTAATTTCATAGAATAGTTCAAAACCACCATTCGTAATTGATAACCAAGTTTCACCATAAGTTTTTCCATGAATAGTTACCTCACCATACGACGAGTGAAATTTAAAACTCTCAAAACTGTAATCGGGAATGGAACTGTTACTCCTAAATCGCATAACTATCTGATTTGTAGTCGATTCGTGGCAAGCAATTTCATTTGCAAAACCTTGTGATGCTGATAGCATCATTAAACTAATCAATACTGTTAAAATCATATTTTTTTTCATGAAATTCTCCATTCTATTTCTATGTGAACCCTGATTTCTTTCAGAATCATTTTTCTTTTTCAACCTCATACGGCGACCTGACTACAATTCATTGCAAGATTATCCCGATACCAAACAGCGGGGTTTTTAAGAATAGCCCGTCCAACTGCTGCAAAATCAATTTTCCCTAGAGCGAGCATTTGATTGATAGCCACCCCAGATTCGATTCCGCCGACTCCTATAACTGGAAGTGATGTTGCAAGTTTGATCTTTTGAAATATTCCACCCGAAATTGCCAGATTTTTTGCTCAGCAAGGAATTATTTTAAATGGATTATTTGGCAACCAAAGTATCTACGGATTAGTTTTTACTTTAAAAGAAAAATTAAATCAGCTCTCTAGCTTAAATCAAATTAATTATGGAAAATATACGAATATCTTAAATAAAGTAGCAACAGCAATTAAATATTATGAATTAGGAAATATTCCTAAAGTGGAAGCAGCATTAAAACAAATTATTGACGAGATATCAAAAGATGATTTGATTCCGCAAGAGGATAAAAATACTATAATTAATATTGTAAATTTAATTCTTTCTTCACTCTAAGAAAGAATTAAAAGAAATGATAAATAAAAATTCATGTAAAAACTTAGAAAGCGTAAGGAAATATAATTTTACGATGAGGAAAGTAAAGATATAAGTAAATTTTAAATCGAAGAAAGATTAAAACATTTCTTGTGTAAATTCTTCGATTTACTAATTATTTTATCAATACTCTGGCTGGGTGTGCTTTCTTTTGAAGTGTATATTTCTTCATATCCCGACTGAAGTTCAGTATTAAAATCAGACTGAGCATTCTCTTCGCAAAGAGACATATAGGAAAGTATCTCTAAATGTTTTCCTCTGCCCTCTGCTATATTTTTACGAATTTGATCAAAGTTTTGAGCAATGTACAAATCTCGCTGATGAGTTCTCTCCTTTAAAGCAATAAGCGAGCAATCACCAAAGGAAGAAGTTCCATTAGTCAAAGAGGACGAGAGATTGCTTGAGTACTTTGGATCTAATAATGCTGTAGAATTTTCGGAAGTAAATTCTGAATATGCGTTTGAGGATCCATTTCTTTTAGTTTCATTTGTTAAATCAGGCCAACGATTGTTAATTCCTTGCCAGCGATAAGTTTTGTATAGGCCATTATTTAACATTCTAGAGCACTTTGCATTATCAAGAGCTTGTGAGATAAGCGCTAAAGTTAAAAATGAGAAAAAGATAATCATATTCAAAATATATTTCATTCATATTTCCAATTCTTTGTAATACAGTATGATTACTTAAATGAATTTTATTTATAAACTTATCTTATTTATATTATTAATTCAGTTCAATGCTTATGAAGCTAGGGCAGACCAAGGTCATGTCGCAAATGAATGGCTTAAGTTAATGCATTACGAAAAAAAAATGACGGAAGTTTTAAAAGCTTGATTAAAGATCCAAATTTTTTTCTTTACCATCAAGGGATTATTAACCCCGAAAACGAACTATCAAAAAATTTAGAGAATTTTAAAGTTAATATTGATTATGCTTGTCAATTTCCAGCAAGAGCAAAGTTTTTGTCTAAAAAATTTTTAATAACTTATAAATTATGTGAAAAAGTAGAAGCTTGGAAGAAGGGGGTCTCAGCCGATGGGCTTTCATACGTACTAGTATCACAATATGTTTCAACTCCAGCCTCAGCTTTTGGACATAGTTTCATTGTTTTTAAAAATTTAAAACTACCCACTAATTTAAATTTAAGTTTAAATTATGCAGCCCAGATGCCCTCAGATGTTAGTTTATATGATTATTTCACAAAAGGTTTAGGTGGGGGGTATTACGGAGTTTTTGACTTTGAACCTTTGTATATAAAGCTTCAAGAGTATAGCTCAATTGAGAATCGAGAAATGTGGGAATATGATTTAAATTTTAATGCTGACCAACTTGATCAATTTTTAAACCATATATGGGAGCTAATTCATAAGTCAAAAGAGGGATATTATTTTTTAAATAGCAACTGCTCTGTAAGTCTTTATAATTCTATTGCTGCAGTTCATTCAGAGGTTGAGTTTTTAAATTCTAGTCATCTTTATGTATTACCCGTAACAACTTTAAAGCAACTAGAAAAAATTTCCTCTAGGCAAAAGTTTATTCCATCTCTTCGTGAAAAAATAAAACAAAACTATGAAAATTTAAATGAAGTGGAAAAGCATTCTTTTAATAAGTTTTTAATACATAAAAAGACTGCATCAGATTTAGGTTCAATAAATTCTAAAGAAATAGAACTCCTGTATTTTGAATTTCTAAAAACGAATAGAGAAGGAAAGCTTACTGAAGCCGAAAAAATAACATATGAAAACTCATTAATGCAAAGATCTAAAATGGGGCCTATTTCTTTGGAGCCAACATATTTTTCATCAAATCCTCCGCACTTAAGTCAGGGTACTTGGCGACTAGGAGCTGGTCTGAATTTCGAAAAACAACATGCTATTCCAAGGGTTATATTTTCACCAGCCTCACATCGCTTGCTTCAAAGTGATAATGGATTTTTGCCTCATTCAGAAATTTCTCTATTTGAAGTAAAAATCGATAATCAAAGCCGAAATATTTATAATTTAAAAGAACTAACGCTTTTTAGTTTAAAAAATTTCACACCTACAATTCTTTTTGATCAGAGATTTGCATGGACAGCAAAAGCTCAAATAATCAAAAGTTCAAGTTGTGATGAGTGTTTTAATTTTAATGGTGAATTAAATATGGGTTTAAGTAATTATATTTTCGATCAATTAGGTTATGCACTTTTTGGATTTTCAGATGATAAAGACCAGGTTATACATCCTCAAATTAAAATAGGAACAATATTAAAGTATGGAATTTTTAGAAGTAATATTGAGATTAAGCACATTGAGCCACTTAATCAGGTCTATAATAAAGCAGATATAATTTCATTATCAATAATCATGTCTGCATTTAGAAATTTTGATATAGAGCTAAATGTCAGTTCAGAGGATAGTTTTTCGCAAGGCTCAGTAATTCTAAATAATTATTTTTAATTGCAATTATTTATACTGACGAAGGCAATTGCCAGTGTTGTTTTCTATTTCGCTAATCCAGCCTTTGCTGCGACCAATTATTTTTTGCTGTTAGTTGAACGCTGAGTCCTGCAAGAAGGCGCAGGCGCCGAATGATGAGTCCGTCGTTCTCCATAGAATCCTCTCTGGTTCTGGGTTTCGTAATCTTGATCGTGTGTGTTTATAAGTACTTATGCTCGTTGCGGATTTCCAATTCACCCCCGAAGGGTGCCATGTGAATTGGAGCGGGAGACGGGACTCAAACCCGCGACCTGTGCCTTGGCAAGGCACCGCTCTATCAACTGAGCTACTCCCGCATCGGTCTGGAACATAAATCAGACTTGTCGTTAAGGAGGCCAAATTACTCATTGCGAGTCCAAGGTGTCAACGGTTAATATCTTCAGATGAGAAGCTTGTTACGTCGAAGTCTTAAAAAGTGGATTCTCTTTATTATTCTAGGTTTAGGCGTTTTTACGATAGGCTATTTTTTAGGCGAAAAACAAAAAGAAGCTCAAAAAATTTTAGATCAAAATTAAAATATTTAACATTCTAATCGTAATAACTATCTAATCATAAAACGAATCAGGCTGGCGGCAACGGGAACTTGGCGGCCATTTTGAATTCTGTTATTGTTGAAATTATAAGCAATGTAACCACACATGGCGATCGCCATCAGCACAAAAAACCAATTGGCAGGTACAAAATATTTTAACATTCTAACCTCCCTTTGGTGCTTTGCGACCATCTCTGTAAGCTTGATGGTACTGGATACCGCTAGTTATACTTAAAACTACGGACAGCCACAAGAGGGCATAGCCAATCTTGACGATAAATTCCAAGGATTCAGGCCAAGGACCAATCATTATGGCGGGAATAGCAACCATTTGTAATCCAGTCTTCCATTTTCCCCCGCTTTTGGCATCAATGATGATGTTATCGGCAGCCGCAACGGCGCGGATACTGCCAATATAAGTATCTCGGGCCATTAAAATAATAACCATATAGGGGTCAACAACTCCAGCTGGAATCAAATAAATAAGGATACTACTCACTAAAACCTTGTCGGCCATGGGGTCCATAAATTTGCCCATGTTACTGACGGCTTGGTATTTTCTAGCAAAAAATCCATCATAGTAATCTGTGATAGAGGCTATGATAAAAATAGTAGCAGCTAAGACACTCCAGCTAAATTCTTTGGGCCAAAGACAAAGTATAATTAAAGGCACCAGATAAATTCTGGATAAAGTGAGTTGGAGCGGTAGTTTTTTCTTCCAATCAGACATGCTTGAGACTTAAGACATTCAGCGTCGGATGTCATGAAAAAACTACTCTCAAACAGAGCTTCAAGGCATTTTGGAAGGATGTTCACATACCTTCGGCATGTTAATTTTTACGAGACCGATCTGATGGGCATTGTCCATCATTCCAACTATCTTAGGTATTTAGAGGAAGCTCGTGTGGCGTGGGCCCATAAAGCTGGTGTGATCAAATTCGACCAGCCTCAAACCGCGGCTCATTTTGCCGTTCTTGAAACGCGTGTCAGGCATATAAAACCTTCAAAATTTGGCGATGATTTAGAAATTGATGTGGAAGCAAAAACTTCGGGAATACGAATTTTATTTCAATATCGAATTCGTAACAATTCGCAGATTGTATGTTTGGCCGTGACCGAGCATGTGCCATTAAATGAGGAATTAAAACTCACAAGGCTGAGTCAAGACATTCGAAAAATAATAGAGGGGAATACGTGGACAGAAACCTGGCTTTAGAATTTGTTAGAATCACGGAAGCAGCGGCTTTGGCTTGTTCTAGTTGGATGGGTCGCGGTGACGAGAAAGCCGCTGATAAAGCGGCGGTCGATGCTATGAGAAAAGCTTTCGACAGTGTGCGAATTGATGGCACGGTTGTCATCGGTGAAGGCGAAAGAGATGAAGCTCCCATGCTTTATATTGGAGAAAAAGTAGGAACTCGAACACCTGACTCGCCTGAAATTGATATTGCATTAGATCCTTTGGAAGGAACAACCATTTGTGCCACTGGGGGAGTCGGTGCGATCTCGGTGATTGCCATGGCAGAAAAAGGAAATTTTTTGCATGCACCTGATACCTATATGGATAAAATTGCTTGTGGTCCTGGGGCCAAAGGCGTGATTGATATTGATGCTACGGCTGCACAAAATATTCAGCGAGTGGCCGAAGCCTTAAGAAAAAAAGTGGGCGAGCTGACAGTTGTGATTATGGAGAGGCCTCGGCATAAAGAGCTTATTGCCGAAGTTCGTAAAACAGGCGCACGAATTCAATTGATCACAGATGGTGATGTTTCTGCCGCTGTCGCCACAGGCCTTGCTGGTAGCGGTATTGATTTACTGATGGGAATTGGCGGTGCTCCCGAAGGAGTTATTTCAGCGGCAGCCATGCAGTGTTTGGGTGGAGATTTTCAAGGACGTTTAAAATTTAGAAATGAAGAGGAAAAACAAAGAGCCACTCGTATGGGAGTGAAAGATTTATTTAAAAAATATTCTATTGATGAGCTGGCGCGGGGGTCTGTTGTTTTTTGTGCGACTGGTGTGACCGACGGTCCGCTGTTAAGTGGTGTTAAGTTTTTTGGCGATCACAAAGCTAAAACCCATTCCATTGTGATGCGATCAAAAACGGGGACCATAAGAAAAATTGAAACTGAGCATAATTTGGGAATAAAGCCTTTTTAATGAAAAGCATTTTTTGTTTTTCTTGCGGAAAAGATTTTTCTTTTTCTGAACGAGTTGGCCTTCGCGATGAATGTTTTCATTGTCGCAGTGATGTTCATGTTTGTCGCAATTGCCATTTTTACGATGCCAAAGTCTATAACGAGTGTCGCGAAACACAGGCCGAAATTGTCAGGGAAAAAGACCGAGCCAATAGATGTGATTATTTTCAACCCCGACAAGGGGCTAGCTCTGGGGTGGATAAAGCAGCTCAGTTAAAAGCGGCGGCGGAAGCTTTATTTAAGAAGAAGTCCAACTAGTCCTCTGACCAATTAATTTCAAGGCTTGAACCTCCTCCTTTTTCGCGGCATTATTAATTTATGGCTAAAGCAAATACCACCGAGCTTTTCAATTGCACCGTGCCTCAGTTTTATAAAATTATTTCGGACTACGAAAAATACCCACAATTTTTAAACGAAGTGAAGGCCTGTAAGGTTGTTAAATCTGAAGGTTCAAAAAAATTGGTTGAATACAGTGTTTCTGTGATAAAAAGTTTTAAATATTCACTCTGGATGACGGAAAAAGAACCAACATTAATTTCTTGGGAATTTGCTTCAGGAGATATCTTTAAGTCCACGAAAGGCTTTTGGAAATTAGTTGATGAAGCCGGAAAGTGCCGAGCCACATATGATGTGGATGCTACTTTTGGGGTGTTTGTACCAGGCCCCCTTGCCAATGCTTTGGTAAGCGTGAACTTGCCAAATATGATGAGCAGTTATCATAAAAGGATTAAACAACTCTATGGCGTCTGACGATAAAGAAAAAAAAACTGAATCAGAATCAAAAAATATTATGGGTGAAACTTTAAAAAAAGTTTTATCCGTCGGTGTTGGCGCTGCCTTTATGACAGAGGAAAGTATCCGTACTTACTTAGGAGATCTAAAACTCCCTAAAGAAATTTTAGGCGTTCTACTGCAGTCAGCCAATAAAGGTAAAGATGAAATTACGCAAAGAGTCTCTAAAGAGGTGATTGGTATAGTTTCAAAAATTGATTGGATTAAAGAGGCCAGTCGTTTTGCAGAAACACATAAATTTAAAATTTCAGCTGAAATTGATATCATTAAGAAGAATAATAACGACTCGAAAAGTTAGACCATTCCCAGTATCTGGACTATCGTCGAACTTTAGATTGTTTCATACTGAGCCGATAAGGAGTCATGGTGATAAATTATATTCTTTCTGTGATGTCAGTGTTGTTATTTTGTGGTTGTTGCTTCCTTTTAATCAAGTCAGCCACTACGCCCATTCCGATTTTTATCAAAGGTCGCTATTCTAAGTCGGCCCAGCGTGTGGCAAAAAACTATAAAACTTGTGCTTGGGCCATTTTAGCAGTTTTTTTCTTAGCCTCGTTAGTGGTGTCGTTCAATCAAGTCTTTGTAACACTTTAAAAGTAACACTTTAAAAGTAACACTTTAAAATTGCGGCTTGGCGTATTCTTTACATTAGTTCTATAATTTTTGAATGGATACTTTTCAAACGATCAATCCCTTTTCAGGTGAAATTTTAGAATCTCATTTTCATCTTACTCATTCTGAAATGTCTGAGATTGTTGAAAAAGCTCATCAAAGTTTTTCCATCTGGAAAAAGAAAGATCCTCGATACCGAGCGACTGTTTTAAAAAGCATCGCCAGTGTACTTCGTAAAAACAACCGACCTCTTTCGCAAATTATTTCTCGTGAAATGGGAAAGCCATTGCAGCAAGGTCGGGATGAAGTCGAAAAATGCGCGGTGACTTGTGAGTATTTTGCCGATCAAGGACCGGAGTTTTTAAAAGTGCAAACCTTGGAAGGTCCCTTTGAAAAGAATCAAATTCATCTGGAACCGCAAGGAGTTATTTTGGCAATAATGCCTTGGAATTTTCCTCTTTGGCAGGCGATCCGCTTTGCTGTGCCAGCGCTGCTTGCCGGCAATACAATTGTGCTAAAACCGTCTGACATCACGGCAGGAACATCAAAGTTTTTAGTGGAATTATTGAGAAATGTTTTTACTCATCAGCTCTTATTTAATGCGCCGATGGATCATAAATCCTGTGCTGAGGTGATAGCTCATCCGCTGGTTCGGGGAGTGACTTTTACAGGGAGCACATCGGCGGGAAGGCAAATCGCCGAAGTGGCAGGCCGTCATTTAAAAAAATCCGTTCTCGAATTGGGGGGATCAGATGCCTACATTGTTCTGGCAGATGCCGACTTAGAAAAAGCAGCACAAATTTGTGCGAAATCAAAAATGGTAAATTCGGGGCAAAGTTGTGTTGCTGGAAAAAGATTTATTGTTGAAAAGTTAGTGAGCGACCGCTTTTTAGATTTTTTTAAACAAGAGATGGAAAAATTTAAATTTGGAAATCCAATGCAAGTGGACACTCAGCTCGGTCCTTTAGCTTCTAAAAAGTTTCAAAAAAAAGTTGCTGATCAAGTTGAATTTTTTAAAAAATTGGGTGGACAAATTGTTTTAGGGGGTGAATTGCCTGCGGGTGAAGGGGCCTTTTATCCTGCGACCATTCTTGTTTTTGAAAAAAATATTCCTGAGCTGGGAGCCGAAGAGGTTTTTGGTCCTGTCGCTTTTGTTATTAAGGCAGAAAACTCGGCCCAGGCCATCGAGATTGCGAACGCTTCTAATTATGGCTTGGGAAGCGCCATATTCTCAGCAAATCTTGAGGTCGCTCAAACTTTGGCGACTCAAATCGAAAGCGGAATCGTAGTCATCAACGAACAAGTTAAATCTGATGCCAGACTTCCTTTTGGGGGAGTGAAGGACTCGGGATATGGTCGTGAGCTTTCCGTCTATGGTTTGCGTGAATTTTGCAATGTTAAAACTGTGGGTACTAATTCGTGAATAAAAAAACATGGTGGAATTTAGATCATCATGTCTGGCATCAGCTCAAAAACTATTCACTTGAAAAAAAAACCGTGATTGTCGCTTTGTCCGGAGGTGTGGACTCCTTGGGCCTTGCAGCCAGCTTGATCAAGGTTTTAGGTGCTGAAAAAATCATAATAGCCCATTTTCACCATGGTGATAAGGGAGAGAGCTCTTACCGAGATCGGGCTCTGGAGTTTTGTCACAATTTTGCTCGTGATAAAAAGGTGCCTTTTTTATTCAAGAAATGGCAAGGCGTTGAGCTTAAATCTGAAGCCCAAATGCGAGAAAAAAGATACGAGTTTTTAATCGAGCTTCAAAAAAATCACCCTGAGCATATCGTCGCCACTGGTCATCATCAAAACGATGTGCTGGAAACAAGATTGATTCGATTAATTCGTGGAACAGGACCCCAGGGGCTTAAAGCGATTCAAGTTTATCGCGCGCCTTTTTTTCGTCCATTTTTAGATAAATCAAAGAATGATATTTGGTTGTTTCTTAACAAAGAAGGCTTAAAGCCTCTAGAAGATTCGTCAAATTCAGAAGATCATTTCTTAAGGAACTGGCTTCGAAATGAATGGCTTCCTCAGCTGGAAAAAAAGCGTCCAGGGTCTCAGGAAAGTTTAGGACGCTCCTTGCAGGCACTAGTTCAGGCATTTCCCGATGAAGAATTGCAAAAATCAAATGAATTTATTTTAAGATCCAAGTTTTTAGCTTTGACCGAGTCGCAACAAGTGGGATGGCTAGCAAGAGTTTTATTGCATTCTGGACAAAAGGATTTTACGCAGTTTCATTTGCAAGAAATTCGACGTCGTCTTTTAGGGTCACCTAAAATCACAAGTTTTAAAGTCGCAGGTTGTACCTGGCAGGTTAACGCGCAGCAAATCCAAGTCCAGCTGCTCAGATAGCTGTTCAAAAAGTTGTGAGTCCTAGGTTTAACATGATAGGATAACTGTCTATGAGGCCCCTAGCATTTAGGAGCCGCGAAAGGAACAGCCATGCGTTCAGATAAGAAGCACCTCGCTCTGATATTTGGTTTCGCCATTTTTTTAGTTTTTATTGTTCAACAATATCAAGGTCGCGAAAAACATGCGATTTTGGATTTTGATTATCCTAAATTTGTAAAAGCCTTAGAAAGTGGCGAAGTGAACGATGTTACTTTTCACGAGGACACCGGTGAAATCACGGGCGTTGTAAAAGGTGATTTTGAAAAAAAATACGGCGGTACTAAATTTAGCATCAAGGGTATGACGACAGATCGTGGTTTTGATATTGTTAATAAATACGGTATCGTTCCTAAGTATGAGCGTGGTGATAGCAATAATTTTCTTCAAGGATTTATTGTTAATTGGCTCCCTATGCTTTTGCTTTTGGGATTTTTTCTCTTTTTCTTAAAGCAAATTCAAAGTGGTGGTGGAAAAGCCATGTCCTTTGGAAAGTCTCGCGCAAAGCTTCTTACGGAAAATAAGAACCGAGTGACTTTTAAAGAAGTGGCTGGGGTGGATGAAGCCAAAGACGATTTGCAAGAGATTGTGAATTTCTTAAAAGATCCTCGCAAATATACAAAATTGGGTGGACGAATTCCTAAGGGAGTTTTACTCGTAGGTTCTCCGGGAACAGGTAAAACATTACTGGCTCGGGCCGTTGCTGGTGAAGCCGGTGTTCCTTTCTTTACAATCTCAGGTTCTGACTTTGTCGAAATGTTTGTTGGGGTTGGTGCCAGCCGTGTTCGAGATCTTTTCGAACAAGGAAAAAAACACGCGCCTTGCTTAATTTTTATTGATGAGATCGATGCGGTTGGACGTCATCGTGGTGCAGGCATGGGTGGTGGTCATGATGAGCGTGAGCAAACTTTAAATCAGTTGCTTGTTGAGATGGATGGTTTTGAATCCAGCGAAGGCGTTATTCTTATTGCTGCTACAAATCGACCTGATGTTTTGGATCCAGCTTTGTTACGACCAGGTCGTTTTGATCGCCGGGTTGTCGTTAATAAACCTGATGTAAAAGGTCGCGAGCATATTTTATCAGTTCATACACGCAAAACTCCTCTGGGACCTGATGTTGATACAATAAAGATCGCACGTGGAACGCCAGGCTTTTCTGGGGCTGATTTAGAAAATTTAGTGAATGAGGCAGCCCTCGTTGCAGCTCGCAATGATAAACAGTATCTTGAAATGGAAGACTTTGAGCGCGCTAAAGACAAAGTTTTAATGGGTGCCGAGCGTAAATCCATGGTGATCAGCGATGAGGATAAGCGCACAACGGCTTATCATGAAGCCGGTCATACGCTGGTTGGTAAAAAGCTGCATGGTCTTGACCCGATTCATAAGGTGACTATCATTCCTCGCGGAATGGCTTTAGGGGTGACTCAAACATTACCTGAAAAAGAAGCGTTGAATCTTTCAAAGAGTAAAGCCGAAAACATGATCGCCTTTATGTTTGGTGGAAGAGCGGCTGAAAAGCTGGTTTTTAATGATTTCACCACGGGGGCTGGAAATGATATCGAACGGGCCACGGATATAGCTCGTCGCATGGTTTGCGAATGGGGAATGAGTGAAAAACTAGGACCACTGGCTTACGAAAAGCGCGGCGGACCTGTGTTTATGGGAATGAATAACAGTGAACCCGCCAATAGTTATTCCGAAGCTAAAGCCGAAGAAATCGACCGTGAGGTTTCAAGTATAATTCATACGGGTTATGCATTGGCCTTAACGATACTCACTGAAAATCGTGATGCTCTTGATCGTCTTGCCGCTGCGCTGCTGGAGTTTGAAACAATCGACAGTCATGAAGTCGATATGTTGGTCAACGGTGCTGCTTTGAAAGAAATTGAAAAGATTAGAAATAATAAAAAAGATGGTGGTGTTGGCGTTGAAGTCGAGGCCCTTGGGACAACTAAAAAAATCCCGAGTGAGGGCTCTGATCCTGTTGGAAATACGGGACCTGCCACCGCATAATTCTTGTTAAAAAAACCCGTAGCTTCAAAGCAGAGGCTACGGTATTCTACTGGGGTGGAGCATAAGACTTGAACCCTAGCTATATTTTAGACAACCTCAGCTTTATTATGTCCCAACTTCGCCTCCAAGACTTATTGGATGTGGCTCTTGTTTGGCTTGTTGTTTATAGAATTCTTGTTCTTATTAAGCGCACAGGAACCATTCAAATGCTGTCTGGTTTGGGAGTGCTAGCAATAGGCTATATTTTTAGTATCTGGCTTGAGCTTTTTACCTTTAATTGGCTTCTAGAAAAGTTTTTTTCAAATCTATTTGTGATTGTGGTTATTTTATTTCAAGCAGAGATTCGCCGGGCCTTAGCTCACATTGGCAGTAATCCTTTTTTCAGTGATGTCAGTGGTGCTCAGGAAACCCATATCATCGAAGAAATTGCGAAAGGGATTATATCAACCGCACAACGGGGCTATGGTGGTTTGGTTGTGATCGAGCGTGAAATCATCGTCGACTACCATTTAGAAATGGGAACCGAAATGGATGCGAGGATTTCTGCGGAACTCTTAGTTTCGATTTTTCACCCCGCAAGTCCTATGCATGATGGAGCTATTCTGGTTCGAAGCGGAAAAATTCACGCCGCCGGTTGTTTTTTACCCTTAAGTAAAAATCCAGCCTTAGATAAAAATTTGGGAACTCGTCATCGATCTGCCATTGGATTAACGGAAGAAACGGATGCTTTGGTTTTTGTTATCAGTGAAGAGAATAAATCCGTGGGAATTGTTCAATCGGGTCAACTTCGCACCAATGCTGACTTAGGAGATATTCGAAAATCTTTATACGAAGTCTATGATTTAAAGTATAAGGGTGTGATTTCTGGAGAATCCATTTCATGATTAATCCAAAACCTAAATTTCGCGATATATTGCTGGAAAATTTAAGTTATAAAATAGTTTCTCTTTTTATTGCGATGATATTATGGCTGACAATTATGGGTCGCAGGGATTTAACTTTGGCTCGAAGTTTTGAGATTGAGTTTAAAACAGCCGCTCAGCATCGCGTGGTGGGGCAAACGACAGATCAGATCAGATTAAGACTCTCAGGCCCTAGATCTTCTTTGAAAGAACTGATGGGCGAAGTGAAAGGTAAAACTTTGGAGGTTGATATTTCAGATCGAGGCGCAGGGATTTTTGATATTGACGTTCCAGTGAGTCGGATTGAAATTCCAGCTGGAGTAAGAATATTAAGTGTGAGACCCAATTTAGTTCGAGTCGAGGTTGTAAAAGCACCATGAGTGAAAAAAAATATCCTAAATTATTTGGTACAGATGGAATTCGCGGAACCGCCAATGTTTTCCCCATGCTTCCCGAAACAGTCATAAAAATTGGCCAAGCTCTGGGTTACTTGTTACAGCAGCAAGATAGCAAAACCACCTCTCAGATTAAAAAAGTAGTTATTGGAAAAGACACCAGGCTTTCTGGCTATATGATTGAACAAGCCTTAGCTAGCGGATTAAACTCCATGGGTATTTATGTGCAGCTGGTAGGCCCGCTGCCGACACCAGGGATTGGTTACTTAACTCGCACCATGAGAGCCTCTGCGGGAGTTGTGATTTCAGCCTCGCACAATGCGTTTCAAGATAATGGAATTAAAATTTTTGGTCCCGATGGATTTAAAATTGCCGACGAAATGGAACAAGCCATTGAACGTTTGGTATCTCAAGAAGACCTTACAAAATTTTTACCTCCATCAAGAGATGTGGGACGAACAAAGCGGATCGAAGATGCACAAGGGCGTTACATTGTTTTTGTTAAAAACACTTTTCCTTTAGAGTATACCTTGGATGGTTTAAGAATTGTCCTCGATACAGCTCATGGGGCGGCTTACAAAGTGGCACCTGCCATTTTTGAAGAGCTTGGAGCTGAAGTTATTCAGCTGGGAAATAATCCCAACGGCATTAATATTAATGATAAAGTAGGCGCCCTCTATCCAGGAAGGCTAGCCGAAGCCGTGTCTTATTACCGAGCCGATGTGGGAATCAGTTTAGATGGAGATGCCGACCGAGTTATCATGGTCGATGAAACTGGCGAGATTGTTAATGGTGATCATATTTTAGGAATCTGTGCCGTTCAGCTAAAACAAAAAGGTCTGCTTAAGAAAAACACTTTAGTTGTGACTCAGATGAGTAATTTTGGCTTAGAAAAAAAGATGAATGAAAATGGGATTAAGGTTGTTAAAGTGGGCGTTGGTGATAAGCACGTCGTCGAAGAAATGAAAAAAAATGGTTACAATGTGGGTGGTGAACAGTCTGGACATATTATTTTTCTAGATCATACAACGACTGGAGATGGCTGTGTCGCGGCTTTAAGTGTTTTAGCTGTGATGAAAGAAACTGGAAAAAAAATGAGCGAACTGAACGCTCTGATTGATGATGTTCCGCAAGTTTTAATCAATTGCAGATTAAAAGTTCGAAAAGAATTAGAGCAAGTCCCTGGTTATAAAGAACTGATCGCCTCGGTCGAAAAAAGATTGCACGGTCAGGGTCGGGTTTTTGTGCGGTTTTCAGGAACAGAGCCAGTTTTAAGAATACTTGTCGAAGGTCCTGATAAAATTAAAATCACTGAATTTGCTGAAGAGATCGCGCAATTAGTTGAGAAGGAACTCAATTAAATGAAAAATAAAATTCGTTTGGGTGTGAATGTGGACCACATTGCAACCCTCAGGCAAGTTCGTGGTGGTACCACTTATTATCCGCAACTTTTAAATTTAATCCATGAAGCTCGGGCCGGTGGAGCTCAGCAAATCACAATTCATTTGCGGGAAGATGCAAGGCACATTCAACTTTCTGATTTGATGTTACTATCGAAAAAATGTCCTATTCTTTTAAATTTAGAGATGGCCGCGACCGAGAAAATGCAAAAACTAGCTTTAAAGTACCGCCCCGATTGGTGCTGTCTTGTTCCTGAAAAGCGCGAAGAGCTAACCACTGAAGGTGGTTTAAATATTGTAAAGTATTTTGATCGGATCAAAAAAATTACCAAACAACTTCAGAAAAAAAATATTTTGGTTTCTCATTTTATTGAACCCGATTTGCGCCAGGTATTTGCAAGCGCTGAATGTGGTGCTAAGGCCGTAGAGTTCCACACTGGACATTGGGTGCTTTTAAAAGGACCTAAAAAGAAAAAGGAATGGTCAAGGCTTGTCATAGCAGCTCGTTTTGCGCAAAGTTTAGGTCTTAATGTTCATGCGGGACATGGACTTGATTATGAGCATGCCAAAACAATTAAAACTTTACCCTATTTGCAAGAGGTCAATATTGGACACTCTTTGATATGCTATGCTCTTCAGGATGGTTTAAAAGCATCTGTTAAAAAAATGAAAAAACAGATTAGCTAAACAGCTTTCAAACTTCGAGTAGATTTTTTTAAAGTTAAAACAAGAGCTGTTGGTTGATTCTCAATCAAGGCTTCACTTAAATTATCTGGAGTATTCATTTTTCCAGAACCTGTTTGAACAAAAATTTCTGCGTCTTCAGGATAAAATTTTAACATCATCTTTAGATCTTTTACAGTCATTTTGTCCTCCATATAATGACTGTAGAATTGCCTTCAGCGAATAACAAACTTTGCTTGGACAATTTATTTTGTTAAGCCAAGGTATTAATCATCATGGATCGTTGACGATCCAGTGAATTTATTAGATTAAATAGAACATGAACTTAGTTATGACAATTTCCTCTCCATCTGAAGTCTCAAATGTCGCTCAAGAGTTAATGAATATTTTAAGTCAGCGAAGTTTATTTTTATTTGTTGGCGAAGTAGGCGCGGGTAAAACCACAATCATTTCAAAACTATGTCAAATGCTAGGGTTTTCTGATTCTGCATCGCCTTCTTTTTCCATTCTTAATCGTTATGAAAATGAAAAAGGTCAGTCTCTTGATCATGTCGACTTGTATCGATTAAACGATGAAACAGATTTAGAAAGCACTGGTTTTTGGGATTTATTTCAACAAGAAAAGGCTTGGATCATGGTGGAGTGGTCAGACCGGATTGAAGATCATGCTTGGCCATTAGATTGGTCAACTTATAAAGTTGAAATTGAAATTCTTGGAAGCACAGCTCGTCGTGTGAGTATTTCTTCTGTCAATTAAGCGGCAGATTTTAGTAGTTTTGAATGAATACTCAAGCCGATCTCATTTACAATTTTTACTGTTGATCGTAACACTTGATTGTTGTAAGCACTTGGTTCACCAAGAGCTAAAAGAATCCCAAGCAAGTGATCTTTATTTATGATTGGAATGGCTGTAGCATGGCCAGGTGTATAAGACATATTCCAATCATCAAAAAATTTTTCGTTGGCTTCGTTAAGACTGATCGGTCCGTGAAATGGTTTATAGGTGGCGGTTACAATATAAAATAGACTGGGATTTTTGAGTGAAATGCTATACTCAGGACCACAAGGATTAAATCCTTCACTCCAAGTTAAAGGACGTGCTTCAGTTTCGGTCTCATTCACACTTAAAATCATAAATTTTTCAAAGTTGGCCGTTAACGGAGTGCAGATTTTTTTTAATTCATTTTCAAGATCATTGTGAGTGCTACTCAATCTGGCTAAATAAAAATCACCGGGTGGCTGTACTTTAATGGGAGTAGAGCTTTTGGGCTGAGCTTTTGTCTGCGTTTGAGGAAGAACCTTAAGGTTTGTTTTTTTTTCTGGAGTTGTCATATTTGGAATCACTTCGTCAATGGGAATATTTTGAGCCACGGGTATCGAAGTAGGATCTAATCGAGTCAGTTGAGGTTTAAATGCATTAAGTTCAGCGATAAAAGAATTTTCAACCAGATTTCCCAGAGTTTTATTTTCTAAAGGAATACTTGAGCCTTCTTCAACTAAAACTTCATCATCTTGTAATTCTAAAGCCAATATGTCGCTAGGTTTTGATTCATATTGTTGATGCCAGTTTTCTAAAGAGACAGGGGAGCTGAGTGTGAAGCAAACCGGTGACATAAGATTAAAATCTGAGGGCTTTTCAAGACATCCAACAAATAAAACGCCATCCCATTCACCGACAGGCAAGCATTCAGCATTCCAAGCATAGGTCTTTTTTGATCGAGCCCATAAATCCATATCAGGTTGATGGTTATAAAAAAAATCATTTTTTAGGAGCGGAAGACTATAATGGATTTGAGCCCATACTAAATAATCCTCTTCCGCAACGATTTTTTGCTGAAGAACGAATGCTGTGAAGCTGCCTTTTGTGGCTTGTTTTGAAAAAGATTCCCGACCCGCTTCTAACTGCGAGCTTAAATTGGGATGGGCTTGAAAATATTGTTGAATACTCATCTTCTCTATTTTCGGTAAAAAGTGTGGATTTCCTTAAGGTTTTCAGCTCTTTTATGGTCTGGCTTTAGTCTGACGCCAAGAACCTTAGCAAAAGTCGCGAAAATCGATTAAATCTAAATCTTTTCAATACTTTAAGAATATGCTAGGTTCGCCCATCTTTCGAGGTATCTGGCATGCGGGTCTATTTGGATCATAATGCGACAACGCCACTTCATGAAAAAGCACGTGAAGCGGTCGCGCAACATCTTATTTTTTGGGGAAATCCAAGTTCCATTCATTGGGCTGGACGTGAGGCTAAGAATATTTTGCGTGAAACGCGAACTTTGCTGGCCAATCAAATGGGGTGTCATCCTTTAGAAATTATTTTTAATTCAGGGGGCTCTGAAGGAAATAATACAGTTATTAAAAGCGTCTGGTCTAAACTTTCTTCGACAAAAAATCATTTCATGTGTTCCGACGTCGAGCATCCAAGTGTGATGAAAACTTTTGAATATTTAAAATGCCTAGGGGCGCAGGTTGATTTCATTCCAGTTTCAAAAGATGGCCAACTTGATCTTGAATTTATAAAATCTCATCTGACGGAAAAAACGGCTTTGGTCAGTGTGATGCTGGCCAACAATGAAACGGGACATATTTTTCCCCTCAAAGAAATTGTTCGTCTATGTGCTCAAACAGGAACTTTGGTTCATACCGATGCAGTTCAAACCCTAGGAAAAGTGCCGCTCAATTTGCACGACCTCGGTGTACATTACGCGACGTTTTCTGCTCATAAGTTTTATGCCATGAAAGGCACCGGCTTTGTCTATGTGAAGCGCGGTTCTGTTTACGAGCCCTTGATTCATGGGGGCGCGCAAGAGCGACAGCGTCGAGGCGGCACTGAAAATGTTCTTGGAATTTCATCTTTGGGGGTTATGGCGACATCCTTAAAAGATGTTGAAATAAAAAATTTAGAAATGAAAAAAATACGGGATGATTTTGAGGCCCAATTAATTCAAGAAATTCCTAAAATCACTGTGATTGGAAATAAATCTCCACGTCTCCCCAACACTTCCAGTTTTTTAATTCAAGGAACGGATGGAGAGACTTTATTAATGGCTCTTGATCTAAAAGGTTTTGCTGTCAGCACAGGAGCTGCCTGCAGTAGCGGAAATCCTGAACCAAGTCCTGTGCTTCTTGCTATGGGATTTTCAAAGTTGGAAGCGCAGACTTCCTTACGAGTGAGCTTTGGTTGGGAAAATACCAAAACAGAAGTCGATTTATTTTTACGCGCATTGATTTTCATTGTGCAAAGACTTCGAGGCCTTCGTGAGAAAAGGTTGGCAGTAGTGCATGTCTAACTTAGAAGTTAAGCTTCCATCAAAGGGTCGAGTTCTTGTCGCCATGAGTGGTGGAGTCGACAGCTCTGTTGCTGCGGCTTTATTAATAGAACAAGGTTACGAAGTGATCGGCGCCACCATGCAAGTCTGGGACTATTCTGAATGCGATATTCAGGAAGGGGCGGGCACCTGCTGCTCTTCCATTGATGTTGATGATGCCAGAAGCGTTGCGGATCGTTTAAAGATTCCTTTTTATGTTCTTAACTGTGAAGCCAAATTTAAAGCTTCCGTGATTGATCCATTTATTGAAGCTTATTTAAAAGCGCAAACGCCACTTCCTTGTGTTAACTGTAATACTTATTTAAAATTTGATCATTTAATTAAAAAAATGGAAGAGCTTGAATGTGATTTTCTAGCCACGGGCCATTATGCTCAAGTCCTTCATCATGAAGATAAAACAGCTTCTATTCTAACTTCAGAAGACGATTGGAAAGATCAAACTTATTTTTTATTTACAATCGATCCTAATATCATCCCCAAATTATTATTTCCAGTAGGTCATATAAAAAAACCTGAGGTTCGACAAATTGCCGAAAAGTGGGGACTGATCAATGCTCGCAAAAAAGATTCCACGGGGATTTGTTTTGTGGGAAATAAAGGCTACGCAAGTTTTATAGAATCTCAAGTCAGTTCGACGGTTTTAAATTCCAAAAAAGGATTCATGAAACGCTTTCCTTCCGGCGAAGTGATGGGCAAGCACCAAGGCATTCACATGTTTACTTATGGCCAAGGTCGGGGCTTAGGTTTAACTCATCATGAAAAACTTTTTGTGATGAAAATTGACCCGACAGATAACACTGTTTGGTTGGGTGATGAGAAATATCTTTTTCACAGTGAACTTGATTTAAAAGATTCACACTGGCTCCGAGAAATTAATCTTGATGAAATTTATAATGTTAAAATTCGTTATCAGCATAAAGGGGCTTCAGCCCGCTTAGAAAAAACAGAGACAGGGCTTAAAGTTATATTTCTTGAACCCCAGCGCGCCATCACACCAGGACAAGCAGCTGTTTTTTATAAAGAAAAAGAGCTTATGGGAGGCGGATGGATCACTCCCTAAAATATAAAGTGCATACTTTTGGATGTAAGGTGAATACCTATGACTCAAGTTTGATAGGTCAAAATATGAACCGTCATGGTTTTGAGTCTTTGAAAAAAAATTTAGAGACAAATCTTGAGCCCAGACTTCATGTTTTAAACACTTGTGCTGTCACCGCCGAGGCCACCAAAGAAGCTGTCAAGTTAGCTAGAAGACTTAAGGCCAAAGATCCATTTTGCACTGTTGTTGTGACAGGCTGTTCGGCCCAAGTTGACACAGAGTCATTCTTAAATCTTTCGGGCATTGATTTAGTCATAGCCAATTCCCATAAATCCGATTTGCCAGGCATTCTTCAGCGATTCTTAAAAGGTGAAATCAAAGAAAAAGTATTTAAATCTAATATTTTTAAAAAAGAAGAACTAGAGCCCGGTGGCGGTGAAGAAGAGCATCACACAAGATCATTTTTAAAAATTCAAGATGGCTGCAATAGTTTTTGCACTTACTGCGTGATTCCCTTTGCACGAGGAAAAAGTCGAAGTCTTTCAGTGCAACATCTGGTTGATCGCGTGAATGAATTATCAACTCGAGGAATTTCAGAAGTTGTTTTAACCGGTGTTCATATTGGCGACTACGAAGATAATTCAGTCAAACCAAGCTATCGCCTTGAAGATTTGATTGAAAATATTTTGAATAAAACAAATATTCCTAGAATTCGCTTAACAAGCCTAGAACCTGTTGAAGTCACAGATCGATTGCTTGATCTTTATGTCAATCCTCGTTTATGCCCGCATTTTCACATGAGCATTCAAAGTGCAAACAGCGAAGTCTTACATCAAATGAAAAGGCAGTATTCAAAAATTGAGGTTTCAAAATCTTTACTTGCGATCAAAAATAAAATTCCACAGGCTTTTATTGGCATGGATGTGATCGTAGGCTTTCCGACAGAAACCCATGAGCAGTTTGAAGACACGTATTTAACTCTGGCAGAACTTCCCTGGACCCGAATCCATGTTTTTCCTTACAGCCCAAGACCTGGAACTTACGCCAATCGTTTAGAGAATATTGTTTCTGAAAAAGAACTTCATTTAAGAGCTTTAAGACTTCGCGATTTAAGTTTGCAGCGTTATAAAAAAGAAGCTTTAGAACAAGTTGGCAGTTTGAAAAAAGCAGTGGTTTTAAAATCTCGAAAAGGGGACTTACAAGGCCTCAGTCGAGATTACTGGAATATTAAATTCACGAATGCCGCCGAGTTTTCGAATTTATCATCAGGCCAAGAGGTCAATGTTCGAGTTTTACAAATTCAAAATAATAGCGAAAAAGCGATGGAAAGCCCTTTGCTAGCGGAGCTTTTCTAATGACACCCATTGAAACGATCCTTGGCTATGAATTTAAAAACACGATGTGGCTGACCCAAGCTCTCTCGCATAAAAGTCATGTGAATGAAACACGTGAAGGTGAAAATAATGAAAAGCTAGAATTTATTGGGGATGCCGTAGTGGATGTTGTTTTGGCTGAAGCTTTATATTTAGCTTTTCCCAAAGACGGAGAAGGGGATCTTTCTAAAAAAAGAGCCAGTCTTGTGAATGAATCTGTTTTAAGTGATTTAGCTCAAGAAATGAATCTTTCTCAATTTATGAAATTAGGACGTGGAGAAATGCAAACGGGGGGAGAA
The DNA here is from genome assembly GCA_043720615.1 of Pseudobdellovibrionaceae bacterium. GTDB lineage: Bacteria > Bdellovibrionota > Bdellovibrionia > Bdellovibrionales > Bdellovibrionaceae > JAYWDA01. The sequence goes on along the minus strand of JAYSSI010000001.1, from coordinate 230,478 downwards.
ACAAGGCCTAGGCTTTTAGCATCAACTTTTGAAGCTCTCATTGGCGCGATCTATATGGATGGCGGCTTTAGCACTGTCAAAGTAGTGATACTCAGTTTATTTACAACAAGGCTACAAGATGAAAAATTAATTTTAAATTATGAACAAGATTATAAAAGTCGATTGCAGGAAATCAGCCAAAAAAAGTTTCGTACGGCACCGACCTATGAAGTGGTGAGTGAGCAAGGGGCTCCTCATGATAGAACTTTTAAAGTGCAATTAAAAATCAGTGGCCAAGTAATCACCGAGGCTGATGGCCGAAGTAAAAAAGAAGCTGAACAAAAAGCAGCGCAGTTAGCATTAAATTTAGAAATAGCATTGCAAAAAGATTAAGGGAGTAGAAGTCTATGTCGTATCGTGCAGGGTTTGTGGGAATTGTGGGTTTACCAAATGCTGGAAAAAGCACTTTGATGAACTTTCTAGTCAAAGAAAAGGTTTCGATAGTTTCCAGTAAGCCGCAAACCACTCGTCGCCGCGTTCTTGGAATATACTCTTGTCCTGAAGGTCAGCTGGTTTTTGTTGATAGTCCAGGAATGATACCATCGACATCAGGCCTGAATGGATTTATCGCTAAAGAGGCCGAAGAAGTCATTCGAGAATCTGATGCGCTGATGTTGCTATTATCACTTGATACAGCCACTCCTGAAGAAGCTCAGAAGCTTGTGGATATGACAGCCAGCAGTCATAAGCCTTGGATCGGCATTATCAGTAAATACGACTTACAAGAAAAAATTCATCGGCATTTGGTTTTAAAAACCATGATCGAAGAAAAAGGCGGCAAATGTTATAATATTTCTTGCGTCAAAGAATACGAAAGCCAAAAGCAAGAAAGAACAGATTTATTAGCAGAACTTTTAAAGATGGTACCGCTGTCTCCGACGCCCCTTCACGATGTCGAACTTTTTACACCAGAGACTTTAAGAACTTTAGCCGGTGAAATTATCCGAGAGAAATGTTTTGAGTTTTTGCATGAAGAGATTCCGTATCAAATAGCCGTTAGGCCAATTCTTTTTAATGAAGGCGAAAAAATGCCTCATTTAGCTTATGAAATTTTAGTAGGTAAAGAAAACCATAAATCCATCGTTATCGGTAAGGGTGGTGCAAGTCTTAAAAAGATTGGGACTGAAGCTCGCAAAGAAATCGAAAAACTGATGGGCGAAAAAATCTTTTTAGAGTTGAAAGTCGGCTATAAAAAAGACTGGCAAAAAGATCCCAGACTGATGAAAGAATTAGGATATTTCCATGACAGCAAGGACTGAGTTCGCACCGAAGGTAGCTATTATCGGGCGCCCCAATGTAGGTAAAAGTACGCTTTTTAATATATTAACTGATTCGCGTAAGGCCGTGGTTAAAGACCAGCCCGGAGTCACTCGTGATATTCAAATTGAACCGGTCGAAATCTGGGGAAAATCATTTGATGTGATTGATACGGGAGGTCTTACCGAAGCTCCCGATATCATTTCTGTTTTGATCAAAGAACAAGTTTCAGATTTTCTTCACTCGGTCGATTTTTTATTATGTGTGATGGATGGTCGAACCGGTCTTATCCCAGAAGATCGAGATTTAATTCGAATTGCTCAGCAGACCGGCAAACCTTTTATGATTGCTGTGAATAAAATCGATAAAGTGCAGGATGAAGAAATATTAAGAGCAGAATTTTACGAATTTGGCGCCGAAGTGATTGCTTGCTCTTTTGAACAGCGCCGGGGTTTAGCTGAAATCTTAGAGTGGATCACCGAAAAAATTCCTGAAAGAAATATCGAGTACAATGAAGGGACAACCATCGCTATTGTGGGAAAGCCCAATGCGGGAAAAAGCTCTTTAACAAATCATTTATTAGGGCAAAGCCGCATGCTAGTTTCAGAAATTGCTGGAACGACAGTGGACGCCATAGATACGCCTTTTTTATACAAGGACAAAAAATATATACTTGTCGATACAGCCGGCTTAAGAAGATCTTCTAAACGGGAAGAAGACGTAGAAATTATTTCTGCTTTTAAATCTCAAGATGCCATTCGTAGAGCAAGTCTTGTGCTTTTAATGATTGATGGCTTGATTGGGCCGACCGAGCAAGATTCAAAAATTTTACAAGCCATTTTAGAAACGCACAAAGGGGTTATTCTTGTCGTTAATAAAATGGATTTAGCCAAAGAGCAGATGGTTGAGCCTAAAAAGATTTTGCTGGAACAGATCTCAGTTAATTTTCATTTTTTTCCTGATATTCCCGTGGTGTATACCAGTGCTGTCACGGGCTCAGGAATGCATGATCTATTAAATATGGTGGAAAATATCAGCGAGAAATTAAAATTTCGTGTTCCAACTTCTGAACTAAATGATTTTTTCTTTACAACTATTCGAAAAGCTCCGGCCCCTGTTTACGGTGTGAATAATGTGAAGTTTTATTATCTGACTCAGACTTTTCAAAAACCACCTTCTTTTATTGCCTTTGCCAATCATCCTGATGGTGTCACAAACGCCTATCGACGGTTTTTAACTAAACACATCAAAGATAAATGGGATTTGCATGGCATTCCGATCCGAATATTTTGTATGAAAACCAGACGGGGTCAGGAGACATGACCCGTGGAGCCTGGCGCACTCGCTACGGCTTTTATTTACTGGCTATAGGCTCAGCCTGTAGCTTAGGTAATTTATGGCGCTTTCCTTTTGTGGTTGGTGAAAATGGCGGCGGAGCTTTTGTTCTGCTTTATGTTTTTGTGACTTTAGCCGTTGGGCTGCCCCTTTTAATTGGGGAATTAATTCTAGGAAGACACTCCAGAAAATCAGTCTTGGTAGCGACTCAACAAATTGCCGACGGTGAGGGACAAGCCTATCGATGGTCGGGTCGATTTTCAGTTTTTTTAAGTCTGATCGTTTTAGCGTATTATTCTGTGATCAGCGGCTGGGTTTTGCATTTTATTATGCAGTTTATTGTGGCTATTTTTGCCGGCGAATTCAAAGTTGGAATTTCTAGTTTGATGGATAATGGAATTTTGCAATGGGCTTTGGCCTCGGTGCATATTCTGATCACTATTTTTGTGGTTACCAAAGGTGTTAAAGATGGGATTGAGAAATGGATCAGTTCGCTGATGCCTGTTTTTGCAGTTCTTGTGATCTTATTAACTTTTCAAACCATGTCCTTGCCGTCTTCTTTAAATGTGGTTCGATTTCTTTTTTATCCTGATTTTTCAAAGTTAACATTGTCTTCGCTGAATCACGCCATTGGCCATGCCTTTTTTACTTTATCGGTGGGCTTTGGAACCATGGTCACTTTTGGCAGCTATATGAATGAAAAAGATCATATTCCGACCATGGGTTTTCGAGTGGCGTTGGTAGATACACTGGTCTCTGTCTTTGCAGGCTTATTGGTATTTCCTATTGCTTTTCAAGTGATGGATCGACCGCTGATTGATCCCGCTTTATTATTTGAAGTGATGCCTAGATTTATGGCGCAAATTCCCGGAGGTTATATTTTTGGACTGACATTTTTTGTGTCCCTTTATCTTGCGGCTTTAAATGCCAGTATTGGTTTATTAGAAAATACTTTATCAAACTGGCTCGACTTCTCTCAAACAAAAATGCGACGTTCACAAGCCATCTGGGGAGTTGGCGCCGTGGTTTTGTGTCTTTCACTGTTTCCCGCATTATCTGATTCTCCCTTGGGTAATATGAAGCTGGGAGAAAAAAGTCTGATTGAAACTTTAGACCGAATATTGATCAATTGGTTTTTACCAGCTGTCGCTTTATTTCTTATTTTAACTATTCAAAAGGGAATCAAACAAAAAGAACTGGAAAGAAATTTTGTGAACCGAGACCATCCCGCCAGTCTTTCCATGTATTCTCATTGGGTCTTTGTGATTAAGTGGTTTGCTCCAGGTATTATTTTACTGGGGATGACCTTGCAGGTGATTTCAATTTTTATCTAGCTGTATATCTAGAAGTTAATTCCAAGAATAACCAGAACATCAAACATATCGCCGCTGAGAGTTTTGGATAGTTTTTCTGTGCCTGTGTTTACAAACTCTTTGGATTCATCAGCAAAATTCACATAATGATAAGCGCCTTGAAGGCCTAAGAAGGCTTTCTTGCGCATCAATGGAATTTCAATACCGCCACCAAGATCGACGCCCATTGTGGCATCTCGTGATAAGCCCTCAGTTCCTGAAATGGTGTAGGTGCGATAAACTTGGGAAAATCCACCTAACATATAAGGATTCAAATCGGCGAGGCCACGGGTGATATTTTGAGTGTTAAAGTAATACTTGAGGTTAAAGTTTAAATTCGTCAGCGAAACATTCCCTGTATAGCTTCGGTTGGTGCCTCCACTTAAATCAACAGTGCTAAAGCTGACCGAATGATCGCCTGTGAGAAAACCAAAAGTTAAGGCAAAGCGAAAATCAAAAAAGTAGGTCAGTAAAATACCAAATGTAGGACCAGGTTTGTAAGTGCCTTTAAAGTTACCCGTAAAATCCCGCTGACCTGCAGCCAATCCAACGGTGAAAAAACGACCATGCCGAAAGAAGTTAATGTCAGCTTCTTCATCCGAAGCTTCATCAAATTCACTGTAGTCAATAAATGGGTCGTAAGCTTCATCAGGATCTGATTGAGCTAGTAAATAACTTTTGGCTAAGCTGGGAGTAGAATACAGCATAAGGATTGAAAATAAAAAAATTATCCCGCTGCGAATTCGCAAAGAATTAACCACGTGTTCCCCCTGCTAAAAGTATGAATGATTTATTGGCAAACGTGAAGCCCCTGTTTCAAATTGAAACGCATTGACACAGGGCACCTGCTGATTTTGATTTGGATGTTTCTAGTTGCAGTTCTGTACAGGGATCTTGTTTCAGGTTATTAAAACTTTGCGGGGGTATTCATGGGAATCAACTATAAAACCGCTGGTGTAGACACCGAAGCTGGCGACCAGCTTGTAGAATGGTTGCAATCTGAAGGGGCCTCGTCAAAAACCTCCATGCCTCATGCCGACAGAATTGTCTCAGGCATTGGTGGATTCGCCTCTTTGTTTAATATGCAATTTCCTGAAATTAAAAAACCTTTGCTGGTCACTTGCACGGATGGCGTCGGAACGAAGGTCAAGTTAGCTTCGCATTTCGAAGATTATTCTGGAGTCGGGCAAGACCTTGTCGCCATGTGTGTGAATGATTTGATTTGCACAGGTGGTCGGCCTCTTATGTTTTTGGATTATTATGCCACGGGGAGACTCGAGCAAAAAGCCGCGCGAGAGTTTTTAGCGAGTGTAAGAAAAGCTTGTATCGATTCTGATTGTGCTTTGGTCGGTGGAGAGACGGCCGAGATGCCAGGTGTTTATCACGGTAAAGATTTTGATTGCGCAGGCTTTGCTGTAGGTCTGGTGGATGCTGATCAAACATGGGGTCCCCACAGAGTTCAGTCCGGAGATGTGTTAGTTGGTCTTTCCAGTTCAGGATTCCATAGCAATGGCTACTCATTACTGAGAAAAATTTTTGCAGATGACTTGGAACTTCATAAAAAGTTGCTTTTAACTCCGACGTCTTTGTACGTGAAAGTGAATCAAAAAATTAAAGAGCAAATTGATGTTCATGCAGCAGCTCATATCACGGGCGGCGGAATTGAGAATTTGCCGCGAGTTATGCCAGAAAACTTGGGAATAACGATTCGAAAATTATGGCCGCTTCCCGAAATTTATCAATTGATTCAAAAGCGATCGGGTATGACCACATTTGAACTGCTAAAAACTTTAAATTGTGGCATTGGCTTTGTTTATTTAGTAAGCCCCGAGCAAGCTCAGCAGATCATTCAAATTTCTTCCGCCATGGGTATTGAAAGTCAAATTATAGGTCACGTCCACGAGCGTTTGGGCGACCAGCAAGTTTTAATTTCTGGTGTAGGAGAATTATGCGAACCGCGATCTTGATATCAGGTCGAGGGTCAACGATGCAGGCTTTATTAGACCTGCCATCCACTTTAAGAGTTTCATTAGTTGTCAGTTCAAAAGCTTCTGCTGCAGGACTTTTGCGGGCTCGTCGAGCCGGACTTCAAACTTTAATTTTTGATTCAAAAATTAATTATGAAAAACTTAATGAAGAATTAAGAAAGCGTAAAATTGAGAAATTAATTTTAGCCGGTTTTATGAAAATCATTCCATCGTCTTTTATCGCTCAGTGGAAAAATCGAATCGTTAATATTCATCCTAGTCTTTTGCCACTTTATCCAGGACTTTCGGCTTTTGAAAAAAGTTTTGAAGAAAAAAATCATATGGGAGTCACTCTCCATCAAGTCACGGCTGAATTAGATGGTGGACCCATTTTACGACAGTATCGATTTTTTGAAAAATCAAAAAAGACATCTGAATTACAAAATAATTTTTCAAAGTCGATGGCACAAATGCAGCTAAGCTTTACCGAGCAAAGATTAATTCGAGAGGTACAGCATCTATGGAAGTAGCACCTTGCGATGTTTTTATAGTTTCAGCTTTCGGGAGAGGCGATTGGCTTGCGGTCGAACTTAAAAAATCTGGAATGTCAGTGGCCTTTATTGATGTCTCGGCGCAATTAGGAAATTGGCCAGTGGAGGATATCACCGGACCTTTTGGTCTTTTTATGCTTGAGCGCTATCACCAAAGTTATTTAGAATACATTTCACAAATTGGAAATTTTTCTGCGGTGGAATCTGGATTTACAGTTTGGACCAGTGATGGTCCTATTGAAATGAAGTCACCGGTCACGGCCTATCGTTTTTCACAGATGGGTTTGCATCCTCAAGTTCGAGATTTTTTAAGTCATTATGAAACTTTTGATTTAAAAAATAAAAAAGCTCTTCAAAATGAATCTTTTCAAAGAGTATGGCCTTTAAATCTAGCCCACCAATTAGGTTCGACGACTTATATGTCCAATCGAACAGCTTTAGAAGGTGATAGTTCATTACCGATAAATCAATCTTTTTTGGTCAATAGACCTGGACGAGATGTTTTTGAACGCTCTTTAAAATGGGTTGAAAGTCATGGTATCAAAGTTTTTACTGGAGGAAAGATTGTCGATATAGCCATCTTGGGTCGACATGCTCTGGCGGGAGTTGAGATTCAAGGTCCGCAGGCAGGATTTTTTAAATTTGATAACTTAGTTTCGTGTATTTCAAGTGAAGAGACTTATTTTATTGATGAACGTTTAGGTAAAAAGCTTTTTCCCCAAGGGGCGATGGAATGTCACTGGTCCTGGATGCGATTTCGATTAAAAGTTGAAAATTGCGGAGAGATCAGTTCATTACCACAACATCTTTGCTGGATCACGGATGTAATGGAACCTTGGACTCATGAAAATCTATGTTTACTCCAGAAAACCGCTTTGCTTGAAAACTTAGATGCTTGGGTTCGAGTCCCGACGGTGCAAAGATTTAATAAAGATTACCTGACAAATCTTGGGGCCAGAATCTTGCGAAATTTTGAAGAAAAAATTCCTTTGTCAAAACCTGAAATTTTAACTTACCCACAAGCCTATTATTATACCTATAAAGATTTAGGACCTCCGCGCTTTCCGGTTTACTTGGCGGAAGATTCAGCGTCTCGGAGATCTCGATTTTTTAAAAATTTCTTCAGAGACGGGTTTGAGGTCTGGAATCAGTTTTCTTTGGATCATCAATTTGATGCTCAAATCCAATTAAGAAATAAAATAGTTGATCAGTGGCAACAGTTACAAATAAAGAAAAAGGAGCTGATCAATGATTGATCGCTACACACGACCTGAAATGGCCCTTGTTTGGGACCAAGATGCAAAATTTGGAAAAATGCTTGAAGTTGAAATTGCGGTGGCTCAAGTGCAGGCTCAAATGGGAATTATTCCCCGCAAAGCCGCCCGTGAAATTACCAACAAAGCTAGATTTAGCGTCAAGCGGATTCAAGAAATTGAGCAAATCACAAAGCATGATGTGATCGCTTTTGTCAGTAACGTTGCTGAAAATATCGGACCCGAAGGAAAATATTTGCATTACGCAATGACAAGTTCTGATGTCTTAGACACAGCCTTTAGCTTACAAATTAGAGAAGCGGTTGAAGTTCTTTTAAAATCCATCGCAAGACTTGAAAAAGCTTTGCGCTTAAAAATAAGAGAGCATACAGAAACTTTATCGGCAGGCCGTACCCATGGCATGTTTGCCGAGCCCACAAGTTTTGGTTTAAAAGTCGCGGGCTTTTATGCCGAGCTTGCGCGAAATAAAAAAAGACTGCTGATGGCCTGCGATCAAATGATGATTTGTAAATTAAGTGGAGCGGTTGGAACATATTCTGCGCAACCTCCGATCATTGAAGATAAAGTAGCTCGAAAATTAGGGCTCAAAGCTGAGACCATTGCCACGCAAGTGGTGCCACGAGATCGACACACCGAAATGATTTGGAGTCTTTCGATGTTAGGCGCGGGTCTTGAAAGATTAGCGGTTGAGCTTCGGCATTTGCAAAGAAGTGAGGTCGCGGAAGTAACGGAGGGTTTTAGCCGAGGTCAAAAAGGGTCTTCTGCCATGCCTCATAAAAAAAATCCTATCAGTGCAGAAAATATCACAGGGCTTGCAAGATTGTTACGTGGATACTTAGTGTCATCATTTGAAAACATTGCTTTATGGCATGAGCGAGATATCAGTCACTCATCTGTAGAGCGCGTTATTTTTCCTGATGCTTTTATCGTGGCTGATTACGCCGTCCATCGTATGGCACAAGTCATGGAGTCTTTAGATGTAAATAAAAAGAAAATGTTAGAAAATATTGAACTGTCACAAGGTCAACTCTTTAGCTCTCATGTTTTACTGGCCTTAGTTAAAAAAGGCCTCAGTCGCGAAGAAGCTTATTTTCATGTGCAAAGAATCTGTCATTCATTAGGTCGTGGAGATCATCTTAAGAAAAAGATTTTAGAAGATAAAGAGCTTAAAGTTTATCTGAAGCCAAAAGAAGTTGAAGAGATTTTTCAAGCTAAGCGCTACAAAAAAAGTTTAAAGCCTTTGGTTAGAAGAGCCTTGAGTAGAAAGGAATTAATATGACACTCTTGTACGAAGGGAAAGCAAAAAAAGTATTTGAATGGAATACTCATTCTTATTTGCTTGAGTTTAAAGATAGTCTCACAGCCTTTAACGCTTTAAAAAAAGGATCTTTTCCTGATAAGGGTCGAATTAATCGAGATATTGCAGCTTTGATTTTTGAATATTTTAAGAAAAAATCAATTAAAAGCCACTATCAAGCAAAGCACGGCGAAACCGGAATGTTGGTTGATAAAGTAAAAATAATTCCTTTAGAAGTTGTGGTTCGAAATATCTTAGCAGGCTCGACGGCAAAAAAATTAGGCCTTGCTGAAGGTTTGGTTTTAAAAAAACCACTGGTAGAATTTTATTTTAAAAATGATGAGTTGCAAGATCCATTTATGTCAGATGATCAAGTTCTGATGATGGATCTTTTAAATGAAAAGGAAATTGCTGAAGTTAAAGCCTTAGCCCTTAAAGTGAATCAGGTTTTACAAAGTTTGTTTCTTAAAACAGGTATTAAGCTGGTCGATTTTAAAATCGAATTTGGAAAAAATGAAAGTGGAGAAATACTTTTAGCCGACGAAATTACGCCTGATTGCTGCCGGCTTTGGGACGAAAAATCCAATGAAAAATTGGATAAAGATCGATTTCGTAGGGATTTAGGAAATATTCAAGAAAGTTATGAAGAAGTTTTAAAACGCTTACAAAAGGCCCTTTTGGAGGAATCATGAAATTTGGAATTAAAGTGAAAATGCGTCCGGTGATTCTTGATACTCAAGGGCGGGCCGTGGAAGAAACTTTAAAGCGGCAAGGTTTTGATTTAGCCAGTTGTAAAATTGGAAAATATATTGAAATTGAAGTTCCAGAAATTGACGAAGCGGCGGCTTTTGAAAAAGTTAAAAAAATGACTGAATTTGTATTATTTAATCCGTTGTTAGAAACTTATGAAATCGAAAGGCTTAAAGATTTATGAAGATTGGTGTGACTCGCTTTCCAGGAACTAATTGCGACCACGATATTTTTGAAATGGTCAAAGAGCTTGGTCATTCACCGCAGTGGCTATGGTTTGAAGAAAAATTTTCTATCGATTCAGTGGATGCTGTTATAATTCCTGGTGGGTTTAGTTATGGGGATTATTTGCGCTGTGGAGCACTGGCCGCACAGTCTTCGGTCATGAGGAGTGTTAAGGAATTAGCAGCTTCCGGAAAACCAGTTTTAGGAATCTGCAATGGCTTTCAAATTTTATGCGAAGCTGGGCTTTTGCCGGGAGTTTTAACTAGAAATAAAAATCAGAACTTTATAGATCGATGGGTGGATATTGAAGTTAAGAATACCAATCCCTATTTTGCAAAAAAATTAAATCCGGGTCAAAAAATTAAATTGCCCATAGCCCATGGTGAAGGAAACTTTTTTCTTCCAGAAGCGCAACTTGCAAAATTAAAACCTTCTCAAGTTTGGCTGACTTATACAGATAACCCGAACGGATCAATGAATGATATTGCGGGGATTTGCAATGAAGCTGGAAACGTTGTGGGGCTGATGCCGCATCCCGAGCGGGCTTTGTTTGAGTGGATGGGTGGCAGTGAAGGAAGGGCCTTCTTATGAGTTTAGATCCTCAGACATTAAAAAATTTGCAAGCCTATCGATTGAATCAAAGTGAATATGCTTTGATTGAAAAAACTTTGGGCCGAGCTCCGCGCGGGGTTGAATGGGCGGTATTTTCTGCCCTTTGGAGTGAGCACTGCAGTTATAAATCTTCAAGAAAACACTTAAAGAAATTTAAGCACAATCATCCCCGAGTGCTTGAATCAGAAGGGGAAAATGCAGGCGTGGTGGATTTAGGGCAAGACGAGCGCATTGCTTTTAAGATGGAAAGCCACAACCATCCAAGCTTTATTGAGCCCTATCAAGGGGCCGCCACCGGTGTGGGTGGAATTTTACGAGATATCTTTACGATGGGCGCAAGACCCATCGCTTTAGCTGATTATTTATGTTTTGGCGATCCTGCGGCTGATCGCATGGGGTTTTTACAAAAAGAAGTGGTGCATGGAATTTCTGGATATGGAAACTGCGTAGGTGTGCCCACGGTTTCAGGTCAAACGGAGTATGATCCCAGTTATAATAAAAATATTTTAGTGAATGCCATGGCCGTGGGACTTTTTAGAAAAGATGAGCCGATGGCATTATCTAAAGCAAAAGGTCCAGGAAATTGGGTCGTTTATGTGGGAGCAAAAACTGGAAAAGATGGAGTGCACGGGGCCAGTATGGCCAGTGAATCCTTTGGTGAAAATTCAGAAGCCAAAAAACCAAATGTCCAAATTGGCGATCCATTTTATGAAAAACTTTTAATTGAATCTTGCTTAGAAGTTTTGGCGCAAAACTTAGTCACCAGTATGCAAGATATGGGTGCAGCAGGTTTAACCAGTTCTAGTTTTGAAATGGCCGCCAAAGGTGGCGTCGGAATGCGAATGCATTTAGATCAAGTACCATTGCGTGATTCGAGCATGTCGCCCGAAGAAATTTTATTGTCAGAAAGCCAAGAGCGCATGCTTTTAGTTTGTGAACCCATTCATTTTGAAAAAATTAAAAAAGTTTTTTATCGCTGGGGCTTAGAGGCCACGGTGATTGGAGAAATTTTAAAAGAATCCACCGTGCAGCTGCTTTGGAAAAATGAAGTGCTGACAGAAATGGACCCCCAATGGTTGACGGAAGAAGCCCCGATTTATGATCGGCCGTATTTACCATGGACTCCCCATGCAAAAAAGGAACATGAATTCAAAGCTCAATCTGCTTCTGTATTTTCGACAAGGGATCTTTCGTCGACCTTAAAATTATTTTTAAGTCATGAAAAAGCAGGCAGTCGCGAGTGGATTTATCAGCAGTATGATCAACGTGTCGGCCTTAGGACCGCTCGAGATGCCAGACAATCCGTGGCTTTTTTAAGACTGCCTGATTCTGGGAGAGGACTTGCGGTTACGGTTGGCTGCAGACCAGCTCTGATGCGTATGGATGCTCAGATTGGGGCGTATGATGCGATTATTTATCCAGCTCTGCAAATGGCAGTTAAAGGAGCCTCGCTTCTTGCGGTCAGTGATTGCTTAAATTTTGGCAATCCAGAAAAGCTTCCTATCATGACAGAATTTGTGACATCGGTCGAGGCACTGGCCCATGCGGCCCAAGTTTTTGATGCACCTGTGGTTAGCGGAAATGTCAGTTTCTATAATGAAACCATGGGGCAAAATATCACCTCAACTCCTGCGACAGGTTTGATTGGTTTAAAAAATCAAATCACTGAAATTCCTTTTGATGAATTTATTGAAGAAGATAATCAGGTTTTTCTTTTAAGCACAGTTCATGTGGAAGCTTTTTTCTGGTCCGCCGAAATGTTAAAAAAACCATCCGCCTTCAGCGGCGAGCTTCATTTAGAAAAAATTCGTGAATTCCAAAAACTTCTGATCAAGCTTGTTGAAAAGGGCTGGATCAATTCCTCTCGAGTGGTCGGACAGGGAGGTCTTTTACGAACTTTAGCATTGATGGCAAGGTTTCATGGATTTGTTGGCGATAAAAAATTCTTCTCTGAACTAAAAGTTGAAGACTTGATCAAAGAAAATCTTTACGAAGTTATTCTTGCTCTGAGTCCGAAGGATGCTGAGCCATTTAAAAAAATAGCTGGCGAGTTGTTTGAATTAAAAGCCATTGGGCAGGTTAAAAAAGGATTTTTTAATTTAGGTTCATATATCAGCACAACTCCGCAGAAAATCTTTGAAATGTACGGAGAAACTAAATGAAATCTTGGCGTGACGAGTGCGGAGTTTTTGGAATATGGAATTTCCCCGAGGCTTCTCGTATGACTTACTTAGGTCTTTATGCCATGCAACACCGGGGACAAGAATCGGCAGGCATTGTGACGCTGCAAAAAGGCGATCACATTATTCACAAAGGTCTAGGCTTAGTCGGAGATGTTTTTAAAGAGCATGATTTACTCAGGCTTCAAGGTTCTGCATCCATCGGTCATGTTAGATATTCCACGACGGGACAAAATTTATTAACAAATGCTCAGCCGCTGACGGCGACTTTATTAAATGGTCCAGTGGCCATTGCTCACAATGGAAATATTGTTAATAACGAAGATTTACGCCATCAATTAAAAGCTCAAGGTTCAATTTTTAGTGGAACTAATGACACAGAAATTGTTTTGCATTTGTTATCACGGCATCCTTCCAATGATTTAGTCTTGGCCTTAAAAGATAGCTTAAAGAAAATTATCGGAGCCTTCAGTTTAGTTCTGCTTTCTCATAATCGCATGGTGGCGGTACGAGATCCACAAGGTTTTAGACCCTTGGTTTTAGGTAAAAAACATAATGCAGATGGAACTTGGTCGAGGGTTGTGGCTTCAGAATCTTGCGCTTTTGATTTGATAGAAGCCGAGTTTGAGCGAGAAGTTGAGCCTGGAGAAATTTTTTGGGTGGATGAGGCGGGAGAGCATTCCGAACGCTTTAGTGATAAGGTGGCTTCTGCTCATTGTGTTTTCGAACATGTTTACTTTGCAAGGCCCGATAGTGTGGTATTTGGTCAGAGTGTTTATGAAGCCCGTAAAAGTTTTGGTCAGCAGCTAGCCAAAGAAACAGCGGTTGACGCGGATTTAATTATTCCTGTGCCAGACAGTGGATTGCCCGCAGCCTTAGGTTACTCGAAAGAAAGTAAAATTCCTTTTGAACTGGGTATTATTAGAAATCATTATGTCGGCAGGACCTTTATTCAACCCACCCAAAGTATCAGGGACTTCGGAGTAAAAATTAAACTCAATCCTCAGTCGGCGGTTTTAAAAGGTCAGCGTGTTGTCGTCATTGATGATTCCTTGGTTCGAGGCACGACCAGTAAGAAAATTATCAACCTCATCAGAGCTGCTGGAGCTAAAGAAGTTCATATGCGAATCGCAGCTCCTCCCACTGTGAATCCTTGTTACTACGGAGTCGATACGCCAAAAAAATCAGGACTCATTGCTGCGCAGCAAAGCCAAAGTGATATTTGTCGTTTCATCGGAGCCGATTCTTTGGGATACTTATCTATTGAAGGATTATTCCAAGCCTTAGGCCAGTCACCGAATAAGTACTGCGCCGCTTGTTTTGGAGCTAAATATCCAACACCACTTTTTGGTTTGGACCGGGGATGATAAGATGATGCAGGGATGGCAGCCTCTCCAAGATGGAGATATTGTTGATATTATAGCGCCCGGTTGGGCCACTGAGCCGCAAGTTTTAAAATCAAGTCTAGAGTTTTTAGAATCTTGGAATTTAAAAGGCCGAGTTCCCAAAAATTTTTTTAAAAAAAATCTTACAGCTTCTAATACGGATGAAGTCAGGTGGTCGCATTTGCAGGCTGCCCTTCAAGCTAAAGATTCAAAAGTCATTTGGTGTTTACGAGGTGGATACGGATCGCTCAGACTTTTGCCTTATTTAGAAAAAATGAAAAAGCCTTTAAAGACTAAACTTCTTATCGGTATTAGTGACATCACTTCCCTGCACAATTATTTAAATCATCAATGGCTTTGGCCCAGTTTGCATGGAGTATTGCTGGATCGATTAGGACAAAAAAAATTAGTGTCTTTAAAAATTAAAAATGAAATGAAAGATGTTTTGTGGGGAAGATCAACTGAAGTGACTTTTAAAAAATTAAAACCACTGAATCTGGCGGCAAAAAAAATTCGTCAAATCAAAGCCCCCATTGTCGGTGGAAATCTAGCGACTTTGCAAGCCAGCTTAGGAACACCTTACGAATTTGATTTGCAGAATAAGTTTTTATTTCTCGAAGACATCGGCGAACGTGGTTACAAACTTGATAAAATGCTGGTGCATTTTCAACAAGCTGGAAAATTTAAAAATTGTCAGGGAATTTTATTGGGCCACTTTACCTTTGGGGATGAACCAAATGGAAAAAATCTTGTTAAAAAATCTTTAACCACTTGGGCCCAAGAATCAAAAGTTCCTGTTTTTTCTGGAATAGAATCTGGCCACAGTCTTAATCTAAGACCAGTCCCATTTATGACCTCAGCCACTCTTTCAAATAACCCAGACTTTCAAATTGTGATTCAAACGGGAGTAACAGCTCAATGAAAAACTCCACCTTAGAAAAAAGTTTAATCGCGCAAATTGAACCCCGACTTCGTGATGTCACTCCCGGCGTTCAGATCCGGGCTTATCATGGTGGAAAATTAGTTTGTGATTTGAGCGTTGGTGAGACATATCCCTATTATGATTTAGCCAGCGTGACTAAAATTATTTTTTCTATCCAAGCTATGATCATGGCATTTGAAGAAAAAAAATGGGATCTCGATACAAAGCTCTCCTCCGTGCTTCCTTGGTTCACTTCAAAAAAAACTAGGGTTCAGGATTTGCTGACTCATTCTGCGGGACTTCCTTGGTGGATGCCTTTTTATAAAGATATTGATATGGCGAAGCCCGTAGCTGAACGTTGGAAGCAGTTAGAGCCCATGCTTGCGGTGCAGGAAATTAATGTCCAAGAAGTCAGTACATACTCTGACGTGGGCATTCTTACTTTGGCCTTTGTGCTTGAAGAGCTTTATCAAAAACCATTAGTAGAGATTTGGAATTTAACAAAAGAAAAATTTTACAGTGGAACCACTTTAAATTTTCATCCTGAGCATATCGCTCCATATAAAAAAAATCTTTATGCTCCCACGGAAGAATGTCCTTGGCGACACCGCGTTTTACAAGGTGAAGTGCATGACGAAAATGCTTTTGCTTTGGGTGGAATCTCTTCGCATGCGGGTCTGTTTGGTAGCATTGATGATATGGGTTGGTTTCTTTTACACTTAAGATCTCAAATTCAAGGTGTAGCAAAATATGTGATTCGCCAAAAAACAGCGATGCTATTTTCTCAACGAGCTCGTCCTGTCGGTAAAGGGGATTGGGCTTTGGGTTATATGATGCCAACCCCCGGATCTGCCAGCTGTGGAGTTTATTTTTCATTAAATTCTGTGGGGCACACAGGTTTCACGGGAACATCGGCTTGGTATGATCCTAAGATGGATCTAGCTGTCGCGATTTTAAGTAATCGCGTGTCTTATGGTCGTGAAAATAAGGCCTTTGTCCCCCTTCGATCAGATATTCATAATTGGATTGTCGAAGGTCTTAAGAAATCTTCTTACTAGAGAGGTTTAAAATGGAATTAAAACCTGGATCCCATGTCCACTTAATGGGAATTTGCGGAACGGCGATGGCCAGTCTTGCAGGTCTTCTAAAAGATCAAGGCTATCAGGTGACGGGAAGTGATGCTAATCCCTATCCTCCGATGTCGACTCAGATTGAAGGCTTGGGAATTAAAATCATGAAGGGCTACAGTCCTTTAAATTTAAATCCAAAACCAGATTTTGTAATTGTAGGAAATGTTATTACTGCAAAAAACGAAGAAGCCCAAGAGTTAATGCGTTTAGGAATTCCCTTCACTTCACTGCCTAAAGCTTTAGGTTCCCAAGTCATTCAAGACCGCGAATCTATTGTTATGTCAGGAACTCATGGCAAAACCACAACGACGTCGATGATGGCTTGGGTTGCGCAAGAGTGCGGACATAAGCCAGGTTTTTTAATTGGTGGAATTCCAAAAAATTTCTCGCAAAGCTTTAAAAATCCTGAAGGAAAATATTTTATTATCGAAGGGGATGAATACGACACTGCTTTTTTTGATAAAGTTCCAAAGTTTGTCCACTACAAACCAAGACATGTTATTTTAACCAGTATTGAATTTGATCACGCTGATATTTATAAAGATTTAGATGATGTTAAAAAAGCATTTCATGTTTTACTCACTTTAATTCCGAACAATGGCTCTTTTGTGTATTGGGCTCAAGATCCCCATATTGCGACGATGTTAAAATCTTGCAAATCTATCGTGCAATTAAGTTATGGACTTAAAGACGCCGATGTAATTGCAAAAATAATAAAAATTAACGAACAAGGGACCATTTTTGAAGTTCAATATAAAAAAGAAAATTTAGGAACTTTTGAATTTCCCATGACCGGAGATTATAATGTTTTAAATGCAACAGCCGTCATAGCCATGGCTGTGAACTTAGGTTGGAATTTGCCAGATGTAAAAGCCGCTTTGAAAACTTTTGGCGGCGTGAAGCGAAGACAAGAAGTTTTAGGTGAGCCTAAAGGGATTCTAGTCATTGAAGACTTTGCCCATCATCCCACGGCTGTTCGAGAAACAATCAAAGGAATTCAAAATAAATATAAAGGCAGAAAAATATTTTCAGTTTTTGAACCTAGATCTGCCACTTCAAGAAGAAAAGTCTTTCAAAAAGATTACGTTGAAGCATTTATGACCTCTGACGAAGTCATTATTGCAAAAGCCTTTGATCAAACAAAAATCGACGAAGGGGATCGCTTTTCAACAGATGAGCTGGTCGCTGACCTTGCGGGGCAAGGCCGTAAAGCATTTTGTTTGGATAATACAGATAGCATCGTGAATCATTTAAGGGCCCAGGCAAAAAAAGGTGATTTGATATTAATCATGAGCAATGGTGGCTTTGATGGTATCTACGGAAAATTATTAAAAGCTCTTGAGTGACTATTTAACGCCATCAAGAATAGCCAAAGCCTTTTTTTGAACTAAAGGGACTGGAAATTGAGAAGCTTGAGCCACGACTGATAAAGCCTCGACCTTCATTTTAGAGTTCTCCAAAAATTGAGAGTTAGCTGTCAGCTGTTTTTCAAGCTGATAAAGAGCCGTTAACTGCGGATAATTCAAAGAAGACTGATCAATTCCCGAATGGTGGGGATCCGATAAACCTAATACGTTGCAGTTATTAAGGCTTAAACAAGGATTTTCCTTGAAAACAGTTTTAAGAAATTTAAAATCATCCAAGTCTTTTAAATCGCGAGAAATTAAAAAAACAATAAGACCGCGTTGGTTACGATCTTCTTCAGGAATTTCAGAATATCGTTGAATCAAGAGTTGATGTAATTCTTTGCTCATTATTTTAAAATCTTGATCTAGGCGGGGATCATTATCATTTTTTGATGAGATGATTTCTTGTAGTTCTTGCCATTGGCTTTTATCGAGAGGTAAGGACGCCTTTGTGCTATTTGTTTCTAAGGATTTTAAATCCGGCGTTTCTTCTTTTTTTATAAATTCAACGAACAATAAGGATGTTTGCGTTTTATTATTTAAATAATAAATTCCAACAAGAATGCAGACGGCGAGAAATCCTAATCCAAGAATGTATTTTAATAACTTATTTTTTTTCATGAATATCTTGAAGAATAGATTTTTTAATATCAGCTTGTGGGATACGAAGCAACTGATCAATGCCATAAATATCGGCGTCCATTTTTACTTTTTCAGTACAGTTGGTGCAAAATTGGGAGATGTTTTTTAGTAAAATTGTAGATAAGCCATAAGACCCAAACGCGGTCGAATCACAGCCGCGTTCCCCAGCCAATCGAGCTCCAGTCCATATACTTAAAATCTCGCGACCGGCTTCATCTAAAAAAGGATTTGGACAGCTGTCATGATCCCAATTTCCCTTTGCATATTCTGTATGTCTAGCTTCATGAAAAATCAGAATTAATCTTGCGATCTGCGGATGACTAAACTTTATATAGTTTTCGTCAATATAGATTCTATTAGGACTACCAGTTTCGAAGCATGCTATCGCGTTTCTGCTGCAATTGCCAAAAACAATTTCCCTAATGCGATCTTCGATAAATATTTTATAACTATTTTTATTGAAGGGTCCAAAAATCTTTTCATGAAAAGTTGTTTGTTTTTGAACTTCAATGCTGAACATATAATTTAAATCATTTTGAATCTGAATTTTAGTTTCTTTAGTAAAATTTAAGTAAATAATTTCTGCAAAAGCTTGAGAAGATAGTGCAAATGCTAAGATTAATATGAAAGACTTTTGTATCACTAGATCCTCGCCCGTAAAATGAAAAGAAATAACTTATCTTTTACCTTTTAAAATCCTGAAGTATAGATTTTTTAATATCAGCTTGAGGAATGCGAATCAACTGATCCATGGCGTAAATATCGGCGTCCATTTTAACTTTGTCAGAACAGTTGGTGCAAAATTGGGAGATGTTTTTAAGTAAAATTGTAGAGGAGCCATAAGACCCAAACGCCGCCGAATCACAGGCAGGTTCACCAGACAATGGTGAACCTGTCCAGATGCTTAGAATTTCGCGACCCGATTCATCGAAAAAGGGGTTTGGACATTCATCATGCGTCCAAAAATCTTTTCCTTCTTCGGTATGTCTGGCTTCGTGGAAAAGCACCATAAGGCGTGCAATTTGCGGATGACTCAATTTTATATAATTTTTGTCGAGATACATTTTTTTGTCATAGCGTTTGAAAACACAGGCCATTGCATTTCCTCCGCAATCGCCGATGGTAATTTGCCAAATATGATCTTCAAAAAATTTCTTATAACTTTTTCCACCAAAAGGCCCAAAAATTTTCAGATGAAAATCTGATTGTTTTTGCCCTTCAAGACTGTACATAAATTTTAAGTCGTTTTGTATCTGTATTTTTGTATCTTTAGGCAAATTTGAGTCAAAAATATCATCAGAAGCTTGAGCTGATAGTACAAATCCTAAGATCATTAAAAGACACTTTTGTATCACTGGAGCCTCGGCCGAAATATAGCAGATAATTGATAAACCTTGGGGCCTATAATGCTCCAAAGGGATATATTTCATTTGATGACTAAAAGTTGATCACTGAATGCTTAACTAGATGCGTTGTGGTTGATTCTTTGGTCGGCTCTAGGTACCAAGATAGGACCGTGACGAACTTAACACCGCTGATGAAACAGTATTGGGAAATCAAATCCTTTCACCAGGATAAAATCCTTCTATTTCGCATGGGTGATTTTTATGAAATGTTTTTTGATGATGCAATCAAAGCTGCTCCACTTTTAGGAATTACACTCACTTCTAGAAATAAAAAATCACAAGATGAAACGCCCATGTGTGGAATGCCTTATCATTCGGTCGCGGCTCACATCAATAAGCTCTTAGCCCATGGTCTTAAGATCGCCATATGTGATCAGTTGGAAGATCCTAAAGCTGCTAAAGGAATTGTGAAACGTGGAGTGACTCGTGTTCTGACTCCGGGAATGGTTTATGATCCCGAAACTTTACAACAAAATTCATCACACTATGTGGCAAGTCTTGATTCCGGGTCTGTTAGTTTTATTGATGTCACAACCGGTGAAAGTTTTTATTTATTAGCTCATTCAAAAAAACAATTACTGTCTTTTTTAGAAGTTCTGCCAGTTGCCGAAGTAGTTATTGCGGCCACTGAGGTAGAAGAGTTAAAATGTATTCTCAATTGTTCATTAAGTGTTTTTGAGATTCCTGCTGATTTTTCAAGTGAGCTTCTTCCCAGCGAGGCGCCGTTATCAGCAAAAAGACTTTTGGCCTACGTTCAATCTGTCAGCTTATCTGAATCGGCAAAACTGATCAGGCCTTTTCAAGAGCGTAAACTTAAATCAAGGATGAATTTAACTCCGACAGTAATGAGGCATTTAGAAGTCTTTACTAATCTTAAAGGAGATCCGAAGGGGAGCTTGCTGAGCAGCCTTGATCGCACAAAAACTCCGGCGGGAGCTCGAAGGCTTCGTGAACATCTCCAGTTTCCACTTTTAGATGAAAATGAAATTTCTGAAAGATTAAATGCCGTCGAATGGTGGCGAGGACAAGTTCCTCAGCTTAAAGCTTTGCGAGAGGTCTTTGGACGCATGGGGGATTTAGAAAGACGCTTGATGAAAATGTCTTATCCTCAGGCCAACGCAAGGGATTTATTAAGTCTGATTCAAGGCCTGCAATCAGCGTCTGAGGCTTTGCAATTTGATCCGACAAAAGAAATCAAAGATCATGAGGCAAAATTATTAAATGAAATCATTCAAGCGGCGCAAGCAACTTTAGTCGATGAGCCTCCTTTAAGTACAAAACAAGGAGAGCTCATTCGCAATGGAATTTCTCCACTCCTTGATGAGTACATTGAGCTGACCACGGAATCCCATAAGCTTTTGCAACAAATGGAACTTCGTGAAAAAGAGAAGACGGGGATTTCAAGTTTAAAAATTCGTTATAATAATGTCTTTGGATATTATATTGAAATCACCAACACCCATAAAGATAAAGCTCCGGCCCATTATCAGCGCAAACAAACTCTTTCAACGGCAGAACGATTTGTCACGGATGAGCTTCTTGATCTTGAGCGCCGAGTGATCACCGCTGAAACAAAACGTTTTGAACTTGAATTTGAAATTTTTGAAAACTTAAGAAAAAAAGTTCTTGGGTTGGCGTCATTGATTTTAAAAGTGGCCAGTCGCTGCAGTTATTTAGATGTTGAAAGCTCTTTGGCTTGGCTCAGCTTAGAGCAAAAGTATGTGAGGCCACAATTCAATATACAGCCCAATTTAAAAGGTTCTTTGAATATTGAATCTTGTCGCCATCCCGTTGTTGAGCAGTCTTTAAAAGGAAAATTCACAGCCAATTCTTTATATCTTAAAAAACAGGGATGTCTTCTGTTAACCGGTCCTAATATGGCCGGAAAGAGCACTTTGATGAGACAAATCGCTTTGATTGCCATCATGGCTCAAATGGGATCTTTTGTTCCAGCCTCGTCCTTATCGATTCCCATCTTTGATCAAATTTTTACTCGTATCGGAGCCAGTGATTCTTTAACGGAAGGACTCTCGACTTTTATGGTCGAAATGACTGAAGCTTCTGAAATGCTGAAGCAAGCGACGTCACGGTCCTTACTGATTCTTGATGAAGTCGGACGCGGAACAAGTACTTTTGATGGAATGGCTTTAGCGCAGGCGATTTTAGAATATATTTTAAAGCAGGTTCAATGTCTAACTTTATTTGCGACTCATTATCACGAGCTTACAACTTTAGAAGCTGAGTTCACAAATATTCATAATGCTCATATGGCCGTTTCTGACCGAAATGGAAAAATAGAATTTCTGCACACTTTGCAAAAAGGTCCGGCTTTAAATTCTTATGGACTGCATGTTGCAGAGCTGGCTGGAATTCCGGGCGCTATCATTCAGCGTGCGGGAGCATTACTTAAAAAGTCGCAAAAGTCTGAGGCAGAAAAAAAGCAATTATCATTGATGGATTGGCAAGCGACGGAAGAAATTCAGAAGCCTCAAGAAAAACAAGAGCAAAAATGGCAGCAGCAAATTGAGGCCTTTTCATTATCTGAGAAAACTCCATTAGACGCTCTTAACCAGATTGCCGAGTGGCAAAAATCATGTCGCGATCTTTCTTAAACTCTGAAGAAAAAGCTCAATTTTTAAAAACCTTTAAAAATCCACTTTGGGAGGATTTACAAAATGGAAATAGTGTTCGGCACCTTGTGGAACATAATTCTTCTTTCTTGGAAAATTTTCTTGAACAAAAGCTCGCTTCTTTTGGTCATTGGAAAGAGCTCCATCCCATTTTATTGGGGTCATGGGCTCGTCATGAATTATGTCCACAGTCTGATTTAGATCTTATTTTTTTAGGACCTGACGAAAAAGTTTATGCATTCATCGAAAAAGTGCAGGAAATAGGGCTTCGTATAAGATACCGGGTGCCAAAGAATCTTAAGGACTGGAGTGAAGGCGTTGAGCCTTTTGATCTGTTAGCCCTTCTAGGAGGACGAGCCTTGACCTCAGAGGGCCAAGCTAGGCTAGAAGAACAAAAAAATTTACTTAAAAAGAAAATCAAAAAAATTCGGTCGGTCATATTAAAAGCGGTTCGTGAAGAACGAAAAAGAAGACAAACGCGCTTAGATTCAATTATCAATTTTTTAGAGCCTCATGTGAAATACACGCCCGGAGGAGTTCGAGATATTGAGCAGGCGCTTTCTTTGATGAATTTATTTTCTGAAAAAGCACCTGAAGATCCTCACGTGACAGTTGTTTTAAAATTTTACAAAGATGTTTTACTGTTGATTCGCCAAAGACTGCACGCTGAATCCGGTCAAGATGTGTTATCTGGCGCAGATCAGCTGGAAATTTCAAAAGTGTTTGGGGCGAAAAGTCTGAGCGACTTTATGCGTGAAATCGAAAGAGGACTGTCCAGAGCTTTTTTTTATTCCGAATGGTTGTTAGAAATATTTAAAGCTCCACAAGCAGAAATTAATAGAATAGCTGATAAAAAGTTTAAAATAGGAATGGATCTCATCACAAGTCTTCACAAGACTCCTGGGATTTTAATGCAGAAAAAAGTGCGACAATCCCTGGATTTATTTTTTAAACCCAACAGAAAAGAGCAACTGAGTCCCGTTCAGTTACAGGGCCTAAGGTTGCTTTTAGGGCCAAAAAGTAATGATGCTTTGATCGTGGATGTTTTTAGCAGTCGCTTGATTGATAAAATTTTGCCTCCGGTACAAAAGCTTGTGGGATATGTTCAGCACGATCAATATCACAGATTTACGGCTGATATTCACTTGCAGCAAGCCTGTAGAAATTTTTTAAAAATTAGAACGAAAGCCAAAGAGCTTGGAGCGCTGTCATTTTTGCACAAAGAATTAAATGCTAAAGATTGGGAGCTTATTGGCTGGAACTGCCTTTTTCATGATCTTTCCAAAGGTGACGGAGGAGATCACAGTCACAATGGGGCAGAAAATGTTATTAAAATGCTTCCGAATAATTTTATTTCTAAAGAGTTTCAATCCGAGCTTTCTTGGTTGGTTCAAAATCACTTACTGCTTTCTTCTTTAGCTTTTAAGCGCAGTTCTATTTCTTCAGAAACTCTAAAAGAGCTGCAATACCATGATGTGACTGATAAACGTTTGCAAAGATTAGCGGTTTTTACAGTCATAGATATAAAAGCAACAAATCCTGAAGCTTGGACCAGTTGGAAAGGGCAACTTTTAAAAGATTTTTTAATAGATCTAAGGTCACCAGAAAGTCTGCAGAGACAAAAATTAATTCCTCTTTTTCAAGCTCAATTTAAAAACGTTCCCTCGTCAGCCGTCGATGAATTTGATGCCTTTTTGCTGGAAAGAATTCCTTTAAAGATTTTAATAAAAGATCTTTCCGTCCTCCAAAAAGTTGAATCCACCTCCATTCAAATATTTAAACTGTCGGGCAGAACCTGGGTGCGATTTTTTGATAGAATCGATCGTCCAGGATTGCTTGTCAATTACGTCGATCGTTTGCATCAAGCTGGCGCCAATGTCTTGCATGCTAGCATTCAGACTCTGCCTGGATTTGGTGTCTATGATTGGTTTCAAGTGAGCATACCGAAAGGCAAAGAAAAGATTTTACTTAATTCGGTCAATCAATCTCTGCCCTTGGAAAGACTTCAGTTTGAGAAAGTTCAGTTTGAATCCGTAAAAATAACTCCTATGGGAACTTCCGAAGATCAGGTCGAGTGGTTAGTTAATTTGAAAGCCAAGGATCAGAAGGGATTATTGAAATTTGCCTGCTATGCTTTAAACCAAGCAGGGGCAGATATAAAATCCGCCAGAGTTCACACTTGGGGTCTCACGGTAGAAGATGTCTTTAGAATTAGTTTTAAAGGGACCGAAGAAGAGCTTAAGTTTAAAATCACTTCTTTTTTTGGGAACTTCCAGTAACACCACTGTGATTGCGCCAGTTATTTTCAGGATCAATTTTTGTGCGATTATGCCAAGCATCCCATTTTTTTTTGGGAAGTTTATGAGAAACATTGCCACGATCATCAAAGATATCGGGGTCCTTGCCGAATAATAAATCTAAGATCTTGCTGCCAATTCCCATAGTTACCTCGTTGATATAATATAAGCTAAGGGCTTTTGGTTGTTAAGCATTTTTAAATCTGCTTATTTTAGCTATTACGAGGATTAGCGCACACATCAACAGCATCAAGCTTTTGATCATGAGTGGTTTTACGTTGACCTGTAAAAAATTTGAAACAGTCTAAGGCCCCAGCTTCAATAGCAGCTTCATAGCTATCCTTTAGTAAGGGCACTTCAAGGTGTTTGTCTCCCATACGGTAGTGGAGATTGTACTTCTTAAGTTCCGCCGAAGTAGAAACAGAAGCGACCATAGTGATTATCAACGTTAAAAGGCTTAAAAAGTTTTTCATAAAAATATCCTCCTGCCTTAAGAGAGTTGCAAGGGGTTGGCCATGTTTCATTCTGATGCACGCTTAAGTCTTTGAAATTGGGAAGGTTTTTCTGCCTCAGGATGAGAAGAAGGGAAAGGCATGTTGGGGGCTGTCAAAGCGACATTTTGTGGCGCTATCAGGTCGCCGTATTGTGCTATAAGTTACTTAAGCCATGAAACTAAAGCACATCACTCCCTCATTATATTCTGATATTTTATCCCAGGAAGTCTTGCGCTTAGATGTCACTGAAGCCAAGGCCACTTGTGATCAATGCTTAAAAGCAAGAGCTCCTACGCCTTTAAAAGAGCGTTATCAAAATCATTTAAAGTGCTGCACTTATTATCCTTTTGTTCCTAATTTTGCAGTAGGAGCTATTCTGTCCGATACGACAGGACGTTATGAGCATGCTCAAAAAATAATTCGCGAACTGATCCAAAAAAGACAATATTCTTTACCCATTGGTCTGTTAACTCCTGTCGCCTATCAACTTGAGTTTAAAAATAGAAAAGACGGGGAGTTCGGCCAGAAAGAAGATTGGCTTTGTCCCTACTTTCATAAAGAAAAAAACCAGTGTTCCATTTGGGCTTATCGAGGCACCGTGTGTACAACTTTTTATTGTAAAAGTTCTTACGGAAAAAAAGGGCAAAAGTACTGGTCCCAGATGAGCGACTATCTGACTTATGTAGAGATGGCTTTGATGGAAGAGTCATTGATTCGTTTAGATTTTTCGCCCCGACAGATTTCAGCATGTTTAGAGTTTTTAAATCGGGATTATGGCAATGCCGAAGAAAAAAAGTCTTGGTCCATGTCTGCTAAGAACGCCAAAGTTTTTTGGCGGGATTATGATTCAGACCAAGAAGGTTTTTTTATTAAATGCTTTAAAATTGTTAAAACCTTCGATAGAAGTGAATTTAAGGAAATGATGGGCGAACAAGGCTTAGATATTCAAAATCAACTTTTGGCCGCCTATTTGCCACTGATGAAAGATTCAATTTATGGCAATGAATGAAACAGTGATCGAAAGACAAAAAAAAATCGTTGAAGAATTTTATCAGCTAGCTGATTGGGAAGATAAATATAAGCGCATTATAGAACTTGGAAAAAAACTTCCTTTGTTCCCCGAAGAATTTAAAACTGAACAATTAAAAGTCAAAGGCTGCCAATCTCAAGTTTGGCTAAAGGCCGAACTTCAAACTTCGGGCGAAGTGGTTTTTACCGGAGATAGCGACGCTTTATTAGTTAAAGGATTACTAGCATTAATTTTAAAAGTTTTCTCAGTCTCACAACCTCAAGAGATATTAGAAGCTCCCATGGTTTTTTTGCAGGAGCTTGGACTTGATTCCCATCTGTCGCCCAGCCGCAGTAACGGAGTTTTTTCCATGATTAAACAAATACGACTTTACGCTAAAGCCTTTCTCATGATGCAAAAATCTTCGATTAAATCTTGAGTTAAATATAGAACCAAATTTTGATCGAGTTATAAATTAAAATTGAATACAAAGACTTAAGGTTAAGACTAATCAATACATCTTGACAATAATACCAAACGTTAAGACCTTATGCTGGACGTTGGTACATAGCAGTAAATTAATTTCTGATATGTACCAACGTCCAACATCGGAGAAGAAGTCTGTTCCTATTGCCTGAATTGATTGAGCCTTATGCCGACTTACGCCTCAATATTATTTTGTTATCTTTCGAATTCCAAAGGAATTCGAAAGGACGCGAGGAGAAGATAGGACTTTTGAAAATTGATTTTATTCGACGAGCGGTTTAATTCAAGTCCCGCTTTCTTAATGCAGTTTCGAACTTAATCTAAAATTAAACTCAAAAATTAAACTCTAAAATTAAATAGTGGCGTAAACTCGGTGTGAGTCATCGAGGTCATCGAGAGCAGTTAGAAATTCTTCGATATCTTTTCTTTGCTCGTCAGTGAGGGCCGTCATATTTTTTGCTTTGAAGGCTGGTTCAAAAGATTGAATCGTCCAGCCGCGCTTTTGCAAAGTTGCTTTTACGGCATCTAGATTTTCAAGAGCCGTGTAAAAGTTGTAGCCCTCATCTGATTTTTCAACATCATTGGCGCCGGCTTCGATAGCTTCTTCTTCGGGATCAAAGGTTCCTGCTTTTTGAGATTCGATTAAACCGACTCGTTCAAACATCCAGGCGACAGCGCCAGACTCTCCCATGGTGCCTTCGTGTTTTTTAAATGTACTTCGAACTTCTGGAGCTGTTCTGTGACGGTTGTCTGTTTGACACTCAACCAGGACGCCGACGCCATGGGGGCCATAACCTTCGTACATCACTTCTTCAATTTGAGCCCCATCATCTAATTGACCTGCCCCTTTTTTAACAGCGCGGTCAATGGTGTCATTTGGACATGATTGTTTTTTTGCTGCATCAATAGCCATTCTAAGTCGGGCATTCATGGCTGGGTCTGAACCACCGGCTTTTGTGGCCACAGAAATCTCACGGGCAAGTTTTGTAAAGATCAGACCTTTTTTTTGAGAGTTCTCTGTCTTAAGACCATTTTTCCAAGATTTTCCCATTTAAGTCACCGCCTAGAATTTGATCTTAACAAGAGATATCTAAAATATTGAAGCTGAACTGCGCTGAAAACATACAGCGTCTTAAATTTTTTTTAAATTTTTTCGTCAGTATAAAGAAAGCGCCAATTGCCTTCGGGTAGATCTCCTAGCCTGATATTTCCCACTCGAACTCGTTTAAGTCCGGCAATGGTGAGTCCTACCAATTCGCACATTCGACGGATCTGTCGATGTCGACCTTCTCTTAAAACAAAACGCAGCTGATCTTCATTGACCCATTCAACAAGGGCAGGTTTTAAGGGTCGTGAGTCCAGGGATAATCCATGTCGAAGAAGTTCAAGTTGGCTTTTAGGCAATGCTCCCTGCACGCGCACAAGATATTCTTTTTCAATTTCGGTTTCTTCGCCAATAATTTTTTTTGCGATACGGCCGTCTTGAGTAAAAATAAGTAAACCTTGAGAATCAATATCAAGGCGCCCGGCAACTGCTAAGCCTTCAAACATCTCATCATCCAGTCGAATTCGCTCTTCACTAAAGTAATTTTCAGCAGTGATGAGGCGGACCGCGGGAACATAGTCTTTTTCAGGTTGAGCTGACACCCAGCCAATTGGTTTATTGAGTAAAATTGTGACAAGAGTTTTTTGTTGCTTCATGGCCTCAGCAGCCAAAGTCACTCGAGCTTGCCGTGTGACTTTAAACCCTAAAGCTTGCACCACTTCGCCATCAACTAAGACTAAGCCTTTTTCAATATATTCATCAGCTTCTCGACGGGAACAAATTCCACGCTCAGACATTAGTTTTGAAAGTCGGATTTTTTCTTCGCTCACTCTAGCTCCAGCTCAACCCATAGATCGGGGGCTTCATAAAGTCGTATCACCTTGAGGTCTGGAATCGAAGATTTAATTTTAACGGCTATAAAAAGTGCAATATTTTCGGTGGTTGGAACATTGTTTTTAAACCATTCAATTTCAAAATTAAGATGGTGATGATCCAGGGTTTTTAAAACAGGGGCAAGAGCTTCTGAGATGGTGTCCTGAGGGAGCGGAGTCTGATCCTGAATCTTAACTCCAACCTCCAATCGATAATTATGGCCATGCCCATGGGGATCGTAGCAAGCACCAAAGACTTCTTGGTTTTTTTCCTTGGACCAAGCTGGTTGGTTGTAAAAATGGGCGCTTGAAAACTGAAAACTAAAAAACTGTATCATAATAGATTTATGCCACCATCGACTGATAAAACTGAACCTGTCGTCCAGGCCGAAGAGTCACTGGCCAAAAAGAAAATGGCCTTAGCCACTTCTTCAGGTGTTCCAATTCTTTGCAAGGGTTGCAAGGCTTTTAGAGGCTGAAGGGACTTTTCTTTTTGTTCAGGTGCAAAGCTGTGGAAAGTATGAATCGGAGTGTCCACCAGGCCGGGGCAAACACAATTACTGCGGATTCCATGCGGTCCCCCCTCGAGAGCCAAAGTTTCGCTCCAATTAACCATAGCCGCTTTAGTTGCAGAGTAAGCAGAAGTTTCTGCCATCGGAGAAAGACCAAGGGTTGAAGAAACATGAACCATCGAACCTTGCTTTTGCTTTTTAAAAAATGGAAATATTTCGCGAGTGATTCGAACAGCACCAAAAAGATTTGTATTAAATTGCTCAAGCCAAACCTCATCAGAGGTTTCTTCAAATTTTTTTTTCACAAAAATTCCTGCATTATTCACCAGTGACGTTACTTGCACTGGTGAATAATTTAAAATTTTGTGTATGGCTTGTTGAACAGATTTAAGATCTTTTAAATCGCAAGGGATAGCTTCTCCAGACCGACTCATTTTTGCTAACACGTTTTGCAGCGATTCAAGTCTTCGACCTAAAAGAAAAACAAAGTAGTCATTTTTAGCAAATTCCAGAGCCGTAGCTTCGCCAATTCCCGAACCGGCACCAGTGATAATAACGGCTTTTTTCATAGAGCTCCTTAAAAAGTTTCTTAAACAAAGAACTTTGATGTAACATAAGAGCTTTTATTAAACACGACAAAAAAAAGGGAGCTTGGAAGCTCCCTCGTAAAGGCTTATCGATATAAAAATTAAGCGACTTTTTTCTTTCCAGCTTCAAAATGATGGAATTTTTTATCAAAATCAGGAACGCGATGTCCTTCTTTAGAGATCAAACCAATTTTGAACCAGTTGAAGTGTTCATTGCAGAAGCTTGCGCGTGAAGGCTTCGCTTTGCAATCATCAGCAACACACTTGGCTGAGCCAATGGCAATAACGTTGTTCGGTACTTGTTTATCTAATCCCTTTTTTTCAGCCATTATAAACTCCTTCGATAACATATATTAAAAGGGGTTGTTGTTCCAATAACTCAACCCTCGATATAAGTCCTATCGGCTAGACGCGATGAAAGTTGAGGGCTTTAATTGTCTCAGTTTAAGACGTTTAATTTACGGTTTTATTTAAGGAGGTGTGTTGGTTATCAGCTCTGTTAAATCTAATTGATTTAATTCGTTCAACCGCCAACCTGTGAAGTCAGATGAAGCTAATAAGCTAATATTATAGGGCCCCGTAGGAACTATTTTATAATCGTTGAGCAAAGTATCCAGGGCCTTCCGGCAAAGTTTTCTCTTTTCTAAATCGTCGGGAGTTTGCCTCATCTTCAGAATGAGCTGATCAAATTGCGGGCTTTTGTTTTGGATATAATTTTCGGGATGAAGGCTTGTGAAGTTTTCCATCACGCCAGAACAAGTGGGACGATCTAGTGCTAAGCCTTTTCTAAAGACAGTAGGTGGATTTTTTTTAATTTCAGAGACGTAGGATTTATTTTCAACGCCGCGAACTTGAAAATTAATATTTAAATTTTTCTTCCATTGGCTTTGTAACCATTCAGCCGTACGACGATGATCATCGCCCCCTTGCAAAGAATACTTATAAATCCAATTGAATTTTAATTTTAAATCTAAGGTTTTTTTCTTTTCTTGTAACAAACAAGCACGCTGCGGCTCCGTCCAGGACAGGGGAAAACCCGGGCAGCCCGGAGTTCCCACGCTAGAAAGTAAACTTTGCCATTCATTAAAATCTAAAGACAAAGCCAAGGATTTTCGCACATCAGGAAGGGAATTAAGCTCTGGTCCAAAACCTAAGTAATCAAATCGTAGACTGGGTAAGCTATAATAGTCTTTTCGGTTTTGATATTTTGAAATCAATAAAGTGGGAAGCCTTCGTACAAAGTGAAGTTCTTTTTTATCATAAAGCCGAAGACTGACAGAGTCTTCTTCAATATAAATAAAATCAACATTGGGTCGTAGAGCTTGGCCAGAAATGTTAAGATCAGGATAATTTAGATCTGGCACAAGAGATAAGCTTTGCCCTTTGATCCAATAATTAATTTTATAAGGTCCATTGGTCAGAAAAGTGGCTGCTTCGTTAAGGGCGTAGGATTTTTTTATAGGGCTTAAGTAAAACGTTGAAAGATTATACTCAAATTCACTGTCAGGTTGATGAAATTCAAATTGCAAAAGATTTTTAGAAAGGGCTTTAACACTTAATTCCGAAACTTTCTTTTTACCTTCAAAAATCTCTTTGGCATTTTTAATGGGAAATAAAAAATCAGGTCTTTGTGATTGATTTTCAGGGTTTAGAATCCGCTTATAAGTGTCTACAAAATCCTGAGCCGTGATTTTTTCCCCATTGCTCCATTTTAAGTTTTTACGCAAATGGCATTGAAAAATAAGTCCTTTTTCTTTTCGAAGGCATTTTTCAGCCATATCGGGTTTAAGAATTCCTTGGCCTTTGTAAATAAATAAGTTTCTGAAAATATTTTGAAACAAATAACTTACACTCGAGCTTTGTTTTTGGGGCTCAAGAGATTGGGGAAAACTATAAATACTAATTTTAAAAGTCGAAGGCTTGTTAACAGCCCAACAATAAGAAGAATAAAAAATTATAATAAGAATTAAAAGATTTCTCATCCTTCTAAAAAACCTACTTCTCAAGTTCCATTTTTGCAATGGTTTGAAGTTGCATATTAGTTGTGCCTTCGTAAATTTGACCAATCTTAGCATCTCGCCAAAATTTTTCGACGGGATATTCTTTTGTAAAGCCATTTCCACCAAAAAGGTCGATAGCTCGTGATGTGATTTTCTCTGCGGCTTGGGATGAAAATAATTTTGCCATGGCGGCCGCTTCGATAAAGTCTTGTCCTGAATCCTTAAGACGGGCAGCATTGTATACCATCAAACGAGAAGCTTCTAATTGAGTGGCCATCTCGGCCAATTGGAATTGCACGCCTTGAAAGCTTGAAATACTTTTGCCAAATTGTTCTCGGGTTTTAACATATTTTAAAGCGGCTTCGTAAGCGCCTTGAGCAATCCCTACCATTTGAGCCCCAATGCCGATTCGACCTTCATTTAAAGTCTCGATGGCAATTTTATAACCCTTACCAACTTGACCTAAAACATTAGCGGCAGGGACTTCGCAGTTTTCAAAAAGAAGTTCACAGGTGGAACTAGCACGAATGCCTAATTTATCTTCTTTTTTTCCGACTTTAAAGCCGGGGAAAGATTTTTCCACTAAAAATGCAGTGATTCCTTTGTAACCAAGGGTCACGTCAATATTTGCAAATACAATAAAGAAATTGGCTTCATTGCCATTGGTAATCCATAGTTTAGAGCCATTAAGAATATATTTATCACCTTTTTTTTCAGCTTTTAATTTTAAAGCAAAAGCATCAGATCCACTGGAGCTTTCTGAAAGAGCATAAGCTCCCACCCAAGAAGTGGCAATTTTTGTTAAATAATTTTCTTTTTGACTGTCATTGCCCCATTTGAGAATGGCATTGGTCACCAAAGTATTTTGGACATCGACTAACACACTGACGGAGCCATCAATGCGGCCAATTTCTTCTACAGCCATGCAAGCCATTGTAAAAGTAGAACCAGCCCCACCATATTTTTCTGGAGTTTCAATTCCCATCAAACCCATTTCAAAAAGTTTTTTGATAAGGTCAGGATTCATCTTGGCCTGTTCGTCCATTTCAGTGACCAGCGGCTTTATTTCGCTTTCTGCAAAATCGCGAATGGCGCTTTTAAAAGCATTTTCATCTTCAGACAAGGATGTCAGTGCGGGTCTTGAACTCATGGGTCCTCCGTAAATGGTCGTTCATCAATCTAACGGGGAGTGCACTGCCTTACAAGAGTTGCACCATGTGCTTTGCGGCAAAGTGGTTTAAGATATTCCCCATTTTTGTGCTTCGACTGGACTTTGTGACCTGACTCGATTAGCTTTTTGATATGGGCGATCCTTTAGAACTTGGTTACAAATTAGCGACGATCTACGTTCCTTTTGTTATTGCACTTTGCTTCCATGAATATGCGCATGGTTGGATGGCTTTAAAAAAAGGTGATAATACAGCTTTGCAAATGGGACGACTGAGTATGAACCCCATTGTCCATATGGATATGATCGGCACAGTTTTACTGCCTATCATGGCTATTTTTACCAATATCCCGATTTTTTTTGGTTGGGCAAAGCCTGTTCCATTTAATCCCCGAAATCTTAAAAATCCCAAAGCCGATACTTTTTGGATCGCTTTGGCAGGGCCCCTTTCAAATGTTTTATTGGCTGTTCTTTCAGCCGTAATTATTTTTGTTCTTGTGCGAATGCCCATTTCAATTGTTGCTATTCAATGGCAAAACGCAATGGCAGAAATTTTAATCAAATTTATTAGCATCAATTTATTTTTAGCTATTTTTAATATGATTCCCTTAAATCCTTTGGATGGGGGAAAAGTGTTAGCAAGATTTTTACCTGTGAGCTGGAATTATAAATTAGAACAAAACGAAGCTATGACCGGGATGATTTTGCTAGCTCTTATTTTGACTGGGGCTTTGCAGTTTTTAGCTTGGCCAGTGACAATGGCAGCCCGTGCCTTGGTCTTTTTAGCGACTCAGGGAGCTTAATCCTAATGTCGCAAGATCTAACAGCCACTAAAGAAAGAAAATTTCGAATTATGAGTGGGGCTCGCGTGACCGGGCCTTTGCATATTGGAAATTATTTTGGGGCCATTAAGAATTGGCTCGAACTTCAAAATCAATATGACTGTTATTTTGGAGCTATGGACTGGCATGGAATGACTTCGGCTTATAAAAATGCCGAACAGATCAGTGCATGGACTCACGAGATGATTGCTGAGCTTGTGGCTTGGGGTTTAGATCCGGAAAAAAATGTGATTTTTGTTCAAAGCAAAGTACCCGAGCATCTTGAGCTTAATATGATTTTTAGCAATCTTACTCCCATGGGATGGCTTGAGCGAGTGCCGACTTGGAAAGATGCGGAAGAAGAAGCCAAGCAAACAGACACGCATAATTTGGGACGCTTTGCATATCCTGTTTTACAAACGGCTGATATTGCTATTTACCGGGGTGAGCGGGTTCCGATCGGGCAAGATCAAGTGGCTCATTTAGAAATTTCTCGAGAAATTATTCGTAGGTTTAATCATCTGTACAAAGCTAAGTTTCCAGAGCCTCAGCCTATCTTAACATCCACGCCTTTGCTTCCCGGATTAGATGGTCGTAAGATGTCAAAGTCCTACGGCAATACTTTACTTTTAACTGAGCCTGATGAGAAAACTTTGCGCAAAAAAGTAAATCAAATGATGACGGATCCAGCGCGAGCATTTCGTGAAAATCCGGGCAATCCTGAAATTTGTCCTGTTTTTGGTTACCATAAACTTTATTCAAGCAATGATGATTTAGAATGGGCCTCCGTTGGCTGCCGCACTGCAGGAATTGGCTGTGGAGACTGCAAAGGGAGACTGTTTGAGAACATTGAAAAGGTCACCGCTGAGCCTCGAAAAAAGAAGAAAGATTTGTTGAATAATCCCATTGAGCTTGATTCAATCGTCCAATCTGGATGTCAAAAAGCACGAGCTGAAGCGCAAAAAACATTGCATGAAGTTCGAGCCTGGATGAAGTGGAAATAGGAGCAGGATGTCGATAACAATTTCTCTGCCTAAATTTGAAGGTCCCTTAGCTCTCCTTTTATATCTTATCCGAAAAGAAGAGATGGATATTATGGATATCAAAATCCATGAAATTACATCTCAGTACCTTGATTATATTAAACTGATGAAAGAGCTTGATCTTGAATTTGCCGGCGATTTTATTGCGATGGCGGCCACTTTACTTCAAATCAAATCTCGAATGTTGCTTCCGCAGTATGATGAAAACGGGGAGATTGTTGAAAACGAAGATCCTCGAAAAGAATTGGTACAAAAGCTTCTTGAATACCAAAAATATCAAGAGGCCGGAAAAGTTTTATATGAGCGACCCCTGGTTGGCCGCGATATTTGGCTTCGAGGTTTTCGCGAAAGACTAGAGCCTCAAGAAGAGGGAATTGAAATTGAAGATAATGGATTATTTTCTCTTATTACGGCTTACCGAAAAATAGCTCATGCTGCGATCAAAAGAATTCATCGCGTGACGGCCAAGGCGCAATCCATTGCCCATCGAATCTTAGAAATTAAAGATCGTTTGATCGTTGGACGAAGGATTGCACTCAGTGAGTTGATCACGTCCACTGAAGAAAAAGCCCGGCAAATTTTAATTACTTTTTTATCGACCTTAGAATTAGGAAAGATGGGTATGGTCAATCTTTACCAAACCGAGCCCTTCGGGGAAATTTGGATCGAAGCCATGCGCCCGATTGATACAGATGTTATCAATCGAGTCGAAGAGTACGATAATATAAATTCAGCCGATGTCGCCGCGCAAATGGTGGCAAAATCAGAAAAAGAAGCCGAACTTCCCATGATCACAGAAGAAAACATTGAGCAGACTTTCTTGCACGATGAACAGATGGCCGAAATCGCCAGCGACGAAGAAATATTTGCCGCAGAAAATGAACTTTTTAATTCCAATGAATATTCAATCGAGGGCGTAAGCGATGGCGAAAAAGAAGTATAATAGTGATCAAGAAACATCAGAGGTCAGCTCTGAAATGGCAAAAGGTTTATTAACGGCACTTGAGCAGGCCAGCACTTATTTAGCTGATGTTTCGGAAGAAGTCATAGAATTGAGCGGGACCGAACTTCAAGATTTTGATGCTGCCGATATTGAGGAGCTGGAGTTCATTGAAGATCAGCGTTTAGAATCTATTATTGAAAGTATTTTATTTGCATCAGATCGCCCGGTCAGTATTAATTCGATCAAAATGGTTTTTAAAGGCACCAATGTTAAAACCGATAAAATTCGTCGCATGCTAGATCAGTTACAGATTGAATATGCCGGAGGATCTCGTGGCGTTGTGCTTGAGGAAGTTTCTGGCGGGTATCAGCTTCGAACAAAAGTTGATAATATGGATTTCTTGCGTCGTACTTTAAAAGCCAGAACTTTTAAACTTTCAGGCCCTGCTTTGGAAGTTTTGTCTATTGTGGCCTACAAGCAGCCTACAATTAAATCTGAAATTGATGAAATTCGCGGGGTTGAGTCGGGTCACTTACTACGAGCCTTGATGGAAAAAGGCTTAGTTAACTTTGAAGGTAAAAGTGAACTTCCTGGCCGACCGATGCAGTACGGAACCACTCGTAAGTTTTTGGAAATTTTTGGACTCAGAAACTTGCGTGAGCTTCCTACGCTTTCCCAGATTGACGAAATTTTACCTGAGGGAATCAGTGAAGAAGAGGGTCAAAAGCTCAGTGATGTGACGGCCTCTTTGTCCGAACAAATTGGTACAAGCTTTTCTCAAGGTGAAGAAGAGCTCATAAAAATCACTGAACAACTTGAAGATATCACAACTTCTTCTGACTTTTTTGAGCAAGAAAAAATCAGACAAAAACAGAAAAAAGAATCGGATAAAGCTCAGAACATTCGTGAGGCTTTAGCTGTTGGCGAGTCTGTTCCTCAGCGTGATATCAACTGGCTCAGTCGTTATGAAGAATCAGAACAGGTGCCAGAAGCTCCTATTGTCAGTAACGATTCTTTAGAAGGTCTATTTGAAGAGGAAGCGCCCCATATCGAGGATGAACTTCCTTTTTATGAAGAAGCGGACGAAGAATCGCAATCGTAAACTCACATTATGCACGTTACACCGAATATTCAGTTAAAAACTGACAAGGATCTTGGTCAAAGTCCTCAAAGTTTTCAAAATCAATAAGACAAAATTTAGCATTTTTGTATTTTGCTTTGAAGGCTTTAAATTTTGGTACTTTCTTGATCTGCGATTTAACTTCAATGGCATAGATTTCATTTCCAATTTCGATGACGTAGTCAATTTCATCGTGGCCCACGCGCCAATAGTAAACAGAGTCAAAGGATTCACAAAGCCTTGCTCCAACGATGGCTTCAAAAACTCGACCTTTTTCTTCTGGGGTCAAAGATCTGCGCATAAATAATGAAGTAAAAACGGGTGCACAAGGAATAATTTTAGGTGAAGAAACTCGGGATAAAGGTGATTTTGAATATTTAAAAAGTTGTCGCATTAAAAAAGCTTGTGAAAATAAATCCAGGTAATACTTAACCTGGTCAACATTACCTGCATCTTGAAGTTGACCTAAAAGTTTATTGTAGCTGACTTCTTGTGCTGGATACTGACTGGCCAACACGAATGTTTGCTTAAAAAGAGCTGGTTTTTTAACTGTCGCAAATCGAAATATATCCAGGTTCACAACAGCTTCAAAAATAGATTCTAGCATATACTTTTTAAAACGGGAGGGCTCTTTCATTAATAAATAAGAAGCAGGGTATCCACCCTGATGAATGTACTGATCTAGATTTAATCCAAAAGCTGCTTTTGTTTCTTGAAAGGACCAGTGGTGAGCAGGAATAACTTCAAAACGCCCGGCAAGGCTTTCATTTAAACCCTGACTTAACTTCAAGGAACTCGATCCTAATAAAACCCAATGCATTAAATTTTTTTGTCGCTTTTGATAATCCCAAGAGCGTTTCACCAGTTCTGACCACTGAGTCACTTTTTGAATTTCATCAAAAACAATAATTTTTTTATTTTTTTGGCTGGCATTTTGTACTTGAGATAAAAACCAATCTGAATCGAAAATATCATCTTCTCCTGAAAAGTAAGCATAATCTTTGGATTCAAAGTTTTTTTCTAAAACATGAAGAACACCCGAAGTTTTACCAACTTGCCTAGGACCCAAGATCGTTTGAATAAATTTTGGTTTCTGCTGAAGTCTATTTAAAAGAACACTTTCGAAGTTTCTGGGGTGATGTTTCATGGCCTTATTATAACCTTCTAATTTTAGAAGGTCAACCTTCTAAAATTAGAAGGTTGAGAGAAATTTAAATAATGAAAGCTTATAAATGTTATTTTAAAAAAAATGCTTGTGTTTGAGTCGAGCTCCTGCGAGATAGCTCTTAGTCGAGGATTAGGGTGTCTCAAAATAAGAAATCTTTCTTGAGAAGTTTGAGTAAAAAATCTTTTTGATGGTAAAATAAGGACTGGGGGTTTTTATGCTTAACGCAAAATTAATGGCGGCAGGCGCTTTTATTTTGTTATCTTCTTGTGAAAACTATTCCCAAAACAGTTTAGCTTCAGATCAAGCAAGTCTTGTTAAGTGCCCAGCCAATGGCTGCGCTAGTGCTTTAGCTGATAGCAATGAACTCAACATTAGCTGGCTTGGCAAAAGTACGGTGGTTGTTTCTAATGCTTTGGATAGAAGTGTTCAACTGGGTGGAGATTGCTATCCTTCAACCTACTTTAACAACCGTATTGATGTACAAGTTAGAAATGCGGCCACCAACCAGTCAGTGGCCGTTAAGCCCTACAGTTTGAATCTCACCAATCCTGATATTGTTCGCTGTGAGAAGGGTCGGTATAATATTTTTCTTGATACGGCTTCGTTGCCTGCAAACAATGTTTACCGAGTCAGTTTAACTTTGGTTGGTCTAGAAAATAATAGCCAATTTACCGGTGGCGTGAATTCGGCCGTTCTTTCCATCTCTCGCTAGTGAGCTAGATTAGTTAACTATCCTAGTTAACTAAATAGCCTGCTTTAACTTTTTTTAATTTCTCTAAGCTCAAAATTTGTGGTTTTTTTAAGTGAGATAAATCTAGATCTCTGATCGAGAGTGCTTTTTTGTCCCGGCCAATTGCTGTCTTATCCAAAGTTTTCAAAGTCGTTGCTAAGGGCATTTTTTCTATCATCATGAGCTGTAAATCGGGCTCGGTTAAAGCTTTAATTAATTTTAAGGTCGTCTTTCTTGATGGACTATGCCTTGGTGTGCAAAGACTCCATAGATAAAGACTTGTATACTTTAAATCAGTTGAAATTAATTTATTAGAGTTATCTTTATCTAAATGCGATATCTCATAGACGCCTTTTTGTTCAGATACTTCCTTTGAGTTTTGATTCGTAGAAAATAGTTCAATCGGAGAGATATTTTTTTTATCTAAATTCAAAACTAATATTTTGTTGGTTATCTCATCCCAGTCTTTTAAAAAGTAAAAATTATTTAAAGGTTCATTAATTTTAAGACCACTGGATTGATATAAATTTGTTAGTATCCAATAAAGTGGAACTCCGTACATTTTTTGCCGAGACATTTTTAAAAAATCAAATGAAACTCTTTCATTCATAAGTTCGATCAAGGGATTTAGATTGGACATCTGAGAGGCTAAATTCGCAGGTTCAATCCAATGATCTGGTATGAGAGCCAAGTGGTAGCCGGGGGAAGTGATCGTTCGAATATTAAATTCTTCACGATCTTTGACAATCAGGGTTTTAATTTGAATGTTTAATTTTTTTTGCAGATGAATACGAACATCAGAAGGTAAAAACATTTCATCTGTGATTAAAATTTCGACTTCAACGGGGGTACCAAAAAAAGATGACCCCGCATCGGACGGCAATTGGCCTTTAAAATAACCAGCACTGAAACACAGAACTAAAAATAAGAGCCAAAGGCTTAGCTCTTTGAGTCGCATAATTCTTAAAAAGTCTCATCAAAGGCCACTTGGCCCGAAACTCCCATTTGATAAGCAGAAACTCTTCTTTCGAAAAAGTTTGCTAATTCTTGCATATCTTGAAGTTCCATAAAGCCAAAGGGATTACGAACATTAAATCTTGGAGGAATATGAAGGGATTCTAAGCGTTGATCCGCAACAAACTCCAAATATTGACGCATATCTTTTAGACTCAGTCCTGCAATTCCATGTTCTAAAATATCTGCAGCAAATGCCATCTC
Source organism: Pseudobdellovibrionaceae bacterium (assembly GCA_043720615.1). Lineage (GTDB taxonomy): Bacteria > Bdellovibrionota > Bdellovibrionia > Bdellovibrionales > Bdellovibrionaceae > JAYWDA01. The sequence continues at coordinate 190,605 of JAYSSI010000001.1, read as the reverse complement.
ACATTCAATGGCATCTTCAATCATTTGAACAACCATATCATTCATTTGTTCGTTAAAAAGACTCGGCTCTTCTCTTCTTGCGGTTTGAATCACTTCATTGGCAAAAGCAATGTGCATACTTTCGTCTCGGAAAACCCAGTTGGTCCCAGAAGCCAATCCTGTTAATAAACCTTTTGAACGTAAAAAATAAACGTAGGCAAAAGCTGCGAAGAAAAATAAACCTTCAATACAAGTGGCAAAACAAATCACATTCATTAAAAACTTACGACGATCTTCCGGAGTTTCTAAAGTTTCTAAAGAGTTGATAGAGTCCATCCATTTAAAGCAAAATTGCGCTTTTCTCTGAATCGACGGAATGCTTTCTACGGCTTTAAAAGCTTTAGCTCTCTCATCAGGATGCGGAATATAAGTATCCAGTAGGGTCAGGTAAAATTGCACGTGCAGGGCTTCTTCATAAAGTTGACGTGATAAATAGAGGCGCGCCTCGGGAGAGTTAATATGCTTATAAAGATTTAAAACCAGATTATTTCCCACAATCGAATCACCGGTAGCAAAGAAAGCCACTAAACGACTGATGAGATGTTTTTCTGAAGCTGTCATCTTCGTATTGAGATCAACTAAATCGGTGGAAAAATCAATTTCATCCACGGTCCATGTATTTTTAATTCCATTTTTATACATTTCATAAAAAACAGGATATTTCATCGGACGAAGAGTTAAATCAAAACCTGGATCTAATATCATTTCAAAGACTCCTTCAGGGGAACCCCGATCCTCCAGGATCGGGTCAAAAAACAATTTACTGACAAGCTTCGCAAGCTTCTGGATTGTCCAGGCTGCAAGCAATCACTTCTGAATCAGAATAAGCTTTTTTATCGGCTTCATTTTTCATTAAAAGATCCGAGGCGGCTGCTGCGGCTTCGGGGGATTCTGTGATTGCTTTTTTTGTTGTGGTTTTTGCAATGGCTGTGGCTGGTCTAGAGCGCAAATAATAAGTCGTTTTAATTCCACGCTTCCAGGCATACATATACATTGATGAAAGCTTCCCAATGGTGGGACTTTCCATAAATAAATTAAGACTTTGAGATTGATCGATATAAGGTCCGCGGTCGGCGGCCATGTCAATCAGTCCCTTCATCGGAACTTCCCAAACTGTGCGATATAAAGTTTTTAATTCTTGTGGGATTTCAGCGATGTCTTGGATAGAGCCTTCTTGCATTTTGATTTCATTGCGAAGCTCTTCACTCCATAAACCTAAAGCTTTTAAGTCTAAAACTAAATTGCGATTGATTTGTAAGAACTCACCACTCAAAGTTTCACGTTTAAATAAATTAGAAACTTGCGGCTCTGTGGCTTCATAGCATCCAACAATCGATGCTATTGTTGCGGTCGGAGCAATAGCAATTAGTAAAGAGTTTCGCAGACCAAACTTTGCCATGCGTTCTTTTAAATGATTCCATTTTAAATTTAAGCTTGGAGTCACATCCCAAAGATCAAATTGAAGTTGGCCAAGTTTGGCTCGAGTTTGCTGATAAGATTCATGGGGACCCAGTTTTTCAGCTAAATCCACCGAGGTTGAAACCGCATGGTAATAAATCTCTTCTTGGATGCGCGCCGAGAGGGCGCGAGCTTGATCACAATCAAAGGGTAATTTTAAAAGAAAAAAAGCATCTTGTAATCCCATCACACCAAGGCCTACAGGACGCCATTTGTTGTTAGATGATTTTGCCGTTTCAATCGGGTAGAAATTAATATCAACAACGCGATCAAGATATTTAACAGCCGTTCGAACCGTGCGACCTAATTTTTCAAAATCAAATTCACCGTTGACCACATGTCTTGCTAAATTGACTGAGCCTAGGTTGCAAACAGCCGTTTCTTCAGCCGAAGTGACTTCTAAAATTTCAGTGCAAAGATTTGATAAATGAATCACGTTTTCAGGAGCGCCCGTTTGATTGGCTTTTTGATTGGAAGCATCTTTAAATGTCATCCAGCCATTTCCTGTTTGCGCCAAAGTTTTCATCATGCGCACATAAAGATCCCGTGCTTTGAGCTGCTTGATGTAGATCTTTTTTTCTTCGGCTTCGACGAAAGCTTTTTCAAACTCAGGACCATATAGTTCAACAAATTGTGGCACCACGCGCGGATCAAACAAAGACCACATGGCATCGGCTTCCACACGCTTCATGAATAAATCTGGAATCCAGTTGGCTAAATTTAAATTATGAGTTCGCTTGGCCTCATCGCCGGTGTTATCGCGAAGTTCTAAAAATTCCTCAATATCCGCATGCCAAGATTCAAGATACACACAAGCGGCCCCTTTACGTTTTCCGCCTTGGTTGACGGCGGCCACCGAGCTGTCCAAAGTTTTTAACCAAGGGACAATTCCGTTGGAGTGACCGTTAGTGCCTTTAATCAAAGAGCCGCGTGAGCGAACTCGTGAAAAGGCAACACCGATTCCGCCAGCAAACTTTGAAAGCATCGCGATATCTGTATATTTGTCATAAATCGCGCGAAGATCATCTTTTGGCGAGTCGAGCAGATAGCACGAGCTCATCTGTGGACGAAGAGTTCCAGAATTAAATAAAGTGGGCGTTGAAGGCATATACTCATGCGATGAGATCAGTCGATAAAACTCAATCGCTTCTTCTACGGATTGAGCCAGTCCACAAGCCACGCGCATAAAAAAGTACTGAGGTGTTTCAAACACCTGACGGCTGGTGGGATTTTTTAAAAGGTAGCGATCGTAAACCGTTCGCAGACCAAAATATTCAAAGCGATCCGTACGATAAGGTTCAATCGCTGCACATAATACCGCTTTATGAGTATCGACAAATTTTAGTAAGTCCTCAGAAAGGATGCCCGCTTTAAATCCAATATTCACAGCGTCTGCAAAAGAGTGGATTTTTTGAGAACGCACTTCTTCATCAATATAAGTCGCAAGAAGTCGTGCTGCGAGTTTAGAATATTCAGGTTCTTCACTAGTTAAAAGAGAAGCTGTTTGGATGCAAAGATTATCAAGTTCTTTTGTGCTGGCGCCATCATAAAGACCACTGATCGCTTTCGTTGCCACACGCAAGGGATCTACTTGAGTGAGTCCTTGGCAGCAGTGGGTGACTCGCTCAACGATCTTTGTGACATCGACGGCTTCAAGTGAGCCATCTCGTTTAGTCACTCGCATGACAGGTGTTGTGTAGGAACGGCGAGCGTGGTCTTCAGTGGTTTGCAGAGTCTTCATCAATTCTAATCCCCTCGTAGTCAAAAGTTATCCCTCGAAAAACCCCCTCGTTTTTCGAAAAATGAGCTTTGTATCTAAAACTCTCCGTGATGTAGGTGTCTAGCTTAAAGTCTAGTTTACTTCACCACGACTTGAATTTGCCTTCAGTATTTTTGGGACCCTTTTCCCGTTGCCGTCATAGCTTTTCCTCTAATGTCTTCTCTAGGCGCAGTGTTTTAACCACTATATCTAGTGTTGATATCTCAGAGCCTCATCAATAAGGCGGATTAGATCTTGAAACCAGTGTGCTGAAGTCTTTTGATGGATGCAAATATTTTTTAAATTATATAGACCAGATTTTTACTACGCTGCACATCAATTAGGCATCAAAAGCGAATTGCTTGACAGGTTATCACTGCTTTTACATCCAGCAGCGAGACTCGATTTTTAGAGTGAGATGAAGGTCGAGGACACGCAAGCTCGTGGGAGTTAAGGGAAAATATAAAAGTCTACAGACAAATCTTAAACGACCTTACACATTGCCAGTAAGTTCTACAGAATTGGTTGTGAATTTAAAAAAAATTTTTGCTTTCCTGCGACCTCATGTAAAGTAACACTTTCAAAGTAGCGACCTTGATAACTTCCATGAGCTCTTAAGTGATCAATCATAAATTGATATGTTCCCATCTTATCTGATGTCCATGCCGGCGCGACAAGTTCATCCCATCTTGGTGCAAACGCCACAAGCCTGTGCATAAAAAAACGGGGAGAGAGATGCTCTAAAAATAATTGCACACGGTGGGCATAAAGCGGTCTATCAATCGGAGTAAAAAGACCCTCATGAAACATTTTCTCTAAAGGTGTATTCACCAAGACATGCAAATTATGAAGCTTCACATTTGAAATTGGCAAGGTATTTACAATTTTTGCGGTTTCAATAATGTGATCATCCGTTTCGCCAGGCTGACCAAACATTAAATGAATTCCTAAATCAACATCTGTTGCTTCTTTAATTTTAGCAATAGCCTGCAGAGACTGTTCTGCTGTATGCCCTCGTCGCATAAACTCAAGCTGATCATTAAAAAAACTTTGCACACCCAATTCAACCGAAACAAAAGATTTTTCATGGAATTCTTGCCATAAGGCCATCACAACAGGTGATAAGCAATCAGGCCGGGTGCCGACAACAAAACCTTTCACAAATGGAAAAGTCAGAGAGGTTTCAAAATTTTGCTGTAGCGACGAAATTTTTGCAAAGGAATTGGTGTAAGCTTGAAAATAAACCAAAAAGTTTTTGGCTTTAAATCGATCTCCTAAATGTTGGCCGAACTTTGTGATCTGGCGAGATAAGTCCATGCTTTGTGCTTCAGACCTTGCAGCTGAACCCCAGACATCGCAAAAAACACAAGTTTGCATTCCCTTAAGGCCACGGCGGTTTGGGCAATCATCAACAACTGAAACGGGGATCTTATAAATCTTCTCCCCAAAACGCTGCTGGTAGAAACTTGATATTGTGTTATACGGAAGACCGCGCCAACCTTTTTCCATAAGGTGGTGATGGAGAAGGAAAAGCAATCTGTCAATCACTTCAGGGATCCGACTTTGAAAACATGGCAAGAAATTGGATTTAGCTTAGAAAAAACTCAGGATGGCAGTCCTACGCTACGGAGGCCCACGCCCACACGACCTGATTTTGAAACGGGTCAATCCATGCACCATTCCGGCGGAGCTTGGGAAGAAACAGTTTATATCTACAAACCAGTGACAGATTGGGTAAAAAATAAAAATTTTACTGAGGCCAGATTTTTAAGTGTTGGACTGGGATTAGGATATGTCGAGCTTCTTGTGGCTCGGGAATTTGTCGATCATTTCGTGAGTCAAAAAGTGATGCTGCAAAGTTTTGAGATTGTTCCTGAATTAGGAGATTATTTTAAATCATGGATATTTAATCAGCCGCTCCATCCTGAAGTTCAAAACACCTATGACCAAATGGGAAATTTTGTATTTAATTCGGATCATGAAAAATTAAGGACGGCTAAAAACTTCTTAGCAGGGCTTTATGATAAAAAAATGTGGCGAATTGATGGTGCTGTCGAAGATCTTCGTGCGCCTCAACCGATATTTCATGGTCTGATGTATGATGCCTTTAGCCGTGCCGTCAGTCCTGATCTTTGGACGCCTGAATTTATTAAAATTTTTTTGCGACAATGGGCGGCCCCGGATTGTTGTTTAGGAACATTTTCCTGCACGGGAGACTTAAAAAGAAGCTTGAAGGCTGAAGGCTTTGATTTGCAAGTGCGTCTTGGTTTTCAAAGTAAAAGAAATTGCACCCTCGCTTTTAGAAATTCACTGGTTGATGTTCCTGGTTAAAGTCACTTCCTAAGGTCTTTAAACTTATTAATATAAGTAATGATGGTGCTTTTAGATTCAGCCGGAAGATTTAAAAATCTGAGTCCAGCATAGCCTTCGGATCCAACGTACATAACTTCAACTAAGCAGTTTAGGTTTGTGTATAAATTAGAACTCGTCAGTGTCGCCTTGTATTTTTCGCCGATTTTAAAATTCCTGGCATCGCTGGTTCCAAGCCCACCTTCGCTAATGGAAATAACTTTAACGTTAATAGGACCGCGAGGCGTTTCACAAACTAAAGAGGCAAGGATCGGAACTCGTGGATGGGCTCTTCGTGAAATTCCCAACTCATCGCAAATTTTTGCCACCAAATAGATCTCTTGCCAATCGGTTTGATGTTCAGTTCGAACAACAAATTCTGAAAAATCATCTTTTGCTTTTAAAACTATCATCATTGATGAAAAAGCCGCCGGCCCATGCTCTTTTCCTTCGTAACGATAAAACCACTGAGGATCAGTGGCTGTGATCGTCACAGATATTGAAGGATCTTTGATGGCTTCTCTCCAAGCATCGGTAGGCATCCATTCACTCAGTCCGCGACCCCAAATTAATGGGTTTTTTGAATTGGGCGCCAGGGCTTCAATTTCTGAAGCTTGATAGGGTCCATTCACTTGATTATTTTCTAAAACAAACCAACGGCGACTTGTATCCAAAAAAACCCCCAAGCTTTATTAAAAACATCCAGGGTCAGATTGTCAATGGGGTGCGACATAGACAGTAAAGGAAGGTAAGTATACAGTCTTTATGTGGCAGCAAAGATTTTACACAACGATGACTCAAAATCTAATGTTTGGGCTTTAGCTCTTGGCGCTCTCGGTATCGTCTTTGGAGATATCGGAACAAGTCCACTGTATGCCCTTCGCGAATGTTTTGGAGGAGAACACAGTCTTCCCGTTTCCAGTGATAATGTTCTCGGTATTTTATCTCTTATATTTTGGACCATCGTGATCGTTATCTGTATCAAATATATGATCTTTGTTCTGAGGGCCGATAATCGTGGCGAGGGCGGAATTCTTTCTTTAATGGCGCTCAGTCTTGGCACCATCTCCGAGCGAGAAACTCCTTATTTACGAGCTGGAGTAATTATTTGTGGGCTGTTTGGAGCCGCCTTGCTTTATGGCGACGGGATTATAACACCTGCGATTTCGGTGCTATCAGCAGTCGAGGGTCTTAAATTAGTGACGCCTGTTTTTGAACCCTACGTTATTCCACTGACTGTTTTTATCATGAATGCACTGTTTTTAATGCAAAGATTTGGGACGGGAAATATTGGTTTATTTTTTGGGCCTATACTTTTGCTGTGGTTTATTGTTTTAGCGGCTTTAGGAATTTATGGAATTTCGATCAACCCCGAAGTGCTGAGTGGTCTGAATCCTATTTGGGCGATTCAGTTTTTTGCTAATAACGGCGTTTTGGGCTTTTTAGTTTTAGGGGCAGTCTTTTTAGTGGTGACCGGAGGGGAAGCCCTTTATGCCGATATGGGGCACTTTGGTCGCGCGCCGATTCGCAGAGCTTGGTTTTTTGTCGTCTTTCCTTCTCTTATTTTAAATTATTTTGGACAAGGGGCTCTTCTCATCAAAGACCCAACAGTGATTTCAAATCCATTTTTTATGCTGGCTCCAAATTGGGGGCTTTTACCACTTGTTATTCTTTCTACTTTGGCCACTGTGATTGCATCACAAGCTTTAATTTCAGGAGTTTTTTCAATCACTAGACAGGCGATTCAGCTCGGCTTTTGGCCAAGACTTTCTATTATTCATACCTCTCGTCGTGAGATAGGTCAGATTTATATTCCTTTTATGAACTGGGCTCTTTTTGTCGGAGTGATTTGGCTCGTTTTAACTTTTAAAACCTCAAGCAATTTGGCCGCGGCCTACGGAATTGCAGTGACTGCAACTATGGTTATTACAACTTTATTAGCCATGATCGTCGCCGTTAGAAAATGGAAATGGAGTTGGGTTAGAACTCTGCCCATTTTTATTTTCTTCGCCATCATCGATATTGCTTTCTTTGGATCAAATATTATTAAAGTTGAACACGGGGGATGGGTCCCACTTTTAATTGGGTTTTTAATTTATCTTTTAATGACGACTTGGCATAAGGGAAGAAAAATCCTTTATCATAGATTAAAAGAGCGTTCGATATCGATTGAAGAATTTTGTGCAAAGTTATTAAGAAGTCCTCCCTTGCGAGTTTCTGGAACAGCCATGTATATGTCAGGAGATCCCTGGGGTGTGCCAGTTCCTTTACTGCATAATCTTAAGCATAATAAAGTCATGCATGAACGCATCGCTATTCTTACGATCATCACTAAAGAAGTCCCTTCAGTGACAAAGGAAAAAAGAGTTCAGATTCAAGAAATAATTCCGAATTTTTACCGAATCATGGTTTATTACGGTTTTATGGAAATCCCAAAAATGAAACACATTCTTGAGGCCTGTCGCAGTCAAGATATTCATTTTAATGTTCATGAAACAACCTTTGTCTTAGGTCGTGAAACGATTCTACCAAGCAACACTCCGGGAATGCCTATTTGGCGTGAGCGCTTATTTGCACTGATGTCTAGAAATGCCCAAAGACCAACTGCGTTTTTTCGGATCCCACCCAATCAAGTTATCGAAGTGGGAATTCAGATAGAAATTTAATAATATTTTCTTTTTGTTTCATGGCATCTTGAAAGCCAAGATCGATCAATTGACTGCAGTAAGAAGGATCAAACAGTAAGTAACTGACGATCTCGCTGGCATCATCAAGAGAGCCCAGGCCTTTAAGCAAATATCTGATCATGCGCGGTAGTTTAGAAGACTTTCGTGAAGCGATTTCTCCTAAATCCGCGGAAGGAGAAATCCAAAGATAATCAACGGGTTTATAATTTAAATTACCTTGGTGAGCACTTGGAACTTTTCGGATAAATTCATTCACTCGTTCTAAACGTTCAACATCAAGCTCAATTCCGTCCAAAAGAACAGCATTCAGAATAACATTAATAACCCGCGCGACACTGGGTGCTTTTTGTTGATGAAGATGGGCTTCCTCATCAACCCAGTTGCCTTGCTTGCGGACGCCAATGACCACAAGCTTTTCTGCCCCTAAATAGATACTTGGCGCGCAGGGGTGAGTATTACGAACACAGCCATCGCCGAACCAGCGTTGATCAACTTTAACGGGGGGGAATAGCAGCGGGATCGCTGATGAAGCCATGATATGCTCGGAAGTGATTCGCGCGCGCTCGCTGATCTTACGAGACTTATGCCAAGTCGGTAAATCATCTTGCCCCTGGACAAAAGTGATTGAATTAGATGTTTGATAATCAACCGCGGTCACAGCAAGGGCGGTATAATTTTTTGCTTTAAGATTTTTTTCTATCGATTCGTAATTAAGATTTTTTTTCAAAAGATCATGAAAGGGCTCTGTATCTAGTAGGGCTCGACCCGGCGTACTGCCACCTAGGCCGCCAAGAGAAAGTTCACCCATCCATTTAAGGCCAATCTTTCCTAAATTGACCGCGTCGGTATAAAAAACATCTTCACTGCGAAGATGGCTCCATAAATCGACAAGTTTACGGCATCCTTCATGTAAATCGTGGCTTTCGGCAGCCAGAAAAGAAGCATTGATAGCTCCGGCACTAACACCTGAAAAAATATCAATTTTAAATTTAAGTCCAGAGGTTTTAATAACCTCTGACATCGCAGCCATCACTCCGACTTGATAAGCTCCGCGAGCGCCGCCGCCAGATAAAACAAGACCTAATTTTTTGTCATTCACCATAGGGCTACAATTATAAACATCGTTACTAGCCATGTAAAGGTGGACTTTGCTGGTCTTGATTTTCTAAATTTTTTTTCTGATACTAATTTTCTCAAACAATAAAAGGAGTTTTTATGAAAGTGTTCGCAGTTTTATTTTTATTTGCATCTATGGCTCAAGCAGGATTTTACAAACTAGACCTCGCTCATTCGCAAGTTGGCTTTACCGTTAAGCATCTTATGGTCACAAATGTGAAAGGATCTTTTAAAAAATTTGATGGACAGTTTAATTATGATCCAACAAAGAAAGAATTAAAAGACATCGATGTAGTGATTGATACGGAATCCATCGAAACAGGTGTGCCTGACAGAGATGGTCATTTAAAAGGTGAAGATTTTTTTAATGCTAAGAAATATCCTAAAATTACATTTAAAAGTCAAAAAGGTGAAATGTCAGCTGATGGAAAGACCTCTAAAGTTAAAGGCATGTTAACAATGCGTGATAAAACTTTACCAGCTGTTCTTGAAGTCATTAATAATGGTGAAGTTGAGTTTATGGGTGTTAAGAAAGTTGGTTTTTCCGCGACAACAAAAGTAAATCGTAAAGACTGGGGCGTTTCTTGGAATAAAGCTTTAGATAAGGGCGGAGTCGCGGTGAGCGATGAAGTCACCATCGTTATAGATGGTGAAGCTAACTTAGAAGAAGCTAAGCCTGTAAAAAAATAGATTTTAAAAACTATTAATAAAAAATGCCGAAGTTTTTAGCTTCGGCTTTTTTAATGTAAAAATTATTAGAATTACAATTCTGTTTCGGCAATCTTAATAATGATTTTTTTCCAAAATACAGTTTTTTGTTTTTCAGTAAGTAACTTTGATTCTTTTTTATAAACTTCATAAAGGGCATTCAGCTTTCTGGTAAAAGCAGCCCCATAAACTAAAGTGGCATTCTCAATATCATGATAAAAACTTCTTTTATTTAAATTAACAGATCCCATCATGACAAATTTTCCATCAATCAAAAAGAATTTTGTATGTAAGATTTTACCCACCGTTGTGTACTCGTAAATTTTTATTTTCTTATACAGTTTATTTATAGATGCCTTATTAACCTCGGCCAAAACGATGTCAGCCGTATCGCCATCAAGATCAAGGCGGGTGATCAATTGTATTTTTACGCCTCGGTCGCTAGCTCGACTCAGGGCTTGCAATAACTTTTCAGTCAAATGAAAGTAGGGGGTTGAGATATTAATTTCACGTTGAGCTGAATCGATCATTTTAACGAAAGTGGCTTCAAGCAACATATCATCTTTAAATGGAATAGAAACAAAGCTTCGAATAAGAACTTCATTATCCTTTAAATTCAAATACTGTGGATCGATCAAAGAAGGCGTTTGAATATTTTCGGTGTAATCGCGGGTAAAAACAGTAGCAAAGTCAGCATTGGTCACCGAAAAAAACTGGCCCATAATTGTCTTAACCAATTGGGTTGATTGAAAAAGAGTTTCAAAATCTTCCCAACGAGCCCAGTTTTCATCACCACCTTCGCGGTAATCAATCAGAGTAGGGTAAATATAATTGGCACTAGGTTGATCAAATAAAAATCCATCATGGATATTTCTTCCACCAAAGATTACATTATTATTTTCAGGGTTCGTTTCAGAATAAGTCAAAAATACTTTAATATGATTGGTGCGATGAAGGCCACCCACCATATCCCGAAAACCTAAGTTTTGTGGTTTGTATTTATAAAATAATAATTTAACATTATGATACTGAGCTTGAAAGGCCAGTAGCATCTGCCGATCTTTTCTAAGGGTAATTACATCAGAGATCGCGATTCGAATTATTGTTCCTCGCTTGGCATGATACTTAAGAGCTTCTAAAATGACATTTCCCGAGAAATCACTTCGAAAAACAAGATAAGAAATCAAAACGGCATCTAGCTTGGGAGCTTGGCTAAAATCCAAAGGTTTAAAAGGATCGCCCGCTTTTATATATTCGTTACTAATATCTTTTCCCGTAAGAAGTTTAATTTTTGCTCTTATGCCTTCATAGGGATCTTCAAGAGTTTTAAAGTGATCGGCTTTTTGAGGACATGTCATATGATTTGTATTCGAGTCTGTAAAAAAATGATCCATGCCTTTAAGGTTAGAATTTTTTGGCATGTAGCACAGTTCATAATTTAAATTCGGACTCGAAATTTTCTTCATTTGCTGAGCTTCAGGAATAAATTTAATGCCATACTCACGGCTCTGGTCAGGTTCGCGAAATTTAAATTCACAATGAGTGTTAGGATGGCTTATTTCAAACAAAGTGCGTGGAATATTTTTGTTTTCATCATACCAGTCAAACTCGTAATTTTTTCCTTTGGGGATTCGTAGTGAATCAGAAGATTTAAGATGATTCACGTCATGATCGCAAACCAAACTTGCTTTTAGGTGAGGATCCTGAGGCTTGGGTTGTCCCATTTGTAGAGATTGGGGCTTGGCTTTGCCATCCCAATTATAGGACTTATTAATTAAACGTAAAAGAAGGCGCCTGGTGGTGTCTGTTGATAAGACCATTTGCTTTTGAATTTTTCCACCTACGAGGTTGTAAGCTTCAAGGTTTTGTAAAATAAACTGATCGTGATGTTGTCGCCAAGGCAAATCGAAAGAAAAGGTTTTAGCGGTTGGTACACTTTGGTTTTGCGCTGATTTTAAAAGATTATTTTTATAATAATTAGAGCGTTGCTCGAGAGCTTCAATTTTCCCTTTTAATTTGGGATCAACATCATAAATAATATTTCTTTCCATTACAGAATCTTTTTTATAAAGATCACTGATTTTATTTTGATACTTTTCTTGATCTTGTAAGAAGTTCTGCTGAAGTTTTGTTTCATAAAATTGAGTTTCGACACTTTCATTTTCATCAGAGGCCACAGTTCTATTTGTAAAGTTCGTTTGACAAGCACTCAGCATAAACATGACAGGGCTAAGAAATTTTAAATATTTTCTCATCAGGTCTCCTCTTTTAAGACAACTTACAGCTCTGATTAATCGGTTTTAAAGCATCCTCTCTAGAGTCTTGATTATTTGTAAAACTAGCCAAAAGCCACATGCAGCTGATTCATAACGAAATCACTTTAAAAAGTAGTTTTTATGAGGAATAAGAATATCAAACCCTATAAATTCTTCCCTCAAGGGTCTGAGTATTTAATGACTTTTTAGATTATTAATGTTATCAAATATTTCAATACCTTTGGAGGTTTTATGAAAAAAATATTAGTAGCATTAACTCTAATTCTATCACCATCATTATCTTTTGCAGCATCAACTGTTTCATGTGATGGCGTTTCTAATCCAAGCATAACAGTTATACTTGTAGTTAAGAATGGTAAAATACTTGGAATGCGTGCACAGCCTGCAGGTTCATTACCTCCAAGCAATGGAGTTCGATTGGTTCGAGTTAAAGCACAATCTTCTATGTATACAGTGAGTGGCGTTGGCGGATTTTTAGAAGTTCAAAATAAAGTCTTGCGTAATGAAGGCGGTTGGTTAACTTTTGCAGGCGAAAGATTCGAATGTAATTAGAGTTAGATCGAGTTGCTTTTGCAGTCCCCACAGATTCTAAAAATAGTATCATAGCTATGTAGATTATTTAAACAGGCGCTATCAAGACTCGGCCTTTCCAGGGCCAAGCTTGCTCAGTTTATTTTAGTAAAAGTGTCTCAGCATGAGATTTCGGCTTAAATTCAGCTATTTACGACACTTTTGCTATTGGCCGAGGCTTTGCAATAACCTCCTATGTATTCAATTTTCCAGGAGGCTTTGTGAAGACATATAAGACTTTAGCATTATCATCACTTGTTGTTATGGCACTTTTTTTATCTGCTTGCGGACAAAAAGAGGATCAGAAAAAAACAAGAATTCGTGCAGGCATGGCTGGCACGGCGGCTGATACTGCTACTCGCCAAGTTCAGGATCAACTTTTTGAACAAGGGATCGCGATGTCGATTTCAGATATCACTAAAAGACAAGATTCTTCACAAGGTGCTGTTTATGTTGAAACAAGTTATTTGATTGGCGAAAAATCAGGTGGAGTGACAACAGTTCATGCCATCAATCAATCAAGCCAGAATGTACAAACAGGATCTTCTGCAGGTATGGGAATCAAAGCCACCGGTTACTGTGCAGATACAAAATGTGATTGGTACTACCTTAATATTGATGTTTCACAAAATGGATCTTTTATATATCAAGTCGGAATCTTACGTGATTTCACTAACGGACAAGATCTTTATAAAGTGATTTCTGCGGAAGGCAGAATTTCATCTCAAGAAATGTTTCAGTTTCTTTACAACAACTACTAAGCAAAAACCTTAATCAACCCCTTAAAGCCCGGCTGGACCCCTCCTCCCACAGCCGGGTTTTTTCTTGCCAAAAATGAAATCTGACCGCTAGCCTTAGTCATGAATCAAATCCTAGATATTTTCCTTCATCTCGACGTGCATCTTGCGCAAATCACAAGTGCTTACGGACCCTGGGTTTACCTTATTTTATTTTTAATTATCTTTGCAGAAACGGGCCTGGTGGTGATGCCCTTTTTACCTGGGGATTCTTTGCTCTTTGCTGTCGGCGCGCTGGCAAGCCTTGAAGGTGGGGGATTGGAAATTAAGTTTGTCTGGGGCTTACTGGTGCTAGCAGCTATTATCGGCGACAATCTCAATTATTTTATTGGTCAAAGAACAGGAATCAAGGTTTTTTCAAATCCCGATTCCATATTTTTAAATCCTAAAAATCTTGAAAGAACGCAAGATTTTTATCGTCGGCATGGAGCAAAGACAGTGATGTTTGCAAGATTTCTTCCTATTGTTAGAACCTTTGCACCCTTTGTCGCTGGCGTCGGTCGTATGGATTACAGAAAATTTGTTTTCTACAGCATTTCAGGAACACTCTTATGGATGACTTGTTTTTTAGGTGCGGGTTATTTCTTCGGTAATATTCCTGTTATTAAGCAAAATTTCACTTTGGTTGTGATGGGAGTTATTGCGGTATCTCTAATACCTATCGTTTTAGAAGCCTTTAAACAAATTCGAAGCTATCAAGTCAGTGCGAAAAAAAACCCTACAAATAAATTGTAGGGTTTTTTTAATTTAAAGTTTTTTAATCAGCTTAGAAAAAATTCATTGAAGCAGACATTGCTACATTTGTTTTTTCAGCCGTTACATCTCTCCATACCCATTGAATATTTGGGTACAAGAAAATATCTCGAGTGGCAGCAATACCAACACCCAAAGATTGAGTTGGTTCAAATTGCTCAAAAGTCATATTGTTTTCACGAACAGATCCATAGCTGTTACCGCGATAAACTGAACGGAAGTTATATTTGTCATTAAATGCGTATTCAATAAAAGGATACAAACCTAATTCATACTCAGTTTGGCCACCTAGATTTTGAGTGTAGTTATAATAAGAAACGGCTCCGCTTAAGCCCAATTGCCAACCAGATCGACCAATTTCCATAATTCCTGTGTGGCCAACATCTGCTGAATAAGCCATTTTAGAAGATTCAATTAATTCAGAAGCTGTGATGGCAGTAAGTCCTGCGCTGAATGAATTTTGAACCGCTCCAGCTTTAAATGTTTTTGAATATCCAACACCTGGATTTGAAGCTTCAATTTTTTGACCTTCAAACGTCGGAGTGACCCATTTAAGACCAAAACCAGCTGTTAAGCTATCACTTGGAGTCATGCGGTAACGATAATTTAAGTCACCAGCTGCTGAAGTTTTAGCTTCAACAGTAGAGTTAGCAGAGATATTAGGGCGAGTTTTGCTGAAGGCATCTTTCACAGATCCACCGCTGTATCCAACACCCATAGAGAGAGAATGCTTAGATTTAGAACCAGATTCCGCACGCATTTTTGCATTTGTTATTTCACTGTCAATATCTTCAGTGACGGGAGCATTGTCGCGCTGCTCTTTCATGATCTCTTGTTTTTTTGCTTTAGTGGTTGTCGTCGTCGTTGTTTCTTCAGCAGCCTTTGCAGTCATTGTAATTACTGAAACCATAGCCATAACAGCTAATAATGTTTTCACTTAAAATCCTCCCGTTAGTTCCAACTTTAAAAGTTAGAAAATTTTACAAATCATTGGTCTCACAATGAAACCCCGTTCAGTGTATTAGCAAGACGTGGGCCATCGATCAAGGGCTAAAACGACACCAGAAGAGGAGCTGAAAAGGGAAAAGCGGAGGTTCCGGCTAATAAATTCAGAGCTGTCTATATAAACTGCTTAAGGGACTATTTTGATGATTTGCGCTCGGAGGCGAGAGACCGCACGTTTGGAAGTAAGGGTATGGGATCAACGGGCCCTTTATCTTTTCTAATTTCAAAATGCAAATGAACACCTGTGGCGCGACCTGTTCTGCCCATGGTCCCAATGGTTTCACCCTGGCTGACTTGTTGACCTTCACTCACTAAAATTTGATCTAAGTGAGCATAAATAGTGGCCCAGCCTTGGCCCGATTCAATCAGAACCATTTTTCCAAATCCTCGAAAATCACGTCCCGCATAAACAACCGAGCCCCTTTGGGCTGATAAAATAGGGGTGCCTTTGGGAGCTGTGATATCAATTCCTAAGTGAGGTCTTCTTTTATTGGGAAGAAAGCCCCGAGACAAGCGAGCACGATCCACCGGCCAATCAAAAAGCATGTTGTTGTTTGAGGAAGGTTCATTTTTTTCATTTGAAACAAAGCTCTTTTTATTAAACCTTTGAACTTGCGGATCTGAATGTTCATCCAGAAGTGCATCATCGATAGATTCTTTTGCCGGAAGCATTCGCTGTTCTGTGGTAGGTACTACCTCATGGGCACAAGACGTTAACAGACCAGAAGTTAAAGCAAAAAAGATCCCTATTTTCGCAATTGATGTCATTCCTAAATGATACTTCAAAATCAGTCTTTATAGACAGGAAAATGATGGCAAAGCCCTTTAACTTCACTATGTATTCTGGATTTAAGTCCTGAATTTTCTGGTTCATTCAGTACTTGCGAGATCCAATGAGCTATTTTTTTCATTTCTGGAGAGCCCATACCTCGAGTTGAGAGTGCCGGTGTTCCGATGCGAATTCCACTGGTCACAAACGGCGAGCGTTTTTCATTGGGGACAGTATTTTTATTCACCGTTATGCCAGCTTCGTCCAAAGAATTTTCTGCTAATTTTCCGGTGACCTCAGCAAAACCTTTTGAGCTGCTCAAATCAACTAAAATTAAATGATTTTCTGTTCCGTCTGTGACTAATTTAAATCCCAGACGCATCATTTCTTCCGCTAAAGTTTTAGCGTTATCAACCACACTTTGCATATAAACTTTAAAATCTGGTTGAAGGGCTTCGCCAAAAGCCACGGCTTTACCAGCAATAACATGTTCCAAGGGTCCCCCTTGAATGCCAGGGAAAATCTTTGAATTCATGCTTTTTGCTTTTTCTTCAGAGTTGGTCAGAATAATTCCACCGCGAGGGCCACGCAAAGTTTTATGAGTGGTCGAGGTGACATAATCAGCATAAGGAAAAGGAGACGGGTGATGTCCTGTCGCTACAAGTCCTGCAAAATGTGCCATATCAACGAGCAATGTGGCCCCCACTTCTTCTGCAATTTCTTTAAATTTAACAAAATCTAATTGCCGAGGATAAGCACTATAACCAGCAATCAGTAATTGAGGTTTTACTTCAAGAGCAGTTTTTCGAATGGTGTCATAATTTAATCGTTCGGTTTGAGGATCTAATTTATAGGAAGCACTTTTAAAAAGAATACCGCTAAAATTAACCGGCGAACCATGGGTTAAATGTCCACCATGGGAAAGATCCATTCCTAAAATCGTATCTCCGGCTTTGCAGCAGGATAAATAAACAGCCATATTGGCCCCAGATCCCGAGTGCGGCTGAACATTCGCAAACTGACAGTTAAAAAGTTTCTTGGCACGATCAATGGCTAAAGTTTCAACTTGATCAACAAAAGCACAACCCCCGTAATACCGTTTACCGGGATAACCTTCAGCGTATTTATTTGTAAGGACTGAACCTTGAGCCTCCATCACAGCTTTTGACGTATAATTTTCGGAAGCGATCATTTCTAAGCCTTCGGCTTGCCTTACAAATTCACGATCAATGGCGGCAGAGACTTCGAGATCTTCAGAAAGGTGATTCAGCATAAATACTCCTCATAAAAATTGACCAGAGAAGAGTATTTTACGTCTTTGAGAGTTTCGCAACTCTTGCTGAGTGGCGGCCACCAGCAAATTGAGTTTCTACAAAAATTTTAAAGAACTCTTGAGCTTGCTCGGGAGTGATGTATCGACCCGGCAAGACCAAAACGTTGGCATTATTGTGTTCTCGCGAAAGACCTGTGACTTCTGCGTTAAAAGCAAGAGCCGCACGAATTTGGGGATAGCGATTAGCTCTAATAGCCATGCCTTGACCAGATCCACAAATCAAAACACCCATTGTTTCTAGTTCATTTCCTGTTGCTTCGGAGGCTTTAATTTCTGTCGTCAGTCTTTGGCAAAGCTGATCGGCATAATCGGGGTAATCAACGGATTCTTTTGAAGTTGCACCAAGATCAATCCAAGGAACGGACTTCATCGACTCGATCAGAGCTTTTTTAATTTCAAAACCAGCATGATCAGAAGCGATTAAAACTTTTTTCATAATTGAGAGAAAATCATACAAGCATTTGTGCCACCAAAACCAAAACTATTATTCAGCACATGAGTGATTTTACCCTCACGAGCTTTGTGAGGCACAAAATCTAATTTAACTTCAGAATTTGGATTCTCAAGATTGATCGTTGGTGGAACTATTTGATCACGAATCGCCATGACGCAAAAAGCTCCTTCAATGGCTCCGGCCGCACCCAAGGCATGACCTGTCATTGACTTGGTTGAAGACACCCAAACTTTGCTGGCGTGTTCGCCCATAATTTTAGCAACTGCGGCGGCTTCAAGGCCATCTCCGACAGGGGTGCTTGTTCCGTGGGCATTGATATAATTAATTTGATCAGGGCGCATCTGAGCATCTTGGAAAGCCATACTCATGGCTTGCTGAGCACCTGCATGCTCAGGCGCAGGACTTGTCATATGAAAAGCATCTGAAGAAATTCCGTAGCCACTGATTTCACATAAAATTCTAGCGCCACGTTTTTCGGCGTGAGCTAAAGACTCGATCACAAAAATCGCAGCCCCTTCAGCTAAAACAAAACCATCTCGGTCTTTATCCCAAGGCCGGCTGGCTTTTGTCGGATCATCATTTCTAGTAGAGAGAGCTCGCATCGCGCTAAATCCACCAATAGCCATTGGGCAAACTGTTGCTTCAGTTCCCCCAGCAATCATCACATCACACCAGCCATTGCGAATATAATTAGCGGCTTCACCAAGGGAGTGAACGCCTGAAGCGCAAGCTGAAGTGACGGAATAGTTTGGACCTTTTAAATTATGAATAATACTGACTTGGCCTGCCGCTAAATTGGTAATTACAGAGGGAATAAAAAAGGGACTGATTCGACCAGGTCCTTTTTCTTTATATTTTGCAAGCTGCTCTTCAATAATAGGAAGTCCACCCATACCAACACCGATAATAGCGCCAGCCCGTGGGGCAAGCTCGTCAGAAATCGTCAGCTTTGCATCTTCCAAAGCCATTTTTGTACAGGCTAAAGCGTAATGGATAAAAGTATCCATTTTCTTTTGCTCTTTTTTTTCTATGAATAAATCGGCATTAAAATTTTTAACTTCACCCGCAATTTGGGAATCAAAGCCAGTGGGATCAAATTTAGTGATCTTTGCAATTCCCGACTGGCCCTTTAAGGCATTGGTCCAAGATTCTTGAAGCGAAAGTCCCAGTGGAGTGACGGCACCAATGCCAGTCACCACCACACGCTGTTGCTCTTTGGGAGCGCGAGTTTGAGGCTTTCGATTCAACCCTGAATCCATAAAGTATTAAGCTTTACCTTTTTTTTCTAAGTAAGAAGCAACATCTTGAACAGTTTTTAACTTTTCAGCGTCTTCATCTGGAATTTCTAAATCAAATTCTTCTTCCATCGCCATCACAAGTTCAACAATGTCTAAAGAGTCTGCACCTAAGTCATCGATAAATGAAGCTTCTGCTTTCACTTTTTCTGGGTCAACACCCAATTGTTCTACGATGATATCTTTGATTTTCGGACTTAGTGCCACGAGAGCCTCCTGTGTACCTTTTGCTGTGTCTTTAGTAGTATTCATATCCATTTTATTTCCTTTGGTTAAGGTTTAAAAAATTACTGCATGAACATACCACCATTCACACTCAAAGTGTGACCGGTGATATACTTTGACTCATCACTTAACAGAAAACGGACCGCAGAGGCTATATCTTGCGTTTCACCCATTTTTTGCAATGGAATTTTTTCCAAAATTTTACCTTTTTGCTCATCTGTCAAAACTTCAGTCATCTCGGTAGCTATAAAACCGGGGGCAATACAGTTCACTCGAACGCCGCGAGAGCCAAATTCTTGGGCCAGAGATTTACTAAAACCGATGGTTCCAGCTTTCGATGCTGCATAATTAGACTGCCCGGCATTGCCAGTTTGACCAATCACCGAGGTGATATTCACGATCGACCCTTTACGAGCCTTTAACATCATTTTTGAAAGGGCTCGACTGAGGAGAAAAGTCCCTTTGAGGTTGGTATTTATAACGGAATCAAAGTCTTCTGTTTTCATCCGCAAAATCAGCTGATCTTTGGTGATCCCCGCATTATTCACTAGGCCATGAATTTCCGGCCACTTTTTAAAAATCTGCTCAAGGCCTGCGTGTACAGAAACTTCATCAGCAATATTCATTTGAACATAAAAATGACCCGTACCAGGAAGTTTTTCGAGAACATCTCGGGCACTTTCTTCGCGAGAAGAATAAGTGAAAGCAATCTCAGCTCCTGATTGTGCCAAGTAATGAACAATCCCAGCGCCGATTCCTCGGCTGCCACCTGTAACAATAATTCTGTGACCTGCAAGTGAATTTTGAATCAATGAGTGCCTACTTTAATTTCAAAATAATAACGGGTTTTACGAACATAGACTATGAAAGAATCTCTGAATACCTTCAACAAATTTCAATGACCCGACGCTTTCAGCAAAAGCAGAATTTACTGTTTAAATTCTTCCAGAAGAAGACTTAAATCTTCCTGCGTTTGCGTGGACCACATTTTAAATTCAGCATCGATTTTTTTAACCAAGCCGGTGAGCACTTTTCCATGGCCACACTCCAGACCATGATTGATCCCACGGCTTCGAATTTTTTTAATACTTTGGGTCCAAAGAACGGGGGCCGAAACTTGTCGAATTAAATTTTCTCTTAAATCAGAAGCTTTAACAACAAAGTCAGCCGTAAAATTCTGAACAATAGGAAATTGCGCGTCCAAAAAAGTCATTTCGCTCAAAAATTGACGCATTTTTTCTTCCGCCGGTTTCATTAAATCACAATGAAAAGGTGCCGAAACAGTCAGAGGAATAAGTTTTGCTCTTTTTGCATCTCCCGGAATGAGGATGGCATTAAAATTTTCTTTCAGCCAATGGAGGGCTTTTAAAGAGCCACTGATAACCACTTGCCCGGGTGAATTGAAGTTCGCCGGAGCTAAAGGTGAAAAACCACTTTCTTTAACAGTCCATTCGCATATAAATCGAACTTGTTCATCATCAAGGCCCAGAACCGCTGTCATTCCACCGACTCCCACAGGGACGGCTGATTGCATGGCTTGACCACGAAAGCGCACGGCTTTGATCGCATCAGAAAAAGAAATACTTCCTGCCGCCACAAGCGCTGCATATTCACCAATCGAATGTCCAGCTGCTACGTCAGGGATTAATTTTGTTTCTGCAATTATCACGCGATAGGTGGCAACAGAAACACAGAGCAAAGCCGGTTGAGTATTTTCAGTCAGAGCTAAAGTTTTCTCATCAGATTCAAAGCAAAGTTTTTTTAGATCTAATTTTAAAGCCTCAGAACCTTCATCAAAGGTTTGCTGAGCTATGGGATAATGATCAAAAAGAGTTCGCCCCATTCCAGGAGCTTGACTGCCTTGCCCGGGAAATAAAAGACTGACCATAAATTAGTACCTCAGAAGAACGCTGCCAGAAGTTAATCCAGCCCCAAAAGCGGCAAGTAAAATCAACTGACCTCGTTTGATGTTTCCTTTTTTTCGAGCGATATCAAAAGCGACGGGGATTGATGCAGCTGAAGTATTTCCAGTCTCATGCAACTCAACCACAACACGCTCTTTAGGAAATTTAAAATGCTCAGCAACGCTTTCTAAAATGCGAACATTGGCCTGATGCGGAACTAACCAATCAATTTGATCAGCTGTCACATTGTTAAATTCAAGCGCTTCGTGACAGCATTGAGTCATTGTTCTGACGGCATTTTTAAAAATCTCACGGCCTTTCATGCGAACGTAATGAGCGCCCTCATCTAAAATTTTGTGAGTAAAAGGCATGCGTGACCCTCCGGCAGGAAGAACAAAAAGATCACCACAGGTTCCATCAGCATGTAAATGAGAACTCATAATTGTATTTGTGTCGCCCTCATCAGCCCGAGTCACAATCCAAGCGCCAGCGGCATCACCAAATAAAATACAGGTTTCACGATCTTTATAATTTACAAAGTGATGCAAAACTTCAGCGCCAACAACTAAAACATTTTTGTACATTCCGGTGCGAATAAACTGATCAGCAATTGTTAAAGCATAAACAAATCCAGAACAAGCCGCAGTGATATCAAAGGCAACAATGGGCCGACAGCCCAATTTAGCTTGCAGAACACAAGCGGTTGACGGCATCACTTGATCGCCACTGACTGTGGCTACAATAATCATATCTAAATCTTGTGCGGTCATTCCTGCGTCTTCTAAAGCTTTAAGAGTCGCTTCATAAGAAAGATCAGAACAGGCTTCATGATCGGCCGCAATGTGGCGCCGCTTAATGCCTGTTCTTTCGGTGATCCATTGGTCATTGGTATCGACAAGTTTTTCTAAGTCGTAATTAGAAAGGATTTTCTCAGGAAGATAAGAACCTGAGCCTGCAACTTTAGAGCGATAAAGACCAGCCGTAGTCATTGTGCTCAATTAAGCTTTTGCTGCGCTGATTTGTTTACCCTTGTAGTAGTAAGCGCCATCTGTGCCTTTGTGAGCCACATGCGGACGTACTATTTCACCCGTTTTTTTATCAAGAGCCATCGCTGGGGCGACAATAAAATCATGCGAGCGACGCATGTCACGTCGAGAGCGGGATGTTTTTTTCTTAGGAGTAGGCATAATTAACCTCGGCAATTAAAAACTGTTAAAGCTATGTTCTTATAAGGATAATTAAATTAACTGAAAAGAGTTAAAAATCAAGGGTTTATTCAGCTTCTTTTAGGAACAGCTATATTCTTCAACACCTCAAATGGATTGGCGGCCTTTTCTTCAGGCATTTCCTCATTGTAGGTGAAAACCTTTCCCCGCACTTGAATGTCACATAAGCTACAGTCACCATTGGGTTTTTCAGGTGGAGCCGGATTAAACGGCAAAGCAATCGCCACTTGTTCGTGCAGATATTCACCCATTTCAAAAGTCTGATTGGCACCGTACTCCGCCACCGAAGGCCCCGACGTGGCTGCTTCAGAAATATGATTAACTTTAGCATATTTGCCAGTTCGGTCTTCTGGCTGAGCTGGGATTAATATCTCATGGAAGGACTGATTCACGGGGAAATTAAAATCGATTCCGCAGCGCGAGCAGGCTTCAGGCATTTGGGTTTTAATCGTTCCGGTGATTTGAAAGTCTTTGGAATTGATCGGCTTAACAAAAAAATCAGCTGTATAGGCGGAAGGACCAATAAGGTCTTCAAGTTCACGAGAGATTTCTTTGGTTTTTTCAGTCCAGAGGAATTTTTTGCCTTCTTCGGGAATTTCATGGAGATTAATACGCATAGGTCACCTGACTTGTTGAAGCTGGTTACAATATAATTTGAGTCTGGTACGGTCAAGTTGGCAGGAGGCCTTTTGAAAAAACGTTTATTTATCGCCTTAGGAGCTTCTGAAATTGCCGAAGAAGCACAGGTTTATATTAAGAAACTGAGAATTAACTTCAAGGACCGAGACATTGAAACCCTTTGGACTCCGATTAATAACTGGCATATCACTCTGCTTTTTTTAGGCGAGACCTCGTCTGGAAAAATCACCGAGATCGTTCAGCGAGTGAAAGATGTTTGTGCAAACAGTCCCATTTTTAAATTAAAAATTGCAGATTTTAATGCATTCCCAGATCAGCACGAAGCCCGCGTTGTTTGGATGGGAGTCCAGCGGTCGCAGGCTTTGCTCGACTTACAGAGCTCGTTAGAATCGGCCTTAGCCAGTATGGGATTTACCCCCGAAGATCGAGATTATTGGCCGCACTTAACTATTGGCAGATTGCGAAATCACAAAAATATTGTGGACGCTTTGTCGCCAGTTGTTCGAAAAAAAGTAGGCAGTTTAAAAGTCAGCGAAGTGCGACTTTATGAAAGTACTTTGTCAGCACCTTATCCACGTTATGATGTTCTAGAAAAATTTGAACTGACGGGGACTAAGCCCGAACAAGATGAAATTTAAAGATTGATAAAATCCACTTCTTTTGAAGATTTGGATTGGATGAGCTTTAAATCAAACATTTGTTCTCGAAGTTGAGACCAACGCTCTAAAGTCATTGTACCTAATTTGAAATTGGCCTCAGGAAGAATCAATTTTACCTGTGCGGCAGCGCTTTTCTTAAAAGTCTCAGGATTCATGCCTTTATTCTTTTGAGCCATAAGTCCATTGGTCGCATCGGGTTGAGATAAATAAGCAGCCCAACCAAGTCTGACGACTTTGACGAAGCCTTGAATTTGCTTCTCGTTCTTATTTAAAAAGTCTTTTTTGACCGCAATAACTGTAACATAAGGATTGAACCCATGATCTGATATCAAAAATGTTTTAACTTTCTTACCACCTTGTTCTGCTAAAATAGGTTCTGAAGATAAAAAACCCTGCTGTGAATATTTCGAATCATTTAAGAAATTCGTAATTCCCCCTAAGTAAGGAACAATTTGAGCCTTGGGCTTCCCCCATTTTTTAATTAAAAATTGCGCATAAGAAAGTCCCGACTGCATGGAGATAACCCCCGGGCTTTCAAAAGCTTCTTTTAAAGATTTAAAATTTCGATTTTCATGCGTCATTATGATCTGAGGATTGGTTTGAAAACTTGCAAAAATGGCGATCACTTTATTTTTAGGATTTTTATCATTATGAATTAATATTTCTTCAGCGCTAACGATGGCAAAATCAACTTTACCGTTAGCTAGCATTTGAATGGTGGGAGTTCCAGAGCCACCTTCTAAAATTTCAACAGATAGATTTTCTTTTTTAAATAAACCAGATCTTTCAGCTTCATAAAAGCCTCCAAATTGTGGTTCGGGCTTCCAATTCAAGGCTAGCTTCCAGGGAGATGCAGCTATGGCTTGAGTAGAAGTTACATTAAATAAATTTGCCAAAAATAAAGCTAAATAAATAATTTTCATAGAAATCCTTTTATATTTAAAGCAAGTGGTCGCCATTTTTGAAAAAGCCAATGGATGACCTGAACAATGAACATAAGAATTAAACCGATCAATGATAATAAAACCAAGGCGGCGAAAACAATATCAATTCTTTGTTGAGTTCTTGCCGAATCAATCATGGCACCAAGACCACCACCTGCGACAAATTCGCCAGCCACCGCTCCAATCACCGAAAGCCCCGCTGCGACTTTGATTCCAGTCATTATAGAAAGATAAGCGCTGGGAAGCTGCAGACTGAGGAGAGTTTGAAGCTTCGAAGCTTTAAATATTTTAAAAAGTTCCTTATGATTTTTATCGGCATTATCAAGACCCACTAAGGCATTTGCAATAATGGGAAATATGCAAACAATCGCGGCCGCGGCAACAACTGTAGGGCGACCAAATCCGAAATAAATCACTAACAGCGGAGCAATGGCAATAATAGGAACTGTTTGAAAAAATATAGCAAAGGGAAGAATGCTTTTTCGCAAATAATTATTTAAAGAAAAGATGATAGAAATCAACAGCCCTAAAAAAAGACTGATTAAAAAGCCCCAAATAACTGAAATAAAGGTTTCCCAAAAGGCCGTTATAAAATCTTGCGAGAGCTCCATGAGTACAAGAATGACTTTGGAAGGAGGCGGAAATAATTGAGCATTTATAAGTTCTAAATAAATCAAAGTCTCAAAGGTTAAGGAGAGTAGAAAAAAAGCAACGAGGGGAGGAAACCATCGATTCGATTTCATAAAGATTTCTCTCGAAAAAAAGAAGCTAATTGAGTAACATAATTGTTATATTTAATTTCTTTTTTTAAACTTTGATCTCTTAACTCTGGTAACTCGATTTTTAAATCACCACCTTGTTCAAAAATTCCTTTTGTTAAAAAAAGAACTCGGTCTGAGAGATACACAGACTCTGAGACTGAATGAGTGACAAAAACGATGGTGATATTTTTTTCTCGCCAGATTTTTCTTAAATCATCTTGGAGATGAAACCTAGTTACTTCGTCCAAAGCAGCAAATGGTTCATCCATCAGTAAAACTTCTGGATCCGTGATCAAGGCTCTTGCAATTGACGCCCGCATTTTCATTCCGCCAGATAGTTCATGAGGATATAGATTTTTACTCTCGCTCAGTTTGACTAAGTCCAAAACTTTTTCGACAGATTTTATTTTTTCATTCAATAATATTAACGGCAGTTCAATATTTTCTTTCACTGTTAGCCAAGGCAAAAGACAAGGGTCTTGAAAGACAAAAGAAAGACGTAAATTTTTAGGCTTTTTGATTTCTCCTGAAGTTTTTTCTTCTAAGTCTGCCATCATTCGAAGCAAAGTGGACTTGCCACAACCAGAGGCGCCCAAAATAGATGTAAAATCGCCTTTATTTATTTTTAGGGATATATTTTTTAAAACAACTTTACTGGCAAAATCTTTTTTTAAGTTTTCAAGTTCAATCAAGGTGTCAGTCATGGGAGCCAATCATAATTAAAACTAATACTGATTCTTTCGCCTGGAGCGGGGTTGGCTGGAACTTCGTGCCTCATCCAACTTTCAAATAAAATAAGTTCGCCCACTTTAGGAGTGACTGTCACAAATCTTTGATTTTCACTTTTAGCATTGGTTTTCCTGGCAGGGCTTGCCATAAAAAATCCCATTCTTGGATCTTCAAACTTGAGCCCACTGCTGTTTTTTGGAATTTTAACGTAATAAGTTCCACTTAAAACCGAAAGCGGGTGGAGGTGCATGGAATGCAAGACTCCTTGAGGCATGATATTCAGCCAACAAGTTCGCATTCGCAGCTCTTTAGGCCGAATATCCATTTCACTGTGTTTAATAAATTTTGCAACATGCTGATTGATCAAGCTTTCTAGCTCACCAAAGGTGGAAGAAAAACGATGCAACTGGGACATTGATCCATAGGAGGTATAACCACCAAGATAATTTTTCTGGCTCCAGACTTGACCTGATTTATCAATTTGAGAAATTTTGAAAGCTTCATCGAGTAATTCACGATTGAGCTTTGCAGGCGTTTTGGCCGACGCCTTATAGATATAAGAGGGAAATAAATTTTGTATCATTTGCGCCTCATACTGAATGTCTCACTTTGAGAAGTCAAAATTGTTTTAGCAAGTGTTGATATCTTAACCATTTTCTTAAACTCTAAGCCAATATAAGGGGCACCCGCAGCCTTATAACTGGCACTCCCTTTGCTTCATAGTTAGGTATCAAGGAGAATTTATGAAACGCGCATTGATTATACTATCTATGGTTCCAACTCTAGCTTTAGCCAGTGTTTCGAACTTTAACGAGATCATCGCTGAAAACTCGCGAGCACAACGTGAGATTCAACAAACGATGAAAGTAAATGATGATTCTACCGCGGCCGCCATCGGTCCTAATAATGACCGAAAAGTCGTGTTGGAGAATATCTATTATTATGCTCCAACAAATAATAAAGCTTTGAAATTCAAAAAAGAGATCAGCCAACGTCGAGCTTCCAATAAAAAGGAAATGAATCGTCTTGCGACTGAGCTGAGCTCAATGAATAAAGAATTGTAGATTCAAGAATTAGCTATTTATTAAGAGATTTCGATCTGTTTGAACGGGGGATTTTATGGATACTTTAAATGGTGTTAGAATTTTGTTTATTTTTAGTTCTTTATCATTTTCTTCGTTAGCTGTCGCTCGCGTAGATACGACCGGCTGTTCAGCTAATCTCATTGAAAAATTAGAATACCCGGCGAGAAGGGCTGAGAAAATGTGTTCTCGCGCTCGTAAAATCGGAGCTAATTCGCTTCGCTACAGTGATTGCGTGATCGGCATACATACCGGGACAAACTTAGCTCCAGAAATTATTTCGCCTTATTGTCTGCGTCGACCCGATACTTCTTTTAAAGATTGCGTGATTTCTACTTTTAAAAGTAATTCAAATAATAACGCCTTTAAAAGTTGTTTAAATAAGCGAACTTCCTCGGTGGTCATTCGACGGCAAGAAATTGAAGCCAAGCAGGCAATCCCTGAAACAAAATTAAAAATATCTGTGGCTTACGTCAGAGATAATTACTCTCTGGATTCACTTTAAAGAATGAGCTTTCTAAGCTCTTGTTGAGAGTAAACATAATCAGCATACACCATGGTGTTGGTTACAAAGGCCTTGGTTAAATATAAACCCTTTAAAATCAATAACTTAGGACTTAATCACTGGACCCCGAATATAGCTATACTTGTGAAACACAACATTATTTATTGTATTTCACATATAGTATGTTGTGATTATCAACATGAATACACCTGAAATGCCAAATTTTATCCCCGAAGTCGAAGTGCTGCGAACGAAGACATCTTTAAAGATGCATTACGAAGCTCAAGCTGTGGTTATCGAAAGGCAGCTTGAAGGCCTTGAAGGGGTGAGATTAAAGCTTGGTTTAAGCCAAAGAAAAATGGCGCAACTTCTTTTGGTGGATCCTTCGGCATGGACTAGATGGACACGGCAAGGGCATCGACCTCCCGGAATCGTTTGGCGAGCTCTTCAATGGTACATGATTTTACAGGAAAAAATTCCGGGGCTGACAGCCAATTACTTTCTAGCTTCAGCTCCTTCAGCGATCAGAGCCGAAAATCTAAGTGATCTAAAGAAGGAGTCCGAGGCCCGCGAACTTTTAGAAAAAAAGCTCTTAACCGAATTACATCAGTTCAGATCCGAGAATCAAAAGCTTTACGGCCGACTTTCAAATCTAGAAATCCAGCTAAAAATGTGGAGAACTGGGACCTTGATTTTAACTCTCACTTTGATTTTCTCCTCCTTTATTTGGGTTTATCTAAGAACTCGGCTTTAAAAGGTCTAGGGTTGCGTCCCTTACAAATAGTCGTCAGACTTTTATATAGAGGTGAATTGTGAGTGGTGACGGTTGGAAATACATTCCGGTCAATCAAGGGAAACTAAAGGCTAAAATTAGCGCTGAAGATTTTGACACTGTTTCACAGCACTCGTGGCGCACCATCACCACAGGTTCGGGTCGAATGAAGGTTGTGACCACGATCACGACACCAAAAGGCTCTCGGCAAATCACTCTGGGGGCCTTTATTATGAAGCCGCCCAAAGGCAAACAAGTTTACGCTCGGCGCTTTGTAGAAGGCTTTGATTACCGTCGAAACAATCTGATTGTCTGTACCATGAAGGAGCGGCAAAGAATTTTACCTAAAAGTCGAAATCACGGCACCAGTATTTATAAAGGCGTCTCATTTTTTAAGAAAAATAAAAAATGGCGGGCAGGGATTCGAGTCAACGGTCAGTCCATCCATCTTGGCTTTTTTACGAATGAGTCCGCGGCAGCCGACGCTTATAATATCGCAGCAAAGAAACATTTCGGAGTCAATGCCTATCAAAATCAGATTAAAAAAGCCACTCCCCGCAGAAAATCAGACTCTGACGAGTAAGCTTCTTTTCGCTCTCATTGACCCTGGGAAAGCTGCAAAGCGTAACAGCTAGAATTTTTACTCAATTAAAACAATGATTCCCTTTGAATTAATATCTAAGGAGTAATCATTGGGAACTTTTGAGTTCATTTCCAAGCACGGCGACCATGAGCAAGTCATTTTTTGTAACGATCCTACAGTTGGCTTAAAAGCCATCATCGCCATTCATAATACGGCTTTGGGACCCGCACTTGGCGGTACGCGAATGTGGAACTATAAAAACGAAGAAGATGCTCTGACGGATGTCCTTCGACTTTCAAAAGGTATGACTTATAAAGCGGCCGCTTCGGGTCTTAATTTGGGCGGTGGAAAAGCTGTGATTATCGGCGACCCAAAAACTTTAAAATCTGAAGGGCTTTTTCGAGCTTTTGGACAGTTTGTTAATTCATTAAATGGCAAATATATTACGGCTGAAGACGTTGGCACCAATGTTCATGATATGGAAAATATATTTATGGAAACTCCATGGGTGACAGGAATTCCAAAGGATTTTGGCGGATCGGGCGATCCCTCTCCTTATACAGCCCATGGCGTCCTGATGGGAATTAAAGCCTCGGTCAAAGAAAAGTTAAATCTTGATAGCTTAAAAGGACTTCACATTGCCGTTCAAGGCTTGGGGAGCGTGGGCTCTCATTTAGTTCAATACTTAACTGAAGAAGGCGCTAAAATTACAGCCGCAGATATCGACGAGAGCCGAGCTCAGTTAATGAAAGAGAAATTTGGAGCAAAGATTGTTTCTTCGGATCAAATTGTTTCCACTGAATGTGACGTGTTTTCCCCCTGCGCGATGGGAGCCGTCATTAATGACCCGTCTATCACAAAACTGAAATGTAAAATAATTGCTGGTGGCGCAAATAATCAATTAGCTGAAGCTCGCCATGGTGATCAACTTCGCGAATTGGGGATTTTATATGCACCGGATTATGTTGTGAATGCCGGTGGATTAATGAATGTTTTTGTTGAGCTTGAAGGCTACTCTCCAGAGCGAGCTATTGAGAAAACAAAAAAGGTGTATGATAATGTGCTCAATGTGTTTCAAATCGCTAAACGAGATAATATTGGAAACCACACGGCCGCTGATCGACTCGCAGAACACCGTATGAAAACGATCGGACATTTGAAGCAGCGCCACCAAGGCAAATCTTCAAGCCGTAATTATACAACACTACGCGAAGTTAATAACCGGTAAAATGCACTAAATATAAAACAGACATAAAAAGGATACAGAGTGGATAAAAAACTGACAAAAGAAGAAGTAAGAACTCCTGATAAAATGACTCTCATTCTAGACAAAATGGCCTTTTGGATGGGAAAAAATATCGTCCTGGTCGCAAGCTTAGTGATCGGATTATTAGTTATTGGCGGAGCTTTTAGTGTCTTTGATTATTTTAAAACTAAAAAAGAAAATGACTTGCAATCTGAAATGTCAAAAATTGAGCGCCAATACACAGATAAAAAAACTAAGTTCAAAGAAGCCCTTCAAGCCAATAATATAAAAACACCCGCTGCAACAAAAAAAGAAACGCCAGCCCCAGCTCTAGTTAAAGCGACGGGCGATTTAGAAAAAGATTACGGCAGTGAAGTGTCGGGCTTTCAAGATTTAGTGGCTAAAAATCCAACTTCAAAAGCGGCACAAATGTCGGCGATTTATTTAGCTGATATTTATTCTGAATATAAGCAGCCTGAAAAAGCGATTGAAACCTTAAATAAAGTGGTTCCTAAAAACGATGCCTCAGATATCCTTTCGGCCTTAGCGGTAAACTTGAAAGCGGGATTTCTCGCCGATCAAGGCAACTGCCCACAAGCGATTGATATTTGGCAAAATATTCTTAAGCAAAAAAAAGCTGATTACCTTCACGGCGAAGCTAAATTAAGGTCTGCGGTTTGTTATGAAAAAATGAATGATTCAGCGAAAGCCGAACAATTTTATACGGAACTTAGCAAAAGCACTGTTTCTAAAGACGAACCTGAAGATAAAGCCGTGACAGAAGATGCAAAAAAATATTTGCGCCTTTTAAAATTGCGCGCGAGCGAAGGAACTTAATTCATGCTAAAGTTCATAAAATTGGCCTTCAGCCTTTTTTTAATATTGAATTTATTTTCATGCTCCTCGCTGATGAAGTCGGCAGAATCTTGGATGAATCTCACAGATAAAAGTAATTCTGAATTAAGACTATTTAAAGTCCGAAATATTTGGACACGTTCTACGCTCTCTGCTCCCAATGAAAAATACCGTAAAATCAATCGCATGACTCCGATCATTGCAGGTTCTTTATTAATCCAAGGTAACGGCCTTGATGGCATTGTCGCTTACGATCGATTGACGGGAACTCAAAAATGGCGAGTGAACGTCACTAACGGAGTTGAAGGTGGCGCTGCCATTATTAACGACCGACTTTTCTTTGGTGGAAATGATGGAAACTTTTATTCTGTTTCTTTAAGGGACGGAAAAGTTCTTTGGACGTATGCCGCCAAAGCCGAAAATCTTTCAGAGCCTGTGATTGATTCCATCAATGGTGTGGTCTTTTTCTTAAGTGGAAACAATGTTGTTTTTGCTCTTGAAGCAGAATCAGGCCGGCAAGTCTGGACTTACTCTCGACAAGACACAAATAACTTCTCAATCCGCGGCGGAACAAAACCTGCTTTAAAAAATGATATTCTTTATGTGGGATTTAGCGAAGGGTCTGTGATTGCTTTTAATGCCAAATCTGGATCTCCGATTTGGGAAGTCCAGCTGAATAAAAATAAACGTTTCAGAGATGTTGATGCGACTCCTATTCTTGATGGAGATTTTTTATACGTATCGGGCTATGATGATAAGCTTTATTGCATTCAAAGTGCGCGTGGTGAAATTGTTTGGAAAATTGATAGTGGCGGATATTATGGGATTTCCATTGATGGAGATAATATCTATTATCCCACTTCAGGCGGTGAAGTTTTAGCCTTAAGAAAATCCAATGGCAGTAAAATTTGGAGTTATCAATTGCCGGACGGAATTTCAACAGGAATTAAATCTTATAAAGGACTTGTGGTTTTTGGCGAATCCCAAGGAAAATTAATGTTCCTCGATAAAGGCACAGGAAAAAAAATAGGGGAGTATGAGCCGGGTCGTGGCATTCTTTCCACCCCTGCTGTGGATGAAAAAAATGAAAGACTTTATTTTATTTCCGGTGAAGCCAATGTTTATTCATTGGAAGCTCGCTGGGAAAATCCTTCCCCTTTCCCCTATCTGAGGTAGTTTATGAAAATTATTTATATCTCTTTATTTGTTTTGGGACTTAGTGCTTGCGCCAATAAAAACTGTCGTGAAGTGCGCCAGGAAGCTTCGGCGCAAAACTCTAGTGCAAGCCCTGCTGTTATTGATAAGGAGAAAGATCCTATGAGCAAATCAGCACTTGCTGACCGAGTAAAAGTTCATAAAGCTGATGGCAGCCAGCAATGCGGCATGGGAAAAGCTATCAGTGTTTCAGAAATGCAAAAACAATTGGGTCTTATTAAAGTTCACAAAGCCTATAATAAAAATGATGGCATGATGCGAATCCAAGTTTGCGGAACAGCGACTGGCAATTCGAATGTGTATGAGATTGATCGCAAGGACCTTGCTGATGCTATCAAAGCTGGTTTTAAAGAATGGACTGTTGAGTAATTGTGATGGACTAAAGGGTTCTAAATATGACGATGGAAGAATACTTTAAATTTTTAGAAGATTATTGGAAAATGTTTCCTCCGCCCACAGACCCGCCTCCTAAAAAGGAATATAAACTTCTTTTGCTTTGAAATGGGTTATTTTTTATATATTGCACTTTCCTGGCATATTAATTGAAATTTTATAAAAGCACTTCAAAGGAAGTGCAGAATGAAGCTTCATGTAAAGCAAAAGTTTAGGACAACTTTACGAGTGAAGAGTTTTTTGACAGCTCTGAGCGTTTTTAGTCTTATTGCCGTTTCGCTGTTTCATTCTGAGACACTAGCTGCTAATCTTTGCAGCCAGGTTTTTACTTTAAGCCCAAGTTCTAATACTCAAGCGGGTGCTCAATTCCTTCATCATCAGGACCCACGGCTTCATATCTCTTCGCCTGTGGAAAAGACGGCCCTTCGGTTCAAACGCATCCACAATAAAACCTTGATGAAACCTGCTGAAAAGATCGATCAGTGGCTTGAATTCCTCAATCGCACTTCAGAAAAAGCAAGTAAAAGTCCACGATCTGAAGCTGTCTTAAAGGAAGTTCTCTACAAGCAATTTATTACAACAAAAGAGGGAGTTCCAGAGTCCTATTATAATCAACAAATTCAGTTAGCCAGAAATAGGGGTCACGGAGATATTATTTTAAGTCGCGAGCAAAAAATACAGCTTGCAGAATCAATTGTTTTAGATCAAAAAAAATCTTTGGATATGTGGACTGAGTATTTAATTTCAAAAGACACTCAGATGTATCCGATGTGGCTTAAATATTGGATGTTCTCGGGAATGACGAAGCTTTCAAAATACGATATTCAAATCGGAAGTTTTGGCAATCGCTCCAAAGAAACAGTGGCTCCATTTGCAGATCTGAACCGCGAAGCTTTGGCTTATGTTGCAGATCTTGTCTTAAAAAAAATCAATAAACAATCCCTTCATGAAATTCGAGATCCTGAATTTTTACGACTTTTAGAGGGAATGAACTTCGGTAAACTTTATGGAAAAACTTTGTTAAAGCTTGGCGTTGGTGTAAATGGAAAATTTCACAGCAATGAAGGTCGCTGGGTTGTCTATTCTAAAGGTTCTGATCACATGCCTTTGGTGCAATCGCTGGCAGGACAAAACACGGGCTGGTGCACAGCTGGTGAGGCAACAGCTCAATCTCAATTATCAAAGGGTGACTTTCATGTATTTTATAGTTTTGATCAAAAAGGGAAAGCTACGATCCCAAGAGTTGCTATTCGTATGGAAGAAACTGAAATCGGCGAGGTCCGGGGCGTTAGCAAGGATCAAAATCTAGATTCCCAAATCCTGCAAAGCGCCGTTGTCTCAAAAAAAATGCGTGAGTTTGGAGAACAAGGAAAAGAATACAAGAAAAAAGAGCAGGATATGCAGCATCTTACTGAAATCGAGACAAAACATAAATTAGGACAACAGATTTCTATTAAAGAAATGCGATTTCTATATGAAATGGATAGTTCGATTAATGGTTTCGGTTACAGCACCGACCCGCGTATTGAAAAAATAAAATCTCAAAGAGATATAAAAGACGATTTGGTTATTATCTATAATAACAAATTTCGCCGTAATGAAATTTCTTTGACTGATAAAGAAGCATTTAGTGGAAAATTTAAAATGCATTACGGAAATATTAAGTTAAGTGACGTCAATTCAACAAAAAACTTAAAATTTATTGAAACATTAAATGGTAACCTTTACTTATCAGAATTAACTTCCGCAAAAGGTTTAACGCTTCCTAAAACGTTAAATGGAGATCTTTACTTATCGGGGTTATTTTCAGCAAACGGCTTAAAACTTCCTGAAACCCTTTCCGGAGATTTACATCTCGGAAATTTAACTTCAGCGAAGGGATTAAAGCTTCCTAAAACGGTACATGGAAGTCTTAACCTCGAAAGTTTAAATTCTGTAGAGGGTCTAAAACTCCCTGAAATAGTTAATGGGAATATTATTCTTCATAATTTAACCTCAGCTGACGGTCTAAATTTCCCTCAACAAGTAAATGGAGGTATTTTTTTAAATCAGTTAACTTCAGCTATAGGTTTAAGACTTCCTCAAACGCTGAATGGAAATCTAAACCTTAACAGGTTGATTTCAGCAAAAGATTTACAACTTCCTGAAACGCTGAATGGAAATCTGTACCTCGGCAGCTTGACTTCAGTTAAGGATTTAATTTTACCCAAGACATTTAAGAAATTATACATGAAGGAGTGATTCAGATTATTAGGTGGAATGACTCGGTTTATTTCTTACGAACCGGGCAAAATCCAGGTCGGGGGCCAACTTCTGGAAACTTTCTGCAAACGCCTGGACGTTTCTCATAAACTGTACAAAGACGTGTGGTTGCATCTAGATAATAACAATCTCCATTGGGTCTTGCTGCCAACATAAAGGCTCCGGTGGCTTCGCGGTAGCTTGAAATAATTTTCTCTTTAAACAGGCGTTTAGAAAGCTTCTTTTTAGAGCCCAAAAGCTCATCTTCCGTGGCCACACCCAAACGAATCAAATCGGCAGCTACAATCTCAACAGGCATTGTGCAGCAACTGCCGTAGCAGCCAGTGCACAAGCCATCGCGATATTTAAGCCAAGTAGATGGGCGATCTTTATCTGTTTTCATAATTTAAGATCAAGAGTTTTTATGATGGCCTGGTCGAGGTGAACCTGCTCATTTTTATTCAGCACACCACATTTTCGAATAATAATTTTATGATCGATCGTAAAAAGCTTCATTCTAATTTTGGATTCAGCAGGAAGCCCACAGGACTCCAAATCAAGAATTTCAAGATCATTAGGCCAAGGGTCATTCTTCGAAGAGGTAATCATAGCGCAAATAGAATGTTCAGCCTTCTGATTGAAGTTTGTTTGGCTTAAGACAATCGCAGGTCTTTTTTTGCTGATCGACTGATCCGTGAAAGGAAAGGGAACTACGATAATATCAAATTTTTTTGGTTTCATAAAGACTCGTAAGCATCTTCATCATTTTTTGAGGACCATTCCGCCGACAAAGTATGTTCTATTGATTTTAAATACTCAAAATCAACGGCAGAAACTTTTTTTAAAATCACTTTATCGTTTTCAATTTCAAAACTAACAGCATCGCCATGACTCAGATTTAAAAAATTTCTGATTTCTTGAGGTACGGTAGTTTGAAATTTCGAAGTCAGCTTAGAAGCTTTCAATTTTCACCGCCTTACGATAATACTGTATTACAGTATTACTTAAAAAGCTAGTAAGTATAAGGATATATCGCCAGGATCGATGAGGATGACACAGTATGCAATATAGTGAACTTAATCCGTTAAGGCAGATCTTTATTAATATTTAATGTTACATAATATAACTTATCAGAAGAATTGAAAACTATTAAGCCTATAATCTTAAGGCCCAATTAGTTAGCAACTAAGCATTTAAAAGTCGTACCTACTGGGATCGGCTGAGTACTGGTTGATGTTGTTAGGAATAACATTCTAATTATTCCTCCCAAAGTAATTTTGGAAGTCCAAAAAATTAATCCATTCATAATAGGCTCATTAAGTGGTGAGCAGGAAACAAAACTGGACAAGTTTGCTCCTGGACAGCTGAAGTCAAAAGCTATCGCAGATGAACCTGTTACCGGTACATTGATTACCGCGGGCGTTGTTCCACTACAAAATGCCATATTCTGAAGACCTGAAACATTTACCCCACTGATTCCAGTACCCACTGAAACTCCGTAACCTGCTACCACTCGAAGCTCTGGAGTGCCTGTATTGCCCTTAATAATAACATTTGAACCTGAAATACCCATAGGTGCTGTTCCTGATGAAATGGACGAAAGCTCAACAGGTCCTTCAAACACGTTTTTTCCATTAATACCCTGTTGATAAATACCGGTATGAGGTAACGGTGTTATACCTATCATGGGAGGAGAAAGTTGAATCCCTGTCCACGAACCAATTGTTCCAGATGAAATAAGTCTTGGACCTTGAATTTGAATTCCTGAACCATAATTAACTCGACCTGATTTTATTTCAGATTCAATTGAAATTCCTGCCATTGAATCTGTAGTAGGATTATTCCCTGCCACTTGATCACCATGCCCTACAAAAAATCGAGCCGCTGCAATAAATCCTAAAGTTCCATTATCTGCACCACTCGTACTATTTCTTAACATTTCTGAACTTATTCCAACTTGACCACCTGCCGAATTCGAACCAATTCCTATATTAGCAACAGATCGAATTCCCAACGCAGCTGATTTAGTTCCATTAGGTGAATTTGGAGGAAGAGTATAAGTATTTGTATAATCATTTGTAAAAGAAACTCCAAGAGCTAATGGAAAATCTGTGGCTGGTCCTTCAGGTTGACCACTAAAACTTTTCGTAATTCCCGCCGCCGGAATTAAACTACTGGTGCCTGTGTAAACCACAGATTCTTGAACATGAAATAAAGTCTTAGGAATAAAAGTTCCGATGCTGACAAATCCATTTGGATCGATTGAAACTCTTTTTAAATTATTAGTTATAAGATTCAAAGGCTGAGTTACAGTTGTTCCAATGGTCACGGGAATGCTATTTCCGTTATTTAAAATATCTCCACCGCCGCCACTTGGTACTGAATACTCCCAGCGCAATAATGAATTATTCCATTTAAGAATGGCTCCGTCCGTAACGGTGAGTGCGGGTGAGGGAAGTGGTTTTCCAACTAAATTATTATCAGCATAATTTTTTGTAGCAGCATCTTGTGCTGATACTGGGTCGGCAACAAATAGTAACTTATTTGATCCCATGGATTGCTGTCCTATGAATGCCACCATGCCGTCCTTACGAATGTAATTTCCACCAGCAGTTGAAATTGCGGAATCTAACCTTTGTTTTGTTATTGCCCCAACCGCATTTGTTGTATCAACCGACGGCAGAAGCAATTCTCCAGTCATGGAATCGCCGCCTTTACTGACTTTATTATTAAAAATATCCCAATCAGTTGAAGTTAGAAGTCCAGTCCCCGTCGATGAGGCTGTTGAAATAAATAAATTAATAACTTCCGTCAACCGTCCTTGAGCATCTACAGTTATTTTTGGAACACTCATTGATGATCCGTAAGTTCCTGCGACGACCGAAGTATTCGCTAAAGAAATAGTTCCCGTAGTGGAAATAGAACCACCCGTTAATCCTGTACTTGTTGTAACATTAGTTACTGTCCCTGACGCCGTAGAGGGAGTTAACCAACTTAAGTTTCCAGTTGCATCAGTTTGTAAAACTTGTCCTGCGGCTCCGTAAGCACCAGGTAATTTGAATGTTAAAATTGTACCCAATGATGTAGCTGGCAGAAGTTCAATATAGTTTGCGCCATTGTAGATTTTAATATTATTTCCTTTAATCGAAGCAGCACTTACGTATCCCGACGAAGACCAAGATGTCGTTCCAGAAATCGTGCCACTTGTAATTGCATTCCCGCTTACCGCCCCTGCATTTGTTAGTGTGGGAATTTGCGATTGTGTAAAAGTTCCTGTTGAAATTGATGTAATTCGAGCATCAACATAGGTTTTATTCGTCAGGTCATTCGCACCTGATGGAGTTCCAGAAAATTGCGGAGCATTTGAAAAAGTCAGTGTATTAGAAAACGTTCCAGATGATATCGAACTCATATACTGAGGGCTCGTTCCGCCAACCAAAGCTAGCAAATTCGAATAATCAGTGCTACTTAATTCTCCCGTCGCCGTTGTGGTATTAACTTTTAATAACCGACTTGAGCTATATCCGTTAATTCGGTCTGAATTAAAAGAATGGGCCGTCGAACCCAATGTAAAATTCGCAATCGGAAAAAAACCTCCATCATCAATTTGAACCAATAAAAATCGAGCATCATTTACAATTGGATTATAAGTACAACCTGAACCTGCAATACTTGTTAAATCTGAAAACAAAACAGACATATCTGTAAACGTAGTTGGAAACGATCGAGTTCCTGTGCCGACTCTAGCTGAAAAATGTCCTAGTGTTGGAGTCACACTTAGAATTTCATCATACAGAATGCAACTCCCAGGACTTTTAATCTGAAATTTCATTGTAACAGTAGTTGTTACTGGTAATCCCGATAGAGTTTCAATAAATCCTTCATAGGTAATATACTGTGGTCCCGCTAACGCTGAAAGACTCAAAAAAAAGGTCAACAGTGATAGACTCATTTTGAATTTATAACTGAACATTTGATCTCACACGAAAATTTGGTGAAGTTCCGACTGTTCCTTGCGGTGTTTCTGCCACTCGACTGCGGACACTAAAATTTGAAGTACTTCCGATTCCAGCACCAACAACGGTACGACCGTTGCCAGAATTCGCAGGCGCCAGAGAGCCTGAATCTCTTTTACCTAATAATGAAACCAACTCGGGCTTTGCGGCTTTGCAGGATGACAGTAATAAGAAACTCAAAAACAATAAACGTGTCATACAAGCTTATCGGATTGAATGAACCAGTTCTAAAGGCTTACTAAGTCAGGTTATTTGTCTCATTTTCGAACAAATATTATGGTTTAGGCTCTTTGGGTAAAGCCGATCGAAGCCAGCCTTTGTGATAAAACCAAGTGTAAAAACCAACGGCCACAACAAACATTAAAATCAGAACGCCATAGTAACCGTGTTCCCATTTAAGTTCGGGCATATTTTCAAAGTTCATCCCATACACCCCGGCAATAAAATTCAAGGGTAAAAAAAACAAAGACACCACCGTAAGGATTCGAACGATTTCATTGGTTCGATGCGAGGCTTCGTTTGTTTTTTGAGAAGACATTGAAAGATAAAGACTCATCAGAACTGTCGTATTATCACTCAGTTCTTCTGCGTAAAAACTATTTTTTTCCATCACTTCTTTAATAGGATTTAACTTCGTTTCAGGATATTCATTTTGAAAACGACTTATGACATCGACACTGCCTCGATTTATTCTTTTAATAATCGAGGCCTGCCTT
This sequence comes from Pseudobdellovibrionaceae bacterium, assembly GCA_043720615.1. Taxonomy (GTDB): domain Bacteria; phylum Bdellovibrionota; class Bdellovibrionia; order Bdellovibrionales; family Bdellovibrionaceae; genus JAYWDA01. The sequence goes on along the minus strand of JAYSSI010000001.1, from coordinate 150,526 downwards.
TTTAAATAATAGGCATTTTCCATTTGAAAAGCCGAAGCCCCTGCCGTTTCAAAAATACTCATTTCAATATCACTTAGAAGATCATGTGCATCGGCTAGGGTTTTTTGAAAAGAACTTGAAATAAAATCCAGAATATCAAACAGCAGTTGTCTTGAGGTTTCTGAAGACCAAGGAAGAGTCTGCTGGGTTAATAAATCTTTGGGCGGCGTGGACCATTTTTTTCTAATTTCAGCCATACCTGTATCGTCTTTTCGGTGAATGGTGATTAAAAAATTCCCACTCCAGAAAAAAACCATTTTCCTGGTTAACTCTTGAACAGAATTAGCCTGACTTTCGCCTTGATCATCAAAGTATCGAAATATCAGATACAGATAGTCTTTACCCTTTTCAAATTTTGGTAGGTGTTGAGGGTCCATACAGTAACGCAAGGAACTTTTATCAATTCCATATTTTTTTGAAAGATCTAATAAATCCTTTTCTGTGGGATCAACTAAATCCAGCCAAGTAAATTGAACTTCTTCGAATGTAAATGTGTGATGTCGCTTCATTACTTCTAGGGCAATGCATAGGGACACTAAAGTCAAGAACTGAAGATTTTAAATTGGTACTTATCCGGCTTGTTTGCCTTCGGCATAATTTGTGCGAATAAACTTTCGAATGGTCTGCGTTTGCGAAGGCGTGACTCCAATATACATGATAAAAACAGTATATTCATTGTCAGCTATTTTTGAAACTTCCTTAACAACTCCGGCAATATTTTCTTCCATAAAACTTGAGTAAACGGTCACAATAGATCCCGTTTCAACCATTTTACTAGAACTCACCTTCATTCCATATTCTGAAACAGAAGTGGTTTTAAAAAAAAACCCCACATCTACATTTTGCACAGTATCTAAACTGAATAACAAGCTTCCATCACTGAGAGGAATTTTTTTGTTATACATATTCATTTTTTGTAAAAATAAACTTTGATCCAGAGGTTTTAAAATTAAATCAGTAAAACCACTGCGTACGACATTTCTGGTTTTCGCAAGATCAGTTTTGGAAGACACCATGATCACTGGAGTTTCCGCATTGTAAATGGTTTTCTTTAAGTCTTCTTTAAGTTCTTTAAACCAAGGCTCTGCAAGTTGAGTTATAAATTCTTCTTCAACTAAAATTGAATGAAGTTGATATTTTTCACTGTACTCTTTGAGTTTTTCTTTAGAGATTCCAGGAAAGATTCTGTACGTTACGTCTTTATTTGAAGCTTGTAAGGAATTAAGTGCAACTTGGACACTTTTAGCAAAAGTTAAATCAGTGCCGATTGAAAGGACATTAATAAACTTCCCTGCAGGCTGGGCATCTTTCAACTCAACTTTTGCCGCAGGTTTATCTGCTGCTTTTTCTTCAACTTTTTGCTCAGGTTTAACTGCAGCTTTTAGTTCTATTTTTGGTGGGTGCTTATGTGATGAAATAATGTCCTCCTTCCAAATTTATCCCTTATGTAACCACATCGGCCCATTTAAGAATAAACTTAAGACGGAGGTATCAAAATTAAACAATACTTAAAATACGAGTATTTATTCCTTCAGCTTTGGAATGATTTTTAAGTCGACCAAAGCCTCGTTGCGTTTCACTTTGATAATTGTTTCTTGTCCTGGCTTGGTCACCTGGAGCGCATAAACATAATCATAAAGGTTTTCAATCTTTGAACCGCTCATTTCAACGATGATATCTTTTTCTTTAAGTCCAGCTTTCTCCGCAGGACTTTCTTTAGAAACTCCAGAAATTCGAACACCCTTCACCCCTTCTTGGCTGTAATCAGGTATGGTGCCTAGAAATATTCTAAACGATCGTCCTTCCATTCGACTTCCACCTTGGCTCCCCACTTTCACGTATTTTACGACGCTTGTTGGCCCCTTCGCTAATTCTTGAATATATTCAGAAACAACTTTAACAATTCTTTCTACACCTTGGGTATTAACTAAGTCGGCCGTGTCACGAGGCGAATGATATTCTGAATGACTACCGGTAAAAAAATTAATACTCGGGACTTCGGCCAAATATATGGCCATTGAATCTGTGGGTAAATAAGGATCACTTTGTGCCGACAAGGGCATACCAGTTTTTACAGCCACTTGTTCCGTCATTGGTGTCCATTGCAAGGCCGAACCGACTCCTTGAACATAAACTCGATCTTTCAGTCGGCCGATCATGTCCATATTGATAGCTGCTGAAAAATAAGTCTTAAACGGTTTCTTTGAGATATCTTTCCAATGCGTTGTAAAATAAGTCGAACCCAAGATACCAATCTCTTCCGCTGACCAAATGGCAAAATAAAGATCTTTTTTAATGGCTTTAGCATCTTGTGATTTGAGATGAGAGTAATAATGAGCTAGCTCTAAGACTCCCGCAACACCGCTGGCATTATCATCAGCGCCATAATGAATTTTTCCTTTTTCATCGCCATGAGATAATGAACTTCCACCATGTCCCCGACCTAAGTGATCACCATGAGCTCCAATCAAAACTGCTTTTCCTCCACCACTTGGAATTTTTGCCAAAATATTTGTGGCTTCGCTTTTTTCTAAATTAAGATCCACTTGGGCTTTGGCATACACAGAAGGAATTGAAAATCCTTCGACCATTTCACCTTTATTTAATTTCTTTTGAATGTCTGATAAATTTTTTCCGGCAATTTCTACTAGTTTTTCTGCCCACTTATTTTTAACTCTTAAGGCAGCCACAGAACTTTCGGCTAAACTTCCATCAAATTTTAAAGGGGCCCATTCATCTTTAGCCGCACTTTCTGGTCCGTGAGCAACAAGCACTCCAATGGCTCCTTCATTACGTGCTACAGTGATTTTATGCTGAATCCGAGAGTACGTATTCAAATGCCTCTTCATCGGAGCCGCGACATCTTCGGGAATATCTCGAAGTATCAGAACCCATTTTCCTTTAACATCAAGACCTTGGTAAGAATCATAAGCCGGTTGATCTTCACTGGCCGGAGCCTTGATCCCATAACCAGAAAATACAATGGGAGCTTCCCGATAATCGCCATTTTGTGAAGTCGATAAGGGTTCAAAGTCCAATGTCGCTTTTAAAACAGTCGCATAGCTCCCCACAAATTCGAGGGAATTTTTAGAACCTAAAGTAACACCTGAAGTGAAAGTGAAGGGTTGTAAAAATTCGCCCTTAGGTCCGCCACCTTGAAGGCCCCAAGATTTCAAAAGCCTGACAATTTCTTGGGAATAAATTTTTTCTTCAGGGCTGCCAGCTTTGCGTCCAGCCATATCTTCAGAAGCTAAAAAATTCACAATATCACTGACATCTTCTTTTTTAATATCAGGACTGAATTGCAAAGGATTTAATTTTTTTGGAGGAAGTTTTAAAAGCTGACGAGCTAATTTATCATCCCAATCGGCGATGTAAATTTGACTTTCCCCTTTATCATTTCGATGTGTCCAAGAAACTTGATGTCCATCCGGAGAAAAGGCCGCTAAGCCATCGAAACCTTCATCAAATGTCACACGCACAGGTGCTTTCACACCTTGAGCATCCACAATAAAAAGCTCAAAGTTTGAAAAGCCCAAAGCACTAGAGGCAAAAATAATATAATCTTGGCTAGGATGGAAAAAAGGCGCCCAGCTCATGGAATTTAAATGTGTGATTTCCTTTTGATCCGTTCCATCAATATTCATGGTATAGACTTCTGCCGTGGCTCCAGTTGGAGAAAATCGGCGCCAAACAATTTTTTGTCCATCAGAAGAAAAAAATGGTCCTCCATCATAACCTTTGGCCGTGGTCAGGCGCTTCACATTTGAACCATCTGAATTCATAATATAGATATCCATCATATAAGATGGATCTCGTTTAAAAAGCTTGTCATCATCAGGTGAAAGCTTTTCGCTATACCCTGACCGGTTTGAAGCAAAGGCAATCAATTGGCCATTGGGCGAGTAAGAGCCTTCGGCATCGTAACCTTTTTCTTTTGTGATTCGCTTTAAGTTTTTACCGCTCAGATCGGATTCAAAAATATCAAAAGTTTCATCGTAGCTCCAAGAGTATCTGGATTTCACAGTTTGTTTTCTTTGCGCGTACTCTTCTTCATATTTTTGTTGAAGTGCGGGGTCTAAATGCGTGGAAGACCACATGACTTTTTTAAGATCTGGGTGAATCCATCCACAAGTGGTTTTTCCTTGGCCCGTAGAAAGCCTGGTGGTTTTCCCTGACTTAAGTTCCATCATATAGATTTGATAAAATGGATTGTCTGTTTCTCTCTCGCTTTGAAAAATCATATGTTTTCCATCGCGACTGAAGTAACCTTCACCGGTTCGAGGACCTGTGAAAGTTAACTGCCGCATTTGAGTGATGGTTTTATTCGGCTGATCAACTATCAGCAGAGATTTTTCTAAGCCCGACGTCTTGGTCCCTTTTGATGGAGGACTTTGACAGGCAAAAAATGCTAGACTTAAAATAACCCCAAAAGCCAGTTGTAATGACCGGGGTAAAATCGAGATGGATGTCATGAAATCTCCTAAAATTCGGTGTTTGAAAGAAACTAGGCCACAAGCTAAAATGGGTCAAGATTCACGAAAAGGAATTCTCTATGAACTTCATCAAATACTTGCTGCTAGCCTTGTTAACATCTTGCGCCAGCCCCTCGGCCCGCCTTCAAAGAGATTTGGCTTACACTCCAGAGCTTTTTCTTCCTATTACTTTCCTTGAAAACAAATTTCACCTGGCTATGAATATTCATTACCCTCCTGTGCAAAAAGTCAAAGAATCCTTGGAATTAAACCTTGGGGCGCCTTTAAAAAATCGCGGCGAAGCGCATATTACTGTTATTACTCCTATTGAATTTGAAAAATTAAAAAGCTTTTTATCGATGGAAAAAATCAACTCCATCGCGGTCCAAAAAAATATTCAACAAATGAGTTTTACACCTGTTTGTAACGGCGTCGGACGACTGCAAATTGATGGCCGAGAAGAAAGTACTTATTTTATCGTGGTTCAATCAGAGGATCTTTTAAATCTTCGCACTTCAATTCAAGAAGCCTTTGTGGCTGCTGGAGGAGTGCTGGCTGATTTTAATGCCAACTTATTTTTTCCGCATATCACCTTAGGTTTTACCAAAAGAGATCTTCACTATGAAGACGGAATTTTAAAAGATAAAAGTAATTGTTGCTCATTACGGTGAGTAATCTATAATCAAATCCGCGTAATCATTTTCAATGCTTTGAAAGATGCGAGTTCCTTGAATACTAGCTTTATCTTTAATTCTCATCCAAAAAGAAGTTGAAGAGTAAATGGGATTGATCGAATTCCAATCTGTCACCCAGTATAAATATTCTAAAAGCATCGATGGCTGAGTCGGTCTAAAATACTGTTTAGATAAAAAGTGAACTGTGTATTTTTTTTGAAGTGGTGTGCCTTTACCGCAAACCACCTGCCAATCAGGCAGATCTCTGATTTGACTGTGGACGCAATCAAGTGAAATAGTTCCATCGTTACTCATGTACTGAAATGAAATTTCTCGCGTGTCGACGGCAAAAGATTTCAGCGAAATAACCTGAAAAAATATCAGACATAGGAATGCTTTCATGTTTCTTCCTTTAGATTTCATTAAGGTTCTGTTACAAGATGATATGTCAAAAATTTCTTGTGATCATTTTCCCCAATGTTCTGGTTGCCAGTTTATCGGTCAGGAAGAATCATATCAAAAAGAAAGTAAGCTAGCCCTGCTTTCGTCGCTGATGAGTCCTCTTAAGCATCCTATAAAGAGCCTCGGATGGATCAGCGCAGGACCTGCTTATTTGCGCGATCGCTTGGATTTTATCTGGGAAAACGGGACCTTTGGACTTTACTCCCACACTGAAAAAAAAATAATTGCGATCGATTTTTGCCATCAATTATCGCCGGCCTTAAACACTTGGTTTCAAGAGTTTAAAAAAATCCAGTGGCCTGTAAAAAAAGGATCCATTCGCTTAAGAATAGGCCCTACGGGACTAAAAGGAGTTTGGCTTGATTTTGCCAATCTAGATATTAAAGCACTTCTCGAAGAGAACTTAATTTTAACTCAGCTTCTTGAAGCTCAATCGATTGTTGAAATGGGACAAAAAAGAAAAATCCTCAAGCGCGAAGGCAGCCTTTTAAAATTAAAAGATCCTGAGGCCAACTTGTGGTTTGAAAGTCGCTTTCATGAAAAAACTTATCGTCTTTTTTGCCATATTGCTTCATTCACTCAGCCCAGTATGAAAGCCAATCAGCTGATTCTTCAACAGATCGAAAAGTGGGTGATAGCCAGTGGTGTAAAAAAAGCTGCTGAGTTTGGGGCCGGAGTTGGAAATATCAGTCTTGCCGTCTTAAATTATATCGATCAATTACGAATTTTTGAAAATGATTCCTTAAGCTTAGAGTGCTTTCATCAAACTTTGGATCAATCACAAGAACTAAAAAATCAAAAACAAAAAATTTCATTTCATATTGACGATCATCAACAAAAAAACAATTTAGCATTTGAAAGCGATGAGATTTTAATTCTCAATCCTCCCCGCTCTGGACTTAAAAGATTTCTTGAAAGCATCGAGTCCAGCGTGCATAAGCCTGAAAACTTAATTTATATGTCGTGCTCGCCTGAAAGCTGGATTAAAGATGGAATAGCCCTTGAAAGCATGGGCTATCGATTAAACGAAGCTTTGATTGCAGACCAATTTCCCCAGACAAAACATTTTGAAATTTTAAGTCGTTGGTTATTTCAAGGAAACTAATCTTAAACCACAGATCTGACCTGCGATATCTTTGCCTGTGATGAGGGATATAAGTGGTAAGGTGATCAGACCCGTGGTGATCACCAAAGTGGCTCTAAAAATAACTTTTAAAATAAAATATTCTTTTTCTTCATCGTCCGGAGCGCCTAATCTTAAATCGCAAGCCCACTCACCGATCGAGGATCCAAAAAGTCCACGAAGAATCACCATATAAAACCAGGAAGCAGTGATAAGAATAAAACCCACTAAGCCAAGTGCTCCCAAGGAACGACCCATCAATTGAAGATCGCGAAAAACTGAAAATGTTGAAGTCTGCATAACTTTGGCAAAAACCCAGCAAAACAAGCAGCTGATGCCTAATAAAAATAATGTATCGATCATTGATGCCATCAAAGACCAAAGCACACGAACACGCCCCTTACGACGAGTAGGTCCGCCATGGAATCCTGTTTTTAAATCCCATGAGCCTGAAGGTAATCTAAAATTTTTCTGTAAGTTATTGAATGCAGAACCCCTTCCCGATGGGGAAGGGGTTCTTATTTTTGGTTTAATTTCAGGTTGCTGATTTGTTAACATTTCACCCTTATCGAGTTCCAGGCGTCACTTTTCTAATGGTTCCACTGTCCGTTGGCGTTGTCGACGGTGTTGATGTCGTCGGAGTTTCTGCGGTTGGAATTGGTGCAATCGGAGGGTTTTCTACAATCGGCACAACCGGTGCTGTTGTTGTAGGCGGATTTGTTGTTCCTGTTGCAGGGACTGTGACAGGCGAAGGAGCAGGATCGTAACGTTTTTGTTTAGCCTTCTTCTTTTTGTCGCCAGATTTAATCCACGCCCAGCCCGCTCCAAAAATGGCAGCAAGTCCTAGCAGACCACAAGTTGCATTTAATCTTTTCGATCCATCATCATCTCGGTTAAAACAAAAACTATCTTTTTCTTTAACCGGTGCTTCTTCAACGGCAATCGATCGCTCAGAAGAAGGAGTTACTTCAAGACCACCACATTTTGGTTTTACAGGTCCGCCCACTCGTTCGCCATCCGCTGAACAGGCGCAATTTCCATCTTTAATAGGACAACCTGTTTCACGCTCAGGAATTTCTTTTGCAATATCTTTTGCCGGAGGCGCTGGATTTGTTGGAGCTAATTGCAGCTGTTGGACTGCAATATAGCGCTTTACAATAGCATTACACGCCGATTTTTGATCGGCTTTTGTATTCATAAGATTTGAAGGCTTATTGATCCTTGAATCCATAGAAACATTTTTATCACCAGCTTCACAAATATCTAAAGCATCACGAAATGTTTTATCCAAAGCATCAAGCTGCTGCCGAACAACATCGTAATCAGCAACGCTTTCAGTTTCAACTTCGATATCGCCCTTGGCATTTTTCTTAGCTGATTTTAAACCACGACCTGTTTTGTCTTTTAAAAATGAACTGATGATTTTTTTAATATCATCAACTTCATTGCCATCACGACGAAGCTTACTTTGTCCGTTACATTGCTCAGTTGCAGCAGAAGCTGATCCTGTCACACAATAGGGAGATCCAGAATCCTGGTATCCGTAAAACAATGGATTACAGCTGACGCCTTTTCCTGACTGACATTTTGATGACAATCCAGGTTTAACTGAATTTTGCTGAGAATCTAAATCCAAGCGTCCATCGGGTCGACCACCACAAGAACCATTCTTACCGTATTCAGTGACGTAACCTGCAACAATACATCGACCTGAAGCTTGGTTTTTTCCTTTAGGTCCATTTTTTCCAGGCTTACCCGCACAGGCTTCGGGATTTAGTAATTCAAAAACCAAAGCAAATTTATCAACGGGACGAGTGTCCTCATTTTTAGCCGATTCACTTTTAATAGAAACTGGTAAAACTTTTTGAATATCTTCAATTAAATGCCGAGTCATTATCAAAAATTGAATTTGTTGCTCAAAAGAAAAGTTTTTCCACTCAAGCTTTGTTGGTGCTAATTTTAAATCTAAAATCGTACGTGCGACGGGATTTTTCCCTGGCTTAATTCCTGCTTCACGGGCTAAACCTTCCATCAAAGCTTCAGGATTCTCCCAAGGCTTGTTGTCTGATGTGAAAGAATTCATTTTTAGTTTAATTTTATCGTCAGAGCCTTCCGTTTGAAACGAATAAGTTTTTCCACCGAAAGTCACTGCCATCCGAACTTGTTCAACATTATTTTTATCTTTAAAAGTAATCGGATCTACCGAAGGCATCATTTCATCTTGGTATAAAAGAAAGTACGGATTAATTTTTGCAATGACTTCAGGAGATAGATCTTTAGAAATATTTCGGTAGTACTCACCGACCGTGATATTTCCTTTATTAAGACCAGAAGTTTTTAGAAACTCCTTGGCGGCCGCCACATTATTACTTTCAGCTTGAGCTGAAACAGCCAGTGGACTGAACATAATGTTTAAACTAGCAAATAAAAAAGCTAGATTTTTAATTCTTTTCAATATGGCCATAAATAACCTCACTTTTATTATAAACCTTTATAACACTTTACATATTCTACCTTGAAGACTGGGACTTAATCCAATCTTTCAAGAGTTTTTGGTTTTCTCCTCGAAAATCCCTAAACTTTAGTCTAAGTCGAGGGCCATTGGCATTGATCACTTGAGATTTGATTTTTAAATTTCCAATTTCCGGAAATATTAAGTCGACAAATTTCATTGGAATACCCTGACTGAATTTTTGATTCAGTTCTACAACGGCACCTGATGTGGAAATATTAGTAGCAAGGCCATTGTAAACATCTTGCGCAACAAGCGTGACCACCGTTTTTATATCTAAACGAGGAGCCACCGTCCCTATCCAGCGACTTCGGCGATCTAAATATGGATATCTGGCATAAAATAAAATCCCTATTGCCAATAATGTTGCTAATATAGATAAATAAATTTGCATCTGAAAGTAAGAATAATCGACATCTATCAGCTCTCCTGTTGTCGACCAGCGATATATATTCACAGATAAAATTAAACACAGGTTTATAATAGCAATCAGCCAAGCCGTCTTATGCTGTATAAATAATAAGATTCCCGTCGAAAAAGTTAAAAATAACCAAAACCAATCTAAAGAATCAATGGTTGCAATCCAACTTTTGAAGACGGCAGGATTTGTCCAATCATTTGATTCAACCCCGTAAAAGGAAATCAAAACATTACCCACTGGAGCCAGAATAAATAAAATTGATAAAATCTGTAATATAACGGGCTTCTTTAATTCGGGACGTGCGTTTGTCATAAACTTTCCTTTTTAAAATATCTTCCGACAGTTTTGAATGCACTCTTCGCCTTTAAGAGCTATTCTTTGAGCTTGGCAGTTTTTCGTATTTTTGTGTCTAATAACTGCAAATTTATCTAATTGCGGCTCAACTTCTTTTTTTTCTAATTGGGCTTCACAAGCGGCTTTAGCATATTCCTCAAATCCGTCTCGCATTTTTTTAGCCTCTTTTAAATAGGCCTTGGCTTCGATATAATGAAGTCCAATGCCACCTTTCTGACTCCCACTTTGCCAAATTTTAAAATTAAATAATTCTGCCGATACGCTTGCACAGTCATTTTTTTGTTTAAACGGACTTAAGCCAAAAGGATCTTTACCAACTTCACCAATCATCAGCACATGGCCATTCACGGCAGCAATATCTCCCGATCGAATTAAAGAATTTTTGGAAAGCCGAATAGTCTCAAAACACTCAAGTCCGTTTCGAACAGGATCTTTAAACATTCTAGAATTAACACCCAGTACATTTCGGGCCCGCAGCGGAGTGCCTGGCTTTAAAAGCAAACCCGCCGTTGCTGTGGCTGTAAAAACGGCCGCAGCACAATCAATCCCTAAGGCTTCGGTTCCAGTTCCATCATTGGTAAATAAATCTAAAGTAGATTCCAGACCATCTTCAGAAAAAGGTTTTCCACCATAGTCATAAATTAAAGGAACTTCTTTTTCTTTAACGCATTGGTTATTTTTTCGAGATTTGAATTCAGCAATTGTAGTGTAATAATAATGACTGGATAAAAAAGCTTCTAGCTGATCAATCTTTCGTTGATGGCCAACGCCATCAACATGAGCTCCTTGATTTTGAATTCCTCGAACATCACTGGTTTTTTCAGTCATTGCCGGCAAGCGCACAGCTTCACAACTTTGATACGCTGTTGAAAAAAGCCAACGCATTCCAATTTCTGCGATAGATCTGGTCGGATGGGGCTGAAGAAAGGCTTTTGGTACTATTTTGGCTTCAAGCTCGAAGGCACATTTTTTTTCAGGGACTGAAGCTTTTAATTCTTTTAACTTTGAAAAAATTTTTGTTTTTAATTCTTTTCGACCCTCTGTTGACTCATCTCCGACTTCCATGGCTGCAAAAAACATTCTCAGCTGAACCGCATTTTCTAAAATTTGCTTTTGAGGAGCTTCTTCAAATAAAATCTCTTGCAGTTGAACCCAAGCTTCTTTGGTAAGTTTCGATATTTGTCCCTGCTTTTCCGCTTTAAGAATTTGATCTTTTAAAATTGAAAAATTAGGAATTTTTTTTTCTGACACAAGATAGGCATCTAAGGCATCCCAAAAATAAGTTTCAAAATTTTCGCAGCCCAGAACCTTTTTTTGTCCTTCGATCACTTGGATTTCTTTTTCCTCAGCCTTTAAGCTGATGGGAATCAGAGCTCCAAAAATGATGACCAAATAAATCCATTGAATTTTCATATTATTCTATTCTAGTTAAATTCTTTAAAAGTTGAATTCAAGTTTGTCTTGCGGGCCTTAAGACCAAGACTTTTTTAAGACTAGACCCGACTCTTTATGCAGCCTACACTTTTTAAATGATAGATAAATTTATTCAGATCCAGACTCTGTACTCTTTTGTCGACCTAGAACCTTATATCTTACTTGCTATCTTAGTTTTAACCAGTTGGCTTATTTATAAAATATTTCTGAGAACTGTTTCCGAAGAAAGACATCGAAATATTCGGGGCCATTTAAATCAGCTTTTTAGAAATTTTGTATTTATGAGCGTGCTTTTTGTCACATTTCTTTTTGTACACCGAGGAGAAACAGATTATCAAATATTAGCAAGGTTTTCCCCCTATTTAGGACTTTTAACTTTGGCCTGGGGAGCGATTGTTTTTGTTAAATCCTGCCGTCTTCTTGTGCTTGAATACTTATTTATGGGATCTATGCAGTCAGGCGTTCCCATGTTGGTCGTTAATATCTTTTCACTTCTTTTGTCTGTCCTTCTTGTTTTTTGGATGGCTTCTAGAATTTTTGGATTGCAACTGGCCCCTCTGCTTGCCACTTCGGCGGCATTTTCCCTGATTCTAGGTTTAGCCCTGCAAGAAACTCTTGGAAATATTTTTGCCGGTATCAGTTTACAAATGGATCGAAATTATGAAATTGGCGACTGGCTTGAAGTCACAAACGGAACACAAAAAGCCATTGGGCAAGTGAAAGAAATTACCTGGCGCAGCACTGTATTGATTGGCTTTTCCGATGAGGCTATCACTCTTCCCAACCGAGTCATTGCTCAATCCCAAATTGCCAATTTTTCTCCTGCTAATCAGCCGATTGTGCGCAGCCAGATTTATCGAATTGCGCACTCTGCTCCCATGGAGAAAGCAAAAGAGATTCTTGAAGCTTCCTGCTCGGGTATTCAGGAAATTCGAAGCCTGCCATCTCCCTTTGCATTTATTCAAGAAACCACTGAATCCTGGATCTCTGTAAAACTTATTTACTTTATAGACTCATATGGCGCCCAATTCGTCGTAGGAGATAAAGTTTTACGCAAAGGGATTGAAGCCTTAGCCGAAAATGGTATAGCTTTGGCTAAACCCCAGCTGAGGGTTGAAACACTTCAACAGTAGGTTTGTTTATGGTTTCCTTAGATCATCCCTTAGCTGTCGACATTCGAAAGCAAATTGTTCGCGCTTTAAATGATTTTAATATGATTGAAGATGGCGACCGCATTATGGTTTGCGTTTCAGGTGGAAAAGATTCCAGTATTTTACTAGCTAGCCTGCTTGAAATTAAACGTCGGGCCGAAAGAAATTTTTCAGTGGCTGCCGTTATCCTAGATCAAAAACAACCTGGCTTTGATGTTTTAGAATTTAAATCTTGGGTCAAATCTTTAGGCCTTGAACTTCAAATTATCGAAAAAGACACCTACTCAATTGTTAAAGAAAAAGTCACCAATGGAGTTTTTTGCTCCCTTTGCTCGCGTTTACGAAGAGCCATTTTGTATGACTATGCCACTAATAACGGTTTTACAAAGCTTGCGCTGGGACATCATCGCGATGATTTGATTGAAACAACCTTATTAAATATGTTTTACACGGGGAATATTGCCAGCATGCCGCCCAAACTTAAATCGGATGATGGTCGAAATATTCTTATCAGACCTTTATGCTATGTTTCTGAAAAAAATATTGAGGCTTTGGCACAAGCTTGGGAACTGCCAATCATTCCGTGCAATCTTTGCGGTTCGCAAGAAGGCCTTAAGCGAAAGCGTATGAAAAAGTTAGTGCGCGAGCTAGAGACCGAAATTCCAACGATTTCTTCTTCGTTAATTAAAGCTTTTTCGAATATAAAGCCTTCGCAATTAATGGATCAAAATTTATGGGATTTTAAAAATTTACAATCAGACATTCTAACTGACAACTCTGGGAAACAATTATGAACTCTACAAAAGCACCGACTTCGTCAATCTCGCTATCAGGCATAAATAAGCTTCGTGTTCATCAAGTTCATGAATTTGCCGAGCTCTTAGGTTTCGAAACTAGAAATAAATATCAGATTCTCACCGAAAGCGGACAGCTGCTAGCTTTTGCAGCAGAACAACAAAAAGGTTTTTGGAATCTGATCGTCCGGCAATATCTTGGCCATTGGAGAAAATTTGATGTTTTATTTTTTAACCCTAATAGGGAAATTTTTTTAGTTTGCCATCACCCCTTTCGTTGGTTTTTTGAACGCATTGAAGTGCGGGATGCTGATGGAAAAGTTTTTGGTGCCATCCAAAAGCGCTTTGCTATTTTCACTAAAAGATTTGATGTTGAAAATGAACGCGGTCTGGTGATTATGGAAGTGGCCTCACCTTTATGGAAAATATGGAGCTTTGTTTTTAAAACTCACGGAAAAGCCACAGCCAAGGTGACAAAAAATTGGTCTGGAATATTGTCCGAAGCTTTTACTGATAAAGATAACTTTACGGTCGAATATACTGATTCTACTTTAAGTGAAAATGAAAAGAAACTTGTTATGGTTTCTTCGGTCTTTATTGATCTTTTGTATTTTGAGAATAAGAAATGATTGAATTTCCAGCGCTTCTCGACAGGCAGAGCGGAGTCCTGCAAATCGAGTGGCACCAAGCCGCCTTTATTTCTGAAGAAAATAAGGAACTGTTTCATATTCCCTATAATGAATTGGAACTTTCTTTAAGTGGCGAAAATTCAAATCAATATATTATTATCCATCGCAGATACCCTGAGAGAATCATCACTGTTCAAGATATAAAAGCCATTGAGTTACTTGCTTCTTATGGAGTTAATTCTGCAAAGCAAGTTCTTAAAAATTCAAAAAACAAAAATCGCTTGCGTTGGATCGCCTGGAGTCTTCCTTTAGGTGGCTTGTTGTTTTTTATTCTTCTTTTTCCTTTGGTTCTAGCTTTTCTTCCCCTATCCACGATGAATGCTTTAATTTCTCCCCAGCAAGAAAAGAAAATAGGACTTTGGATTGCCAAAATGAACGGTCCTATTGAAAAAGAGAATAAAAATGGAGCCATTAAAAATATTTCACTTCAGTCGGTCAAAAGTTTAGCAGAAATTATTAAACAAAATTCTTCCGAGCTTCAGGAAATTGATTATGAATTTTATGTCAGTCCCAACAAAGAATCGAATGCATTTGCGACGTTAGGTAACATTATTGTTATCCACCAAGGGCTATTAGACGAAGCCGAAACTCCGGAAGAAATAGCGGGCATTCTGGCTCACGAAATGGCTCATATCGAACGCGGTCACACAAAAAAAGCACTTTATAAGCAAGCAGGCCTTCTTGTGGGACTTGGTTTTATTGGTTTGATCGCGGGGCCAGATATCGCCGCTTTAATTGGTAAAGGGGCTGATTTAGTTTCTATGCAATATTCACAAATTGACGAAATGGCCGCCGACAAACAAGCTTTTTATTTTCTTAAAAATTCGCAAATTTCGAATCAAGGATTGATCTCTTTTTTTGCAAGAAAAGAAAAACAAAATGCTCTAGGAGGTGCCATGAAAGCATTATCTTTTTTAAGCACTCATCCACTATCAAGCGAACGTATTGCTCAACAGCAGGCTTTGGCAGCCATGGATCAAGTTAAAACTCGTAAGGACCTTAAGCTGACTCTTAAAGATTTTAAGAGTGCTCAAGAAATCTCGAAATAATAACTTTATTTATCTTTTATAATTTTAATTTCCGTTGATACGGGATCAATTTCTACTGTTATTCTCTTTTTACTTTTTATTAACTTCTTAAAGTATAATCTAATGTCTGAAGTAGATTCTGATTTTTTAGGAAATCGATAGAAAGCCGCGTGACGACTAAAAAGAATTAAGAATTCTTTTTCAGTTTCTACAATTTTTTCTAAAGACTCTGTTAAAGTCATTGATTGAGTCTGATATTTTCCATTATTATCTTTAAGTTTTGAAGCCGACGCATAGTTTGAAAAAACCATATCAACTGCCAATAAACTTTCAGAGAATAAAATTTCTTGCAGTTTAAAATGCTCTAAAAATTTTATTCTCATATCCTCTAAATTTTCTTGCATCCAAGTTTTCTTGTACTCTTCTGTTTTATCTGACCTTTGCAAGTACTGAAATCGAGATCCATAATAAACTTCATCGACCCGACCCTCAGCACCCTTAATCCCAATATCCACCTTCATTTTTTTCAACCACTCGTCAATACTGGCTGGTTGAGAAAATAATATAGGATCAAAAACCATAAGTTCAATAGTTCCATCTATTTTCTTCACAAAGCTTACAGGAGCGACATGCCAGCCCCACATAACTATTGGAAATTTTGGAATATCCGTTTTAACGACAAGATGACCCGTCACATAAGCTTTGCCCATAATAACTGAAGATTTTTCGGCTATCATTGCCATGGCGGTAGCCCGCGCAAAACACCCATCTCTGGGAAATTTAAAAGGAATACTTTTATTTTTAACAAATTCTTTAAATAAATAAATAGCCGTTTCAGAATCTATAACTGATACTTCTAGCGTTTTTGGGTCATCTCTTTTTTTTGCAAAGCCATTATCAATTTTTTCTAAGCCGAAATTTGCAGAAAATGAACTTAGATATAAGAACAGAACATAAACAATTTTCATGCTTTTCTTATCGGCGTCTTTTAGTTTTTATTGAAAAGCCAAGACTTTCGTCTTAATCTTGATTCCTTAGGACTGGAGACTTTATATGCTTCGAAAATTTCCGTTTATTTTAGCACTTTTGAGTATTGTGGGTGGCGTGGTGATTTCTGTCCTTTTTGGCATTAACGAAGAAATTTTTAAAGACAGAATATCCATAGGTCTTGAAAAAAATGTTAAAATAAATCAGATCCAAGACCCTCTTAAAAAGGCAGACGTCCTTAAAACTGAAGCCGATAAAAACTGGCGTTACTATCAAAGATTTCATTTTCATGCGACAGGAATAGGCGCCATGATGATGGGGGTTTTACTTTTTATTTCAAGACTTCAAGCTCCCAGAAAACAAATCAATATTGCTTCTTATTTAATTGCGGTGGGAGGAACTTTTTATCCTTTCCTGTGGTTGTTTGCAGGTCTTTATGGTCCCGAAATAGGAAGAAGCGAAGCTAAAGAAGCCTTTGCCCTCTTCGGATATATGGGCGGAGTTTTCCTTCTTGGAGGAATTCACTCTCTCTACCTCGCAGTAAAGTATGACCCGGTTTAAGTTTTAAAACTTTTAACAGAGGTGTTTTATGAGAAATGAAACTTAAGCCCAACCCTTACGCCAGCAAGCTTAAAAAGAGTGTTACTATTAGGTTAGACAATGACGTCATTAAATATTTTAAAAAACTTGGTAAAAAAACAAATACTCCCTATCAAACTTTGGTTAATGATTTTTTAAGAAACTGCAAAGAAGAAAATCTTGCGCCAAAAACTATTTGGAAGAAATCGTCCTAAGATGTAATGGCCTTCATATTTTTTTCTAGCCATTCCGCAATTCTTTCGATGGCGGCTTTCTTTTTAACAACTTCATCAATCAAAAATAATTCGCCCTTATCAGCATCAACTTTTAATCTATACCCATTCATTCTTAAAAAAATGGCCGTTGTTGCGAAGGCCACACGCTTATTGCCGTCTATAAATGCGTGATTTTGGGTAAGGCTCTGTAAAAGGGCGGCCCCCTCAAGAGACATTTGGCATTGAGGGTTTCACCCTCTACTAGCACATTTCAATTTGAGACATCCTCACTCACTCACTAAATAAAGAAGCTTACCGTGCAACAAAGTCCACATTTGAAAAAGTTAACTCAGGTAGTTTTTAAAATAAAATCAAAACACTATGAAAACATAAAATGAATCAAAGAACCGTAGTCACCATTCTTGCGAGCCTCATCAAGTGCTGCCACATAAGTTTTTCTTCGTAACGGAGCGTCCTCTTTTAAAGACTTACCCCATGTCGGTGTGGTTTCTTTTTCTAGCTTACAAAAATACTCAATTAAAATTCGACCGAACCTGCCGTTCCCATTTGTAAAAGGATGAATCGTTTCAATTCTTTCATGAAAACGCGCAGCTATTTCTTGAAAAGGCAGTTCCCTTTTTTCTAACCAATATTTTAAATCACCTTCTAATAATCGAAAGGCAGGCCAAATTTCTGAAGGATCAAGAAAATATGGATTATTAAGCTTATGTTTTCTAATCTCACCCGCCCAAGACCATACATTGCCAAAAAGTTTCCGGTGTAGCTTTTGCCAAAACTCATAATTTAGGCCCTTATCTTTGCTTTTTTCAAGCCAAGCTAAACCCTCGGTCATATTTGCTTCTTCATATTCATCAAGCTCTAACATGTTTTGAATATTTGTTAGCTTCAAACCTTTTTGAAATTCTTCCGGCAAAGGAGTTTGACCATCGCGATCTTTAAATAAAAAATTGCTCACCAGACGTCACCTTTTTGCAGAAGTTTCGTTGCAAGCATAGAAATTCGCTCTTCTCGGCTGCTTTTAACTTGCTGGTCTTCAAGAAGCATGTGCGTGTCTGCGGATTTTAAAAGTTTTTTTGCTTTAACCAGGGCCTGTTTTTCTAAAATATCTTTGAGTGATTCTTTTGGTACAAAGGCATATACGAAATCACAGTTCATAGCCGCAGCCATTTTCTTTAATGTCTCCATGGTTAACTTTCCCTCGACCTCTCTGCGTTCGGCCTGCGCGACTGTGGTCTTAGAGACCCCTACACGCTCAGCTAATTTCTCTAGTGTCATATTTAGCGTACGCCTAGTAAAGTAAACCCAACCTGGCTTCACTTTTAATTGGCCAATAACCGATCGAATGGCTAAAATGCGTCGCTCTGCTTGGGAAATGGCTAAATCATCTAAAGGCTTCATGATTTCACTCCTTTATCTATTCGTAATAATACGTATATTATATTAGTATATATTCGTATAAATACATACTTATTTTCATAAAAAATACTTATTTTTACATACTTACGCAATAAATCTGCTAGATTAAAGTTAGGTGGATGAGTCGGATGATAAATAATTGGTTAGTGATTTTTTAAGAAACTGCAAAGAAGAAAATCTTGCGCCAAAAACTATTTGGAAGAAATCGTCTTAAGAATTGATTATCCATAGAAAATGGTAGAGCTACAGAACTTAAATTTCCTGTAGCTCTTTAAAATTATTTTCTAATCCAAACAAATGTGTCTGCTGAACCTTCCTGAGAAAGTATTAACTGGTTGCCTTGAATCGTGTATCCCATTGTTGCTGGTTGAGTTTCAGCATTACAATTAAGACCATTCATTGATTTTTGGTCTTGCTTAGCTTCTAACACAGTCATTGTAGTATCTGTGTAAGAAGATTGAGAAGTCACTTGAGCAGTTGCAGTTTGCCCGTTCACAGAACAAACATTCGTCACTGTGACTGAAGTTGTGCTGATATCAAAAGTCATTCCACCGGCCTGTTGCTGAGCTCCCCAATTTCCTTCGATAGCAGTTGATTGAGCCGACGCTGTTCCACAAGCAAGAACGATAACTAAGGACACTAAGATGTTTTTCATATAATTCCTTTCGAATTAAAAGATTTCTCCTGATGTATTAGCGCAGTAACTTTTTAGCAATAGATATTAATGAAAGAAAATGGTGCGATCTACAGGACTCGAACCTGTGACACCTTGCATGTCATGCAAGTACTCTACCAACTGAGCTAAGATCGCAATAAGAATTAAATATTCATACCAACAGATTCAGGCACTGACAAATAGAAATCTTGCTCAAAATGACGACACCACAAATTAAAAAAATGCTCCGTCGTCATAGGATAATATCTTGAAACCTGATCAAGGGTAGCTTGAGATTGTCCACAGCTTCTTATTCCCTCAAAAAGGCTAAGATCATTATTAATATTAATAGATAAGCCGTGCCTTACGACACCCTGATCAAGTCTTAGGCCACAAAATCCTAATTTACCATTGGCCGTGTAAATCCCAGGATCTTTTGCAAAATAGGAAGCTTTAATCCCTAGCTCATTGAGTGTTTTAGTCGTGACTGCCATCAGCCTTAAAACAAAATCCTGAATTCCCATTTTAAAAATATTTAAATCAAGCATTGGATATATGATTAACTGCCCAGGACTGTGGATCGTAGCTTGGCCACCCCGATCGGTCTTACGAATCGTTAAATTTCGATCTAAAATATCTTGCTCACTATAAACCAAATCACGCTGAATATTTCCGCGAACACCCAAGGTCAGGACCGAAAAAAACTCAGCACCCAAAACGACTATTTTTTGTTGGTTAGAAATTTTAGGCACCAATTTTTTTTGCTGCTCTTCCAAATCTTCATAATGTTGAAGGCCTAGCCAGCGATACTGATTAATATAATTCGACTTTATCATTCTCTTTAAATCCTGAGCCTGAATGCGTGACCGCCACTGAGCCGTCTGTTCCAAAATAGCTAACGACTTCTAAAGTTCCTTTAATTCGCCCCTGAACTTTTCCCATATGAGAACCCGAATCAGGATCGAAAACATCTTCACCCTCTTCAGAAACTTTTAAAATATCCCCTGCTTGCAAGCCAGAAATTCGGCCTACATTCAAATAAACTCGGTCTCCACTGATGGCAGCAATACGACCTTCCCAAACGATTTTATCCATGGCCGCAAGCACCTGGGGCGTAAAATCCATAAAGGCATCTTTAATAATGACTTGGATTAATTCTGAGTTATTCTGAATAAATTTATCAGACTCGACTCGCTCTCCAACTCGCGTATTAGGTTCATCAAGCACCACAGTTTTAATTACGTTCATAAGCTCTCTTGTCCCGCGAGAACTAAAAAGCCTGACGCGAACAACACTTTCAAACTTGGTCGACATATTTCGAATCACACCAATTTGATCAGAAGCTCGTTTAATTTTAAGATCTATGATTTTTCCTTCAAGCACAGAATTCACACCTAACTGTGACACTTGTCTTGTGATATCTTTCATCACATATTCACCATTTTGAATGTATTTACGAAGATCTAATTTAAGCTCTTGGCTATCAATGGCAATCAACTGACCCGTGCGATTTAAATCAGCAATAAAGGCTCGTCTGGCGTTTTCTCGGATAGCAGGATCTCGTTGATCATTAGCATCTAGAAATGGCAGCACCATCACACGTTTTTTGATTCCTGAATCTTGAGCCGAATGACGACTTAAATCAGTGACTTGCTTTCGAGCTGTCGCTCGACTTGTTTGAACCGTTGAACAGCTCATAAAAATTAAGCAGAAGATAAATAGAGTCAGTTTATAAAGACGAGCGATTCTTATCATTGGCATAATTATTACTCCTGAATTATCTCTTCAGATCTAAAATGACTTCTTTGTCACTTGTCGACGAAGTTTGAAATTTAAATCCACTCAGTTCTAACTGATTTAACTTTTGCCCCAGCTCTTGAGGCGAAGAACTGCTATCCACTTCAAAAGTAATCATATTTCCGCTGATCAATCTTTCTTTAATATTTTTTATTTGAGGCGCCTGCGCTCGAATTTTTTCCTTTAAAATTTCACGCTGCTTAAGAGAAACTTCACCTCGAACTGTCAGTCTAATAATATTGGTACCCACAGTGCCCTTTTGCCAAGCTTCAAAAACCTGAGCGGCTAAATCTTGAGCCATGGGTTCAATCACTTGATGAAGTTTTTTATCGACCACCAATTCAAAAGTCCCGCTTTCTGTTTCATATTTCCTTGAAACATCCGCAATGGGTCGATTGTTACTTAATTGAATGGCGGATAATTTTATATCAATACGAAATATATTTGAACCTGATTGGCTTCGGGAAATTTCGACCAGACCTTCAACAATCAAAGGCGCTTGAAAAAGACGTCCTAAAAATTCTCGATCATCTGGTGAAATGCGATCATTTTGAAAGGCCGCTGGAATCATCTGGTGAGCATTCATCTCCATGGGCCTGATTAAATAAAACTGCTGCTTTTTAAAAGCTTGGCGAAGAGATCCTTCAACATATTTTGAGTTATTTATTAAAAATGTCTTATTAGAAACATCACCCGGTTGCCACCATTTATAAACTGCAACGCCCACACGGTCATAAAAACTAATAAGAGGCAACACCACAGGAAGAGTGTCGACTTCATTTAATAAGCCGGCATTTTGCAAAACTGTTTTAAAACTTCCGACAGACACTTTCATTAAAAAGGGCATGGAAAATCCTGGCCCCGAGCCTACAGCCACCATATCACCAGGCTTAATGTAGGAGATATACCGGCCCGACATTTTTTCTATTTTTTGACGAATGACTGTTTTATTTTTTTCAAATTTTTCCGCTCCCATTAGCTCTCGGGACAACTCTTCCGTTAAAAGACTGACTGCTTTTTCTTGCAGATCTTTTTTGGCTGAAGGGCCTTCAGTTAATTTAGTGGTCGCTACAATATTTTTTTCAAGCAATGTTTCTGCCACTGCAAGATCACAAAATTGAATCATACTAAAAATAAAACAGACCACTTTATAAAATTTCAAATTTAACTCCTTAGTTCGATAAAATCCGTCGTTCCGAACTGAGCGTGTAAGGTTTCAATAAATTCTGAACCAATTTGCACTTTAATCTTCTCTTCCATCTCAAGGAAAACTTCTTGTCCTAATTCTGCTAACTTTAACTGAAGACTCACTTCTGTAGGTCCAGGATGTTCTTTAAGAACCGAATTTAATTTTCCGTAATCTTTCATCTCTAAATGATCTAAGTGAAAAACAACATGACGAGCTTTAATCAAAGCTTCTTCTAGCGTTGACATCTGATCGACCATAATTTTCACATGACCCTCTTCAACTTCCAAGGCCCCACCAATAAGAACCGGTCTTTCTTCTTTGCACAGACCTTCAAAACGGGAATACACATCGGGGAAGATAACCAGTTCGCAACTGCCACTAAGGTCTTCTATACGACCAAAAGCCATGCGCGTTCCCTTTTTTGTTATGACTTCACGAATTTCTGCCATTAAACCACAAACAATCACCCGCTTACGATCTTGTCGATCGCGACCCCAAGCTTTTGGTTCGGGCTTTTTTTCTGGATTAACTGGAGGCATTTGATGAATGAGTTCGTTGATAGGGCAAGTCACCCAAATTTTAGACAATCGATCAAAGCCTGCTAAGGGATGATCACTGAGATAAAATCCAATCACTTCTTTTTCAAAAGCCAGTGAAGCCATTCGACTCCAAGCTTTAGATTCGGTTAATTTAACTTCTGTTTCCGTAGAAACGCTCAGATCAAAAAGAGATGTCTGACCCAGTTCGCGATCTTTATTCACACCTTGAGCACGATCTAAGAATTGCTGATATCCCGCCATCATCTGCGCTCGATGAGCTCCGAATCCATCTAAAGCACCGGCTTTAATCATACACTCGACTGTTTTTTTATTTATTTTTCTTAAATCTAAACTATTAAAAAATTCTTCAAGGGAATTAAATTTCTTTTCTGGTAATTTTTCACGCGCTTCTAAAATAGCTTCAACCGCACTTTCACCCATGCCTTTAATAGCACCTAAGCCAAAATAAATTTGCTCACCTTTAACTGTAAATAAATACTCAGAATAATTCACATGCGGAGTGTTGACTTTAATTTGATGTCTTTGCGCATCCTTTATATATTTTACGACGTTATCCGTATTTCCAACTTCGGTACTTAATAAAGCTGCATAAAACTCAACTGGGTAATAATTTTTTAACCAGGCTGTATGGGCCGCAACAACACAATAAGCCGCTGCATGAGATTTATTAAAGCCGTAATCAGCAAACTTATACATAAGATCAAAAACTTCATTTGATTTTTCGTGATCAAAACCATTTTTCTTGGCTCCATCTAAAAATCTTTGTCGCTGTTGATCCATTTCTTGTTTGTTCTTTTTACCCATTGCTCGGCGGAGCATATCTGCTTCACCTAGACTGTAACCTGCGATGGTTGATGCAATCCCCATCACCTGCTCTTGATAAACAATAATTCCGTAGGTTTCTTCTAAACTTTCTTTAAGCGCCAAAAAAGGATAATGAATTTCTTCTTCACCATGCTTACGACGTGCAAAATCGGGAATCATCGCCATCGGACCTGGTCGATAAAGGGCATTAATGGCTGTGATATCGGCGAAAGAACTAGGTCGAATACTTCGAATAGCTTGGGTGATACCGTCGCCCTCGAACTGAAAAATTCCCGCTGTATCTCCTCGGGTCATGATCGAATAAATCCCAGGATCTTTCAGTGAAATATCACTGGTAAGGATTTTTTTTCCACGATTTTTTTCAATAAGTCTTAAAGCATGATTGATATGAGTCAAAGTTTTAAGACCTAAAAAGTCAAACTTGATCAAGCCAATTTTTTCAGCATGCTTCATATCATACTGAACTACATTTTCTCCATCAGCACCCTTGTAAAGCGGGGCAAGCTTCACCAATTCACCATCGGCAATGATCACACCCGCCGCATGAATACCGGCATGTCTGACCATGCCCTCCACTCGCTGAGCCAAATCCATCAAAGTTGCAATTTGTGGATTTGTTTCCATCATCTCAACAAGTCGTGGTTCCATTTCCATGGACTCTTTTAATGTCACACCTAATTTGTCAGGAATTAATTTCGTCACCGCATCGACTTCAGGAAAAGTCATTCCCAGCACTCGGCCCACATCTTTAATGGCGGCTCTGGTTTGTAATTTTCCATAAGTAATAATCTGTGACACTGATTTTTGCCCATATTTTTCAGTCACATATTGAATCACGGCCTGGCGACGATCTTGGCAAAAATCGATATCAAAATCCGGCATCGAAATACGTTCAGGATTTAAAAACCGCTCAAAAAGTAATTTTGAAGGAAAAGGATCCAAATCTGTAATGTTTAAGCAATAAGCAACAAGTGAACCCGCTCCAGAACCTCGACCAGGGCCTACTGGGATATCACTTTTCTTAGCCCAATTAATAAAATCAGAAACAATCAAGAAATAGCCATCAAAGCCCATTCGCCCAATCACACCTAATTCGTAATTAAGCCGTTCAATATAAAGCTTTTTTTGAACCTCAGCGACAGCTTCACCCCTTGCCTCGGACTCATTAAATCGAACTTCCAGTCCCTCCAGCGATTGTCTAGAAATTTCTTCTGATAAGCTCACTCCATTTTTTGTCGGATAGGATGGCAGATGATAAATAGCTTTTCCTTTATCATCTTTTAATTTGAATTTGACCTGGCAACGCTCGGCAATTTCTAATGTGTTTTGTATGGCTTCAGGAATATCAGAAAACAAAGCTTTCATCTCAGCTGGTGATTTTAAATAAAACTCGCTAGAGCCCAATTTAAATCGATAATCGTCAGACAAAGTTTTATTGGAACCAATACAAACTAAGACTTCCTGGGCAATCTGATCATCGGCCGTTAAATAATGAACATCATTGGCCGCCACCACTTGTGTAGAAGTAATTTTAGCAGCTTCTAATAAAAACGGATTCACTTGGTCCCAAGCAGGAACTCCGGTGCGGTTCAGCTCTAAATAAAATCGATCTCCGAAAATAGCTTTTAATCTTTTAATTTTTTCTAAAGCCGCTTCGGGACCTTCTTTAAGAAAACAATCGCTTATTTCACCGCGCAAGCCCCCTGAAAGACAGATCAAATCCTGATTAAATTTTTCTAAGATTTCATAATCAATTCTTGGCTTCCAATAAAATCCTTCTTGATAGGAAATCGAACTTAATTGGCAAAGATTTTGGTATCCGGTCAAAGATGTCGCTAGCAGCACCAAACGCTTTGGACCCGACTGCACTTGATCGCGATCTTGCTTTTTTTCTAATCTAGAACCGGGTGCCATGTAGGCATCAATTCCTAAGATCGGTTTTATATTAGCTTCTTGAGCCGCAAAATAAAATTCAATCGCACCAAACATATTTCCATTATCAGTTAAAGCAATGGCAGGCATTTCATAAGCCGCCGCTTTTTTAACCAAAGGCTTCAGTCGACAAGCCGCCTCAAGAAGAGAATATTCAGAATGAACATGCAAGTGGACAAAAGACATGCTTACTCCCACTCAATCGTTGCAGGAGGTTTACTTGTCACATCATACACAACACGATTTATCCCACGCACTTTATTAGTGATGCGATTTGAAACTTCGCGCATAAATTGAAATTCAAAAGGATACCAATCCGCTGTCATGCCATCTTGCGAGGTCACAGCTCTGAGAGCTAAAACATTTTCGTAAGTTCGACCATCCCCTTGCACACCCACCGCTTGAACTGGGAGCAACACACAAAAAGCTTGCCATATTTTATCGTAAAGCCCAAATTCTTTCAGCGCTGAAATATAAACATCATCCGCTTCACGAAGAATCTGCAATTTACTTTCGGTCACATCACTTAAAACTCGAATAGCAAGACCTGGTCCCGGAAAAGGATGACGCCATAACATATCATGAGGAAGCCCCAACTCATGGCCAATCTTTCGAACTTCATCTTTAAAAAGTTCTCGCACAGGCTCAAGCAATTTCAATTTCATTTTTTCAGGCAAGCCCCCCACGTTGTGATGGGATTTAATAGTGACACTGCCGCCCGTACTTGAAACACTTTCGATCACATCAGGATAGAGTGTTCCTTGCGCCAGCCACTGCACATGATTTTTTCCAATTTTTTCTAAAGAGGCATCAAAGGTTTCAATAAAAACACGGCCGATGGCTTTGCGTTTTTTTTCAGGATCACTTAATCCTTCAAGGGCTGATAAAAATTCTTTTTTTGCATTCACGCCCATGACATTTAAACCAATTTTATTATAATTTTCTAAAACTGTTTCATATTCATTTTTTCTTAAAAGTCCGTTATCAACAAATAAACACTGAACGCGCTCTGCCCCTAATGTTTTAGTTAATAAGGTCGCCACCACGGTGGAATCAACTCCTCCGCTGAGAGCACAAAGAACATGATCTTTGGGTCCAACTTTTTTTAAGATATCTTGCTGCAATTTTTGAGTGATTTGCGGCGCTTGCCAATCTTCAGGAGCCTCGCACATCTTGGCAAACTCTCGTAAAATCTCTGAGCCTTGCTCGGTATGAGCCACTTCAGGATGAAATTGAACGGCCAGTATTCGATCGCCTCGAAGGGCTGCTGGATGCGAATCCGTATTGGCGATGACTCGTGTGCCAGGTGGAACTTTTTTAACAACGTCCCCGTGACTCATCCAAACTTTTTGCTTGAGAGGAATTTTTCCTAAAGCTTCAGACCAGGTGACCATGTTAAATCCATACTCGCGAGACGTGGCTTTTTCCACTTCTCCACCTAAGTCATGAACAATTAATTGCATTCCGTAACAAATCCCCAAGAGAGGCGCTAATTTTTCAAGCTCTCGAATATCTCTTCGCGGCGAAGTTTTTTCGTAAACCGAATTAGGTCCGCCACTTAAAATAATACCATAAGGATTTTTTGTTTTAATCTCGTTAATATCAACAGAGAACGGAACAATTTCAGAATAATATCCAAGTTCACGCAAACGTCTTGCAATCAGCTGCGTGACTTGTGAACCAAAATCTAAAATAAGAA
The DNA here is from genome assembly GCA_043720615.1 of Pseudobdellovibrionaceae bacterium. Lineage (GTDB taxonomy): Bacteria > Bdellovibrionota > Bdellovibrionia > Bdellovibrionales > Bdellovibrionaceae > JAYWDA01. The sequence continues at coordinate 123,495 of JAYSSI010000001.1, read as the reverse complement.
AACCGCGCTGATTCATTCCTACTCCAACCGGTAATTAGGAGCTTCTTTGGTGATACTAACATCATGAACATGACTTTCACGAAGTCCTTGGGGGCTGATCTGAACAAATTTTGCTCGAGCCTGAAGCTCTTCAACATTTTTTGCTCCCATATAGCCCATTCCCGATTTTAAACCGCCCACAAGTTGATGGATGATGGCACTGGCATTTCCCTTGTAAGGAACTTTCCCTTCAATTCCTTCAGGAACCAATTTGTCCTCTTCGGCTACATCGGCTTGACCATATCGATCCTTGGATCCCTTACTCATAGCACCCAAAGAACCCATGCCTCGGTAAACTTTGTAAGTTCGGCCTTGATACAAAATGGTTTCGCCAGGAGATTCTTCAGCTCCGGCTAAAAGATTCCCGATCATGACCATGTTCGCCCCTAAAGCTAAGGCTTTAGTGATATCACCCGAATATTTAATTCCACCATCGGCAATAATTGTTTTTCCCTTTTTTCGAGCCGCTATCGAACATTCAATAACGGCAGAAATTTGCGGCATACCCACACCAGCGACGACTCGCGTGGTACAAATGCTTCCAGGTCCAACTCCAATTTTTATCACATCAGCACCAGCCGCAATCAGTGCTTCCGTGCCTTCTGCTGTGACAACATTCCCTGCAATAATAATGGTGTCTTTGTATTTTGCACGCAAATCTTTAACAATCGTTAAAACATTTTTTGAGTGACCATGAGCTGTATCAATACAAAGAACATCCACTTGCGCGCTAGCAAGGGCTTCGGCGCGCTCATGAGCTTCTGCACTGACGCCAATCGCAGCTCCTGCGATCAATCGGCCTCGACCATCTTTTGTAGAATGAGGAAACGCTTTTGCTTTTTCAATATCTTTTATGGTGATAAGACCTTTTAATTTTTTATTTTTATCAACAACAGGCAATTTTTCAATTCGATGTTTTTGTAAAATCTTTTTAGCTTGCTCTAATGTCGTGCCTTCATCAGCCGTCACTAGGTTTTCTTTGGTCATTAAATCTCTGATCGGTTGATTGATGTTGGTCTCAAATCGCAAATCACGATTGGTTAAAATTCCAACCAACACTCCGTCAACTGTGATCGGAACTCCACTGATTGAATATCTGGCCATGACTTCTAAGGCTTCAGCGACCAATCGATCGGGTCCTAAAGTGATAGGATCTTGAATCATTCCACTTTCATATTTTTTAACTTTTTCGACTTCGAAAGCTTGTTTTTCAATATCCATATTCTTATGAATAATTCCCAAGCCTCCATTTTGCGCCATAATCCGACCGATTTTATGTTCAGTGACGGTATCCATAGCGGCAGAAATTATCGGAGTATTTAAATAAATATCGCGAGCAAAAAAACTTCTTGGAGTCACATCAGAAGGAATAATTTCGGAGTACTGAGGAAGTAATAAAATATCATCAAAAGTCAGTGCATAAGGAATGTTTTTTACAAATTCCATCCGAGACTCCTTCAGGTTATTTCAACCAGAATAATTTTATTAAAGGCTGAAAAGCCTTGCCTCTTTTTTATTACTTTTATGCTTAAAGTGCCATGCAAAAGGTCAGTGCTGACAGAGTTATAACGCGCGTTATAAGGGAGCGTCTTCGTACCAGGTTTTATACAAAAGATAATTATCAGCCGACTGCGAAAGGGATTGAATCTCTTCTGAGGTTAAAGGCCTTTTTACTTTTGCCGGCTGGCCCATAATTAAACTTCGTGGCGGAAACTGCGAACCTTCTGTCACTAAACTTCCAGCACCGACAAGACATTGCTCGCCGATCACTGCGCCGTCCATCACAATACTTCCCATGCCAATCAAAGACTCTCGTCCAATATGACAACCATGGAGTATCACCGAATGTCCCAAGGTCACTCGATCTTCCAAAGTGCAGCCAAATTTTCCATAGGTTCCGTGCAAAACACAATTATCTTGGATGTTGGCTTCACTTCCAATTCGGATCGGCATAACGTCCCCACGAATCACAGAATTAAACCAAACCGAAGATTTACTTTTTAGCTCAACATCACCAATCACCATTGCGCTGGGTGCGATGTAGCAGTCATAGGCAATTTGTGGCGTGAAGCCACGAGCGGAAATAATATTTTTCATTAGTTCATGTAGCTGTGATTTTTAATCACTAAGCTCTTATGTTTTGTTAATGTCTGAGACATTCCTTGAATTTCTGCGCTCATCACTTTGCTTTGAGTAATAAAATCAAGCGTTGCAAAAATAGGAACGGATTGATGGAGACAAAAGGACATAGCCTCATCAGCTCGAACTTTTAAATTGTTCAAAGATTTGTGTCCACGGAAGTAGACTCGCACATATTGATGTGCGCCCTTAATTTGTACAAAAACGCATTGTAAAAGTTCGATCTCAAGACTTTTTAGCATCAGCGCACTGAGCCTGTGCGGTGTCGTAGGCAGCCGAGTCTGATCCGACTGACTTAAGGCCATTCCCGCTTCAAGGGGATTGATAGCTACAGGTAAAGTGTGAATTCCTTTTTTATCTTTTAATAATAAAAAAGGTCGACCCCCATCATGAGTCACAGATAAACCAAAGGGAAAGAGCTGAATCAGTTCGGACTGATGAAAGCAGATTTCTTCGGTCTGGGTCACATTAAAAATTGTATGTGATTTTTCAACTTGCTTCATTGGAGTGCAATCTCGCCACGAAGGACAGCCGGAGAAGCTTTTGTGATTCGAATGGGTAACATTTGTCCCACTTGAACGGCATCGCCGTCAAAAAATACGAGCTTATTTTGAGAGGACCTGCCGGAAGCATTTTTTCTTTTCTCATCATAGTGATCCACAAGAACTTCCAAAGTTTGTCCCACATATCGCTCGACCATTTCAAAAGCCATTTTATTATGGAGCGCAAACAGTCTCTGCAGACGCTCTGATTTAATGGCTTCATCCACTTGATCTTCAAATCGAGCCGCTTTAGTGAAAGGCCTTGGCGAGTATTTAAAAGCAAAAATAGTTTCAGGGCGCACTTCTTGGACAAGACTTAAAGTGTCTTGAAATTGCTCTTCAGTTTCACCCGGAAAACCCACGATAATATCGGTTGAAAGAACCACATTGGGAATCGCTTTTTTAATCATAGCAATTTTTGCTAAATATTCAGCTCGAGTGTAACCGCGGTTCATTCGCTCTAAGACTTCGGTGTTACCACTTTGAAATGGCAAATGAATATATTCACACACTTTTGGTTGATGCAGATACATCATGTCCACAAGCTTTTGATTAAAATCTTTTGGATGTGAGGTGGTAAAGCGAACGCGACTGATCTCAGTTTCGGTGGCCATAACTTTAAGTAAATCAGCTAGATCAGCACCGCAATCACTGGTGTAGGAATTAACGTTTTGTCCGAGTAAAGTAATTTCTTTAACACCTTTTTTAATCAAGACATGCACATCATTCATAATGTGTTTTAAAGGACGACTTTTTTCACGACCGCGAGTGTAGGGTACAACACAGAAGCTGCAAAAATTATCGCAGCCTTTTGTGATATTCACAAAAGTTGAAACGCCTGGGTTTCGTACAAGAGTTTCGACATGATATAAACTGCGATGCTCAATTTTAGTATTCACGACACGAGCGTCTTTTTGCTCAACTTCAGCAATGATTTGCGGCAACTGATCAATGGTGTCGGTGCCAAACACAAAATCAATCATCGGTTGGTTTTTGATCAATTTCTCTTTTTCCTGCTGACCAACACAACCCCCGACCCCGATGAGTAAATCAGGATTGGCTTCTTTCATTTTTCTGTAGGTTCCCACTTCAGAGTAAACCTTATGCACAGGTTTTTCGCGGATACTGCAGGCATTAATGATGATGATGGACGCTTCCAGCGGAGAATCAACCGGAGTAAAATTGGCCATCTCTAGCAGAGAGTACATTCGATCGGTGTCATTCACATTCATTTGACAGCCGTAAGTAGAAATATAAACGCCTCGTCCACGACCGGTAGGCTGTGGAACTGGAGTCATAACACTGTCTAGAGAACTGTCTAAAGTTTCACCTGCGCCTAAAATCAAAAAAAGACCCTCATTTTCACTGTGTTTTGGAAAAGTTTTCACATTGTGTCAAAGTTGCCTCTGAGGTATAGAGGAGGTCACTTTCGAAGTCAAACTTAAGACCAAAGGATTTTATGACTCCAAGACGTGCGAGCTCTAAAAAATGGACTCAATTTCCACAGGATTTTATTGATCAAGTGACTTCGGTTTTTAAAGAGACCTTTGCCGCCTCCCTTGGTTCATCGACTTTGATTATTGATGGTCGTATTTACCCTCAAGAACTCGTGCTACGCGTCGGAGTTCGAGAAGTGGGCCGATTAAAACAATCCAATTTTGAAGTTTCCACGGATTACGAAGCTGATGTTCCTGAATCACTCGATCGTATTCATTGCTTGGTCGACGTTGCAGCTTCCATGATGCTTGAATTTTTTGAATCAGAAGGTGAAGCCGAGTTTCCCTTTGTTTGGAAAGAATATCCGTATAAGGGTCAACCCCTTTACCTTCAGACAAATGCGGAAAATACAGACCTTGAAGCTGAAGCAAATGCTTTTTTAGGACTTGCGGCAGATGGTCTTTTACATGATGAAGGCAGCACGGAAGATGCTCTGGATCATGCAGAAAATAATCAAGTTCACTAGAACAATTTATTTTAATTTTTACATCTATTGACTCTTAAGCTGACCGGCAAAACAATTGTTAAATGTCAGAGTCTAATTTTTGGATAAATTTTTTTTGGCCTCAACGCCTTTCAGAGAATGATCCAGAAAAAATAGCCGCCACTCATATGTTTGTTTTAACCAGCTTCATTGGAATGGCTGGCAGTTTAGGTTTAACTTTGTGCTTCTTATTTCAAGGGTATCAATTTCTTTCTCTACTCACTTTTTTATTTTTTATATGTCTTCTTTTTAGTATTTTGTTACGTCGATGGAATGAGAACTATAAAGTAGCCATACATATTCAAGTCACTTCGCTTTATTTTTACTTAGTTGGTTTGATGTTTTTCAGTGGAGGAATCGAGAGCCCCGCTGTCTTGTGGCTTCCATTAATTATTTATTATGTATATCCGCTCAAAGGCAAAAATTGGACACTTTTTTGGGTTGTCGTTTGGTCTGTCACAAATTTAGTATTTTTTGTTTTTGGTAAAATGGGATGGCATAAACCAACCCTTTTAACAGCTTCAGACCAACTTATTTATACAGCCTTTTCAGTGATCTTTATGTTACCTTTTGGTCTTTGGCTTTATTCGATCTACCGCAATTCTTTAAATTTACTAAGAGCGTCCAACCAAAAATATCGCTTTGAAAGTTCACATCTTTTACAAGTGATCACTCATGATTTACGCTCTCCCCTTCAAATTATTCAATCTTACGCTCAGCTGATGAGAGCTGATAATGGCACTAGAAAAAAAGATTTTATTGCAAATATTGAAAAAGCCGTTCAGCGCATGACCACCCTTTTAAATCAAGTGCGCGAGTATGAGAACCTTAAGAATACTAAAAAACCTCTACCGCTTGAGCCGGTTGATTTAAAAGAAGTGATTGTGGAAAATTTAGATCATTTAAAAAAACAATTTGTGCAAAAAATGATTGAAGTAAAGTTAGACTTTAAAGATCCGAAATATTTAGTTTTAGCAGAGCGAGGCGCCCTTTCAGAACATGTGTTATGCAACATCCTCAGTAATGCATTTAAATTTAGCCACCCTCAAAGTGTGATTGAAATTTCGGCACAAGAAAAAGAGAGTCATATTATTTTAAACATTCGTGATCATGGCATTGGAATGTCTGAGGATTTACTGAGCCAAGTTTTTGAATTTTCAAAAGTTTCTTCCCGGAGCGGAACAGCTAGCGAAAAAGGGTCTGGCTTTGGACTACCTATTGCAAAAATGTTTTTAGATAAAATGGGCACAGGGCTCGATTTAAAAAGTTATCCTGAGGAGAGTTCCCCGAAAGACCGAGGAACTGATTTTACCCTGACGTTTAAAAAAGTGCACAATTAGATTTAGAACTCTTCATCGTCAACGCTGGCGGATTCGCCAATACCGCGAACTTCATCAATATAAGTCTGAGAATCTTCTTCAAACTCATTATCAAGTCCAGCTTCGTCGATCTCTAGCTCTTGAATAGCTCCTAAGAAATCTTTTTCAGTTCGTAAATCTCGTAAAATCATTTCTAAAAACTTATCGGGATATCGTCCGGTCAATTCTTCGACGTAACGCTCAAGTTTGCCACCAATTAAAATCTCTTTACGAATCTGAATGCGCTTCCAAAATAAAAGGTAGTGATAACGGCAATAAACATCTACAGCGGCTGTTTGATCGCAATCGCGGGCTCGGCAGTACCGATTTCCTTCAGCATCCGTAAGATAAACTTCTTCAGAGGTTTTAGGAGTTTCTTCTTCATCTAATAAATCAACATCATCAGAATCTTCATCTTCAGATTCGACGGCTTTTAAATCATCTTCGTATTCAGCAATTTCACTGCCATCAAAATCTTCTGCTTCAAAATCATCTTCCAGTTCAATTTCGGGACGTTCAGTTTTCGCTACTTTTTTAACTGGCTTTTCTTTTTTAACCGCTTTTTTAACAGCCTCAACTGGCTTAGCGACAACTTTAGTCTTTGCGTCAATTTTAACTTCAGCCTTAGGACCGCTTTTAGGACTGACCTTTGCATTCACTTTTGGTGTCGCTTTAACTGGCGCCTTTTTATCAATTTTTTTAGCATTCGTCGCTTTAGAGGCAACCTTAGGTGCTGCTTTAGACGCAGCCTTTAGAGAAGTTTTTGATGCGGCGCTTTTATTTTTTACAGGCTTCGATTTTGTTTTTGGCATAGCACATCGATTCTCTGATTTCACGAAAACTGTCAACTCATTTTATAACTATAACACCCTCTTGAGAACGCACAGTGACGGCTGCCTTTTGAATGTGACCTGATAATTTTCCACGAAAGGATTTTTCTGAAACTCCGCGGTTTATCTTTAATCCCTCAGGAATAAGGATTTCTCCAACGTTAGCACTAAGGTTCAATGCTGCACCAGAGGCTGGTGGCAGCTGGATTTGCACCTTTCCACTTTGAGATCGTAAATGAATTTCTGAATCAGCTAGCAAGCTAATACTTAGCGCCCCTTCTTGGGTTGATCCGTCCACCCGACCTTGAAACTGCTGAATCAAGATGGTCCCTTTGCCATTATCCAACTGCAGTGTCCCACGACTTTGTACAATTTTGGTGGGTGAGTTCTGAGTGTTTAAGCTCATAATTCCACGAGATTTTTCAATGTTTATATTGGAATTAAAAGCCACTAAATCTAAGTCAGCTTGTAAATTTAAAAGATTAATATTGCCTTGATATTGATCAATTTTAATTCGACCGGCTTGATTTTGTACTGAAGTATCGCCCTGATGCACAAAAATTTCTAAGGGACCGGAAGAATCCACAGTGTTCACTTTTCCGCGTCCAAGGACCACTCGAGCTCCTTTTAACATTTTTGAAAGCTGCACTTGCCCATCTCTGAGGTAAACTTCAGTGGCTAAACCAAAGCCAGAAATATCAATAGATGCACGAGTTCTTTGAATCCCCAACTGCTCTTTCCAATCACTTTTAGTCGCCCATTCATTAATATGAACTTCCAGTGTAGAGCCTTTTTTTTCGACGATATATAAGCCAGGGGTTAAAACATCTTCGACACCACTGACTCGAACCGTTTTAGCCTGAGGTAGTGAGGTCACTGTCACATTAGCATCTAATCCCTTTATAACGAGTCGCTGCAGCCCCTCAGAAGAAACCTCAACGGTCCCGGCCCATAGTTTTTCACAAATTAATCCTGCGACCAAAAAAATAAATAATAGGGGTATAAATAAATTCCTTCTCACGATACCCTCCGTCCTCTATTGACTCTTGACCGAAAATATAAAAAATTGAAGCCTTAATGTTCATAATTAACGCAGATCGATGAAAGGCCTTTTATGGAAAATGTTGTTATCACAAGTTTTGCAAGAACCCCTGTAGGATCTTTTCAAGGCGCTTTATCTACAGTTCCAGCTCCGAAACTTGGTGCCATCGCCATCTCTGAAGCTTTAAAGAAATCACAAATCAATCCCGATCAAGTCAGTGAATGCATTATGGGTCATGTTTTGACGGCAGGAGTAGGACAAGCTCCTGCAAGACAAGCCGCTCTGTTTGCAGGACTAAAAAACTCAACACCTTGCCTGACAATTAATAAGGTTTGCGGCTCAGGATTAAAAGCCATCATGCTAGGCGCGGATTCCATTCAATTAGGCCACAGTGAAATTGTTGTTGCTGGTGGACAGGAAAATATGACTTTAGCTCCACACCTTTTAGAAAATTCTCGTAGTGGTTTCCGCATGGGAAATTCTCAGTTTGTGGATTCAATGATCAAAGATGGATTGTGGGATCCTTATAATAATTTTCATATGGGAAGTGCGGCTGAAATTTGCGTGAAAGAAAATAATTTCACCCGAGAACAGCAAGATGAGTTTGCGATTAAATCCTATGAAAAAGCACAAAACGCAATGACCGCCGGATTTTTTAAAAATGAAATCGCACCTGTTACCATCGAAGGGAAAAAAGGTCCTACTGTCGTTGATAAAGATGAAGAGCCTTTTAATACAAAATTTGAAAAAATTCCAGGACTTCGACCTGCTTTCGATAAAGCCGGAACGATCACGGCCGCGAATGCTTCTAAACTTAATGATGGTGCTGCGGCTCATATCTTGATGTCTGAATCTTTAGCAAAAAGTCGTGGACTTAAGCCTCTGGCAAGAATTATTGCCCATGCGACTTTTGCGCAAGATCCTAAATATTTCACCACGGCCCCTGTCGGCGCGATTAAAAAAGCCTTATCAAAAGCTCAATTAAAAACCAATGATATTGATCTTTGGGAGATCAATGAAGCTTTTGCCGTTGTCACCATGGTTGCTATGAAAGAATTAGAAATTCCTTCCGAACGTGTGAATGTTCATGGTGGAGCTGTGGCCATCGGACATCCGATTGGTGCTAGTGGTGCAAGAATATTTGCTACTTTAATCAATGCCCTTCATATCAAGGGTGGGAAATATGGATTGGCAACACTTTGTATCGGTGGCGGCGAAGCTGTCGCCGTTATTGTTGAAAAAATTTAGCTGAAAGAACTAATCATGTCGAAAAAAGTTTTTAAAGATGCTTCCTCAGCTTTGTTTGATCTTAAAGACAATATCACTTTGGTGGTAGGAGGCTTTGGCCTTTGTGGAATTCCTGAGAACTGTATTGCAGCTTTAAAAAATTCTGGGGTGCGAGGATTAACTTGTGTTTCTAATAATGCCGGTGTCGATGATTTTGGTTTAGGAATTTTGCTGCACACAAGGCAAATAAAAAAAATGATTTCATCTTATGTTGGCGAAAATGCCACTTTTGAAAAACAATACATGTCTGGCGAATTAGAAGTGGAACTTGTCCCACAGGGAACCTTGGCCGAAAGAATTCGTGCTGGCGGAGCCGGTATTCCTGGTTTTTTTACTCCGACAGGCGTGGGTACGTTGGTGGCCGAAGGAAAAGAAGTTCGACAGTTTGAAGGAAGAGATTATGTTTTAGAACGTGCTATCACCGGAGATTTTGCTTTAGTAAAAGCTTGGAAAGGTGATGCCTTTGGCAATTTAATTTTTAGAAAAACCGCTCGCAACTTTAATCCCATGGCTGCCACCGCCGGAAAAATCACAATTGCAGAAGTCGAAGAGCTAGTTGAAACGGGGCAACTGGATCCCGATCAAATCCACACACCAGGAATTTATGTGCAAAGAATTTTTCAAGGTCGCAATTACGAAAAACGCATTGAACAGCGAACCATCAGGAAGGGCTAATTTATGCCACTTAACCGAGATCAAATCGCCCAAAGAATTGCCCAAGAAGTTGAAGATGGTTTTGTCGTTAATCTTGGAATTGGTATTCCAACTCTTGTTGCGAACTACATTCCCTCCTCTAAAACCGTTATGTTACAAAGTGAAAATGGTTTACTAGGCATTGGACCTTTTCCAACCGAATCACAAATTGATGCCGATTTAATCAATGCTGGAAAACAAACAGTCACTGAAGCTCTTGGTGCTAGCTATTTTAGCTCAGCAGATAGTTTTGCAATGATTCGTGGCGGCCATGTTGATTTAACAGTTCTTGGTGCTATGGAAGTTGATCAGTTTGGAAGTATTGCTAACTGGATGGTGCCCGGCAAAATGGTCAAAGGCATGGGTGGAGCTATGGATTTAGTGGCCAGCGCGAAACGTGTGATCGTAGCCATGCAACACACAGATAAAGAGGGTCACTCTAAACTTAGAAAATCATGCACTCTGCCCTTAACTGGAGTTCGATGTATCACAAAAGTCGTCACTGATTTAGGCTTCCTTGAAATTACGCCGAAAGGTTTTTTACTCAAAGAATATGCTCCCGACTTAAGCCCTGAAGATATTAAAAAAGCCACTGAAGGCCATTTAGATATTTGTCCCGACGTAAGGCCGATGAAGTTATAAGCTCGGATGTTGCGCAAGAGCTAAGAACTTGAGATGATTCGCGTACGGGGTTCACGTTGTCCACAGCAAAAAAAGTAATCAAAGACAATTATCTGTTCCGCGAAGGCGATCAACCCGACGCCATGTATATTATTAAATCAGGGCAATTTGCGATCACAAAAACCAAAGGCTCCTCTGAAGTTGTCCTTGCTGAAATTGGCACTGGCGCCATGGTTGGCGAAATGGCCATCTTTGATAAAAAACCAAGAAGTGCCAATGTTAAAGCCATGAAGGATTCCGAAGTGATCATGCTTCCCTATGAAGCCCTTAACCAGCAAATGGACAGTTTGCCAGTCTGGGTGAAAGCGATCCTTCGAACTTTGAATGAAAATTTACGTGAAGCTAATAAAAAAATTAAAATTTTAGAAAACACAACGCAAGATGAGGAGCGCTACCCGCCCCATGTTGTGAATAAACTTTTATCAATTCTTAGTTTTGTCGGAATTAAGTATGGAACGCCAGAGGGCGAAGGTCTTTCTTTGCCGACAAGTCGCCTTAGAAACTATACGATTCAAATTTTTCAAGAAGCCACTAATAAAATGGATAGCATGCAAAATGCCTTGAAAGAATTAGGCTATTTTAGCATTGAAGATTTGGGTGAAGGCCGTAAAAAAGTAGTCAATTTAAAACCTGATTTTCTTTTTGAGTTTGTTGATTGGTACAATGATTGGCTTTATAAACAAGAAAAAGATAAAATCACCATCAGTGCTGATGATATAAAAATATTAACTGGTGTTTTACATTTTGCCCGTAAAATTGAACCCGTCAAAGGCTTTAGAAAAGTAAATCTGAATGATTTACAAAATGAATCTATGAAAGAAATTGGTTACCTCATTAAAAGCGAAGAGCTCGCCCCTTTGATTGAAAAAAAATTAGTCTCTGAAAAAATTATGGAAGAATCGGGCGTTTTTGTGAATGTCGTTCTTGAGGAACTTGAAAAGCCAACTATCTTTTGGAAGCTGATTTGGGATCTAAAAAAACATCTCAAGTGATTGAGCTTTTTCGCCAAGGCATTGTTGCAGTTATTGCTGGTGCTAAAAATACAGAATTCGAAGGTCAGATTCTTATTTTTGAAAGAAAAGACCATCCCGGATCTTGGCAATTCCCCCAAGGTGGGATTGAAGGAAAAGAATCTCCCGAAGAAGCTTTGTTTCGAGAACTGATGGAAGAGATTGGCACCAATCAGGTTCAAATCCTTGTAAAATCTCCAAAAACTACATTGTATCGTTGGCGAAAAAAAGAATCTCGATTTGTCGGCCAAGAACATCACTGGTTTCTTTGCCAATTTAAACCTGGGATCAAACCCCTGTTAGAGAATGCAGATCATTCTTTTATGAATTATAAATGGGAATCCCCTGAAAAAGTGATTGCTCAAACTGTTGAGTGGAAACGACTTTCAATTTCCTTAGGACTTCAGTACTTAAAATTAATAGACTCAAATTAATCAATATTAGGATCTTGCTGACATCTTAAAGGCAAAGTTTGATCTTCGCCTTTTGATGTATGCTCAGCATTCACGGTGTGAACAAACATCGAGTTGGTTTTAGAACCCGTTGCAATAGGCTGACCCAAGGTAACAATAATTCGATCCCCCGTCCGCGCTAATCCATACTGTACTAACAATTGATCAACTTGAGTTAAAATATCATCCATTGATTGATAGGGACGGATGCTTAACGTTTGGATGCCCCAAACCAATTCCATTTTATTAAGCACTTCAAGTTTTGAAGTGACAGCAATAATTTTTGCTTTAGGCCGAAAACCAGAAATAATATTAGCCGTTTTACCTGAAGTGGTTAAACAAACAATGGCTGTCGCATTTAATTTTAAAGCACTTAAACTGGCGCTGGCTCCGATACTAGCCGGTACACTTAAAAACTCATCTTCTAAAGAAAGTTTATAGTATTCCTCTTCGTTACGTTCCACCTCTGTAATGATCTCATGCATAGTTCGAATACATTTGAATGGATATTTACCACTGGCTGATTCGGCCGACAGCATAAGGGCATCAGTGCCATCTAAAACGGCATTGGCTACGTCAGTGATCTCTGCCCGCGTGGGACGTGGGTTTTCAACCATTGATTCAAGCATTTGAGTGGCTGTGATCACAGGTTTACCTAATTTATTACAAAGAGAGATAATTTTCTTTTGGAATCCAGGTAGTCGACTTTGACCTACTTCGACCGCAAGATCTCCCCGCGCAACCATAACGGCATCACTCAAACGGACAATTTCTTCCAAATTTTCTAAAGCTTCTAACATCTCAATTTTTGCTATAATTTTTGCTGAAGATTTTCGGTTATCAATAATTTCACGAAGTTTTCGAATATCTCGGCCATGACGAACAAAACTGAGGGCGACATAGTCAACACCGTGCTCTAAGCCAAATTCAAGATCTGCTAAATCTTTCTCGGTCATAGCATCTACTGGCAACAGAACACCTGGCAAATTCATGCCTTTGCGGTTTTTTAAAATTCCACCGTAGAGAACTTGCGCTTCAACGGAGCTTCCATCAACTTTTAAAACTGATAATTCTAGCAAACCATCATCTAGTAAAATCTTTGTGCCTAATTTACAAACACTTGCGAGCTCTTTAAAATCACTAGGAATTAAACCGGCTTTTCCCATCACATTTTCAGTTGTGACTTTAACAATTTCCCCTGCTTTTAACTCGATAGACCCGGTTTCAAATTTTCCGACTCGAATCTTAGGTCCTTGAAGATCTTGTAGAATAGTCACTGGGGCTTGAAGGTCACGCGAGAGTTTTCGAATCCACTGAATCACCGCAAGGTGCGTTTCATGGTCACCATGGCTAAAATTAAGCCTTGCTACATTCATTCCAGCCTTGATGGCTTTTGCTAAAGCTTTTTCACTTTGAGTTGAAGGACCAATCGTGGCGACAATCTTTGCACGCCTGTCTGCTAACATAATTTAGGCTTTCCGGCTGTAATTACTCAGGCGCTGTGACAAGGATTTAATATCTTCGTCATGACGCTTATTCGTAAGTTCTTTTTCCTGTTGAAATTGCTCCTCGATAGTCGCTATTTTTGCTTCATATTTTTGCTCTATCGATTCCTTCTCAACCTTATGCCCTTTTTCACGGTCGGCGGCAAAGTTTTTGTAGTTTGTTTCTATGCGGCGAAGCTCCCTACGGTGCTCTTCTCGCATTTTACTTAAGTTATCTTTATGCTCAGCCTGCAAGTTATCTAACTTGACCTGATAATTGCTGCCCATATTTTGGACTCTTTTATTAATGGCCTCGCTTTGCTTCATGCGGTCTTCAGTCACTTTTTCGCGCTGATCGATTAAACGTTCAGCATATCCCTCTTTCAGAATATCGACGGAAGCTGAATAGTGCCGATCAAGTTCTTTGGTATTTTGATCCGTTTCCTTCATTAATCGACCCACTCTACTTTCTGCAGAATTGGTGACATGGGCCAATCGATTTTCTTTATCCAGTTCAAGTAATTTTCTCTCTTCACGGTTGCGAGTATTGATTAAATTCATCTGACTACGATAATTAAGATTTGCATCGCGAACTAAACGATCGTTTTTATCTCGACCATCATTGACCCGGCGATGAACCAAGTCATTCATATGTTGCACGTAATCAGTTCGTTCAGCTTCAATATCTGTCATTCGATTTTCATAAGACTCAACCAAGTGCTTTTTCTCAAGCTGACTTAATTTCTTTTGCGAGTTCGCATCGTGAGCTATTTTATCTTTTAATCCTTGAATTTGACTGTCCCGAGATCGAACTTGAGCATTGACTCGATCATTCACTTCGCCTTTAAAATTATCATTGATCTGATCCATATCAGCGGTTTTATCCCGCAATACTTTCTGATAGCGATCTTGAATAGATTCTCTTTCACCTTTAAGCAAAGCAGAACGAGTTAGCAGATTCTCACTATCACGCTCGTTATGACCATTAACAGTATCGTAATATTTTTGCTGCCAATTCTTATCTTGATTATCTTTTTGCCGTTTGATGTCGGTGATTTGATTCTGATAAGATTTTTTAACCTCACCCAGTTCACGATTTTTATCTAAAATAGTTTCTTTCTTATCACTTAATAAGATATCGCTTTCTTTCTCATGCGCATTTCGCAATTTAGAAGCATTGGTATCAATCGCTTTATTCATGGATTCTTTTGATTTTTGCGCATACGTCGAAAACTGTTCATCTCGGGTCATGAGTTCTTCGGTTTGTTTTCCCATCATGTTTTCTCTTTGACCTGCCGAAATTTCTTTTTCTTTCGTCATTTCCCTTTTAAATGTATCTGTTAGGGCGGATCTTTCTAAAGCGGCTTGTTGATTTTTTTTGCGAGTTTGTTCGGTAAAAAATGTTTTTAACTCTTCAACACTATTTCGATGTTTTTCATCACGAGAGGTTAGACTTTCAGTGCTGCGGCGCTGAAGCTTATCAACTTGTTTTTGAAAATCTTCAGTTAACTTTTGAATTTCTTCATTATGCCGAGCTTCGGCATTCTTAAGTTCATTATTTTTTCTACGAACTGTTTCAGTCTCACGAGCTTCATATTCATCTCGAGTTTTAGTATTCTGTTCATCTATACGAGCACGATCAGCGGCAGAAACGCTCATATTTCTCCTCCATGAGAAATGTCTTAAAACAACTCATCAAAACACTGTTAGTTTAGCATATTTAGCTCTAAAATTTATGGGTAAAAGCACCGCTACGGCAGAGAGATGATAAAAATATAGACCTTCTTCAGAAGTATTTAGTACTTTGGTCGAGATGACCTAGACTCAGCGCCAAAAAGCCTTTTCGTAATAGAGACTCTTCATTTGCTTTCTTTGTTCACTAGCTGCTAGTTCGCGACGTTGAATTTTTCCCTGACGTTGATTCTCGAGGTTATCTCGATACCGAGCCATATTTAAATACAACTGAGAAGACCTTTCAGGCAATGAACCCCAGGTCCATTTGACTTGATCAACCTCTTGCTTGAATTCCTCTTTTGTTCCTGTGAATAAATAACTCCATGCGCGAATATGCTTTTCTACTGGAATCATTTCTGGAATACCAAATGTTGATTTACCATTTTCATCTAAACCTCCAATCCAAACTTGGAATCCAATAGGTAATTCCAATTTTCGACCATCTCTAAGGTGTAGGGAAATATCAGCATTTACATTTCGAACCCAAATTTTGTCTTTATCACCCAGAACCCAAAAAGGTCCCGCTGCTGACTTAACATCTGCAAAAATAGTTTCGACCGACATTTTAGAATACTTTTCATTCCAGAGTGTTCCGCTGATAAACTCTTGTTTTTCAAGAGAGTGTCGAAGCACTAAAGTACTAGGCCCCATGTGGAATTCGCTACTTGCATTCTTAAAATGAAAAACACTTTTTTTAGTTTGCAGGGCGCATGAATGAGTTTCTTTAAGACATCCCACGGGTCGTTCGCGTAGGTCATTGGACGCTCTCACTCGTACATCCAATGCGAAAAAAAAGACAAAGGCAAACATCCGTACTGAAATCATCACTCTATCTCCAAGCTTTTTAATAATGTCAAAGCTTGCTCTTTCAGCGGTTTCTGTGAAAAATTGGTAGCCACGGTTCTATAAATTTCCTGGGCTTCCTCAACTTGATTATTGTGTTCGCTGATTTGACCCAACCGGAGTAATATAAATCCAGTTAATTCATGCTCTGGAAATTGCAAAACCATTTCGTCAATCACTTCTGTGCACTTTTTAAACTCACGCTGAAGATATAAACTTTCAGCTAAAAAAAATCTTGCTTGAATTTGAAAGGCTGACGAAGGGTATTGATTTTTTAATTTTTCAAACTCTCTTCCCGCCACTTCATATTTTCCTAGCGAGAAATAACTTTTTCCCTTTTCCAGCAATACAGAAGAAAAATCAAGATGCTGAATACTTGCGGGAGCTCGAAGATTAAGTCCCAAATCCCGAATCGTCTCTGATTTTTTCAACTTTTCTTTAGGGATCTCAGCCACGACTGTTTGTTCGAGATCTTTCATTTGATGTTGCAGCAAGCTAAATCTAAATTCTGAGTCTTCTAGTTTTTGTTGCAGATTTTTAGCCTCGCGCTTGGACTCCCAACCTGAATTAAAATAGGTGGCAAATTCCATATAGGCCCACATAATTCCTGTCGTGAGGGAAAGACAAAACATAAAAAAGAATTGATTCCAAGAGCGCATGATGTACGGATCGGTTTTTATTCATAAAAATTGAGTCGGGATCTCAACTTGAGGCACTAAATTAACCTGATTTCCGTATCTTAAACCTAAATATTAAGACTTTGGTCCTTTAATAGCTTCAATATCTATCACCTGAGCATCTCTTTCAAAGCGATCCTCATGGTGATTCCTTGAAAAAACCTTAAAGCTTCCGTCTGCCATTTTTTTTGCGAGCCAACCTTTAGCTAAAAAAAATAACAAAAAGCGACTGGGTGGAACAAGTAATAACAGAGCCACGGCTCGACAAATCATGCTGGGCACAAGTAAAAGGACACTTCCAAAAAAACCTGCCGCCAGTCGAAACAAGGAATGGTCTAATATTTTATAGGAAGAAATTTGTCTCATAAATCGCGACCAACTTGCTTTGTTTTGAAGAATAACAAGCGGCAGTCCAAAAAAAGTAGGAATAAAATAGATCAGCAATGTGACCCAAAAGCCAAAAATCCTAGTAAAATAAATTCCAAGATACAATTCTAAAAAAATAAATAGAAAAATTATTTTTTTCACATAGCTTCAGGAGACTCGATATTTAAAATCTTTAACCCCTGCCCGAGAATTTTTTCCGTCGCCGCCACCAAACAAAGTCGCGAATTTTGAACTTCGACTTCTGCACCCATAATCCGGCAATGATGATAAAATTGGCTAAAATGAGCACAAAGCTCAAGCAAATACTGCGCAAGTATGTTGGGTTTGAATTGCCTAAAAGCGGCTTCTAAGACTTCGGGAAATCGCAATAAAGAAAAAGTTAATTTTTGTTCTTCAAGTGTCTGCATTAAAAGGGGCGGCATGCTAGCAATGATACCATTGTGTTTTCTGAGGATACTTTTGCACCGAACAGAGGTGTACTGCACATAAGGGCCACTATCTCCTTCAGTGCTTACAATTCGGTCCCAATCAAATTCAACGTCTTTCACTCGGTCTGTCATAAGATCATTAAAAAATACCGCCCCAACAGCAATTTGCTGAATGACTGCATTTTTATTTTCAAGCTCAGGATTTTTTTCCTCAACCATACGACCCACAAGTTCAACGGCCTGGTTTAAAACATCTTCCATAAAAATAACTTTACCGGATCTTGAAGACATTTTTCCGTCTTTAAAACGGTACCGACCAAATACAATGTGATGACATTGCTGAGCCCATTCATAACCTAATTTTTTTAAAACTCCAAAAACCTGTTTAAAATGCAGAATTTGTTCAACTCCAACCACATATAAAATCTGATCCGCTTTTTGCACTTCGCGACGATAAATCGCAGCTGCAAGGTCCCTGGTCGCATAGATGGAGGCCCCGTCGCTTTTTCTGATTAAACAAGGTGGCATATTGTCTTTTTCATCAAAGAAAACCACCTGCGCCCCTTCACTATTTTGCAGAATTTTATGGCTTTCCAACCTCGCAATAACATCATCCATTTTATCATTATAAAAAGATTCTCCTAAAACAATATCATGTTTAATTTTCATCATTTTATAAAGACGATTAAAGTCGATCATCGAATAATCAATGATCATTTTCCAAATCGAGATTACTTTAGGATCACCGTCTTCAAGGCGTTTAAAAATAGCAGCTCCCTCAATTTCCAATTGGGGGTTTTTTTTTGCTTCTTCATGAAATCGAACATACAACTTTAAAAGTGAATCCATAGGATTGACAGTGTCGTCGTACTCTTGACCCCACTGCATGTAAGCCCAGCAAAGCTTACCAAACTGAGTTCCCCAATCACCAATGTGATTAACTCCAATGACATTGAAACTTTGTGTTTCTGCTAAATTGCGAATGGCCTGACCGATAATCGTGGCCCTCATGTGTCCAATATGCATTGGCTTAGCCACATTGGGGGATGAGTAATCGATCACGATCGTTTGCCCCAAGCCTTTATTACTTCGGTAATAATTTGAATTTTGGAGCTCAGAGAATAAAAGATCGCTGAGATATTTTGCTGTCAAAGTAAAATTTAAAAAACCTCCGGCTGGCTTCACTTGAAATATGAAGTCAAGAGACTTTTTAGAAAAAATTTCGGCTAATTCCTGACACCACTGGATAGGATTTTTTTTTAATTTTTTAGATAAAATAAAAAGCGGCAGAGCTAAATGTCCGTGTTCATAGAGTTTTGGGATCTCAAGAAACTCAAAAATTTCGCTGGCATCAGCCTGACATTCAATAGAAAGCAGCTCGGAAAGGTCTCGTTTAGCTTTGGAAATCATTTTTTATAATTAACATAATTCTACCTTTTTTCCAAACTCAAAGCAGATGGTAAATACTTGACGAAAGCTACCAAAAAATCTTAAGTTTTACATCCCACAGGAGTGACCAATAATGAATAAAGCCCAACTCGTTGACCAATTGGCATCAAGAACTCGTCTGACTAAGAGTCAATCTGAAAATGTTCTTGATGCCGCCCTTGAAATTATTCAGAAGACGGTTTCAAAGGGTGAGGAAGTGAAGTTGGTTGGTTTTGGTACATTTTCAAGATTAGCACGAAAATCTCGGACTGGTCGAAATCCTAAGACGGGACAAACCGTCGCCATCCCCGGCGGTAAAATTCCACGTTTCCGCCCTGGGAAAGATTTTAAAGATCAAGTGAAGTAAATTCAGCTCGGTCCCCGATTCGTGCCCATCCCGACAATCCTTTTTTCCATACAAGATCGTCTTCCAACAAACTTCCATATTTTAAAAAAGAAATAATTTGCGTTCCATCCAAAGGTCCCTCTTGGGTGTATTTTTGATCTACGGGATTTCGCCGTAAAACTATCCATACTAATTTATCTTGCTCGTCCATCCCGACGGCTTCAAAGGCCGGAAAACCTAACCTACGAACTTCTTCCCATTCTTGAGCAGGCTTCCAATCCGAAAAATTTTCATTAAAAATTAAATCCTGTGGACTAAGATGCCCTTTTTTAATTTTTTCATGAATATCTATTAACTCGAAAGGACCTAAAGGCTTCAGACCAGCATTGGTGTACCACATTTAAATCTTCTCCTCTTTACTATGAAATGATATAGGAATTTCTTCTAAAAATTGAATAAATTTAAAGTATTCGTTTGGAAAACTTTTTGAATCCATCGAAATCGACATGAGCTCACGGATTTTATGGGTCGATAATTTGCCGCGACGATAAGCTTCGAATACTTTTTCACCCATTAATCCTCCCAGAAGCTCGGCTGCAATAATATAACTTGTTTTTCTTCGAACCCTAAAAGTTTTATTCGAAAACTTTCGACCACTTGCCATACCTAACTCATAAATTTTATGCGAAAGAGCTAATTGCAAAGGTTCTCTCTCTAAATTTCCTTTCGGACTGGTCAGGCGATTTTTTATATCACTCAAGGTATCTGTTTTTCTTTTTGGATTGATGACCTTACTTCCAAAATAACTCCAACCATTGACCCAAATCCAATGTATCAAATGTTCAGGAATTTCCAAAAGGTTACTTTCAAGTCGAGCAGATTTAAAAAGCAAATACTCCATCGCAAGACTGACAGCTTGATTGACGGAGGCTCGCGGCAAATATCCTCCTCGAGTTGCAGGTAAATAAAAAACTGATTCTTCATCAATCAGTTTTGCCACCCAGTCAGCTTCCTTTTTTGTACATGTCCGCTGAATATTTTCCCAAAAGCCTGAATCTGCGGCCGTATAAACACTGAGATCTGAAAGTGACACTTTAAGATCTAGCTCTTTACTTAAAGTCTTAGCGTAAGTCACAACGTGATCTGTAAGGTCTAAATTTTCATCTAAATTTTGATCGTAGGTTTTTTCTAAAAACATCAAATAATTTTGCCACTTTACCCACGGCGGTATATTAAGTACGCAATAGTAGTTTTTATTTAATCGAACGATCTCGGCTGTGTTCTTCCCATTCTTTTTAAGGGCTTGAAAATATATTTTTTCTGAATTTTGCAAAACACAAAGATATTTTTGTCCGCGAATTAAAACTTGCTTGGGAAGATGCTCAGGAGCTAGATGCAAATCGCCAAAAATCACAAAAACTTGGCTTCCTGGATGATTTTTTTGAAGAGATCGTATCCTTAGACTAGCGAAGCGATCGCGAAGTGGCATTTGTGATACTTTTTCGGCCTTCTTATTCACTCCATAAACAGCTATCTTCTTTTGTCGAGCCCAAGTAAAAATGGGGCGGTAATTTTCCCAAGGAAATCCCCAGTTTTCTTGCCACCTGACCTTCCTTAAAAATGCAATTTCTGATAATTTTCCCATCATGAAATCATCTAGGTATTTTTGATATTTAGCTTCGATACACTCAACCGCCAAGATCATAGGCCTTTTTGAATTCACTTTTTTAAGGATGCGTAAGTGAGTTTTTTGCGATTGCTGAAGAGCGTGAAAATCAGCTAAAAAAACAATGTCCACCTGTTCTATTTTAAAAATTAACTCCTCAGCCGATGCGAGGGTCCATTTTTTTACGAACTGCTTTTCAAAAGTTTTTCGATATTGAATCAAATCTTTGGGTTCGCGTCCCATTCGTTGGTTCACCCGAGCCTGCACATGCTGGTAAAGATCAAAACGAATTTGAAACCATTTTTCGGCCTGCTGAAGAGTGTTTTTCACATTGTCTTTCCTCAATTCATTTTTCCACAAAATATATTGATTTCAATCTCCATCCTATGATCTGATCGAATTATGGAAAAATCTCGTCATTATTCTTGGCTTCTTGCGATGCTCTCGACCCTCTTGACTCTTGGATTACATGCCTATCTAGGCCTTAAGTTTTATTCTCTCCGATTTGGAGCTCTTGGCCAAAGCAGTGCTTGTAATATCAACGAATTATGGAATTGCGATGCTGTCAGCGCTTCGTCTTACGCCCAATTTTTGGGGGTTCCTTTAGCTATTTGGGGCCTGTCGACTCATATCATATTAGCCTTGTTTTTAATCCTATCTCGCCTTGGCTGGATCGAAAACGAAGAGCGCGGTCAGCGCTACACCGCTTGGATCACAGCGATTGTTGTTTTGGCTTCCATTGTTATGGCTTTTATATCAGTGACAATGTTACATACACTTTGTCTTTTCTGCGTGATGACATATGGTTTATCAATTCTTACAGCTCTGGGAGTTTACTTTTGGGCAAAACCTTCAGTGGTACGAAACATCAGTTCAGACGTGGCGGCCTTATTTTCTGATCATCGCGGAATTTTGACTGGCCTGATCGCTATTCCTGGGTCCGCTTTTTTACTTAATTCAATGTTTATTGATAATTTTCAAGGTGAAAAAATGAATATCATGGCCGTTGAGAAAGTCGCTCAATGGACACAAGCTCCAACTAAAAACTTTGCTGCCGATCAGGGACTTGTTGAGTTCAAAGGGACAGGGACTCCAAAAATGGAGATCGTCGAATTTGCTGATTTTAGATGCTCTCATTGCAAAGAAGCATACTTTACCTTGGAAGCTTTTACGGCCTCTCATCCTGATGTTAAACTGACATTTAAATATTATCCTCTGGATGGAACTTGCAACCCCGCACCGGAATTAAAAGGCAATGGAGATGGAATTTCTTGCGAAGCTGCTTTTATCACCCACTGTTCTGAAAAACTTTTTAAAAAAGGCTGGAAAACTCATCACGCCCTTTTTGACAACCAAGAAGTCCTTCGAACTTTTACCTCAAAGGACGAAGTGAGCGATTTTGTTTGCAAAGAAACTCAATCTGATTGTGCGCAGTTAAAAGTTTGCACGGCCAGTATTGAAACCCGTAATGAAATCCAAGCCATGGTAAAAGAGGGCATGAGTGCTGGGGTGCAAGGAACACCTAGTATATTCGTTAATAATCGACAACTGATTTATGGACAGTTTTTACCAGTGCTGGAAAAAGCATACGAAACATTACATTCCAATGAATGAAAACAGCCAGTTTATGGCTGTTGAAATGCTATCATCAAAAACAACAAATCCGGTTTGCGCAAGCCCACGAATGATTTCTAAAAGAAATGCTAAAAGAATAATTCCGATTCCAGCCACCCACAAAGCTTGGACAACATAGATCGTAGAACGAGTGTCACTAATTCTCAGATCGGCTTCAACTTTTTCAACCTTCATCAGGATATATTGCAGTTCCTTAAAGTGTTCTTTGAACTTTTCTCTGAGCTCTTGTTGCTTCGCTCGAGTAAGACTAGAGATTCCAGGAAAATTTCGTTTGGCTTTAATCGCATAAATTAAATCTACCGAATGAAAGCAGTATCTTGTCACTCGCTCTTTGAAATTTGGATAGGGCGATGGCGTCTCTAGGAAATCGTTTAACTCTTTAATGGCTTTATCATATTGTTCGTCTAGCACCCATGTGAGGATATTGTATCTTAAACTATCTGCACGCCCTAAATCAGTGACCTCAGCTCTTAAATTAAAAAGCTGCGCCTCTACGGGCTGACCATTCACTTTACTGATCTTTAATGCCTTATCTGCCACAGATTTATTTATCGGCTCAATTCAAAAAAACAGAAGCTAGTTGATGGTCTAGATTCAAGCCTTTGGTTTGACCCATTACCTTAGCCTTGCGATCATACAGATAAGAACTTCTAGGTTCATGGAGGAACAGATGGAAGTAAGTAGCCTTGAATTTTTACCAGACCAGCTTCCAACCCCTATTCAGCGGGATCGCTTATCCCCCGAGCTTCTAAGATCTTCCACAATTGAAAGTTTAATCTCACAAAACGAAGACTTAATGGTCCGACTTAAAGTAACACTTCGACGTTTATCTTTATTGGAAGTTGAAAATCAAAAATCATATTCAGAAAATCTAAAGGAGAAGCAGTCCGCCGCCCAAGCCAATGATCGTCTTCTTGTCATGAAAGAAAAAGAAAGTATTTGGAAAACAAAAATCGACGACCTTGAAAACTCGCAGCAAACATTTCAAGAAAAATGGCTAAAGCTCAGTAGTATTTATCAAACAACAAAAACCCAAGTCGAACGTCTGCAAAAATATCACGATCGCATTCGTCATCATGTTAAACCTTTTGTTCAAGAGCTAAAAAAATACTCTAAGGCTCTTGAAGTGCGCAATCAGGAATTGCAAGAAACATTAGATAAAAAAGAAGCTCATCTTTCTGACTTAAAATTTCAAATTCTTGAAATATCAAAAAATTCAAAGCAGCAAATTTCGATTTTAGAGCAAAAAAATTGGCAAGTGACTGAACATTTTGAAATGCTCAATCAACAGCTCACCGTCGAGGCCTCGCAATTAAAAGAGCTCAATTCCTCTTTAGGAGAAAAAGCCGAACGATTGCAAATTTTTAAAGAACGCGCGGATCAATTGGAAAATGAAAATATTGAACTTCGCAGAAACAGTGAACTGAATTTAGATCGACATCAAGCTGAGATCATAGTGATTCAAAATCAATTTCAAACTCAGTCGAGCGAAGTCACCAGACTTAATATTGAACATAAAGACAGCAAAGACCGACTGATGGAAGAATTTGAATTAAGAAAGTCGCTGGAAAAGCAGGTGTTTGACCTACGCCATCAACTTGATAGCTTAAGATTTATGTGGAATGCAAAAAACGATGAAAATGATAAGCTTCGTCAGACCCAAGGGGCTCTTGAGAAGCTCAATGTTGATTTAAGTGCAAAATTCCAAGAGTTCAGAAAATCAGAAAACCAAATTCCTGATCAGACGACTGGTTTGCTTGAGTCAATCACTTCGGCTTCGGGCGTTTGAGACTCGAAGCTTTTTAAAGCTACGTTGGTGTTTTCATAAACTGTTAAAGCTGGATCTTCGTTAATAGACCACAAGCGTTGAAAGTCCACCGTCATACCCGCAATTCTTAATCCAAATTTATTTTTAGCGTGGATTTCTTTTAAAACTTGAAAAAAGTTTTGAATCCCCGTCGAGCCCACAAAGTTCAGTGGCTGTAAGTTAAAAACGACCTTTTTATCCAGTAAATTCTTAAAGCAAGCTTCCTGAAAAGGTTTCGTTTTATCGATATCGAGTCGCCCATTGAATGTAACAACCACAACTTCGCCGCACTGATCGAGTTTAGCTTCCATGATAACCCCTTTTTTTTGGCTTTATATCTGACCTTCCACTTTTCGGTTTTTTGTCAAATAACTCAACAGGTCTAATTGCTAGAATAAGGCCAAATTCTCCTCTCACTTTGCTCGACAAAGGGCCATTCCTATCACTACAATTATTTTATTGTGATTCAAATTCGCTTTAGACCATCTATCAGGTTTCTGCTTTTGCTCTGTTTACTGGCAACAGCCGTAGATCTTCATGCGCAAAATATCTCTGCCAAAATTCAAGGCATCTCTATCAGCGCAGGCCCCGGGACTTGGGAATCAGAAAATGAGTTATTAGATTTAAGCGGCGGAGTTCATCTTGTTTTCCGTGAACAAAACATTGATTGTGATTCCGCAAAAATTAATTTTAAATCCAAAAAAATTGAGGCCAAAGGAAATGTTAAGATCACTACTCCGACAACAACCATTGGTGGCGACTATATTATTTTAGATTACGAAAACAATACCGGAATCATTTACAATGGCTTTGTTCAGTCAGGAAATGTGATCTTCGAAGGTCAAGTGCTACAAAAAATCAGTGAAAATGAATATTACGTAGTCGATGCAAATTACACTTCCTGTACCAACTGTCCGTCCACTTGGAATTTCACTGGCAGTTCAATACGGGCTGAACTGGGTGGATATGCTTATATCAAGAACTCCGTCATTCGCGCAGGAGTAGTCCCTATCCTTTGGCTTCCATATTTAATTGTTCCATTAAAAAGCGATCGTCAAACCGGCCTCCTAACTCCTGAACTTGAAAGAACAGAAGGCGGTGGACTTGCCCTTGGGCAAAGTGGATTTTGGGCGATCAGCCGTAGTGCAGATATGACTTTGACCTTAAAAAACTATGAACGTCGAGGGTTAAAGGCGCTGGTAGAATATCGTTATGCCTTAAATGAAAACAGCAATGGGCAACTGAATTATGCTTCAATTAATGATTTAAGTTTTAAAGATGAAAAACGATTTAATACTTTTAGAAATCGGGCCTCTCGCAATATCGCTATCAATCGCTGGTCGCTGAAGTACAACCACTATCAAGAATTACCGGAAGGTTTTATTCATCGAGTCCAAATTAATGATGCCAGTGATCTTCAATACTCAAGAGACTTTTTTAAAGAAACTCTGAATCACGGTGATTCTGCCATGGAAAATCGGATGTCGATCTCAAAAAATACAAAGGACCAGCACGCAAGTTTAGATGCATCTTATTACAAAAATATGCTGCATGCTGATCCCTTAGAAAATAATGACGATGCCGTCCATAGGCTGCCAGAAATTCATTGGTCTCAGTCTTCGAAGTCTATAGATAAGAGTGACTTCCTTTATACCATCGATTTTGATTATATTAATTTTGCTAGATCATCTTCTACCTACGATGATCTTATCAAACTTCAAACGGGAAATTCCGCGATCCGTTATCCTAACAATAATAAGAACTCTCCAGCCTGGGAAAATACGGCAGATCATCAACTTATACGCGATGGCTTCTTCAATCAAAAAGATGACATCATTCGGTCTGGTCAAAGATTTAATTTTAATCCCGCCATTTATCGCACTTTTCAGTTTGGTCATTTTTTAGATGTCACACCAAAACTAAGTTACCGGGAAACACAGTATATATTTCCTAATTTACCCACCTTGCCAAGTGAGCCAGTTGATACAAATAATGTGCGCCGTTACGTTCGCGCTGAGCTGAACAGTCGAACTATTATCAGTCAGGTTTACGGGAATAAAAATGAAACTAGATCCAGTCTTTGGAAACATGAAATCCAACCTGAAATTAAATACACAAGACTTCCCTGGATCGATCACCGCAGTCATCCCTTTTTTGGATTTCAACAGCAATCCGAAGCTCCTTACTTTACTGAAAATATTATCGGCGACGAAGACACCGGCAGTGATTCATCTCTTCAGTTTGATTATTATGATCGGATTTATGACCGCAATCTTATGACTTATTCAGTCACCAATCGACTCGTACGAAAACGATGGATTAATAATGAACCCGAATATCGTCAGATAGCTCTTCTGAGGCTTTCACAATCTTTTGATGCCTTCCAAGCGGAGCGAATCGAAAAGGACTCTGTTCGTGAAGGAAAAAAACAACCTTGGTCTGATATCTCAGCGCTCTTGGATGTGCGCTTAGATAATTTTGAAACTCTTTCTTCAATTAGTTATTTTCCTTATCAAAAAGTCACTAATACGAATTCCCGAGTGAGGTTCACAGATTCGAAGGGTCGCTTTGCGCAAGTCGGTCTTATTCTAAGGTACAAAATTGTGCCTGGTGAAGAAGTCGATACCACCACAAAAACTCAAGATTATAGTTTAGCGACAGGTCTGATTACATCTCATATGAATTTCGTTGGCAAAATCACTTTTGATGGTGCCAAAAGTAATGTCTCTAGTGATTTCTTTAAGGGGACTAATGAACGAATACGATCCTACTCTTATATTGCCCAAATAAAACCGCAAGGAGACTGTTTAGCTTTACGTTTTTCCTACGAGCAAATCACCGGTGGTGGTGATAATATTAATTTAGGTCTTGATTTTTCATTCGATGGAAAAGGTCCAACGCCATTAACCGCCAGAGACCTCGAACAAATTGGAAACTGATTAGAATTGGCAAAACTGAAAGTTTTAAAACTGATAAACGCTAGAACTGATTTCAATCCCATCCACTTTATTTTGTGCAAATGTCGGAATTATCACTGTGCTAGAACTATAATCAAGGTCTTGGTGCATCCTTACAGGAGGCTTTGGCGCTACTAAGTAAGCTCCATAGGCTATGCCAGCATAAAGCCCTAAAGAAGCTCCTCGCGTGATGTTAGCGGAATGCTCGCTCGGTTTATTTTCAGCGGCCAAAGAGACAACTCCCACCCCTGCCCCAATCAAAACTCCTAGTCCGCAAGCTTTTAAAAATTTGTTAAATTCAGCAGCTTGACCGACTTGGCTAAAAACAATTAGGAAAATAAAAAGAAATATTCTAGTTTTCATTCTTTAAGTTTAACTCTTCTCCGGCTTCGTTAAAAATAAAGATTGCTCCATCCTTTAAAACATAGGCGAAAGCCAAGGTCACATCACTGGCCCAAAGGCTTTCAAGCCACAACCTTGCCCTTAAAAGCCGCGCCTTTTGATTTTTAGAAATCCGCACAAGACTAAAATCTAGACATCCCATAGACTTCACTTCGATGAGATAAACTGTTTTATTTTTTATAAAAACTAAATCAACTTCAGCAAAAGGTGTGCGCAGGCGTTTTGAAAACAGCTCAAAACCCAATTGCTCAAAAAACTTTTCAACCACCAGTTCACACTCAAAGCCTCGAGCTTGGCTAGTTTTTTTATAAGTGCTCTTTGACGCCGGCAAAAGTTCTTCGGTGCAGGTGGCAAGGTTTGTTAATTTGGATAAGAGATTTATGTTGAGGGGTCGCATAACCTTTATGTTTTTCAAAGCCATAAACTGGATACTCCTGATGAAGTGTTTTCATCAGTTGGTCACGAGTCACTTTGGCTAAGATCGAAGCGGCTGAAATGGGTTTACACCGAAGATCGCCTTTAATAACGGCTGTTTGCTTGAATCCCGAAAGGCCGGGCAGCAAAAATTTTCCATCCACTAAGACGTGTCCACTTGTCACATTTAAATTTTCAATCGCTCGTATCATTGCCAGTTGAGAGGCTCGAAAAATATTCAACTGATCGATCTCTTCCACTGTCGCAAAACCCAGGCCGGTATGGTGGCACTCAGCGATTTGTATCGCCATGATCTCACGGCGTTGTTCGGATATTAGTTTTGAATCAGTGTAAGCAGAAACATCATGATCAGAATTTAGAATAACCGCAGCTGCGTAAACAGGGCCGGCAAGACAGCCACGCCCCACTTCGTCAACACCGATGACCGGTGCAGGACCGAAATCCTGCCAATTTATGGAAGGCCATTCGGTCTTTTTTTTCATTTATAATTAATCTTTTTTAGATTCTGTGTCTGCTGTTTCAGTATCAGCAGATTTGTCGGTAGATTTATCGGCAGGACGAACCTTGGCTAATTCTGATTCGATTTTTGAAGCTTTGCCTTCAAGGCCACGTAAATAGTAAAGTTTTGCACGACGAACTTTACCGTGAGTCACAACCTCCACGCGATCAATCGCTGGAGAGGTGAAAGGGAAAATTCTTTCAACGCCAACACCCGCAGATATTTTACGAACTGTAAATGAGCGAGTCGCCCCTTTACCTTGAAGTTTTGTAACTAAGCCTTTGTAAAGCTGAACACGTTCTTTTTCGCCTTCTTTGACTTTAACGTAAACGTTAACAGTGTCACCGGGACGAAATGGTTGAACATTTTTAGAAGTAGTTCGAGCAGAGACCCGACGGATCAGATCTGTTTCTTTACCAGGAGTTGCAGATTTTTTAGTTTTATTTGTGGTTTTAGCCATTTTGATGCCCTTTGCTACTTCAATAGAGTTCACTCTTTTAAACGTGAGAAGCTTGTCTACCATGGCCCCATAAGTCGGTCAAGACAGATACTCACTGCCGAGCGCACAGAAAGATGCCGATAATCCTCAGGCGGAGCTCCCCGAATGCTTTCTAAAACCCCGTCACAACCTTGCATAAAGTCCTCGGTCATACCAAAACCCGTTCCAAACAGCAAAAACACTGGTTTTTTATCGTCGTGAAGAACAGACTTTAGCTCTTTAAACGAATAGGTTTTAACACCTTCAATGGGACGCGCATGGGTTGCAATGATTAATGGTTTCTCAACGCCCCAGTCTTCCAAAGCCTTTAGTAAGGATTCAGCTGAGCGAACTCGGCCCAAAGCTGTTTTGCGCATGGGATTGTATTTAGAACCCTGCCCTACCCGCCAGTGATCTAAAATTCGCTCGACAAACATCAGCTGCTCGCGAATGGGATGGATTAAAAAATATCGCTGAATTCCAAAAACTTGGGCGGCCCGGGCAATATCGTGCACATCAAAATTAGTAATATTGGTCACTACAATTTCTTTTTTACCATCAAGCATGGGATAATGAAGAAGTCCTATGGCAAGCGTAGGAACAAAGGTTTCGTTCATTTTAAAATCTCACTCCAGGAAACTTCAGAATAACTTTTAAGGCCGCAAAGCTTGCGCTCTTGAGAATCCATATTTTGATCAAAATCTTTAATTTTTTTTAAGACTTGTGGGCTTTGCTTCTGAATGGCTTGTAAAAATAAATCAGGTCTTTTTTCTTTAGTTACAAGCCAAGACATTTTAATTTGCCATTCAGAAATCAGTTGATGATTTCCACTTAAAAGGACTTCTGGAACAACTTGTCCCTGCCATTCCCGCGGCCTGGTAAAAGCCGGAGCCTCTAGTAAACCTTCAAAAAAGCTATCCTTAATAGCAGACTGCGCGTGACCTAGAGCTCCTGGAATTTGACGAGTCAGCGCTTCAATTAAAACCAAGGCAGGAAGTTCGCCGCCATTGAGAACATAATCGCCAATGGATATTTCTTCGTCGATTTCAGAATTGATCAGTCGCTGATCAATTCCGGCATAGCGTGCAGATACCAGCGTTAAACTCTTATGTTTCAATAAGTTTTGAATTTTATAATCGCTCAAAGGCTGACCTTGGGGACTTAAAAAAATCGTATACGTCCCGGGATTTTCTTCACGTACTTTCTGAATGCTTTTTTGTAAGACATCTGCTTGCAATAGCATGCCATCACTGCCGCCAAAAGGACGATCATCGACGGATTTATGAACATCGCTTGTGAATTCCCGAGGATTGAGAGTCGCAACTTCAAAAAGTTTTTTCTCTAAAGCTTGTCCCATAAGACCAAATTTTAAGCTCTGATGAATCATTTCTGGAAATAAGGTGATCACGTTGAATTTCATGAATTTTCCAAATCAAATAAACCTTCTGGAAGATCCATAATTATAAATTTTTGAGCAAAATTAATTTCTTTTATAAAGGCCGATACAAAGGGAATATCGGCCTTTGATTTTTCACCCTGAACCACCAATAAATCTTGCGACCCATTAGTTGAAAATCCAACAATTTGTCCTAGAACAATTCCCTGTAAGTCATGAATAAAAAAATCAGCAATCTCAGAAAGGTAAATTGTTTCACCAGGCTTTGTGATAAATAATTTGCTAGGAATTGATAAAGTAAAGCCATGATACTTTTCGGCCTGAGTGCGATCAGCAATTCCTTCAATAGATAAAATAAATCCTTTTTTAAAAGCTTTAGTTTTAAATTTTTTAAATTCCTGGATTTCTTCTGTGATGGGATTTTTTAGCTGAATTTGTTTTAATTGGGATATCCATGAAGTATCGCCAGAGAAAATAAGCACATAAAATTCGCCTTTAAGACCATGGGCATCTTTGATTTTTCCAACCAGTTTAAATTCTTCAGAGCTCTCTGTTTTTGCTTTTAATGCCATAAGGGATACTCTATACACCATAAATATCTAAATGAAAAAAGGACCCACCTCTGGATCCTTTTTAAGTTCTAATTCTGTAAAAAATTTACTTGGATTATTTTCAGCCAGTCTTTGAGGCTTTGGCTATTCTACGATATCCAAGTGATAACGTTTGTTCAGCTTGGTTCCAGCGGCTCGAATGATCGTTCTCATCGCTGCGGCTGTTTTACCTTGCTTGCCTATCACTTTACCAAGATCTTCTTTATCTACCTTCAAAGCTAACAAAGTTGTTTGTTGTCCCGGAATTTCGTCAACTTCCACTTTTTCAGGATTATCAACTAGAGCTTTAGCCATAAATACGACCAGGTCTTTTAGGCTTTCCATTTTACCCTCGTCCTTTTGAAGTAAGTTCGTACAACATTAAAGGTATTAATTTTAAAATTTATTTAGGCGCTACAGCCAGTTTAGCAACATGCTTAACTCGGCCAGATGGTTGAGCGCCAACTTTAACCCAGTGATTATATCGAGTCATATCCATAACAACTTTTGCGTGTTGTCCAGATGCCAATGGATTGTAATAACCCAAGACTTCTAAGTGCTTACCAGTCACATAACGGCGAGAATCAGCCACTGTGATACGGTATCTAGGTTCGTGTTTTGATCCAGCTCGGCTTAAGCGAATAACTACCATTTAATTACCTCTTTAATAACAAAAACAATCAGTTGCACATCATTGGCTCACAACCATAATGCCGTTGGGCAATTCTGGGCAAGCGAAATAAGACCTTGTGTCTACTTAATTTAATCAAAATGATCAAGTCTTAAAATGGCATACGGGGGCGTCCACCCTTACCAAGTCCCATCTTCATCATCCCACTCATCATCTTCTGAGCTTCCTCAAACTGGCGCACAAGGCGGTTAATATCCTGAACTTGTGTTCCACTTCCTTTTGCAATTCTCTCACGACGCGAAGCATTTAGAACCTTATGGTGCTGTCTTTCGTGAACTGTCATGGATCTGATAATCGCTTCAATTTTTTTTATTTCGTTATCGGGAGGAGCCATATTTTTAAGCTGTTTTGAGATGTCTCCCATGCCCGGTAAAAATTTCAGAATACTTTCAATACCACCCATTTTTTTTAGCTGCTGAATCTGGGTTAAAAAGTCTTCTAAGGTAAATTGATTTTTCATCACCTTACGAGCTGAATCAAGCGCCTCTTTTTCGTTCATCACATCTTGAGCTTTTTCAACCAAAGTCAAAACATCACCCATATCAAGAATTCGTTTTGCCAAACGATCAGGATGAAATACTTCTAAAGCTGCAACTTTTTCACCGATTCCTAAAAACTTAATAGGAATTCCCGTCACTTCGCGAATCGAAAGGGCGGCCCCTCCGCGGGCGTCGCCGTCGACTTTTGTTAAAACTAATCCCGTTAGATTTAGTAATTTATGAAAACCTTCTGCCACATTGACCGACTGCTGTCCCAACATCGCATCGGCCACCAGTAAAACTTCCTGAGGGGGCCAAATCTTTTTTAAATCCTGCAGTTCATTCATTAAGATATCATCAATTTGCAAGCGACCGGCCGTATCGATGATAAGAACTTCGACCATATTATCTAAGGCCCAAACTTTGGCCTTTTCTAAAATTTCTTGTGGTTTCATGCCAATTTCAGAAGGAAAAACGGGAAAATTATTCTGCTTTGCTAAAGTTTGCAATTGATCGATCGCCGCGGGTCGATAAATATCTGCTGGCACTAAGCCAGGTTTTTTACCTAGTTTTTGCCTGATGTATAAAGCCAATTTTGCGGCTGTTGTCGTTTTTCCCACACCTTGCAAACCGACGAGGAAAATAACCGAGGGTTTTTCTCGAACATTGATTTCAACGGCTTCGCCACCAAGAGTTGCCATGAGCTCATCATGAACAATTTTAATAAACATTTGGCCTGGGTTGACGTTAGATAAAACTTCTGAGCCCAGAGCTTTGACTTTAATTCGATCAATAAAGTTTTTAACGACTTTAAAATTAACATCCGCTTCCAGCAGACTTAATCTGATCTCTTTAACAGCTTCTTCGATATTGCTTTCACTGATTCGATTTTGACCACGAACTTTTTTTAAAGTTAACATGATTTTATCAGATAATTGATCGAACATTTACCACCTCTGGAAAGAACCCTTGCGCAAAGCCCACTGCGAGATTGTGTAGAAAAAAATTAAACCTATAATTGAAACTCCGAAGGCATCAGTCAACTCAACATCACTTATTCCTAATAAGCCATACCTTAAGCCGTTGATCAAATAGAGCAAAGGATTCAATCTGGACACCCCTTGCCAAAAAGGACTTAAACTTTCAATGGAAATAAAAACGCCACCTAAGTATGTTAAGGGCAATAAGATAAATGCAGAAAAAGCTGATAATTGATCAAAAGTTCTGGCCCAAAAAGCGACACAAATTCCTAACTGACCAAATAACAAGCCTGCAACAACCATAAAATAAATAAGAATCCATGGATGCTGGATCCCAATAAATTCTTGTCTTTGAGTATAATAAAAAATAGCCCCACAAATAAATGTCACTGTCGCAACAATAGTACCGCGAAAAAGGGAGCCCAAACTAAAAGCCCAAATGATTTGATTGTTCGTAACAGGAGCCACTCTAATATCTTCTAGGTCTCCTGAAAATTTCGAAGTGACTACGGATGAGGACGAATTTTGAAAAGCATTATTCATTAAACCCATCATCATCAAACCAGGAATTAAAAATGCTAAATAGGGCACACCATGGGTTTCAACTTGCCCCCCTAATGACACTCCAAAAACTAAAAGGTACAAAAAAGAACTAATAAAAGGCGTGACGACCGTTTGCACAAGCACTTTCATAAAGCGCTTTATTTCTCGCAAGAAAAGAGTCCAAAAGGCAATCATAGTTGCTTCTCCCCGCCTTTAAGAACTTTTCTAAAAGCATCTTCTAAGCTGCCTTCTTCAATGCGGAGATCTTTAATTTCTGAAACTTGAATTTTCATTTCTTCTAAAATTTCACCAATGGCCACGTGGGTGGGGACAAACAAACAGTATTCATTGCCGTTGCTAGAATTAAGATACTGCGATTTCAACTCGACCACTTGAGAACTGTGCGGTTCTTTTAATGTCAGAAATATTTTTTTCTGCGTGAAGTTTTTAATCACTTCATGGGTTGGTCCCAAAAATTCTAGTTTGCCTAAGTTAATAATTCCGACTCGGTCACAAAGAACTTCGGCTTCTTCTAGATAGTGCGTCGTTAGCAAAACTGACATGCCTTGACTGCGAAGTTCGCGCACAAATTCCCAAAGAGTTTCTCGAAGTTCAATATCAACTCCAGCCGTGGGTTCATCTAAAAGTAAAAGTTTTGGATCGTGCACAAGCGCTTTTGCAATCATCAATCGACGTTTCATCCCGCCTGAAAGTTGTTTTACTTTTTTATGACGATGAGGATAAAGAGCAAGCTTATTTAAAACGTAATCAATGCGCTCTTTATTTTTATTTTTACCATAATAGCCAGATTGAAAAGTAAGAATTTCTTCCACATCAAAAAATCCAGAATTAATGACTTCTTGATGAACCACTCCGACTTGTTTTTTTGTAAATAATGAATTGCTAACAACATCTTGACCAAACACGTGAACTTGCCCTGTGCTAGGTTTTTCTAAAGTCGTAATCATAGAGATAATTGAAGTTTTACCTGCTCCATTAGGTCCCAGCAATCCAAAAATTTCGGATTTTTCAACCGAAAAGCTGACGTTATTCACAGCCGAGACCGTGCCATAATTTTTAACCAGCTGATTTATGATAAGGGGCTTAACATCATTCATGGTGGATCAACTTATCTGGTCTGAGCCAAAATGCATCCTCTGACTGTCACTTTAGGATTTTTCTGCGCCGAGTAAGGAGGCTTACCTAGCCCGGGAGATAGAACTTTGAAATTCAACGTCTGGATTTTCTTTTTTGGCCCAGTTAAGATCCCATTCTTGATTCAATAAAATCACTGGCTGATCAATGGCATCTCGAAAAATCGTAAAGTCCCCCTTTAAGGTTTCAACAGCTTTTCCATCGGCCGAGCGCGGCCAGCGTGCAACAGAATAGGGTAACCTTGTCAGTCTTACTTCTAAATTATATTCATCTAAGAGCCTTCGAGCTAAAACCTCAAATTGCAACTCACCCACAGCACCTATAATCGGATCTTGAGCTCCAACAATAGGATCGATAAAAATTTGAATAGCACCTTCTTCGCCTAAATGTTGAAGCGCTAATTGTAATTTACTGCGCTTCATGGCATCGCCAACACTGAGTCTTGTGAAAAGCTCTGGTGCAAATTTAGGAATATCTTCAAATTGAACTTTACCAACACTTGATACGGCATCGCCAATGGCAAAATTACCTGTATCATTCACGCCAATAATATCGCCGGCATAAGCTTCATCCACAGTTTCACGGTCGGCCGCGACGAATTGATTTGAATAGGCTAAACGCAATTCTCGGTCTAATCTGGCATGATAAATTTTCATTCCTCGATCAAATTTTCCCGAGCAAATTCTTAAAAATGCCACTCGATCGCGATGTCTACGATCCATATTGGCCTGAATCTTAAAAACAAAACCTGAAAAATTTTGATCTGTTGGCTCAACATCTTTGCCATCTTTTGTTCTGCGTGATTGAGGACCGGGAGCATACTGACAGAAAAATTTTAGAAAAGTATCAACACCAAAATTTTGTTTGGCTGAACCAAAAGTCACCGGTGATAATTCTCCGGCCAAAAAGGCTCCTACGTCAAAAGGTGGTAAAGCTCCTTCTATCAACTCAAGTTCGCCGCGCACTTGCTCGGCACTTTCTCTGTCCAAGGCCTCAAAAATAGCGGGATCGTCAGGGCCTAAAAAAGGTTTTACAATCACTTCATCGTTTTCACGGCGCTGATCATAGAAATAAATTTCTTTTGTGATTCGATTGTAAATTCCTTTAAATCTTTGCCCAATCCCTAAGGGCCAAGTCACCGGATAGCACTGCATATTTAAAGTTTTCTCAACTTCATCGATCAGGGCTAAGGGATCTTTCCCTTCTCGGTCGAGCTTATTAACAAATGTAAACATGGGGATTTTTCTTAAGCGACAAACCTCGTAAAGTTTTCGAGTTCTTTCTTCAACACCTTTTGCCACGTCAATGAGCATGCAGGCAGAATCGACGGCCATAAGAACTCGGTAAGTATCTTCGGAAAAATCTTTATGGCCAGGAGTATCTAGCAGATTGACCCGCAGGCCTTCGTAATCAAAAGTCATCACAGAAGAGGTGATCGAAATCCCCTTTTCCCGCTCCATCTCCATCCAGTCAGAAGTCACCGCTTTTGTTCCGCGCTTGCCTTTGACCTCGCCGGCTTCATGAATCACTCCACCATGATAAAGAAGCTTTTCAGTGAGAGTGGTTTTCCCAGCATCTGGATGGGAAATAATGGCAAAAGTTCTTCGCCTTTGAACTTCTTTTTGATCTTGGGGATTTAAATTCATAAAAATGTTTTAGACACAGGGAGCCCTTCGGGCAACCCTTTTTAGATATGAGGTCAGCTCATGAGGCTGCCTATTGTCTGACCTAGGATGAAAATCCTTCATCATGCGGTCTTTGGAAATGGCTCCCATAAGATCTGCCATGGCACTGGGCTTGCTTCAAGGAAGCCTTATGTTGCACAAACTGATCTTCGCCTACATGTTAATAGTGACCCAATTTTTATTGGTGTCTTCCTCCGATAATACCATCTTTGTTGATCAAGTTTTCCAACCCGTTAATATCGATGCACAAATAAACCAACTCGCTGACTTTTCATCCCCACCTCTTTTAGTTCAGCCTAAATCTGAAGCAGAAATTTTGCTTGATACTGAAGGTAAAATTTCAAAAGATTTTCAGATTCCACCGGTTTTGATACCTCGTGTTGGATTTTGGTTTGATATTTATTCAAAATACAGCTCTCAACATCGAGTTATTCATCATCAAGATTATCCGTGGTGGGTCTTAGAAGTGGTTGATACAACTGATATATTGTCGGCTCCAGCCAATGCGCAGTGGTTGAATGTTGAAAAAGCTCAAAAGACAGCTCAAGGTAAACTCAATCAGGCTCGATTAAGCTTTCAAAAAATTGCAAAAAAAATTCGACGAGCTCAAACATTAACTGATGATGAAAGAATCCTCTTTGATAAACTTGAACTGCTACCAGGAGGCGCTTCGGCAAATCTTAAATTTGTTTCCAGTCGATTGCGTCTTCAAACCGGTCAAAAAGATTTTTTCATTGAGGGTTTAAAAAAATCTACACGATATTTAGAGTACATGGAAAAGATTTTTATTGCCCGTGGACTTCCCACAGAGCTGACTCGTTTACCTTTGGTAGAAAGCAGTTTTAATATTGAAGCCGGCAGTAAAGTCGGAGCCCTAGGAATTTGGCAACTGATGCCTGCTGTGAGTAAAAAATTTATTTTAGTTTCAGATCAAATTGATGAAAGAAAATCTCCCTACAAGGCCACCATGGTGGCCGCACGAATGTTTAATGAGAACTATAAATTGCTTTCTGGCAGCTGGCCTTTGGTTGTTACAGCTTATAATCATGGACCCGGCAGCTTAAGGAAAGCCGTCAGAGAATTAGGCACTGACGATATTGGGGTCATTATAAAAAAATATAAAGCTGGAAGTTTTGGATTTGCTTCTGAAAACTTTTACAGTGAATTTTTAGCGGCCCTGATTGTGCAAAAATACTCACAAGAATTGTTTGGCGATTTGATCAGTCATGAGTTTAGCCATGTCGAACAGCTGACTTTGCCTCGAAAAATTAAAATTCAAAAATTTATTAAACTCAGTCAATTGAGCTCAGAAGAATTTATTAGCTATAATCCTGACTTAAAAAAAGCATTACGGCAAAATTCAAGTTTACCGAAAGGCTTTGCTGTTTTTATTCCATCAACTCAAATGCCAGTGGTATTAGAGGGCTTAGAAATCAGTGTCAAAGTCGCTCAAAAATAACATCCATGGCTTGAAAGCCCATCGGACAAATCTTGACCCGAGTGTTTTTTTAGCTTATCAGCATTAAAGTCTATCAGGTTTGGAGCCAGAATCAGACAGGAGAAATAATGAGTTCTAAAAGTAACTATTTCGTCACCAGTTTTTACAAATTTATCCCACTTGAAAACCTCGAACAAATTAAAAATGACTTGGAGATTAAAGCTCAAGAAATAGGTCTGCAAGGTTTATGGATCTTAGGTTCCGAAGGTCTTAATTCAACTTTATCTTCTAAAGATAGCCAATATATTTCCGAAGTAAAATCCTGGATTAAAAATTATTTTAAAATATCGGACATAACTTTCAAAGATTCAACATCAGATCAAATGCTGTTTCGACGTTTTATTGTTAAAATAAGACCTGAAATTGTAACCCTTAATACGCCTCATCATTTTCCAGCCA
Source organism: Pseudobdellovibrionaceae bacterium (assembly GCA_043720615.1). Classification (GTDB taxonomy): domain Bacteria; phylum Bdellovibrionota; class Bdellovibrionia; order Bdellovibrionales; family Bdellovibrionaceae; genus JAYWDA01. The sequence goes on along the minus strand of JAYSSI010000001.1, from coordinate 84,819 downwards.
ACGCTAAAAATCATCATTTAAATCCTTCAGAGTGGAACCGTGTTTTAAAAGAAGAAAAAGAATTTGTTTTGATCGATACAAGGAATTGGTATGAAACCAAAGTTGGTACTTTTAAAGGGGCCGTTAATCCAAAGATTGATGTCTTTACCGAATTTCCTCAATTCGTAGTAAAAAATGATTTTCCAAAAGATAAAAAAATGTTGATTTTTTGCACAGGTGGAATTCGTTGCGAAAAAGGCATCATGGAGTTGCAAGCCCAAGGTTATGATAATGTTTTTCAGCTAGAGGGTGGAATTTTAAAATATCTCGAGGAGTATCCTGATGATCAATTTGAAGGAGAATGCTTTGTCTTTGATCGTCGCGTTGCTTTAGACCAAAAACTTAAGCCGACCCAAGTCTTTCAACTGTGCCCGCACTGTGGTCAACCAGGTGATGTGAAAATAGATTGTTTGAGATGCGATCATCAAATTTTGATTTGCGAAGATTGTCTTCAGTTAGACATAAAACAAAGCATGTGCTCTAAATATTGCGTCAGTCAGTGGGAAGAATTTCCTGGACGTAAAGGCAAACATCAAGAAAGAGCTCAAGAGTCACCAAAAACTTTCTGACTTAAGGATTGCCCTTAAGTCAGAGTAAAATAAATCTAAAGAATAATTTCCATCAATCCGTAAACCACCGCCGTTAAAATAAAACCACAAGTGATAACACCTTTCACCGTGGTCATAGGTCCTAATTTACCCTTCATGGCATTCACCTGTAGGGCACCTGCTAAAATAATTAGCACAATAAAATAAATTCCTACTTTAGAAAGGTCCATTTGAACCGGTAAGTGCGTTGCGGCTCCCATAAAAAATAGCATTGGTATAGAAAACAAAACATTGGTTCGTGAAGCTAAAGTCGCTGACGCCGCCATAGCTGGGATATCAGGAATCGCACTTCCACCACCTGCCACTTGTAAAGCGGATTGAATCACTTGCTTTTGTTTTGGCCAAATAAGAAACCAAACGTTGGCCCACATAAGAGTTCCAAAAAGCGACCCGGTCATGATTTTTACACCCCAATCACCGTGCATGCTAAAGCCAACCCATTTTGATGTTCCTAACATCAAAATTCCGGTCACAAATGTCCACATTGCACCCCAGCGAAACCAATACATCGCAACCGGCAATAACTTTTGCTGAACCTGTGATTTTGTTGGTGCATCAGTCACACCCATAAATGCGCCCTGAGTGAAATTAAAATAATAAAGATGCCCAATCCACATCACGCCAAAAAAGAAATGAAGCCATTTAAAAACATAATAAATTCCAGCATGCGAGAACAAGGCAAAATCCATACAATCTCCTCTTAAGGTGAAAAACAAAAACTCTTAAACTAGCTCAACAAGTTAAAGAGACACTTAAAGTCTAGGGCCCGTCAATAGGTGTTCGAGTTTCTGAAATTAAGCGTTAAATCAATGACATTTGCATCTTAAAAAGACATTTGGATCAAATATTGCTGCATTTGTAAGGCTTAATTAATAAGGAGACTTTTATGGACACGACGCAAATCAATGAATTATCAATACCGAATTTAGAATTATCGATTGAAAAAGCCTTAATGGTTCATGCCGCTGTCGGAATCCTAGCAGGATTAACTTTAGGGAGAACCGTAAATAAAAGATTTTACCTAATGCCCGCGGCCATTGGTGGATTTTTGATCCAGTACGCTTTGACTGGCTGGAGCCCACCTTTTCAAATTTTACGAATCTTTGGTTTTAGAACTGAACGAGAAATGGAACGAGAAACTGTCATAGAATCAAATCCTGAATTAGCACAAAACCCAATTAATGTTTTGCACTAAAAAGTCAATAAGGTTTCCTTTTTCTAAAATTTGGCAATCTGATACTGCTTGAAAATTTTAAATAAAAAATCTCGTTTAATAAAAATGTAACTTCAACAGTTTTCATTAAGTACTAGCAATTACGAAGAAATACCTAAACTAAATTATTTTATTATGACGGAGCCACAGTGACACCAAACACTTTGGCCGAGTCTTTGCTTTATCAGCTTATAACGAAGTTAAAGTCACTCCACCCAGTGACACTTCAAAACACAAGGGGGATCAAAGTGAGATCAAGATTTTTAACGTTAGTGATCGGATGTTTGTTAGCAGGACAGGCTCAAGCAAGGGGTCTTCGCTTAGGAATACCAGAATACGGTGGCACCGGTTGTCCAGCGGGAACAGCAAGTGCAGTGCTTTCTCCAGCTGAAGACACGGTTTCAGTTTTATTTGATAACTATGTGGCTGAAGCTGGTGGTGAAACTGGCAGAAGAGTCGATCGAAAATCTTGTGCGATTGGAATCCCCGTTCAAGTTCCTCAAGGTTATAGCGTTGCGGTTTTTGCCGTCGACTATCGAGGCGCCAATATTATACCTCGTGGTGGTATGAATCGTTTCAACGTTGAATACTTTTGGGCTGGAGTAAGAGGTCCCATAATTTCTCGAACCTTTACAGGTCCGATCAACAAAGACTTCACTTTAACTGATAACTTAATTGCCAGCACTTTAGTTTGGGCTCCATGCGGTCAAAGTGTTACTTTAAGAATCAATTCATCAATGATGAGTCAAAGTAACCGATACAATGAACAATCTATGGGAATTGTCGATTCAGCCGATGTTTCTTCAGGTTTGATTTATCATATTCAATGGAGACGTTGTAATTACTAAGCATTTTTTAACCACAACCTCAGGGTGAGATTCCTCACTCTGGAAAGGGTTTTATGAAAACGTTATCCTGCGCTTTAATTTTTTTAATGGGTTTTGTATCAACGGCTCATGCTCAAGCTCCTGAAGGCGTACAAATTGTAGACGCCCGAATGCAAGGCAGTGGTTGTCAAAACGATTCGGCTCGCGCTGTGATGTCTCCGGATGGAAAAACTTTTTCAGTCTTTATGGATAACTACGCGGCAGCAGCTGATCCTAGTTTTACGCTTGATCGAAAAGCTTGCACGGTTAATCTGAGTGTTATTAGTCCTCCAGGATGGTCCTATACTATTGCTTCTGCGGATTATCGTGGTTTTATTAATGCTGATGCTGGCACGCAAGTCAGTCATCAAGTTCTTTATGCTTTCGACGGATCGACTCCTCCCAATGAAAGACCAGGCTTTGGAAATTCACCGGGAAAATATTCTTTTATACAAAAGATTTTTCACGGACCTATGACTCAAGATTACTTTGTACGAAATGTTATCGATGCGCGAGCGCAACTTTGGTCACCTTGCTCAGGAAGAAATGCTAGTAATTTATTAATTCAAACTTTTTTGATTGCAAAATTAAATGCTCCCGGACGAGAAGCACAAATCACTTTAGATTCTGTGGACGGAGTATTAGCTCAGCAATTTACTTTTAACTGGAAAAAATGTTTAGTTCCTAGCGATCCAGATCGAAATCCCTTACCTGGCCCTCCCCCAGGCAGAGGCGGCGGTCGCAGACCTCCACGTTTTCCAGGGCGATTTTAGGGAATTTTTGCCTCTAAAAATTTTCTTATTCGAAGATATTGCCAATAGGACTTAAAGACCATTGGCATCAGCGTTGCAAATATTAAGTTTGATCGTGGAGGTCACAATGGATCAAACTAGCATTTCAGGAATGACAAAAAATTCACTTACAAAACCCAACTCAACGGAAGGCGAACTGACTAAAAAAGTCGAGAACATCACTTCAAAAGTTCCTTCTATTGGTTATTTATCTTTAGCTTTAGGAAGTATGGCAATATCTGCTTCTCTTGCGGCATTCACTCGACGAAAAGAGTTAGCAAACTTCGTTGGATTATGGGTCCCTAGCTTTATGCTGATTGGGATTTATAACAAGCTCGTTAAGCTTGAGGGTAATGACCACTTTAACAAACCCGATAATAGTCTACATTAATTAAACATCTCTTCTCGGTTTTAGACCCAAAAGGAATTGCGCTCGCAATGCCCCTTGTGTCTAAAAGCGAGAAGAGATTTAGCTTTAGGCCACCTTAAATTTTTCTTTTTTTAATCTTGCTATAATATTGACTAAAACTGTGCCTTTAGATATTCGAATCTTCAAATTTGAAGTTTCTTTGCTCTTCTAAAAGCGTGGGGTTTATGCAATTACTTATTGTTTGTGGATTATTGACTTATGTTATCACTCTTTATTTTGTTAAAAATCCTTTAAAACATAGCAAAGCTTTTATGTGGCGAAGATTCTTAAGTTGGTTTCCACTGGGAATGACTTACGCCTTCATGTACATGGCACGATACAATCTTGATTCTCTTGCAACAGCTGAAGTGATCACTAAAGCGCAAAAAAGTCAGATCTCTGGATGGGGATTTTTCATTTACGCGGCTTCTCTTTTTGTTTCTGGTCCTTTGATTGATAGAATCGGTGGAAAAAAAGGAATGATCATGGCAAGCCTTGGGGCAGCCATATTTAATATTTTAATGGGTTGGGCCTTGTATATTTATATGCATGACTCAAGTTCCTTAAATATTGTTTTAACTCTCACCATTCTTTATTCGCTGAATATGTTTTTTCAAAGTTTTGGCGCGATCTCTACAATCAAAGTTAAATCTTTTTGGTTTCATGTCCGCGAGCGCGGAACATTTGGAGCTATTTTTGGCACTCTGATTTCTCTCGGGGTTTATTTTTCATTCGATTGGACAGAAGCCATTATTAAAGCTGTTCGAGTCAGTGCAGCGGCTGAGCCCTCGGCCTTCCGTGAATTTATGCAAAATTTATTTGCTCTGCAAAATGCGCAAATTTCTTCCTACTGGTTGGCATTTTATATTCCTGCAGGATTTTTATTGATTTGGGCCATGATCGATTTACTTTTAATTAAGGACTCGCCCGATGAAGCCGGATTTGGAAAATTTGAAACTTACGATGCTTCCCATGGTGACAATCACGCGGATTTAACATCTTGGGCAAAAGTGATTAAATCTGTTCTTTCTAATCGCGTGATCCTAATGATTGGAGCTATTGAATTTACATCAGGTATTTTACGTGATGGTATTATGAAATGGTATCGACTGTTTGCTAAAGAAACAGGATTTGGTGTTGAACAAATTATCAGTCATTGGGGATTATGGGCCGCTGTGACTGGTATTCTTGGAGCCTTCCTGGCTGGATCTATCTCGGATCGATTTTTCCACTCCCGAAGGGCACCGGTTGCCGGGATCTTGCAACTGATCATGTTTATTGCAACTATTGTCATGTTTTTTACAATTTCTTCAAATCCTATGGCAATGGGAATCAGTTGTCTGGTGATGATGATGGCTGTCATTGGTGTCCACTCCATCATGTCAGGAACAGCAACCGCTGACTTTGGAGGTCGCCGAGGCGCTGCTACAGCCACTGGTGTAGCAGATGGATTTTCAAAATTAGGCTCATCATTTCAGGAATTTGTTTTGGGTGGTCTTTTGACCAAAGAAACATGGCAGTACTGGCCAAGTTTTCTGATGCCGTTTACTTTATTTGGTTTATTTTTTGCTGTAAAGTTATGGAGAGATTTACCCGAAGCGACTAAAAAATATTTAGCTGAAGTAGAAAAAATTAAAGTTGCGACGTCTAGGAGAAAATAACGCTATTAATTTTTTAAATGGAAAATTTTTTTCGAAGTCGCATAAGGTCTTCAGCTGAGGCACGAACTTTTAAAGTCGTGCCTTTTTCATTATAAGATTCAGAAAGCACTCGCATCTTGCTTCTAATTTCGCCAATGGCACCCTTATTTGTGTAAGGAATGTAGATATCTTCATCTTGCATATCACTTTCAAAATTTGCAATCAGCCGCAGTCTTAGATCATTCAAATCCTCGGGATCTCTAGTCGATAAAAAGATGGCGTCGGGGAATTCAATTTTTAAAGTCGCTATTTGTTCAGATGACAGGCGATCCTTTTTATTAAAAATTAATAAGCTTGGAACATCTGTTGCTCCGACTTCGCCTAGGACTTGCCTTGTGACTTCTAATTGCGATCGAAAGGTGGGATCCGATGAATCAACTACAAATAAAAGAAGGGATGCATTTAATGCCTCATCTAAAGTTGATCGAAAAGAGGCCACTAAATCATGGGGAAGTTTTTTAATAAATCCGACAGTGTCTGATAATAAAATTTTAGGTCTTGTTTCCGGCGCTAAGGGCCTAACGGTCGTATCTAGTGTGGCAAAGAGTTTATCGGCCACTAAAACTTCACTGCCTGTCATAGCACGCATCAGTGATGATTTTCCCGCGTTCGTATAACCGACAAGGGCGACAGAAATTTCTTGGTCTCTTCGGGCTCGACGAATAAGATGTTCATTTTGAATTGAACCTAGTTCAATTTTTAATTCTTTAATGCGATCTCTGATATGACGACGATCAAGCTCAAGACTGGTTTCTCCCGAACCCTTGCCTCCACCGCCAGCTTGTCGATCAGCTCCTGCACCTGTTTCCCGAAGCCTCGGGGCAACGTAAGTCAGACGAGCAATCTCAACCTGCAGGCGAGCTGACTTTGTACGTGCATGCTTACTAAAAATTTCGATGATCACGCCCGTTCGATCTAAAGCGGTCACTCCCGTCGCACTTTCTAGATTGCGAAGCTGTGAGGGCGAAAGTTCACAATCAAAAATTACAATATCAGCTTTTTCTTTGGGAACCTTATCTTCACTTAATTCGTCAATATCTGTTTCCTCTTCGGTATTGGAGGTAAATTTTAAAGCAGCCTTTGATTTTTTATGTTGTACCATAGAAGCAACAACACCAGTTCCACCGGTCCATTCAGCCAGAAGTTTTAATCTTCCATCCCCCAAAACATTGGCGCCTCGATCTGAAGATCTTTTTTGCGAAAACTCGCCGATCACTTCATAACCTAAAGTTGTGACAAGTCGACGCAACTCTTGCAAAGACGCGTGATGATCAACATTTGAAACTTGCGGAAGTTGAACACCTACTAAAAGGGCTTTCATCATAGGACCCGAGGCTGCCACTGATGTTTAAAACAGGCAAGCTTTGAAGTCTGCGCCTACATTGAGTCGTAGATTTTTTTTATGATCTCTGGAATTTTAAGGGTTGAGATGGGGGCCACAAAAATCGTATCGTCGCCTGCGATGGTACCAAGAATTCCGACGGGACGAATAAGATCAAGATGTCTAGCAACAAGATTGGCTGAGCCAGCTGCCGTATGGATAACAATAATTGAATCATTGTGGGTAATATCTATTAAAAGATGCTTTAAGCTAGAAGCAAAAATAGGAGCACTGGTCGACATATCTTGTGATAACCTGTAAACCGTCCCACCTGTCGCATCAACGGTCTTAACAGCACCAAGCCTGCGCAAATCCCTTGAGATGGTGCTCTGTGTGATATCAAATTTTTGCCGGCGTAATTCATCAGCTAATTCTTCCTGGGTGGAAATTTTTCCATCAGCCAGGAGTTTTCTTAGAACTGTGATTCTTTGCCGAGCGTCAGTGACCGCCATTAAAAAGTCCCATCATTAAAGCCTTCTGAGCATGAAGACGATTTTCAGCTTGTTCAAAAAGCGCTGAATTTGAAAGCTCAACAACCTCAGCCGTGATTTCTTGGCCTTTTACCATCGGCAAGCAATGTAAAATGATCGCTTTAGGCTGGGCTTTAGATAATAAAGTTTTATTCACTTGGTAGCCTTCAAAAGCTTTCATGCGAATTTCATTTTCTTTTTCAAAACCCATGCTTGTCCAAACGTCCGTGTAAATTGCATCAACACCTGTCACCGCAGCGGCTGGAGTAATAAATTTTTTAATTTGAGCTCCGACTAATAGAGCTCTTTTGTGGGCTCGCTCTAAAATTTCAGCATCGGGCTGATAACCTTCGGGACAAGCGTAATGCACATCGACTCCAACAAATGGAGCCATTAAAAGAAGTGAGTGCAAAACATTATTTCCATCACCGATATAAGCTAATTTTAAACCTTTTAACTGACCAAATCTTTGTTGCAAAGTTTGGAGATCAGCTAAAGCTTGGCAAGGATGGTGACTATCAGACAATCCATTGATCACAGGAATTTTTGATTTTGAAACCATGCGCTCTAAAGTTTCATGCTTAAAGGTTCTTAGCATCACACCGTGAACCATGCCTTGCAGAACCCGAATTTCATCTTCGGGTTCTTCATTTTTTTTCTGGCTGCTAGAAAGCTCAATCGCTTTCCCACCGAGTTCTTGCACTCCAACCGTAAAACTGACTCGCGTTCTTAAAGAAGGCTTTTCAAAAATAAGCGCCACGGTCTTATCGTTTAAAACCTGCTGCTTTTCCTGACCTCGAGTTTTTTTTAGAAACTCAGCCATTCTTAAAAGATCCACCAGCTCATTTTGCGACAGTTCTTCGCCAGTTAAAAAATGCTTCGTCTTAAACTGCAACATGCGAAACGTTTTCTATCTTGTTAAAAGGAACATATTGAAAGACATCTTCTTTTTTAGGCATGCACCAAGTCCCAACGTAATCACTCCACAAACCATTTAAAGAATCTCTGGCATTCATCACTCGCACGGCTTTAACACCCTGCTGGAGCGCATGCAAAATTGTTAAAGTTTTAGTGTACATTCCACCAGTCACAATTTCATCTTCAACCATTTCTTCTAAAGTATTTTCACTGAGCTGAGAGACCAATTGTTTTTGAGTATTTAAAATTCCATTTTGGTCTGTTAAAAACACCAAATATTCAGCTTTTAATGCTGCTGCCAAATGCGTCGCCGCCCAGTCGGCATTAATATTATAAGCTTCACCATTGGCACCAACACCAATGGGAGCAATCACTGGAATCGGAGAATTTGGCTGCGATAAAAGACCTTCAATCCACTTCACAGCCACTTCTTGAATAGATCCCACTTGACCCAGTTCTTCAGACGCTTGAGTGCACAGTAAAGTTTTTCCATCGGCGCCAGAAAATCCAACGGCAGGAAGACCTTGCGATCCCAAGTGACGAATTAATTTTCGGTTGATATCGCCGCAAAGGACGCCTTCAATGACATCCATCATATCAGGAGTTGTGACTCGTTGACCTTTGATGAAGTTCCATTCAATTCCCCGACGAGTCAGCTCGGCATTGATGGCTGGACCACCACCGTGAACCAAAATCACTTGGTATCCGTATTTACGGTATTGTTTTAAAGCTTCAGTCACAACGTGAAGAACTTTTTCATCTTGTAAAGAAGCGCCACCCAATTTGATTAACACACGTGATGATTTCATGAGTACTCCGTATTAATTTCTACATATTTTTTTGAAAGATCGCAGCCCCAGGCCGTTGCTGTTTCTGGGCCTGACTTCAAATCAATCAAGATATGAATTTTTGGTTGTTTTAAAAGACCTCGAACGTGTTCACGATTGAACTCGGCCGGGGCACCATTTTCAAAAAGCAGTTCGCCTTGAATTCGCAAATCCATCTTATTCAAGCTAGCCGCAGGTACTTTTTCTGCTCCCAACCGGGCAAGTATACGTCCCCAGTTAGGATCTTCGCCATGCATGGCGGTTTTAATTAAAGGACTTAAGGTTACACCACGAGCCGCCTGACGAGCTAATTCCAAAGAAGGCGAGCCAATCAATTCAACTTCTAAAAGCTTGCTGGCACCCTCACCGTCAGCTGCAATAGACTGAGCAAGCACTTTAGAAACATTCACTAACTCATCTTTAAAAGCTTTAAAGTCAGCATCAGTTTTTAACTCAACTTCAGACTGACCACTGGCCATCATAAAAACACAATCGTTGGTCGAAGAATCTCCGTCGACACTGATCATATTAAAAGTTAAATCCGTCGCTTCCTTTAGTAATGACTGCGTTAAAGCGGGGGACAATTTAAGGTCTGTCAGTAAATATCCAAGCATGGTCGCCATATTTGGATGAATCATGCCAGAACCTTTGCAGATTCCAGTGATTCGCACTTCGCCTTGCGATAACTTCACTGTTGTTGTCACAGTTTTAGGAACTAAATCCGTGGTTAAAATCGCAAGAGCAAAATTTTCGGCAACATCGGTTGAACGTTCAACCAATTCAGGAATTGAGGCTGTTATTTTATCAATAGCTAAGTGCTGACCGATCACTCCCGTACTCGCGGTTAAAACTTGGTTAGCTTTAATACCAAGTTCTTCAGCAATGGCAATGGCCATGATGTCATTATTTTTTACGCCAAGTTCTCCGGTGGCCGCATTTGCCTGACCTGAGTTTGTCACAATAGCTCTGATTTTATCAGAAGGAAGAATCGACTGACAGTGAAGAACCGGAGCTGCTTTCATTTCATTTAAAGTAAACACTCCGGCAGCAACACAATCTTTTTCTGAATAAATCAAACCTATATCAGGACGATAGCGTCGAACGCCGCAGTTCACACCGCTGGCTAAAAAACCTAAAGGAAGTACTGTTCTGTGCAGTCCAGGACCTAAAGTCATTTTTTTTATTTCTCCAAGCTTGTCTGATGTAGAGATGGTGAAAACATTGGTGAAATGGTTAACGAATGATGCAAAGGCAAATCTAGAAAACGGTTGAGGTTTTCTACAGCTTGGCTTGCAGCGCCCTTTAACAGATTGTCGATGGCAGAAAAAACATAAAGTTTTTTACCGACAAGTTGGAAGGAAATATGAGTGTACGGAGTTCCTACGACTTTTGTAAGACTGGCTAATTTTGGAAGCTCGCGACCAAATCTAACTAAATCATAGTTGGCGTATTCTTCAGCATATGCATTTTTAATCACATCTAAATCACTGGTTTTTGCCGTCGCATAAATCCCAGCAATAAGGCCTCTTTTTACTGGCAGCAAATGAGTCGAGAAATGAGGCTCTATTTGAACTCCCGCAAAAGCTTCAATGGCTTCTTGAATTTCTGGCAAATGTTGATGTTGTCCCACTTTATAAGGCAAACAATTCTCACCGACTTCAGAAAAAAGAAGATTCTCAGAAGCTTTTCTTCCAGCTCCTGTGGTTCCTGACTTGGCATCAATCACGATATTTTCAGTTTCAAGCAAATTTCTTTTTAATAAGGGAATTAAAGCCATAGTAATCGCCGTTGCATAACAACCAGGATTTGAAATAATTTGGTTTTTTTCTGCTGTTGGTCCTGCAAATGGCATCAATCCATAATCAGCGTCAGCTAAGATTTCAGATTCGGTGTGATCAAAATTATACCATTTATTATAGTCGTTCTTTTTTAATCTAAAAGCTCCACTCAGATCGATCACTTTTTTACCCGCGGCCATAATTTGCGGCGCTAATTTTAAAGAAACTTCAGCGGGCGTGGCTAAAAAAACCACATCTGTTAAATGATTCATTAATTTATCTTCTGAAAGACAAACAATACTCTGTACGCCGCTGTCTAAAACATCATCCGTTAAAGAAAAATCTTTCGTCGCATAACAATGAGTGAGCTCAACGCTTGAGTGATTTAAAAGTAATCGCGTGAGCTCAAGCCCTGAGTATCCCCGTGCGCCTATAATAGAAGCATTGACCTTGTTTTGGGGATTTAATGATGTGTTACTTGCTAGATTTTTATGCATCATTCATGCATATTTAGGCCTAATGAGCTATATGTCAATTTTAAATTGCATTTTTTATAATAAAGTTGCATAAATATCCAACCCCGACCTTCGGCTGGAATTGTGGCCGGATTTTCAATTTAGAGAAAGGCTTGCTCACATGGCAGACACTCAGAAAAAAGTTTTACTTGTCTATAGTGGTGGTCTTGATACTTCGGTTTGCATTCCCTTAATGCGCGAAGAATATGGATACAAAGAAGTCATCACTGTGACGGTGGACGTAGGACAAGATCCTGCTGATATCCAGCAAGCCGCTGAAAAAGCAAAAATTTTAAAAACAGAACATTATACAGCTGATGCCAAAGAAGAATTCACTGAAAAATATTGTTGGCCCGCTGTTCAAGCTAACGGCGATTATCAGGGCTACCCGATGTCGACTTCGATTGCTCGTCCTTTAATTGCAGCAAAAGCTGTTGAGTACGCCAAAAAGTTAGGAATCACTGCATTTGCCCACGGCTGCACGGGAAAAGGCAACGATCAGTACCGAATAGAATATGGTATCCGAAGTATGATGCCCGAAGCAATCATCCACGCCCCTGTTCGCGAACGCAATATGACTCGCACATGGGAAATTGAATACGCTAAAGAAAAAAACATTCCTATTCAGCAGTCCTTAAATAAAATTTGGTCCATTGATGAAAACCTTTGGGGCAGGTCGATTGAAGGGGGCCGTTTAGAAGAGCCTGACTTTGCGCCGCCTGAAGAAATTTTTCAGTGGACAAAGTCGATTGAAAATTCAGATGCAAAAGCTAGCACTGTAAAAATTGAATTCAAAAATGGCGTGCCCATTTCAATCAACGGAGAAAAATCCAGCCCTGCACAATTAGTATTAAAAATGAATACCATGGCTGGAAATCACGGCGTTGGACGCATCGATATTATGGAAGATCGTATGATGGGCTTAAAAGTTCGTGAAAATTACGAATGCCCTGGATCGACTGTATTTTTAAAAGCCCACAAGGCCCTTGAAAACTTGGTGCTGACTCGGGATGAAATCCGTTTCAAAGCGATTGTTGATCAAGAATGGAGTCGACTGGCCTATGAAGGTCTTTGGCTTGATCCTTTGAAACAAGATTTAGAATGCTTTATCCAATCCACTCAAAAACGAGTGTCTGGGGAAGTCACATTAAAGCTTTTTAAAGGCCAAGTGATAACTTTAGGTCGAAGTTCTAAATGGGCTCTTTATTCAGAAGACTTAGCCTCTTTTGACACAACGACATTTGATCAAAGAGAAAGCACGGGAGCTGTTAAAAACTTTGGCTTGCAAGGCCGTATGTTTCATTCGTTATTAGAAAAATACCAAAAGGAACAATAATGAAGTTATGGGGCGGACGTTTTTCAAAAGAGACCTCCAAAGAAGTCGAAATATTTTCGTCCTCCATCGATATTGATTCAAAAATGTGGGCTGTGGATTTAAAAACTTCTGCGGCTCATGCTCGAATGCTAGCGGCTCAAAAAATTATTCCAGCTGTTGATGCAGAAAAAATTATAATGGGCTTAGAAGAAATTGGTAAAGAAATTTCTACGGGACAATGGGCTTTTAATCCCGAAGCTGAAGACATTCACGGCGAAATCGAGAAACGACTTTTTGAAAAAATTGGCGAAGCGGCTAAAAAAGTCCACACCGCCCGCAGCCGTAATGATCAAGTTTCCACGGACACTCGACTTTTTTTAAAAGAGCATGTTGATGTTTTAACTCAAGATCTTCTAGCTCTACAAAACGAACTTTTAAACCAAGCTCAAAAACACAAAGAAACTATTCTTCCTGGCATGACTCATATGCAACATGCTCAACCCGTCAGTTTAGCTCATCATCTGTTAGCTTATTTTTGGATGTTTCAGCGAGATAAAGAGCGATTGATTGAAAGTGGACCGCGAATTTTATCTATGCCCTTAGGATCTGCAGCACTTGCGGGAACGGGCTTTCCAATTGATCGCCAAGCTGTCTGCAAAGAGCTAAATTTTTTTAAAGTCACAGAAAACAGTCTGGATGCTGTTTCTGACCGAGACTTTGTGATTGAGTTTTTATCTGACGCCTCAATTATTATGATGCACTTATCTCGTTTTTGCGAAGAGCTTATTTTATGGAGTACGCCAGAATTTAATTTCGTAGAATTGGGCGACGAAGTAACAACTGGGTCTTCAATTATGCCGCAGAAAAAAAACCCTGATGTAGCAGAATTAATTCGAGGCCGAGTCGGCCGAGTGTACGGTGCCTTGATGGGCGCACTGACGGTGATGAAGTCCTTGCCATTAAGTTATAATCGCGACATGCAAGAAGATAAGGTTCACTTATTTGAAGGCTTAGAAACTGTCACTGCATGTGTTAGAATGATGTTACTGACTTTACAAAAAGCCCATTGGAAACCTGCTTCCATGCAAAAATCTTTAAAAGCTGATTTTTCAAATGCCACAGATCTAGCTGATGATTTGGTTGAAAAAGGCATGAACTTCCGAGAAGCTCATGAAGTGGTCGGACATGTGGTGCAAAAATGCATTTCATTAAACAAAGGTTTGGAAGATCTCACCTTAAGTGAGCTACAATCTCATAATAAATTATTTGATCAAAAAACTTTAGGGAAACTTCACCACCTAGAAGTTATGAAAGCTCGGAAATCTGAAGGCGGAACAAGCCCACCGGCTGTGGAAGTTCAAATTCAAAAAGCTTTGATTGCAATAAAATAATTATGGAAGAAATTGAAAAATTTTTTAAATGCCCCTTCTGCTTAGAAAAAATATCGATGCTTTTAGATGTATCAGTTGATGAAGCTCAATCTTATATTGAAGACTGTGAAGTTTGCTGCCAACCCATCCAAGTGACTTTTGAGAGTCACTCAGGAAAACTTAAAGGTTTTCACGCCGATAAAGCGTCTGGATGACATCATCTGAACAACGAGTTGTTATTCACTCGACCTGGCTTTCATTAAAACCCCATCCTCTGGGTGCCTTTGTCAGCGCCTTATGTACTTTTACACTTGCTCTGATCAGTCTTATTTACTGGAAAGATATTTTTCATGCCCAAATCTGGATGCCAGCTTCTGGAAAAGCTATCTGGGAAAATCACGAATTTTGGCGAGCCTGGAGTTCTTTACTCATTCATTCCGACGAAGTTCATCTTTTTTCAAATTCTTTTTTATTTTTTATATTAGGTACTTTTTTAGCCGGTCATTTTGGGTATTTTGTTTTCCCCATCTTGGCTCTATTTGTGGGTGGCTTGGTAAACTTATTTGTGATCGCAGGAATGCCTGCTGAGATTAAACTGATTGGCGCTTCAGGCGTGGTTTTTTGGATGGGTGGCACATGGTTAACTTTATATTTCTTTTTGGATCGCCAACGCAGCATTTATCAACGAGCTATAAGATCGATTGGTGTAGGCCTCCTTTTGTTTGTTCCAGCAGAAGCTTTTGATCCCAGCATTAGCTATATGAGCCATTTAGTCGGGTTTTTTGCAGGAGTTATCTCCGGAGCACTTTATTTTTTAAGATATCGTCACAGGTTTCGAGCTGCAGAAGTGAAAGAGCTTATCGTCGAAGAACCATTGCCAGACTTGATTTGATTTGGTAGCAATTTAATATGCCATCATTTGATATTGTTTCCGAATTAAATATGCAAGAAGTCGATAATGCCGTTAACCAAGCTCGCAAAGAAATCGTGGGACGCTTTGATTTTAAGGGCAGCAAATCTGAAATTCAATGGGATAAAAAAGCGATCACCGTTTTAGCTGAAGATGATTTTAAAATGAATGCCATTAAAGATATTCTTTTAAAAAAGCTTCATCATCGAGGCGTCGACATTCAAGCTTTAAAATTTGAAAAAAAAGAACCAATGGGTGGCATGATGTGGAAACAACCCGTGAACCTTATTCAAGGGATTGAAAAAGAAGCCGCTAAAAAATTAGTGAAAATCATTAAAGATTCACAAATTAAAGTTCAAGCCTCGATTAATGACGATCTTGTCAGAGTCACCTCTAAAAGCATTGATAATTTGCAAGAATGTATGGCCCTTGTTAGAAGATCAGACATAGGTGTCCCCTTGCAATTTAGTAATATGAGACCATGATATATATTTTTTTTTCTTTAATTTTTTTCACAAGCTTATCTTATGCATTTGAGAGTAATATTTGTCCGAATATTATTATTAAAGAAGGAAAAATTAAACTCAACGCCAACGAAAAAGTTCTTATCTGTGGAAGTGATAAGGATAATAAAAGTTGGAAGAATATCCCTCTTCTTCAAGCTGAATTTCATCTTAAGACTATATTTCAAAATTTAGGCTATTTAAAACCTCGCTTTGAGCGCGAGGGAAATCAACTGACAGTTTGGTCAGGACCAAAAGATGAAATTAAATCTTTAAGTGTTAATGGAGCAGATTATGCTTTACACCCCCATAAAAAAAGAAAAGTTATAGGCTTTCCATTAATGCCAGAAAAACTAAATGAAATTGAAGCCTGGGCCAACTTTGGCATTCGCAGTCAGGGCTTTGCTTGCCCAAAACTTGAAGTCGAAGCTCGTACATGGGATGGTTCAGTTATTGTTGAAACTGAATTAGGGACTAAAAAAACTTTCGGCCATGTCGACTATGGAGATTTGGATAGCCTCAGTAACGATATTATGGATCGTTATCAGCCTTTTGAAAAAGGTGAAACTTACGATATTAGAAAACCTCAGCTGATGGCTTCAAGAATGATGGCTGATGGACTTTTTCAAAGCGCCTATTTCGTAACCCAGTGTCTTAGCAATGAGGCTATTTTGCAGCTTAAGACTTCTATTGGTAAACCTAAAATTATTCGTTTTGGGGTCGGCGCTTCTACTGAAGAGTTTCCCTTTACGGATATCACTTTTAAAAATGCTCGGTTAGATAATAAGGCTTCTTCTTTTACAGCAAGCTTACATGCCTCCCCCCGATTACAAAGTTTAACTTTAGGCTCTGAACTTTATTGGTTTCCAGGATGGCAAAGAACTTTTTGGAGTCCACGATTCCGACTGGCTCGCCAAAAAGAAAATGAGTTTGAAATAGACACGGCTAAATTGGGCGCAGATCTAGGCCGCACTTGGGATCAATCTCAAACAAGATTATCTGCTCAGTGGGGACCTACACTTAATTACATTAAAACACATCGTGGCGTGGGACCAGAAAACGCTACTTATCCAACTATCGAAGGCTCTGTCACAGCCATGCAACATATTTATGAATCCTCCATCCGAGATCAGTATGAAGGATGGAGTACGAACTTTTTCTATCGAGGGCAAAAAAAGGGTATTGGTTCAAAAATAGATGCTAATCGGTATGAAATTAATTTTAAACATTTATGGAATTTAGGAAACTTCTCGCCTCCACTTTTTGTATTGGGAACAAGGATTGAAGCAACCACCGTCGATGCTGATGACATTGAAAATGGTCAACCCCAAGATTTGCTACCCATTGAAGACAGAATTTATCTTGGCGGTGACCAAAACTTAAGAGGCTTTCCTAGACTTAGCATTAATAATGGTGGATTAGGATTTCTGAGTGCTCTTTATCTTGGTTTTGAATTGCGATTGATTGAACAAATCCCCTACCGTATACAGCCTTTTTTACTTTCAGATGTCGCGGGCACGGGAAGTCGGCGTTACACTATAGATTCAACAACATTTAGTTCCTACGGCGCAGGCGTGCGCTGGGCTTCACCATTTGGCACTCTTCGCTTTTCTGCAGCTAAGGGGCAAGTGCATGCCTTAAAGGAAGGATCCCTGACCTATCCTGAACAATGGGTCTACTTTTTTAGTTTTGGGCAGGAGTTTTAAAATGAAAAATGCATTTAAAGTCATTTTAAAAATCACCAGCTACACCTTAGCTCTTTTAATGATTATAATTTTAATCACCGCCGCAACTGTTGGATGGGTTTTAAAAAGTCCCTCCCAAGCCTGGCAGCTTGCTGAGAAGTATATAGTTCGAAGTGATATTAAAGTCAGCTGGACCAAAGCTGACTTTAATTTTGAAAGAACTTCGGGTCTGAATTTCATCATCGACTGGCAAGCCGAAAATTTATTGATTACTAAACAAGACATTTCGCTTAAATTACCAATAGATCATATACACTTAAATGCTTCGATTTTGACTAATGATCCTGGTCAAAAATTTACTATTCATAATTTACATTTAATAGCCGTTAAAGATTCAATCATTATACCCGCAAGCACAAAGCCTAAAGATCCCGAAGAAAACTTATTTCAAATTTTAAATAACTATATGGAATTGCTTCAATCCATTCATTCATGGGTAAAAATTGAAAAAGTTAAACTTAACATCGCTGATCTCCAACTTGAGTCCAAAGAGGGAAATCCATTAAGAATCTCTCTTCAAGCTAATTCTAAAGAAACTCAAGAGGCCCCAGAAGGTTTGCATTATGTTGTTAGCTTTAAAGATCCAAAGCAGAATAATTTTTCGGTCGTCACTTCGGGAAATATAAATCTTTTAAAACTTCAAACCAACGAAATATTTTTGCAATCAAAAGTTGATTTTGAAGGCTACGGCGCAAAAACTTCGCAAAATATCTCTGTTCAGAAAATAAATCAAGTCACTGTTTTAAAGTCAGAAGGACTTATTGAATACAAAAAAAATAAATTAAATTTAAAAATCCAACCTCAGCTTTCTATTAAAATTGATGAAAATACGGCCGTAACAAATCTTAAAAGCTCCATTCACGGCATCCCAGGATATATTTCTAAAATCAAAGATTTGCAGTTGGATCTTACAACTCCCCTAGAAAATAATATTTTATGGAGCGAAAAACCTTCAGATTTTAAAATATTTTTTCCCATTGAAATTTTCTTTATCGATAAAAATATGCGCCAACCTTTTAAAGAGGCTTGTCAGTGTCGCGTTCCAGAAACTTTAAAGGCTGAATTAAAAGGTCAACTTTGGTTGGCTTACCTCTTCAGTCAGCCTGAAGATAAAAAACCGATTTTAGAAACTCATATTTCAATTGAAAGCTTTCAAAATAAATTAATTTCTATAGATTTATCCGGTGATTTTAAAATAGATAAAAAATTAGATAAATTAAGTTATTTACCGTCATTAGACTGCAAAGCTTCAATTCATCATTTTCAAGGCTTTAAAAAATTCTTAGATGCTATAAATATTTTAATTCCTGCACCCTTTAATGTTTTAGACGGAACTATAGATCTTCTAGCTCATGGCCCCGTTGGCTCATCAGAAAAAGATTTTTCATTGCCACTTTCAGTCACTGCAAATCTTGCTTCTCCACGCCAAGAATTAAAATTTAAAAGCCAAACTGAAATTAAATTAACCGCTGATTTTAAAGAAGTTTTTATAAATTTAATGGCTAGTATTGAATCCTTACAGCTTGAATTGCCGCCACTTGATCCATTTAAGGGTAAGCCTCGAATCACTTCTGATCGTCGGATTTTAAAAGCTCCCGTCATAAAATCCACAAAAATTCCTGCCATAAAAGTTTATATTAGTATTGATGTTGAGACTTCAATAGCTGGTGCCATAAGGCTGCTGTCGCCTTATTTTCAACCTCATTTGCCTTTAACTCTTTCAATTCAACAGTCTGTCACTAAAACGAACTCAGGGTTTATTCAAACTGAGCCTTTTCAAATTCATTATTTGCGGCGAAAAATAATTGTAGAAAAAATGAAGCTTGATATTCCCCAAAATGACGAAGACTCAATGCCTATTGATGCTAGCTTTAAAATTAAGCAAACACTTTACACGATCACAATTGATGTTAATGGGCCGATCAATAAACCCAATATCGTCATGAGCAGTGAACCTTACTTGTCTGAAGATGAAATTATATCCGTGTTACTGTATGACCGTACAAGCAACGAGTTAGCCTCTGCAGATGCTGAAACTGCCGGCGGAGTGCAAGCCGCAGTTGCCGATCGCGCCATTGGACTTTTTGGCCTTTGGGCTTTTGCGGCCACTCCGATTAAAAGTTTTTCTTATAATCCAGTCACAAAGATTTACACAGCAACTGTGGCTATCACTGACGATGTCACAGCAGGCATTGGTACAAATTGGGAAGAAGCCACAAGGCTTGAGCTGCGCAAGCGTGTTTCAAAACGCTGGATGCTGACCGCAGCCTGGACCCCAGCCACGCAGGAAGAAAAACAATCAACAAAATTAGTTCTTCAGTGGGAAAAGCGTTTCTAGAAATTATTTTAATCATTGTTTTTACAAGTCTCATGAAATAAAGTGACTGCATGAACACACTTATTCACTGGATACTATCTGCCCTAGCCGTTTTATTAACTTCAAAAATTATTGCTGGCTTTAATGTCAGCGGATTTGTTGCAGCACTTATTGCAGCGGCTGTTATTGGATTAGCCAATATAGTAATCTGGCCTATTTTGATGTTTTTAACTTTACCAATAAATATCTTAACTTTGGGCTTATTCACTTTTGTGGTGAATGGTGCTGTTTTAAAACTCTGCGCTGCGATCTTACCAGGGTTTAAAATCGAAAGCTGGCTTGCCGCTATTTTCGGAGCCATTGTCCTTGCGCTGATTAATATGCTTTTACAGCACTTTTTCCCTGGATCTCATATTCAAGGAACTGCGGTTTAAACAATTCTAATTTCAAATCACTAAAGATTTAAGAACGTATTTTTTGCTGAAGCAAATCTGCAAAACTTTTTTTAGTATTTTTTAATAATTTCTCACGCTCTGATTTATCATCAGTATTAATATCAAGCTTATGTGGACGGTTCTTATTTTGGTCTGAACTAGACTTGTAGGCTTTTATGATATTTTGAACTGGAATCACAAGACCTCCCTTTTTTTGAATTATAAAGAAGCAAATTATCTTCCAATCTCAAATCTCAGATATTTCAAATGACAGGCTAGTCGAGTGCTAACTCTCCACGTCTAGTGGGCAGTTTGCCACGGTGGTTAGGAATGATTTTGCGGTTGAGTTAGGGAGTCTAAGCTGAATGAATAAAGCATTGTAGCCAAAGCTATTATAATAGCTTTGGTATATATAAAGTAAATAAAAGTATACTTTTATATTACTATATGATATTAATTAAGTATGGAAATGGATAAAGCTTTAGCAATTAAAGCCCTTAAACGGCTCGATGAAAAGATGCATTTGGCGAACGAAAATAAAGTCACGCTAGTCATTGGCGGTGGTGGCTCTATGATCCTACAGCATAACTACAAGGGCGGAACTGTGGACATTGATGCTGTTCCCGTGAATTCTGATTTCGATGATTTAAAACCATATATGGAAGAAGTGGCAAAAGAATTAAATATCGCGCCCGACTGGCTAAATCCATACTACCAAGCATTTACAATATACCTGCCAAAAGATGCAAAAGTTCGCATGCAACTCACATTCTCTGGCACCGTGATTACCGTTAAGTCTCTTGGTGCAGAAGAAATTCTTATAATGAAATTAATGGCCGGTCGGGCAAAAGATATGGGTCACATCCATCATTTGCTAAAAATGGATCTCAATCTTGAACTCGTTGAAACGCAATTAGAACAGTTGAAAAAACTTTATCCAAAGCTTGCCTCAAAAGCCTTAGAAAGATTGGATGAGCTAACGGAGAACCTGTGAAAAGCACTCTTCAAGGCAAACGCGGAACTGTTTATTACACTATTCAAATGCATCCTCTTTCTTTATCTGAAAGAGATGTAGCTCATGCTTTTGATCGATGTCGATTTGATCCCCGCTTAATGGAAATTATGACAGAATTTATTCGCGATTTCTGGTGGGCGATAGATCCAGTTAAAACCAATAAGGCTTGTAAAAAATCACGCTCTCCGTTCATGTTAAAAGCTGCCATTTCAGTTATTTTTGATCACTGCGAAATGAGTATTAAAGATCGCAATCTTTTTAGCAACTGGCTGCAAACTGCAACACGAGGACTTAAAGATCCGGCGCCCCAGCTTTTGTATATTGGCGTCCTTCCTGTAGGATCAAACCTCATTCAAGATGAAATTAAAAATGCCCTTCCATCATTCTTCAAACACAATCTCATAGCAAAAGATTTACCGTTTAATAAAGGAAAGCCTGGATCTTTAAAAACTGAACTGAATCCAGCAAAAAATAAAGTTTCTGAAATTGATCTTATAAAATTAAGACTAGCCCGCCGATTCATTGATGTTAAAACAAAACATGATCTTTCAAATAATGATGTTATTCGGCTGTCAGGGATTAATAAGGTTTTTTTATCAAATATTTTAAATCACAAGTTAGATAAAATTTCTGTTGAGTATTTGATTAAAAAAACTACTATTTTGGAGAAGTTAAAATAGAAAGTTTTAGTAGTTTATAATGCCCTGAGATTGAAAACTAATTCTGTCGCACGATAAAAATCATTATCTAGTGGGCACTTAGCCACGTTGGTGAGGGAGTTTTTTAGGATTGAATACTTTAAAATGCCAACAGATAATCTCAAATCTCATCACCTCATATTTTGAATTCTTTTCATTTGGTCTTAAATAAAAGCATACATTCTAATCATTTGGGTCAGTCTGACACCAGACATGAAATAATAATTATATACTTTCTCCAATTATATCATACTCTTACACCTTAATACTAAATAGCCTTAAGTTTGGCTCGTCAGTTGCAAATTAAATCATATATAAAATTTAAAATAATCGCATTTTACCTGGAGATTTGAAATGAAGACTTCATATAAAATAGCATTTTTGTTATCACTATTTGGAATTACTAAAAGTAATGCAAATGAAACAAATTTAAAAATCGATAGCACCCAAGAGTTATCAAAATCTTTACTTATAAAACAAGAAATAGATGATCTTTTTGAAGATGGTATTTTACAATATGATTCAAAGACTCGAACTATACATATTAAAGAAAATGTATCTTTTTTAGAATCATCAGATCAAGCTGAAGAAATCATTATAGCTATTCGTAAAATTTATGGTTCAGATATAAAAATTAAAGAAATTTCACCTAAAAATATGAGCTTATCAACTCAAGATCGTGGAAACTAAGATTTCAGTGAAATTACTTCTAATTTTTATAATCATCATAATGAACTTTAAAAAAAATATATATGCAGAGGAACCCAAAGTGAAAAGATACATTATCACTGAAACAGGTAAATATAGCTCATTAGATCCACTCGATGCAGATCAAACACCTAATTTGCCAGTCGCTAGAATGATATACTCTACTCCACTTGAAATATCTGAAAATAACGAGCTTTCGAGTTCAGTATTGGAATCTTTCGAAATTTCTAAAAATGGAAAAAGTATTTATTTCGTAGTTAAAAAGGGATTAAAATTTTCAGATGAAACACCAATACAAGCGGAAGATGTAGAATTTGCTATTTTACGAATGGCTTTATCAAGGCCCCAGTTTCCTGTCATAGATCAAATAGTCGGATTAGATAAGTGGATTAAAAAAGCACATCCCTTGAATTCTAAACCTTCAGGAATCAAAATTGCAGGACAAAAAATATCAATTTCATTTAGTAAAAAAATGTTAAATCCGCTCTTTCGTTTTTCATTGGAATTATTTTCAATCATTCCTAAAAAGTCTGTTGATCTTCAAACTGGTAAAATTCAAGTTAAAGAGATTCCGTCAAGTGGATTATTTGAAATTATAAAACAAGATAGTACTAGTGTAGTCTTTAAAAAAACTGATCTTGCAAAAAGAATTATTAATATACCCGAAAATATTAAATTTGAGTATTGGCCGGCCAACAGTCTTTCTGAACGGCTTTCAACAATAACAAATAATGATATAGTGGCGGGAAATGAATCAATGTATTCATTTCAACAAATGGAACAAATCGCAACGCAGAAAAAAGTATCATATTTACCTGCGGCAAGATTTGCAGATTTAGACCTTAATCCCTCGAGTGAATTTTTTAAAGAAAAAATATGTCGACAGATTTTTGCTGACACCTTCAGAAATTCTTTTGCCAAAGTTGCTGATAAATATACCACAGCAGAAGGAAGTATATTTACTCGTATTATTCCTGGATTTATGACTATTGAAAATTTACGAGAAAAGACATTTTCTAAAATTTCAAGTACTCAACTAAATTATTGCCAAATACAATTAGCAAAAAGGCCTTTTCAATGGGGCTATGTCAAGTCTGAGAAAAACTCTGCTTTTTTGGAGGCCCTTACCATGACTCTTAAAAAGCTAGGGTACCAAGGGAAAGAACCTTTAGTAGCAGAGTCAAGAAAGGAGCTAAATAAATGGTTTAATGAAGGAAAAATTGCAGTAACAAATGGTGGTTCAGGTTTTTGGGCACAAGATCCTATAGGAGATCTGCAAATGCTTTTTACTCCAAATCTTCATAAATCTCTAGATTTTGTAACCCAAGATAAGACTCTACAAAAAAAAATTCGTGAAATTCGAGATAATCCATTGGATAAAAAACTATTATTCGAAGTGAATCAGTATATACACGATGAAGCATTATTCAATGTTTACTCATATGTACGACGTTTCTATATATCAACACACGAAAATCAGAGCCTTGATCTTCCATTCGCAATTACTGCGCCACCTCCTTGGCAAGTTTTTGTGAGGTAGTTCATGAATTCATTATTAAGTGCCTTACATGAGATCAAAATTGACCTGATAAGCCTTGATCTGCTTCCTAAAGAAATTGAGTTGTGCCGCTTTTCAAATTTTTATTTTTCTAATATAAAAATTAAAGAATTTAAAGGGACTATATCAGATTCAGTAGTTTGTGGATTTGATGAAAATCCGAAGATAGCATTATTAAAGTCTTTTTCAGAGTACATAGAAATTTTGTCATTTAAAAATGGATTCAAAAATAACTTATCTTCATGCATGACAGTTCGCTCGGACGGATTTTCTGCCTTTCCGAAATTTCACCAAGAATATGTGCAAGAAGCTCGTCAAAGATCTTTGGCTGAAGCTTTTGAAAGATATATTTGGGCAAATTGGTGGGATCAGTCACAAAATGGATTTATCCTAAGTGAAGTAAAATTTGGGGAAAAAGAAAATAACAAAGAATCTGCACTTTTAGAAAAACTCTCTCAAATAATAGAAATTGATAAAGTATTTTGTATTGTTCCTTATTTTCATCCCTTTGAAAATTTTAAGATTCAAATTTATTTTGCATTTCTTAAAAATGGTGGAGTAATTTCGGGTGGCGCTTGTGGAAATAATGACTTAATTTCCTTCAGAGCAATTAGTGAATTAATTCGGCACGGATTAGCTGCCCATCGGTTTAATACAACAGAAATTTTGCCCATAAGCTTTTATGAAAAGCGACTGTGTTTTTTTCTTACACCTGAAGGAGAGCTTCTAGTCCGTCAAAGGCTTAACAAGAAGGGCCAAGAAATTCAAAGTAAACCTATACTGAATATAGATTGTGAAATCCCTAGCGTTTCGCCAAATTTATTTTATGTTCACAGGTGTTTATTTAAAAATCAACCACCCTTTATAGGTGGCGCTTTAGAAAGATTCTGCTTGTGAATAAAAAATATTTTATTTTTAATCTTCGCATTAGTTCAAATCTAATTCTTTCAGCAGTATTTATTACTTTAGTGATTATTGCATACACAGTAACTCATCTATATCTCTCAGCAACAAGTAAAGAAACTATGATTAATTGGTATTCCTCACAAGCTGTAGAAATTCAAGAAGGTAACCTACTAGCAGCTGTTACTAAAATTCAACGTATGAAAAAATCCACTAATTTTATACAAGGAGTTTTATTATTTGATTTGAGCCTTCAAAAGCAGGGGCAATTAATTGCTTTTGGTAAAGAAATTAACTCTAGTAAGATCCCGCTACAAATTAAGGAAATCCTGATTAAAGATTCAGGGTTTTTTGAACAATATGTAATGATGCCACTGCCAAATAATCCTAACAAGATTTTAGTCCTGTTGATAAAGTCCAATTTTCTAAAATACTTTTTTTTAGTTTTAAGTTTTGGACTTTGTATTTTATTTATTTTCTTTCGTAAAATTATTCTTAATATTCGCAATTCTGAAATTCGAAAAAGAGAGTTACTAATTAAAGACTCTTTGAATATTCTTTTAAATTTCGGCGAATCATCTTTGACACTTGAAAAAGAACATCCTGCGCTAATTAAATGTTGGTTACAAAAAAAATCTGAGTTCGATCAGGCTCAACTAAAACTTGCTGAGACAAAAACCCAAGTAAGATTTGCGCAGATAGCTGCAAAAGTTGCACATGATATTAGAAGTCCTATTGGTGCTTTAAGGGCAATAGTTTTTAGTAAAAAATTTGATATTGAAACTTTAACCCTGGCTGCAGATCGACTTGAAAACATAACTCTAGATTTAATAAAAAATCGCGTTGATGCTTTTTCAATTAAAACTAATCACACACCAAACTATTCTTGCAATTCTCAACATTTGGAAACTTCTTTGATACATTTAATCAATGAGAAGAAATTGCTTTTCGGACATTTTTCTGAAATTAATTTTCATTTAGATTTACCAAGCCTATTGTATGAAGAAATTTCCTTCGATCCAAAACAATTGGTACGTCACTTATCTAATCTGATTGATAATTCCGTTGATGCAGTTGAATCTAAGGGTGATATTTATTTAACTTCGAAAAGGACAGATAAGTTTTTTATTTTTGAAGTTAAAGATAATGGAACTGGGATATCCACCGAATTGCTTGATCGGTTTGGTGAACTGAATATTACATCAAAAATCGGTGGCTCGGGTATGGGAATTTACTTTACTAAATTATTCGTAAGTGAACATAGTGGCGATTTTCAAGTTAATACTCATTCAGGCCAAGGTACATCCATTCGAATATCTCTCCCTTAAGTTTGCCAAACTGACGTTTTTATATTTTATTTAAGTCATTTTCATTTTAAAGTTAACCACTGATTTTTTATGTCTCAATTTTAGATCGAGCGCAAATTGTCGGCCCTGGGTTTTTCTTATACGTATCAAGATTAGAAAGGAAAACCTCAAATCTGCAAGGTTAGGCGTCAGCCCCTTTTCGCGGGGATGAAAATTGCTTTATATAAGGTCAGAAGTAACAAGGAGCGTAACATGTCTCAAAATACGACAACTCAGAACATCCTAAAAGTACTTAAGTTAACTCTTTTAATTCAAGCATTTTCACTTTCTGCTCAGGCTTCTGGTGAGTGCTTAACAAGCAAAATGGATATCAGCGAAGACATGCAAAAGATTGCTCAAAAACTTGCTGTTAAGTATGGCAAATCACCAACTGAGGGTTTTCAAAAAGTTGGTTTTAATAAATATGAAGTTGATGAAATATATGACGAACAAGAACTAAAAGTTGATCGTTCACAACCTTTCCTTGATCAAGTTAACACTGTTGGCGTTATCACTGATGCACCACTTGGCGCTAACATTGGGTACGCTTCAGCAGTTCTTATATCACCTTGCCATATCTTAACAAACGCTCACGCTATAACTCAGAAAAAAGCTCGTAAAGGCTTAACTTCTGTTTACGTTTCATTAGGTCAAAATACTTGCGAATCTAAGAAAGCGTTTCTTCACCAGGACATGCCAGGTAAAGTGATTGCAATTGGAAATTTTATGGCCAATGAAGATGATATTCCCGTTTCTGAAGATTACGCCATTGTTAGAATAAAGAATATTTCAGATATTAAGCCTGTTACTGTTGCAACAGAATACATGAGTTTAGATGATTCATTAATGATGGTCGGATTCCCCCATAGAGCTACTTTCACTCAAAAAACTGGATTACGTTACCCCACTGCTAATTTTCTAAAGATTAAAAAATCAAATATTGATGGATCTTTTACTACTTCAAATATAAAACTTCGCCCTGGTGGATCTGGATCAGGAATATTTGCACTAGACAGAGATGAAAACGGTAAAGCCAAAGTATTCCTAATAGGTATTCATCAAAGCGAAGGCGGACGAGCCATCCAAACTGCTGAGATTGTTAGACGATTACAAAAAAATAATCCTAAAGCACTTGATGAAGTAACTCGAGCTATCGATAACGGTACTTGCAACTAACACCAAAGTCGAGATGTTCTATATATATTCAGCTATTTAAGATTACTTGATTAACGATTAATCATAAAAGACTTAATATATTCACATATGTTGAGACCATATTTCATAAATATTTGCATCACAATCATTGGATTATTCTTAACATTGTTATCGATGGCTTCTTTACCTACTAAGCTTCTTATAAAATCAATTGGCGCACAGAATGAACAAAAAATATGGTCCCTTACAAATGACGACAACTCAGACATAAGATACGATAGCAATGGTGACAAAAAAATTGATGAGTGGTTATTATCTGATAAGAATATAAAAATTAATGTCTATTTTGAAGATTCAAAGATTAATAAAATTAAATTTTCTTTAAAAAAGTCTTCAACGTATGTTCAGGTTATGTACCATGTTGAAAAAAATAATTTTTTGCTCAGAAATGCAATTGCTATTCATAAACCAATAAGCTTCTCTACGAGTAGCTCATTCGGCGCATTGAGTGGGAAATGTTCAATTGGTACCAAAACTCGTTCCATCAGTTTGGAAGACATGGCTAAAATTGAGACAAGTTTACATAAAAAAGAATTTAATGTCGAATGGGAAAAAGCCATCGACTCTTCTTGTGCTGACGCTGAAGATACGATTAAAAAGGCGTTAACCGATGCTTTTACTTTGGATTTGTCTTCAGGCATGAAAAGCAGTGAATTTTTATCTTGCTTAGCTTTAAACAAAGAAACTTCTAATCTAGTTACTAACTTTACTAATATCGCCCAAAGTAAGCCCAGCACTGCCTATATACAAAAAATAAAATGTAAAAAAGCCGAACAAAAAGATTGCGAAAATGCTTCTTTTGAAAGCAAAACAGGAACTGTTAATCTTATGATCTCTGAACCTGTTTGCCATTCCGACATGCGATCATTTTACAGAAAGAAAATCTATCACGAAACAATACATTCAATTAATCCTTGTCTTCCTGATGATGCAATCGACAAGGTAGTCGATGTATGTAGCAGCCCTAATGTATCAGAAAATGTTAAATCAATTAATAATTATTCTTCTATAAATTCAGCATTTGAAAAATGTAACTTATCAAATTCAGATGACGCTAAAAATAAAAAAGAAGGCGTCACTCTTTCCCAGCCTCAAAAACAAAACACCATCGCAGAAACGGCGCAATCCAAAGTCACCAATATCCCCAAAGAAATTGCTGAGGGCGCAGTATCAATTCCCTCCCCAGAACCCCAAACATCAGGAATAGCAGCGCTGAATAACAGCTTTGCTGAAAGTCGAGGACCCGCTTCTGCCTCAGTAACAATCCCCCTCCAGCATAGCATGGCGATGAGTGCGCCCTTTTTCAAAACAGCTGCTAAAGTTTTTAGTAATTATAAAATTGAAGCACCCGCTTCGAATAAGCCGACCTTAAATAATAATACCTTAGCCAAATCAAGACCTGCGCCTAAATTTGAAGTTACAAAGTCTCCATCACAAAAACCTGACACTTTTGATAACTCCACTGTAGCCTCCGCATCTCAAGCCTCCAATGCCCCCAACGAACGCGGCAACTTAGGGCAGAGCAATCCAGAAATGGGCTCTCCCGCCGCAACCCCAGCTTCAAATGCAAGGTCTAGCTCTCGAGGAATCGCAAGCACTCCCGGCTCATCATCATCATCATCATCAAATTCCAGCAACACCACGGCAGCAAAACCCGCACGCGCAAGCGATAGCGACATTGAAAAAGAGCGCACCGTTGTGGCGCAGAAATTGGTGAGAATGTCGATTCCTCAGGCTCGGGATTATATTAAATCGAATGAAAATCAGCTGCAGCGGCTTCGAATTTTAATTCTTAGTCAGAAAAATCAAAAGTGGGGATTTCAAGATCCTAGTCGTGCGGCTGTTCGAATTCAGGAAGTGAATGGTCAGTTACGGATCGAGAGCGAGTAATGAAAAAAAAATCAGTCCTCTTTTTGATTTTGGGACTGTTTTGGATTTCTTATGTGATCTTTGGCTTTGTTTTTAATAGCTTTGGTATGATGAAGGATTATGATAGCGATGTCCTTCGTCGAAAAAAGATTATTCTGTATCAATTAGACAATTCTTCCCATTATCTTTTAGCAGAAAATGCCAAATCGCTGATTCCCCGCCTGCAAACGGCTCGTGAATTAGGGCAATTTGATTTTTTTATTTTAAAACAAAAAGATCAGGTGATCGGATTTTATAATAAAGAAAATAAATTAGAGCTGATCAACTGGGATTACAAAATCACAGATGATTTTACTGACACTGAAGATTTTTCATTTAAAACTCAGGCCATTTATGATTACAAACTGACATTGGGTATTAACAAAAATAAAGCTCAATTTTTATTGAATCAATTTTGGCTGCTGAGATATTTAATATTACAAGATTTAGCCCTTGTTAGCTTGATTGTTTTTCTGATTGCTTATTTAGTTTTAAAAGATATTTTGAATATTTCAAAAATACTACAAAGTGCTGACCGAAAATCAATCAAAAATATTCGCGCCCACTCTAAGGAAGCTGAAACCTTGTTACTTGCGGCGACAGGCTTTGATCAAACCAATCAGAATTTAAAACTTGATAATTTGTTATTAGCAAGCACTCTGGCCCCAGCCATTAAAGCCGAAATTCAGACAGGAAAACAAACGCCTTATGCAGTCCCTTGCACCGTCGCAAGGATTGATCTTAATGGCTATACGCAAATGTTTTTACATAAAGATACGGCAAGCCTGCTACATATCTTGAACGAGTATTTTAAAAATTCGCGAGATATTATCGAACGCTACGGTGGAAGTGCTTATCAGTATATTGGTGATGAAGTGGTTTGCATTTTTAAATCCGATCTTCCCAGCCATTCAGCTAAAATGGCCTTGGCAGCGGTGCGGACTTTATTTCAAGCCGCAGAAAAAATTACGACTCCAGCCATATCTCAAGGCTTAAGACTTAAGGCTAGCCTTTCCACAGGCGAACTTCATTTTATTAAATTGGATGGCGGTTATTCTTTTAGTGGGCTTCCATTAATTGAAACTGTTCGAATGCTAGGTCAAGTCAGTGAAAAAACTGAAAGCCGCTTGATTGTCTTTGATGAAAGCATCACTGATATTATCTCTCTTTGCCAACCCCTAGCCACTAGAACTACAGTTTTTAAAGGCTTTGATCATGAATCCCACTTGATTGAAGTTAAAGAATTTAAAGCCATTGATGAGGCCTTACAAACCTTACCCATCCATGAAATCGCCCAGTACTTCAGAGGTGACCATGACCTTGCAGGAATTTTAGCCGCCTTAAAGCAACACTTGATGATGCGAAATTTAGATTTATTTCATCAACTTTGCGGGCCTTTATCTGATTTTTATATGTCAGAACCTTCTCATGAAGTTCTCATCGCTTACAAAGATCTTTTAAATGAGTGCCTTAAAGAAAACCTTCATCAGGTCGAGGAATCTAGATTTCTATCAACCACGATTTCTTTAAGTCATAACCTATTAAAGCCTGAACAAATTGATATCTGGCTCAAAGAAGCCTTTGATCTTTGCGAAGAAGCCAAGGATCCAAGAATTTCAGCCAATACGTTATTTATTAAATCAAAATTTGATCTTTCCGGAATTAATTTAGAAGAGAAATTTAACTCTCCCTTTCACCGTCTTGCGGGCCAAGCTTTGCTTTTATCCGGTCAGACTCAAGTGACGAAAAAGATTTCTCAAAACTTAATTAAACTTATGAGCTCTGAAGACCCGAAGCAGATCACCACGGGCTTATATGTTATGACAGCACTTTATGACCATCATTTAAAAAAAGATGCCGTGTATGTCAAAATAAATCCGCACTTCCAATCTTTAGTTAAAGTGCTTCCTAAGCTTTGTGAACATGCCGATGGAGATGTTCGAAACTTAGCCGCCCTATACCTTAAAACCGTTTCGGGTGCTGATCATGATAAAATTTGAACGCCAAGCCATGGAGCTTTCACCTTTAAATTTAGATCAAATTAAACTGAGTGGTTTGATTTTAGGTTCTCAGCAAAATAAATCTTTTAAACTTTCAGCTCAGCAAATTCGCTCCTTAGAGCTTATGCAAAAAGGGAGATCTATTGCAGAAATTTCGGAAGATTTTTTAAAAAATGGAAAACTTATTTCATTTAATCAGTTAAAGGAACTTCTGCATTTTTTAATAGCTGAAAAAATGATTGAAAATATAGACTTGGTCTCTTATTTTGAAGATGCTTTAAAAATTAATACTTCTTCTGAGGCAAGCTTCCTTGACCAGTTTTTTAAAAAAGATTCTACAAATTTAGATATCTCAAAAAGAATTTGTCAGATGCCTTTTTTTCGCTCATTAGCTCCCGATATCGTTGATCTGTTTCTTGCTCATCATAAAGTGATTGAATGCCCTACGGGAATCAAAGTTTGTGAAGCCGGAGTACTTCAGCGAAGCTTACTTTGCGTGATCGAAGGGTCTTTATCGGTTTTTACAACTGATTCTCAGGGCGAAAAAAAACGGACCGTGGAATTATGGCCCAATAGTGTGTTTGGAGAAGCCGGGTTTTTCCTAGGCCAACCGCGGACCGCAGATGTCATAACAAATTCAAAATGTGTGATCGTAAAATTTAAATATATACCTGAAATTTTTGATGATTTAATTAAAAAAGAAAAAGCTCAGGCTTTGCAAAAAAGAATTTGGCTAATTCATGCCTTGTTATCGTCACCGATGTTTAAATATTTGCCTGATGATAGTTTTGATTCTTTGATTTACGCCGGCCAATTAAAAAGTGCGAAAACCCAATCAACGATTTTTTCAGAAGGCCAAAGGGCTGATAGTTTTTATATTCTTATTCAAGGTCGACTTCACGTGCTTCAAAATCAGAAGATAATTAGAAATTTAAAACAAGGCGACTGTTTTGGTGAAGTGGCGTTGTTACTGACCGGCGGACTAAGAACAGCCTCTATCCATTGCGAGACCGATTGTCTTTTGCTAGAAATTTTTGCGCAAAACTTTTATCAGCTTTTGGGGGAGAATTTATTTCTTGCCTGTCAGTTCGAAAAGTTATCCATCGAACGAGTGCAAGCCGATCAAAAGCGTTAGTTGCACAATTTAATCATTAATTTCAACGGTCCTCCCCTATTGTCCCATTTAACATATCTATCTGAGGTTTTTCGCTACATTACATAAAATATTAAGACATTGTTAGACTAAGTTAAGTCTGAACACTGGCACACCACTTGCTTCTTTTTAGCTCCAATTGGAAAAGAGGTTCATATGCAAACCGACAATTTATTAAATAAAAATCACAATTCTTATCAAGACTTACAAGGAGAGCATTTATCTTCTGGAACACTATTAAAGGAAGTTGGAAAAAGTGTTAAAGATCTCATTCAAAGTGAAGTGCTTTTAGTCACTACTGAGCTTAGGGAGTCTCTCCAAAAAATAGCTCGAGATTTTTTGCAGGCAGTTGGCTATGGCGCCCTACTAGCGCTTAGCACTTTGCCCTTTTTAACTTTTCTGGTGATTGGATTGGGTGAAATTTTAAATAATAACTACTGGCTTAGCTCCCTTCTTGTCTCCGTTTTCTTAGCTGTTTTTGGTGGACCTTTAGCTATGAAGGCTTGGAATAAAATAAAAGATCAAAATTTAGATCTTCCTCATAGTCGAGAAAGCTTTGCTAGAGGAGCAAGAACTGTTGAACAAAAATTATCAGAAATTAAAGAAGCCGCAACCGGAGGAAATTATGAAAACACCCGAAGCCACATCTACTAATATTAAAGAGGCTCAACTTCTGACAAATGAAAATTTAGCTCGTTTTGAATTAGCGATGGATCACTTAGCAGATAAAGTCGATAAAACGAGTCATAAAATTCAGCATTACCGAGATCTTGCTTCTGTTCCACAAAGACTTTACAGAAGATTTTTATCCAATGTCTTACGTTTAACTGCTCCCATGCGACATAAACCCACCCCTTATGTGGTGAGTGCATTGGGGATGATAGCACTTTACTCAATTTATAGATCTGTAAATTATAAATCTGTGAATTTGTCTTCTAAGTCTACAAGTAGGATTTCTTCATCTAAAAGACTTTTGCTGACTTGATACTCTAATCTATCTCTTGCATCAGACTGAAGAATTTGCTGTTCAAGATCATCATTATTGCTGGTATTTTTAAAGTAATAAGAAAACTTTGAATTTTCAAAACTTTCTGTCGCAAGAACTTGTTCGGAACAGAATAAATTTTGATAGCTAGCAGTTTCAATATTTTTAGAAATGACTTGCCGATTGTCCGTATTCATAATTTGCGATATCGCTAAAGTCCAAAGAAATACAGTAAATAAAAATACTTTCAATTTTATCTCCTACAAACTTAATTAATACTAAATCATTTTCGTAGATTTAAAAAGACCAGAAATCTTAGGACCTTATTATTTTTATGGCGCGACCTTCGGTTTAGCGATTAACTTAAATCTAGATAAATCGATGGAATCCACGAGGTTAAATTTTGAAAAATTCGCTTTTTTTATTTTTGTTTTTTACGACCTTCACCATTTCCAATCTTGCTCTGGCAGAATCATGGGGACTTTTACTGCAAAAAGAAGGCAATGGACAAGGGCAAGTCTGCGTTGTCTATGATGAAAGAAACGAATGCCAGGTTGACGATGTAGGAACTGAAACAAATATTGAGCTGAATGAGCATATTAATCTACGAGCCACCCCCAATAATGGATCCCATTTTGTTCAATGGGTTGGTGACTGTCGCGGACGCAATCCCACCTGTCGTTTGCTATCAAAAAAACCACATAACGATAAACCTTTGACCGCGACTGCCGTCTTCGCCCTAGGTCCAGCTGCCCCCATAAATAAACCAGTTATCTCC
The DNA here is from genome assembly GCA_043720615.1 of Pseudobdellovibrionaceae bacterium. Lineage (GTDB taxonomy): Bacteria > Bdellovibrionota > Bdellovibrionia > Bdellovibrionales > Bdellovibrionaceae > JAYWDA01. The sequence continues at coordinate 50,443 of JAYSSI010000001.1, read as the reverse complement.
GCAAAGAAAGTTACTAAGAAAATAAAAGTTATATCCAAAAAAAATACAAAAAAAATACAAAAAAAATCAAGAGCACGATTAAAGCTAAATCCAAGTAAATCCATAACGATAGCGCTAATTACACCATTTATAGCAACACGAGAAAGAATCGCGGCTAGTCCAATATTTTATTTTTTCTTTGAGACTTTTAAAATTTCTTCATACCTTATTATTAACAAATAGAGGTTTGTTTTATGGAAAACTTAAAAATGTCTTTTTCTTTAGTGTCTCATGTCCATCGAACTCAAAATTTAGTAGACCAGTTTATTTATGAAAAATGTAAAGAGAATGAACCTCGTTCTTTCTTTGATATCGAAATATTTCAAGCATTAAACCAGCAAGGACTTTTACATATGACCTTGCCGACAATTGACGGCGCCCCCGGAATGTCTGTCTTAGATATGGCAGATGTTATAAGAATCATTGGATCAGTGTCTGGAGGAATAGCAACTAGCATAATTGGGAATATCTTAGGGACAGCACCAGTTCTTAATTTTGGATCAAAAGCGCTTGTAAAAAAAATAACGGATGAAAGTCGCAAAGGATTTTTATTATGGTCCTTTGCTATGACCGAAAAATCAGTGGGATCTGATATAAAAAATATTCAGACAAAAGCTGTCGCGACCGAAAATGGTTATATTTTAAGTGGCGAAAAAAATTACATTACCAATGCCAATTTCTCGAAATACCTAAGTGTCTTTGCTCAAACTTATGATCGTCAGGGAAACCACAAAGGCATCAGTTGTTTTTTCGTTGAAAGTGACAAACCAGGGTTTTATCGACAAGATCCTCTGCAAAAATTTGTTTTTAAAGAATCAAATACTGGTAATTTAATTTTTGATCAATATTTTATACCACAAGAAAATTTACTGGGAAGTGAAGGCCAAGGAATTAAAATTCTTCAAACTTGTATCAGCCAAAGCAAAACTCTTTTTGCGGCCGTTGGAGTTGGCTTAGCGGAAAGAGCCTTAATGTTAACCGAAACTTATCTTCAAAAAACTCATCGTTTTGGGAAAACTTTAATGGAACAAAAAGTGATTCCGCATCTGCTTGTTAGATTGCACGCGGAAACACAAGCGGCCTGGTTATTAACTCAAAAGGCCGCTAAGACATGGGATGATCACAAAATAGCCATCTCTGAATCCAGTATCGCAAAATTGATGGCCGGTCAGTGCGCCACTCGTGTTACTGGCCAATGTGTTGAGCTATTTGGAGCTCCCGGTCTTATGAGTGAGAACGAAATTCATCGACTTTATAAGGAATCCAAGGGAGTCGAGATTATTGAAGGAAGTTCAAGAGTTCAAGAAATTATTATTATTAATCAAATGTATCGCTCTAACCCAAGCTCTAACTTACGAGAGAAATTATGAAATTAAGTGATTTGAGCTTTAAAATATTTTTTCCACAATCGATTGCTGATTCTGAAGTGAATGAATTCAATCAAGTTTATGACCTTTGGTTTAAAGTTTGGGTTGAAACCAGACAAGAAGTCGACCCAGGACTTCACACTCCAAGTGATAGCTTTTCCCGGCAAGATGAAATTGTTGTTATTTATCATCAGAATATACCTATTGGTATGCAGTGCCATCGATATGTTGACACTCATCAAAATTGGGTCACTAAGGATTCCTATTTTATGCCAAAATTATGGCCAGAAGAAGCCAAAGAAAAATTCTTATCTCTAGGTCGCTTTCAGATTTTAGGAAGTCATATTTTTATTGATCCTAAATTTCGAAAAAGTGCGAGTGGTCTTGCTACAAAAGATATCCTTTGCACTGTGGCTTTGACTCATGTTTACGGAACTTCAGCCGATGCTCTTGTGGGTATGATGCGAAAAGATCGCGGCCTTTCAGGATTATTTTATCGCATGGGCGCCATTTGCTTACATCCCGACGTCTTTTGGTATCAAATCCCCGTCGACATCACGGCTTTTCTAATCAAAGAAAAACCCCTCATCATTGCTGCTGAGTATAAACCCATTGTAGATTGGGCTCGCAAAAATTGCACACACTTTGAAAAAGACATTGTTATTAAAAATATAAGAAAAGGAGATCTTAATGAATTTAGTAGAAATGCACCACGCTCATATAAAACAGCTTAGTTATGCTATCGATCAAGTTAAGTGGGAGGATAAACAAGTTTACGGCAATTGGTTGGCTCAGACTTATTACTATATCTGCCATTCAACCCGTCTTTTGGCTTTAGCAGGTAGCTACTTTCAACAAAATGAACAGAAATTACACGAGCGCTTTCTGACTCACGCCGGAGAAGAAATGAATCACGAATTGATCGCTCTGGCTGATTTAAAAAAATTAGGTTTCACTTTGTCAGATTTCCCCGAACTCCCCTCGACGCGTAGCTTTTATCAAACAAGTTATTATGCTATTGAGAGAATCACTCCCTGGGCTTTCTATGGATATATTCTAGCGCTCGAAGGTTTAGCTGTGGCCAAGGCCTCTGAACTTTTTGAACGAGTGGGAAATGTTCATGGTAAAAACACAGGAACATTTTTAAAAGTTCATGCTGCCGATGATCAAGAGCATGTTAAACAAGCCTTAGAAATGCTAGAGCAAGTGCCGAAAGATCATTTGAAAGCTGTCTTAGAACACTTTGAAACAAGTGTTTTTAATTATTGCGCAATTCTTAAACAAGTTAAAGAAAAGCAGTCAGGCATGTCACAAGCTGCTTAATATTTTTTGATCAGCATTTCAATGCTGATCAAATAACATGCACTCCGCTTGATACATCCGAATTAAGAGTTTGGGCTTTCCCCGTGGTAAGGAAACCTTTAGGTTCTTTTGTATCAGAATCTAAAGTGGCGACAGCATATTCCATTTGAAACAGCATTTTGTTATTCTGTAATGGCATGGTTTCGTGGATGACATAAGCTGGGATATCATAAATATGCTGATTTTTTCTTTTTACTAAAAGATCGTCCACCATTTTATAAAGATAATTTCGGACGAAAGAAGGTCGATCATAGAGCTCGTCCCAGCTGTAATTTAAAAGATCCACCAAGGAGTAAGAAGTATACTCAAATAAACTCCAACTACGATAGATTTGAATACCTTCTGTGTTATAAACCTCAAAAAGATCACCTTCTTTAAGTCGGTCTAAAATGCTTTCGTCAGATAATTCTAAATTAAATGCTTTTAAAGCCCTTTTTAAAAAAGAAATTTCTTTTTCTAGCGTGATATCCCATGTGTTCCCGTCAGGACTCTGTTCATTTTCAATTTGCTCTAAAAGCTCACCCGTTAACTTAGTAAGACTCACAAAGTTAGCCTGCTTTTCAGGGCTTAAATTTAAAAAGTGTTGAAGATTTTTTACGGGCAAAAGTCGCTTTTTTATTCCAAATTTATTAAGACATCTATTAAAAGTATCATCCAACTGATCCATTTGGAGTTGAGTGTAATTCGGAGAAATTCCTTCAAGATTTTTAAAAGAAACAACTTGATCCATTATCTTGCCTTGCTTTTAGCATTTTTATATTCCGAGCGCATGCTTTGCTCTGCAGAGTACATAGAAATCTTTAGAATTCTCTCAAAAAGATCATCAGGACGACACTTATAAAGAGTTGAAAGGGCTTTTAAATTTTTTAAGGGCGGACTTGATACACCTCGCTCCCAATTTGAAATAAACTGAGAGGTCGAATATCCAAGACTCTCAGCCACTTGGCTTTGAGTTAAGTTAACCTCAATACGAGCATTTTTTAAAAAATCGGCAAATTCGTTGATCTCTTTCAAGCAAAGCCCCCTCTATTTAAATAAGCACCTAAACATAAGTAACCTATTTGTAAGCCAACAAAGGAGTCCATGCAACTATTTTAGCGATTCATCTTGCAGAACAAACTTTTACCAAAGTTTTGATTCAATCGACAAGTAAACAAAAATACCACGATCTTGTGAAACCGCTGATGGGCCAAATCCCAAAAGAGCTGCCACCCCAGGAACCACTTTCGTGTCATTGCCTGCGGAAAAAGCTGAGCGTAGTCCTGGCGATATAAAGTATGTGGAATTACTGGTTTTTTTGATCCTTAGCGACGACAGATTCATTATTGTTAAAAACAAACTCGCAAAGAAAATCTGTTTTTTCTGTCACATTATAAATGACACTGCTGCCAAAGTTAAACGCCACTAATGAAGCTTTCTCACTTAAGGCATTTTGAGCATTTGGCGTATAAGTAAATCCGGCATCCCAATGATGAATTAAAGTTGGAGATACCGTCACAGAAAAAGTTTGATTGAATTGAATTCCAGTCGCTCCATTTCCTAGTCCCTTTTTATAGTCCCCTGTTGGTAGAATTAAAGAGATTCTAGGTGCCATGGCCATTTTTTCCATGCTCACCGCTTGAAAACGGTAATTAAGAAGAATATCTCCTGCGTCTTTATAGAAAGCGCAGAAATCTTGGTTAATTGATTTTCATGAGTCTATAAGCTCATAGCTTTTTGCGTCCAAGGACTGTTAGGCCAATTGGTTTTCATTTGCGAAAGATAAGTGTCAGTTTTTTCTTTTGTTTGATGGGCCAATTTTTTTCTTTCTTCTAAAGAGATAGTATTGAGTAAATCTTTTTTTAAAAATTGATTTAACTTATAATCACTTAAAAGATTTTTGTCTATAATTATCCATGCCAGTTCATTGTGATATTTAATCATTTCGTAAAGGGCTTCGCCAAAAACTTCAACAACCGGGCCCCACTTTAAAATAATATTATATTTAATAAAAGCTTCAGGATAATTTATTTTTAATATTTCTTCCCTGGCATCACGTAATATTTTTTGTCCATACATCTGTCGTGATTCATTCATCATTCCCAAAACTTCATCTTGATAAATAGACTCTGGATATTGATCCAAAAAGGATCGGTATTTTAAATTTAACAAAAGCGGGGCCTCTTCGTTTTGCTCAAGATCGATTCCTAAACTGTAAGCTACAAATTCAACTTGTTTTTTAGACGTGCTCGAAGATTGGCGAATCTCTCCTTGCACAGCTCTTAAGACCAACAAATGAATATATTCTGAATCTTTTCTACCTTGATTCGCTTCAAGATATTTATTGCCTTCATTAATGGCCATTATATAATCTTGAGCTTTTAAAAAAGTTTGAACATAGGCCCTTTGAGCATCTTTATAAAATCGACTTTGTGGATGACCTACTATTAAACTTCGATAGTACTGAGCTGCAATACACTTATTATATAAACCTGTTGCCGCTTGTGCCTGAGCCCATAATTTTGAATCCGAAGAATAAGCGTCAATAGGAGTATTTTCAGGGCAAATTTGAATATGTGGATCTTGAATCATACCAAAACTACGCAACAGACTTTGCACGACATTCGTCTGCGCAGACGCCGAAAGGCTTAAAAATAAAATCATAAAAAAAGATATTTTATTGATAAACATTATTTTCTCTTCTTTCCACTGCGAAGCTGATGCCTTATTTCCTTTTCAGCTTCAAGACGTGCTCTTATGCCGATCACTGTTTCATCTTCAAAATTTTCATGAATTGCATTTCTACGACGAATCTCTGGACTGATCACAAGATAAGATCCCACTGGTAAATTATAGGCAATAGCCCACTCTTGGGCTTGATCTACGATATATTCAAAATTAATCACGATTGTGCCAGGTCCCCATTGTTTTGAGGCCCCCACTTGCCAAGCTAAAGTTTCATCTTTGTAGCCTGGCTTATATTGGGTCACAACTCCTTCTGACCAAAGTTTTTTTGTTCCATCTTTACTTTGTAAAATAAAGCCAACGCTTCCACGTTTTTCAGTGCGATCACTTCCAGCATTTTGTTTTATTAAAGCAGAGATTTGAGTGGATAAGTTTTCTGAAAAAATTTTTCTCAGTCTAAGGCTTGCCCCTTTTTCAGAAGATATTTTAAAATCTCCCGACCCTGTTTCAAAAACAGAAAGGGCCGCTGAATCGACAAGTTTAAAAAAATTATCTGGAAGTTCAACAGTTAAACCAATTACTTCACTTTGTCTGGTCAATTTGAAAAATAGAGAATCTTTGTAAAAAGGGAGTTCTGTGTATTTTAATCCGAAGGCGGCTGGGTGCTTACCAAATGTAATGATAGCGCGAGGAAGTTTTGAAATTTTATCTGTTTCAATTCTGATGAATGCTTCTTCAAAAACATCACCAAGCTCTAAACGCTCTCCTGATGTTTCTTTATTTAATTTCTCAGAAATATCGGCTTCAATAAATATCCTTATTCCTTCACGAATCAAAAGTTCAAAATTAATAGCAGCATCTTCAAATCGTAAATTTCGCTCGTAGTTATCAACTGAAGATGCCAACACATCAAAATTAATCTCAGTCCCAATTTTTAGCCATGGGGCCGTGGTTTCAGCCAGCGAATAAGTTGACGTCAAAAACGAAAGGGCGCAGAGAGAGATTACGAGTTGGGTTCTCATACTGGTTTACATTCCACAATATGTGCCATCTAAGATAAACTGACATAGTGTGTAAGTTATTAAATTAACTACGTATTATCGATTTAATAGAGGGTCTACTGAAGCTTGCAGAGAGTTAAGTGATCAACATTAATATAAGGTAACAATTTTGGGGAAAATTTTAGCTAATTAGGAGTTTGCTCAAGGGACTTGTCCCGCAATAGCTTATCCGCTCGAATAATGGCGGGAACGCCCGTCCCTTTCCATTTTAGGGTCTGGTAAGAGCCGGTTCTAACTTTTTCAGAGCTTATAACGATATCAACAATCCCATTGTAATTAGCTTTAAAAGTTAAGAAGGCCAATCGCATCACAGTGTCTTTATAGTCCGAGCAATTTTCTACAAAAATAGGGTCTTCAAGACGCTTTATCAGCCGAGTTTCTTTGCCTTGGTTTTTAAAAAAAACAAGGATCTCTTTAGCACTGACTAAATCTTGATTGTACTCACGGAGTGAAACTTCGACCTTATCTTGATAACAGCCCTGGCAGTAAACAGTGTGACTAAGCTCATGAGGAATATTTGGGAGGTAAGAAAAAGTTTCTTCATCTAAAAACTGCGCACAGTATTTACAAATGATACTTTCGCAGATTCCGCAGCTCAACGCCGCCTTCGATTTTTGACAATTTGAACAAACTGATTTTTCCATCCATTTTCATTACCATATTAGGCACCCATTTCGCTAGAGAATCTATTAAGCGGGGCTTCTGCGGGGAATTTGACATGATAAGAGTAATATTTATCAGGTAGGCCTTTTTATCCCACTGCTAGCTCCTGTTTTAGGGTCTCGCTTAAACCTAGTTATATTGCATTTCGAAGACAGCCTCGAGACACTGCGCCAAATAAAGCTCAATCCATAACTGTTTTAACTGGTTTTAGTCAATAATCCTGTGCTAGTTTACTCCTTTCCGAGGGGGGGAAAATGAAACTAACAATTGCAAAATTTGTATCGGCTTTATTAACAATAACGGCACTTCAAGCTTACGGCGAAAGCAAAGAAGCTGCGATTCAGTGGACAGAGAATTCTCAAACAATCCGAGTGACTATTGTTGATGTTAGAAACTCAGTCACTGCTCCACTGGGCTATGTTTTAGACCTAACGAAAAAGAAAAATCTTTGCTACGAAGGAAAAGACTTTGAAGCCGTTGATTTGATTCATGCTGGTCTTAATCGCCGTGGTATAGAACTTTGTGATTCGTTTTCAATCGTCACTGGCGACGGTACAATTGTGGTTGGGCCTTGCCAGCAGCCTAATGTTCATGAAGAGTTTTATTCTGTCAGCTTCCCACTATGCCATTAATAGCTGAGTCCAAATTTCTAATTTAAAGCCCACTGTACCACCTTGAGGGGTCAGTAAAAAAGGGCGCTTGATCAACTTTCCATTCAGAGAAAGAAGCTTTAAAGCTTCTTTCTCTGTCAAACCTGATTTTAATTTTTCCGAGATTTTCATTTCTCGGTAAAGCACTCCCGAAGTGTTAAATAATTTCTTAAAGCTTTCACCGTCGGCATTTAAAAATTCCAACATTTTTTTAAGCTCCGCCAAACTTGGCGGTTGATCCACGATGGCGATCCTTTCAAAACGGATTTGATGTTGCTCTAGAAACTGAAGGGCTTTCTGACAGGTCGAACAAGCTTTGTATTCATAAAATTTTATAGGCATTTCAGGAATTTAAGACGAAGACCTCATGGACACAAGTGAAATTTTCTTCGGAATTTAGGTGCTTTTTAGCTTGAGCGGAGTTTTAATATTTATTGTATCACCATTTTGGAGGCCTCTATGAAAGCCATTTCCTTGTTTTTCGCAGCCTTTTTGATCAGCTCTATTTCCTTAGCTCAATCCAAGAAACTTTCTTGCGAATTAGAGGATCAAGCTCGTCGCCGGATTTTACAAAGACACACCATGCCCATCAACCCCTCTTCAAGCAGACCCATCGTGATGATGCTTGGAACTTCTCATGTTGTTGGGACCGTGCGAGATTTTCCAGGGAATCCAGTTCGTCGCTTAGAATTAAAATTAGATTATAACGCCGGCTCGACCGGTGGTCATAGTCGCTCAAGCTCCACTTATAAATTGGATCAGCCATCACCTTCTGTTCTGCTCAGCGAAGTCGGCTTGGTTGCAGAATTTCAAGACTTAGTTCTTCGTTGCTATCTTAAAACTACGAACACCAATAACGTCGCCCTCGTGGGTGATGTGGACTTATTAAGGACTGTGGCAACCGAAACTGGCCGAGGCACTGCTAACGGATTTTGCGATGGCGCAAGAGGAAGTTATTTCTGCACGGATCGATTGAAATCTAGGGCTGAAGATCAAGCCACTCGTGATGCCGAATTAACTTGCCGAGTTCGCGGCGGACAATCCCTCTACGGAAGGGCCTCTTGCTCGGGATACTGTTCACCCTTCAATGTTCCGCCAAATTCCCCTCCACAGATGTTCCATTGTCATGCGACCTGCATGATCAGCTGCGAAGTTCCTTAAAGATTCTGGGAAAAAGAGCCGTCACCGCCTTGGCTCCTGCAAAAAATTAGATTATGTTCTGAGGAATGTCCTTTGAACAAAAAATTCAAACACTTCTAAATCTAGGCTTGCGCGAAAGCGCAGCTCCAAAAGTGACAGCTTATTTGGATCTGGTTTGGGTGGCCAATCAAGATCTGAACATTGTCAGCCGTCAAACGAGCTTTGAAGATTTGATCGACAATCACCTGATCGACTGTCTTTTACCTTTAAAAAATTTTCCCAAAGACATCAAAGCAGTCGCCGATTTCGGCTCGGGCGGAGGCTTCCCGGGAGTTATTTACGCTTTGCAATTTCCACATATTCAATTTCATCTTTTTGAAAAAAGTCCCAAAAAACAAGCTTTTTTAAAACGCTGCAAGGCCATTGCTCCTAATTTAGAATTTCATGGTGATATTCCAGTCGAATTAAAAAATATTGATCTTGTTATGGCCAGGGCTTTTAAGCCTTTAGATGTTATTTTAATGGTCAGCCAAAATTATTATAAAAATGGTGGGAAATATTTTCTTTTAAAAGCTCGTCTTGAAAAAATCAATGAAGAGATCGATCTCGCCAAAAAGAAATTTAAAGATTTAAAAGTCACAATTGAAGTTCTCACTTCTCCGGTTTTAGAAGTCGAACGACATTTGGTTTTGATCTAACTTCGCAAAAGCCATTCTGAAATATAACCTTCGTATTTTTTTCTTACAGATTTTGACATATTGCTGTAATTTCCAATCACTTTTCGACATTGACTGCTGCCGCAACGACATTTCATTTTCCAGTGTTTGTTTTTTTCAGTCATCTCATAATCCCAAGTGATCTCTTCGCCTTTTTCGATTTTTCGCATCGCAACCACTTTGAAATATTTTTTTATTCCGCAATTAGGTTCGCAAGAATGATTGATCCATCGAGCCAGGCCTTTAGAATCTCGCCAATTGGTTTTTCCATATTGAATCGCATGATTGTAAAGATCTTTAGTCCAGGGCTCGAAATCGTTATCAAAACGGTCGCCATCAAAAGCAGCGATCACTTCGCCTTTTTTAATGGTCTGGTTGGCAAAAACAGCCTTTCCGTATTTCTTCGTTTTTCGTACAAAAACTTTGCGATTATCCAATGTGTCTCCAATTGATACTGATGACATAAATAATCATCATTCACTATATACAATCTGATAGTTACCGATAAGAAATCAATGAAAAGATTTATATATTTAGCTCCACTATTAATATTTTTAGGCTGCGCTACGAAAACAGTGGACCAGTCACCATCAAAAATATATTCACCTCCTCAGACTATGATTGAATCACCCAAAAGTTTATCGGTTAACATGCTCGGTTTAAAAAATTATTTAGGCCTCAATCGCGCCCATGAATCCCTTGGTTATCAAGAAAAAACTTTTAAAACATGCCAGGTTGGAAATGGTTATCCCAGTGATCGAAACTGCCAGACAAAGCATTTGATCGTCATTCATTTTCAATTAATGTGTCGGGAATCAGAAGGAACTATTTCAACAATTTTAACTCTTGCTGATTTACAACCGCTTTCACAAAGACCGGTTATTTGGACTTTAAAAGATCAATCTAGCACGGTTCAAACGGATAGCTTGGGCTATGGTCAAATTTCGGTGATCACATCATCTCCGCAAAATCATCAGCGCCTTAAGTTAAGTGTTGGAAATGATTTTTTGTATATGAAAGCCGGAGAAATCACTCGGGTTGCGACGCCACCTTCATGGTGTGAACCGTTTACTTCAGCAAGTAAATAAAGTCTTCGCGGCTGAGCGAGTGCGAGCCTTCGACTTGAGAGCTATCAATTTCTTCATCCACTCCAAAAAGTCGATCAAAAGAACCTTGTTTTTTAATTTTTAAATCTGCAATACGTTCTTCTAAAGAACCTTCGATCAAAAGATTGTAAACTTTGACATCTTTTGTTTGTCCCATTCGATGAGCTCGATCGGTGGCCTGGTTTTCAACAGCTGGATTCCACCAGGGCTCGAGGTGATAAACAACTGAAGCTTTTGTGAGATTTAATCCAACACCGCCGGTTTTAAGGGTCATTAGCATCACTGCGGGATCTGGATGATTTTGAAAACTAGAGATCAAATTCACTCGCTCTTTAGCATTCACATTGCCTTGTAAAACAAAACAAGGAACTTTTAATTTAGCAAGTTCCCCTTTAATACGACCCAAAGTTGATAAAAACTGGGTAAATACAATCACGCTCTCTTGATTTTCAAGATGCTCTTCAAGGGATTTAATAAAGTGTTCTACCTTCGCCGGTTGCTCGAGGTAAATCACTCCAGGCACAGCGGCAGGATCAGAGCAAATTTGTCGAAGCCTCATTAAAGCGGCAAACATCGCAATCTGAGCTTTTCTTTCCCCTTGTTCCTGAATCAGTTCCTCGACTTGTCTTGAAAATGTCATGGCCATTTTCTTATAAATTTCCTTTTGCTTTTCACCAAAGGGCAATAGGACTTTATGTATTGTTTTAACTGGTAATGACAACTTCACTTGCTCTTTGGTTCGACGAAGCAACAAGGGCTTAGAAATAAGACGAAGTTCGCGCAAAGACTCGGTCCTGACTTCTCGGTTAAAATACTGCTTTCGAAATAAATCAATATTTCCCAAACAACCAGGCACCACAAGGTCACACAATGCAAAAAACTCGAGATAATTATTTTCCATCGGCGTACCCGTCACGCAAACTTTAAAGTCAGCCGATAACTTCCGCGCCGAAACAGATCTTAGCGAGGTAATGTTTTTTAAATTTTGAGCTTCGTCAAAAACAAGAACATTCCATTCCTGAGACTGAAAAAAGTCGGGGTTCTCGTTCACTAATCCATAAGTCGTCACTAAAACTAAAGGCTCTGATTTATTTAAAATCTCTTTGATTTCATTTTGTTCTGCCGATTGAAAAACACGCACAGGTAAATCAGGTGCAAATTTCTTTTTCTCGTCCATCCAATTATACACTAAAGATGTCGGGACAACGATCAAACATTTCTTTAGGTTTTTCTTCATTTGCAAACTGACCAAAAATGCAAGCACTTGAAAGGTTTTACCCAGTCCCATTTCATCAGCTAAAATGGCACCCAATCGCAATTCGTACAAGTCATGCAGCCACTGCGCGCCTTCTTTTTGATGGATCAAAAGTTTTTCTGTCATTATTTCTTGAAGTTGGATTTTTTCAACTCCCAAGCCGTTTTCATAATAATCAAAAATACGTTTCCATTCGCCATGACCTTGCACAGAAATACCCTGGCTTTTAAGCATTAAAAGTTCCAAGGCTTGAGATTTGGGGAGGCGATAAACTTTTTCACCAAAATTATTATGTTTTGCAGTTTGCTTGATACCTTTTATTCTGTCCCAAAACTTCTGCAAAGATTTAAGCGAAGGCATTTGGCTTTTATCGATGCGGTACACTTGACCACGAAACTCGATAAATCCGACTTGATCATGTCCGAAATTAAATTTCACTTCTTCACTCGCAATTCGAGATCCATTAAAAAATATCTGGGGATGAAGATCAAACCAATGCGTATCTTCTTTGTGTTCGGCGTCAGCGACTGAAAGTATAAATTCAAACGGATTTTCAAGAGCTAAAAAAGGCATTCCATTAAGCTCAATTTCAAAACCCTCGTCACAAAGCCCAAAGAGAAGAGAAATAATATATTTACTATAAAGCCCTATATCCACCCATAAAACTGAGTCTGCATCCTGCAATGAGTTTTTAGGGATCAGTTTTGGCTCTGTCCAGAGCTTTAATGCGGACTTAAAAGACTCGCCGGTGGGAGCTTGGGCCCGAGTTAAAAATTTTCCCTGGCTTGATTCCATAAAATGAAGAATTAAAAAACGGATCAGTGGCAAAACTTGGTGTTTTATATTTTTTAACTCAGTTACCTGATTTTGATGAAATATTAAATTTCTATCATTGGTTAAGCTCTGAAATAAGTGGTCCATAAAATCATTAAAATAGCCTTTAACCCGTGTCGATACAAATTCATCAAAATGCATTCCCGGTTTTCCCAAAAGTCCGGGAATAGAGCTTTTCAAGTACTTGACGACTTTTTCAAATTGCAGATCTGATTCTGGAGAATTCGTGTCTTCTATATATTGAATAGATTCGCCAGAGCTGAGTGGTTTTTTTAGAATCCAATTTATCATTTCTAATAGGCAAAATAATGTCAGCCCTTGATGGCGTAAAAACAATAAGTCATTGGTTCGATATTGATTTTGTTTTGATGCGATATCAATTCGATCTAACTGAAAAAAAGTATCCAAGCCGCCATAAAATGGCGTTAAGGAGGAAAATAAAGACGAAGGAAAATTAAGATGTTCTAGCTGGATGGCATCCAGGTCAAAAGCCACTGCCATCTGCATGGAGCCATCATTTTCACGCACTCGTAGCTTTGGTTTAAATTCATTGCCTAAAACAAGGTTATGATTGATGAAAAAGGTGTGTCCAGTGCAAAGACTTTGCTCGATTTTAGTTAAAACTCTTGAAATGTCTTTATTACCAAGTTCAGTCGAAACAAATCGGGATTGCCATTGGATTTCTTGCTGTTCTCCTAATGCTTGCAACTCCGCCGGATCAATATCAATTGGCTGAGCCAAAGAATTATCTAATTCCGCCACTGCCCCAATTTCATGAAGTCTTAAAACATTTGGTGACCCTGCGGAATCTGTCCCCTGCCAGACTCTGATTCTTGCGGCATTAGGAACACCAGGAGCTGCCATTACGGTCGCAGCGAGTGGCCTAGCTTTCACAAACTCAATATCTTTCAACAAAAAACTTTGTTCTAAACTTGAATCCTTAGACCAGACGACATCTAAATCCCCCACTTGTCTTTGACGTTGTAAGGCCCAAGCTAGAATCTCTAAAACCACAATCCAGGATTTTTTAAAATCTTCGTTTTTCTTTTGATGTTGGAATATTTTTAAAGGCTTCATTAAAGCCTCGGCCGTTTTTTCTTCTACTTTTGACCAATTACAACTGGGATCTTGAAGATAAAATTTTGGATTTAAAAAAACCGGCAATTTTGATTTTCTAAAAATCCCTAAAAGCGAGAGTCTTTCACCACCTTTATAGTGAAACTCCAACGATCGAACCAACTGCCTTAAAAAAACCGGAGGCGTTCGAAGATAGGGAAGATCATGACCCGAGAACAAGGTCCAAAATAAATCCCTAGAAAAGGCATGGCTACGAGCCCGGACTTCTTGAATTTCATCGGGTTCAGGATTTAGAGTTTTTAGTTCTGCATTTAAGCTTGATATGTTAAAAACGTCAGTTCCCGAAAACTGAAAATCCAAAATCTCAGGAGGGGGAACAAACACCACACGCTGCAATCCATCCAATGATATCATCATTGGATTCTGAGATGCCAACCAGTGTGTTTTTATAAGCGGCTTAATTTTCACAGGACATTTTCATTGGACCCCTTGGCCAAAAAGCAGCCTACCAAACAACGGCGTCGGCATCACGAAGAATCACAAATAAGAACGAGCTGAAAGACGGGAAACAGAGAAAATTAATAACTGACCGAAAATGATTGTACGAGGGCGGAAAGGCTGTTAATACTCTCTGCCCAAACAAAGTAAGACTAATTCTTAAAAAACTCTTAAATGTAAGAATTTTTGTCAAAATAAGTGACAGTTCTTAAAAAATTGAAAATATATTTCAGAAAAATCCAGACTAGACGAAGATATGAGTATGAAGTCTGAGAATGAGTTTGAAATATTTGGGACTTATGTTTTTTTAAAAAAACTAGCTGCCGGCGGCATGGCAGAAGTTTTTTTAGCAAGACCCGCCTCTCAAGCGGGAAATGGCCGTATTCAGGTTATTAAGAGACTTCTTCCCCATGTTTCTGACAACTCATTGTTTTTAGATATGTTTCAAACTGAGATTCAAGTCATTCTTGGATTTAACCATCCCCATGTCGTGCAACTCCACGATTTCGGGGAATCTGATCAAAGACCCTATATTGCCATGGAATATCTTGAGGGCAAGAATCTAAAAGAAGTTATTTTAAAATTTCAGGAAAATAAAAAACCCATGCCTATTCCTATGGCGCTGGGTCTTATTGCTCAAGCCGCCTCTGGACTAAGCTATGCTCATACTTTTGTAAATAAAGTCACTGGCGAGCCGGTGAATGCCATTCACCGTGACATATCACCACAAAATTTAATTTTATCTTATGAGGGAAACTTGAAAGTGATCGATTTTGGGATCGCCAAAGCCTCTTCAGGAATGGTTCATGAACCGACCAGCGTCGGTACTATTAAAGGAAAAATTTCATACCTTTCACCTGAACAAGTCAACGGGCAAGCCATTGATGCACGCTCAGATGTTTTTAGCTTAGGAATAGTAGCTTGGGAACTGCTAACTTTGCAGCGGCCTTTTACAAAAGCCAATGACACAGAAGTTAGTATTATTGGAAGAATTAATAATTGCGATGAATACATCGTACCCCCCTCATGGTTTAATCCTGAAATTCCGCAAGAAATTGATGCCGTTATCTTAAAAGCTTTAAAAAAAGACCCTCGAGAGAGATATGCTTCTGCCAATGAATTTCAATCCGCAATACGAAAAGTCATGCTTTGTTATTTTCTACATTATTCATATTCTGACACTTCCCAAGTCATGAACACACTTTTTCAGGAAGAAATATATTTTGAACAACAGGAATTAAGAAACTTAAATTATCACGCTCAGGAAGAAATCACTTCGAACCAATCTTACATTCATGAGGAAACCTTAAAGCCAAGCATTAATACAGACGTATTTAATGGACTTACGACGGCGGCACCAGACTCAGAAATAATTAATGAGCGACTTATAAAAATCGAACATCTCATGAATCAAAAAAGTAATCATCCGTATTTATTATTTTTTGTTTTTTATGTTTTATCGATTTTATTTGTAAAAATAGATCCGTCTTTTTCAGTTAAGAACTTTTTTACGTCTTCAAAAAATTCAAAAGGATCGCATCTAACAGTTTCAAGCCTTACTGCGCCAAAAAAAACATCAGTCGCTAGAAAATAGGCTTATAATTGTTCTTCAATTAATGGCAATAAAAAATGAATCACCTTTAAGGCTTTTCTTTTAATGGGGCTAATGCTTTGAAGCTCATTTGGATTAATATTTTCTATGCCATCTTTACCTACCAGAGTTGATCTCTTGCGAAAATGTTCAATTATGGTAGCTAAAGAATTGATCAGCTTATTATCGTCTAGATCGCTAAATTGGACAGCCACTTCTCGATTTAAAAAAGCCGACCTGGGATCTATATTAAAAGTTCCTACCATTGCGATCTTGTGATCTATCATAAATGCTTTTGCATGCAGTGTATTCGGACCATTATAT
Source organism: Pseudobdellovibrionaceae bacterium (assembly GCA_043720615.1). Classification (GTDB taxonomy): domain Bacteria; phylum Bdellovibrionota; class Bdellovibrionia; order Bdellovibrionales; family Bdellovibrionaceae; genus JAYWDA01. The sequence goes on along the minus strand of JAYSSI010000001.1, from coordinate 34,096 downwards.
TCATAAAGCTCAATCCCCATTTTGATCAGCTGTTTTCTTTGGGCTCGGTACCCGGCTTGAGCAAATAAATTATCTGTGGACTGAAGCGAGTTTGTTACAACCGTCACATTCACTCCCCGTCTTTTTAAGTCTTGAAAAATTTTATTAAGTTCAGGATAGAGAACAAAATATGGTGAAACTATTTTAATGTCTGATTCAGCCGCGCTTAAGAAATTTATAAATCTCTTTGAAAGTTCATTATTTCCAGGTCCATTTAAAATATTTGCTTCATGAGAAATAAATTCTGCATGAATTGAGTCCTGCCGCCCCATAAACCAATTTCGATTATTTTTGTTTCTTATTAAATCTCCTACTTTTACGGTTTCAAGATCATTTAATAATTTAGCCAAACGATTTTTTTCATCTTCTAGTTTTTTTAACGACGCTCGGCGAATAAATTCACAGTGTTGTTTATCGCCTTCAGTTAAGCATCCATCAATGGCTAATTTTGGATCGGAAAACTGATATAGCGGGACTTTAAAAACCAAATCACTATTCCAAACTTCCATAAAATTATTTTGTGCTTGGCGAGCCGCGTCTCCTTCAATAAAAATATCTAAATCATCAAAATTTCTACTTTTACTAAGACCAAAATACTTATTCCCAATGTTTCTGCCGCCCGTGATTAACTGTCGACCATCAACTACTAACATTTTAGAATGATCGCGATGAGTCATATTGGTGATTTTAAAACTGATTGGATTATATACTTTCACTTCAAATTTTTGTTGGCCGTTTTTGTCTTTTCCATATTTTTCAATAATAGCATAAATAGACCTGGGAATTGTATTTGCTAAAGAATCAACAATCAGTCGAACTTTAATTCCTTTTTGTGAGGCTTTTAAAAGCAAAGAAATAAGACTTACAGATTCATCATCATTCCAAACAGAAAAATATTCTGCATTAATTTCTTTTTCAGCCCTTTGTATAATATCCACACGCGCCTGAAGAGCCTCGATATCATGATCAAGTAAAATGGCTTTATCGGCCAAAGCAGCTTGAGATAAGCAGAGCACAATCACGACAAGTCGATTCAGACGAAATGTCCAAACCCTTAACAGACTGCCAAAAATCGTAGCATATCGTCGCATTTATCTCATCCTAGGCTATTTGGAGCAGTTTCAGTAGATCCTCTCCTTTTAAAAGCAAATAATGTTCCTAAAATTACGAGCTTTAAGAATGACCTTTTCTGCATTTTTTATTATATTTCTAAGGAATGAAAAAAACAGATTACACCCTTCAAAAAGATGGTCTTATGGTTTTTACCAAAGACTATCTTTTAAAACGTGGATATTGTTGTCAGAATGGATGTTTAAACTGTCCTTATAGATTTTCAAAAGAAAAATTTAAAAAGGTTAAAACCGGTCAGGGTTATAGACCTCGCGGTTAAGATCTGACTCTCCCTTCGTCATTAAATCTGCCACCAGCTGACCCGTCCCATAACCAGATTGCAGCCCTAACATTTGGTGCCCACACGCGAGCATCAAGTTATTAATTTTTTTAGTGTAGCCTATCAAAGGAACTCCATCGGGAGTACAAGGCCTCAGACCCCGCCATAATTCTTTCATCTCTACTTTTTCAGGGACGGGTAAAAATTCCCGCGATCCTCGAAGAATCGCTTTCACTCGCCGCTCGGTGATGGAAAAATCTTGGTTCACAAGCTCTAAGGTCCCCGCAATTCTTAAGGAGCCCTCTCTTGGAGTGATGGCTATTTTTTTTTCAATTAACATTAAAGGAATTTTTGGCTGAACAGTTAAAGGCTCGATAATCATCGAGTAACCTTTCCCACCCAGAATCGGAATCCTAAGATTTAATTTTTTTGCTATTTGATGGGACCAACTTCCGGTGGCCAGGACATAACTTTCTGCTTTATATTCACTTTTTTGAGCGATAAGATTTTTTATTTTATTATTTTCTATGATAAAATCAGTCACTTCGATATTTTCTTGAATTTTTACGCCCAAACGACGAGCTTTTTCAGCCAGTGCTTGAACGACTTTAAGCGGTTCTGCGTGCGCTTCTTTGGGAAAATAAACACCGCCTTTAATAGCTCCTGTGACCGATGGTTCTAGGTCACGAATTTCATCGGCGTTGAGAATCTTTCCAGGAACATTAAGATCTGCCACTCTTTCCATTTCTTCAGAAGCGGCGCTGACTCCGGCCGCTGACTGGGCGACCATAAGAAGACCTTTCCCTTGATAACCAATTTCGGGAAATTCTTGTCCTAATTTTGCGTACTTTTCTAAACTGACTTGAGAAAGTCCGACCAAGGCTTCGATGGCACTTTGGGTTTGTTTTTCATTCATCGCAAGCATAAAGCGAATCAACCAACGCGCCAGCAAGGGATCTATAGATGGCTTGATATACAAAGGACCTTCTGGATCTAAAAGCCACTTTATGGATTTAAAAAAAAGTCCTGGCATCGGAAGTGGCATTGCAAAACAGGGTGTCAGCCAGCCCGCATTCCCAAATGAACAGCCATGACCAATTTTTCCCTGATCAAGGACAAGAACTTGCGTTCCCTTTTCAGCTAATTCCACGGCAGCCGACAAGCCAATAATACCGGCACCGATGACTATGACGTCTTGTTTTGTATCCATAGATTTATTCTGTAGAATTTTTTATCATAGATCAACTACTTAAGTGGTTGAAATTATCCTGAGTTCTCGCTACGACATGAAGCATGTCATCCATCAATATGCACTACACGTTTAGCTACTCCCAACCCAAGGAGTATCACTTTTCGCACGACTCTGTTTTTTTATCTCGTCGAATTTTTGAACAAATTCCTGACCTTGATTTAAATCAAGCCCACGCTCTTGATATCTGTTCAGGTTCTGGGATTATTGGATTGGATTTCTTATTTCATCGCAGAAAAGCCCATCAAAGTGTCCCTTTAAAATTTGATTTTTTAGAAATTCAAGATGATTACAAAAGCCACTTTTTAGAAAATCAAAATCGACTAGGGCCCATTAGCACTGAGCTTCAGTTTGTGCATCGAAATTACAATGATTTATCAACTCAGGAATTTCAGCATCAGTATGATTTGATTCTCAGCAATCCTCCCTACTTTTTTACCTGGCAAGGAAAATTATCACCTTCTGAATTTAAAAACCGTTGTCGTTTTTTTATTGATTCCGACTTGAAAAATCTTTTACTGGGAATTGCCAACAGCCTTAAAAAAACAGGCGTCTCTTATATGCTTCTGAAAGACCTTCCCGAACACCGATGGAATGTCCTCGATGAAGCGCAAAAAATATGCGCAGGTCAACTAAAGGTTGAATTGTTGGGGGATGTCCGTGGCATCCATTTTGTTAAACTTACTCCGCTCTAAATAAACTGCTCAAAAACATTTTACGACCAGCTTAACAGCCCAAATTGTCTATCTTTAGTACATTCAAGAAATATAATTCAAACTTGCAATCGCCAGTGGCTGAGTCTTTGGCTTTCGGGTAGTCTTTAAAAATGAAGAAAAAATTTCGAATCTTATTTGTAATCTTGCTTCATTTTTCTAGCTCTTTTGCTTTTGCAGAGGAACTCCCTTTGCCACCAGCGACGACGATTCCTCCTATTTTAGTATCGTTTCCTGTCACCTGCCACCCGAAAGATCGTCATATTTTAATCAAAGCCTCATTAGGACAATTATGCCTGTGCGATCAGGGTCAAGTCATAAAAACTTATCAAGTTGCTTTAGGTTCAGGAGGTCTTGATAAAACAATTGAAGGAGATCGAAAGACTCCTCTTGGATTCTACGCCCTTGGAACGCCGAGACCATCAACAAGATTTGGAATTTTTGTTCCCATCGGATACCCGACAAAAATTCAAAAATCTATAGGCTTTACTGGAGGATCTGTGGGTATTCATGGCCCGGATAGAGACTTTGAATATTTAGGAGGTCTCACTGTTATGATAAATTGGACTCAAGGCTGTATTGCTGTTGCCTATGATTTAGAAATCCATGAAATAAAAAATTGGATGGAATTTAAAACTCCAAAATATGTTCGCATAGTTAGATAAATAGAATTTTAAAAAACTGGGGGCTCTGCTTGAAATCAATTTTTTTAATATTAATTCTGTCAATCTTTAATAGCTTTGCAGCCCAAGCCTTACCAAACAATGGAACTTATAAGTTAACTAAATGGGAGTGCAAAGATGGCAGCCTGCCCTTTAGTCATGATGTCATTGAACGTATGCTAAGCTCTAGTTACTTAAAAATAAAAAATAATCAGTTGTCGACAATTTTTAAATTTGAAGATGGTTGTGAAATCAGCTGGACGGGATTATTTAATATCGATAAAGAAAATCTTAATTTAGCTGAAATGTCGGGAACAACAACGCCCGCTTGCAATTACAAAATTTCTGACAAAGAACCTGCAATTTCATTTAATTATTCACTGAACCAAAATAATCTGATACTCACTCGCGGACCCTCGGTGGGCGAATCTTGCGAAACTGGCTCTGTGCGGATTTACACAAAGCCCAATGTCAAAAGCTCACAAAAAAATAATTCTAAAATAAACGCTAAGATTTATAAGATTAAAGGAACTTAATAATAAGTTTCTTTAGCAAAGATCTCAAATGGTTGCCATGGTGAATCTTTTCGGACATTCGAATGCAGATTCCTTCCTTGCTTCCAGACACAAAGATCTAACTTTTTGATTCCCGAATTAAACAGCGCTCCACAAAACTTGTTATTATGCTTAGTTAAAACGCCACGTCCGATAAGAACTCTTCGTTTAATAAAAGTAACTTTTAGTGGGCCACGCCCATTGATACAATTTCCTGTGGATGATGTAATGACCAGTCGATACGTCCCACGCACAGAGATCCAGCTTCCGCATTCTGACTTCTGAAGTCCACTCAGAGGAAAAGGCGTGGGATTAAAATCTGAAGGCAACTCCCCTTGAGCAAAAGTTGATAATAACAAAAGGGTCGTAAAATATAATATCACAGAAAATTTTGACTTCATTGTGCAGGTCCCTCTGGGGTGATACAAATTTTCTTATCTGGACTAAATAAATAACCTTGGCGATTTCTTAAAATATAAATACTTCGATTGGGATGCGGTTCAATCAGAGATCTAATTCGTTTAATCGTGACGTAAATTGAGTTGTCATGAATTTTAGGATCGTATTTTTGATGCCAGACATGATCGACCATTTTTTCTTTTGAAACAGGCTGTCCTGGATTTGCCATTAATAGTTTTAAAAGATCCATCAAGATGAATTGGTTTTTCATATCGATCGGGCCTTTTTTCTTCTCTAAGATCAAATGATTTTTTTCATCTAAAACTAAATCATACTTTTGCATGGTATCCATGGGAAGCTGAATAAGAAGCTGCTCCACTCCCAAAGAAAGTCTTTTGTAGATGCTAGCATCCACAGACCGCTGAGCCAGTTTAAGATATGTTTTTGCTTCTTCGAATTTTTTTGCTTGCAAATAAACATGGCCAAGCTTTGCAATGATGCTAAGATTTAAGAAATTGTTTTTTGTAAATTTCACTTTGTCATAAGCTTCCCAGGCATAGTGAATAGCCAGGGATAGGTCTTTATTTTTTAAAGCAATGTCTGCTTTTAAAGATAATAATGACACAAAAAATTCGGCTCGATTTAATTCATTAATTAAAAGTTCAAGTTTTTTTATTTTAGCATCAAGACCAGGATCTGCAATTTCAGGATTAAGGCCAACAAAAATACAACCAAACAAGGCCTGAATCATAATTTCTAAGGACTCACTCTTCATCGCTTCAGATAAAGATTTTTCAAAATACTCAGCGCTTATAATAATTTTTTGATCAGATAAACAATTGTAACCTTTTAAGTAATAAAAGGTTGCCATGCTTTTGGAATCAAAACTTGTAATATCGTTAAGCAGTTCGGCCTCTAAACGAAGTCGATCTTCGACTAAATTCATTTCGGTTAAAATACGAAGGCGTGAAAAGATGGCTTCTGAATATTCAGAAGCGGACTTATCAACGGCTGTACAAAATTGGGTTAATTGCGCTGATGCCGCAACAAAATCACCTTGTTTGTATAAGCTTTGCCCAAGCTCGAAAAATTTTAAGATTTGGGGGTCAATTTTGTCTTTTTGCATCGTTTCAGGTTCTGACATTTTTTTTTAAATATCTCAAACAAAATGCCTGATTTTCACAAATATACAGCCAGAGGCCTAAAGGGAGGGCTTAAGAGTTAAAATTTTTGATAATAAACCAAGGCAAGAACACATATAAAAACAGATCTCGAATCAAATAATAAACAAAGAAAACAGCAAATATTTTCCAGCCATAACGACGCCAAACACCTTTAAATCCATCCTTACGGAAGGTTGTACGAGCTTCTAACAATAAAGCTCGTAGCTTCTTAAACAGGGTCGGCTTTGAAGACACAGCCGGTAGCACTTCGATATGGTCCATTGAATTTTCCATGTTCTTAAGTTTTACCTAAGCTCAAGGGAAAAATAAAGCAGAATGAGGCCTGAACTGATCGAAGACATAATAAATCGCTTAAAGTTTCACCATTTCGAGCTTATGAGATTTTGCTCTGAGCAATGGTAGAAGAGTAGGCACCCTTATTTTAGAAAAGTGATGCCTTGACGACCATACTTTGAATCCCTATACTCCCACCAATTCTTGTCGCGGGGTGGAGCAGTCTGGTAGCTCGTCGGGCTCATAACCCGAAGGTCGTAGGTTCAAATCCTGCCCCCGCAACCAATTTTTTGGCCAAAATGTCTTACTCTTGGTTGTCGGTGAATCGGAAATAATCAAATCCAAAGATAAGAAAATAATCGACAAAATTAGGAATTCCTTAAAAGAAGCTTACAACCCATCACGCCTGTTTATTTTCGGGTCTCGCTCCAATGGCACAGCAACAAAAAATAGCGACTATGACTTTGTTATGGTTTTGAGCGATGAAAAAAAATCCTCCCTTGCTGAAATGGCTAATGCTCGTTCTTTAATTTTTAAAAAACACGGAATTTTAACGGATATTTTTATATATTCTATTAAGGAATTTGAAGAATGGAAGGATGAATTCAATTCTATTCCTGAAACAGCTTTGAATATTGGGAAAGAAATTGAGCTTTGAAGCTTTCAAAAACAGTTCTTCAGTGGATTAAAAATTAACAATATTAAAATAGGATCAGATTATACTTCAGTCACTTAGCCTAAACCAAGGGTTTCAGGCAGAACCAAATTCCGCAAAAACACCAATACAACATAACCAATTAGAAAAAGACATCTTACAGATCTTGCGCCAATCCAGATATGCGAACCTTGGTCAGATCTATAAGAATTTTTATGCACAATCAAACAATCCGATAGGAATACAGAATCTATTCGCAAACCGCGACCTAATTAACAATACAAAAATTGTTGGAACTATACAGATAGGAAACTGCTCCACTTAAGTGGCGTAGTGCAGACTAACGCCTCAAGATTATTTTGTTATTTTAGGGGTTTAAGTGGTTCGTCTGGCTGCATGGAGAAGATAAAACTATAGAAATACTGATCCTTTTCGACGCACGAGTTAAAGCAAGCTCACTCAAGTGATGCAGTTTCTGAAATTAATGTTCCCAATTAGGTTATGATTTCTTTGTCAAAACTACCACAGACAACTCGTCAGAATTAACAATATGCTTTTATATCTGTACAGTTGTTAACTAGGAGGCTTTATGTCCATCAGTGAAGTTACAACAGGTCACAATCTCCGTCAGGAAAGAAATTTTGCTCGAACACTTTATATTGCAATCATCGTCGCCGTTTTGATTGGTGCGGTTGTATTTTTTATTGCAGGTCAAAAAGACTCACTAAATCCCAAGACTTTGGATCCTCAAAACACTCCTCCGGCCCAGACCGAAACGCCTAGGCAGTAAAGAAAACTTACCTGCGTCGTGATTATAAATCGGCGGTAACAAATTTAATTTTTGCAAAAGTTGCTTTTAGCGATTGCATTTCTACAGTTGGTTTTGAGTTTTTTAATCGATTTTATAAAGCCAATTCTTCTTCAATCAAAATTTTTAATTTTTGCGATGATAGCTCATAAAGCAAGCGGCCGTTAACAAAAATTGTTGGAGTGCCATTCACCCCTATAGCTGGACCTTCTTTAAAGTCGGTCTCAATGTTGGCCAAAGTTTTTTCATCTTTCATATCTTTTTTAAATTTTTCTAAATCAAGTCCAAGCTCTTTTGCTATTTGCTCAAATTTATCATTTTGAGGACTCTGTTGATGAGTCCAATCATGACGACTGAAAAGTTGCTCCTGCATCTCCCAATACTTTCCTTGCTGACCAGCTGCTTCAGTGGCCAATGCCGCCAACTTTGAATTTTCGTGATACAACATATATCGAACGACAAATCGAACTTTATCTTTATATTCATTTAAAACGCTTTTCATTGAAGGATTAAAAGCGGCACAAGACTCACACTCTGGATCAAGAAATTCTACGATAGTTACTTTTGCATTTGGGTCACCTAACATAGGACTGTACGGCTTAACTAAGCGATCTTGATGAATTCGGAACACCTCAACCTTTTCTTCTTTTTTAAAGAAAACTGAAGCCAAGGCAAAAAGTCCCGCAATGACAATCGTTGAAATAATCAAAACTTTATTTTTTGTCATAATTTTTATCCTGTTGTTTGAAATGAAGAAAAACTAATAAAAGTAATATTGAAAATCCGGCCAAAGACATTAAAGGAATCGAGATAAAGCCAAAAAGACTGAGCTGACGTTCAGTGCATGAAATGCCGGATGTGCATGGAATTATTTCTGAAGAAATTAATTTATAATAAATAAGGTTATGGTAGGCCGCTATAAGCCAACCAGAAATAATCAAAGGCAGAGCGTACAAGTGAATTTTCTTATCTTCATTTGAATACCCAACCCAAAGAATAGCCACTAATGGAAACATGAAAATTCTTTGATGCCAACACAAGTCGCAAGGAGGAAGTTTCATATAATAAGATAGAAATAAACTTCCTACAGTTGAAACCGAGGCCGTAACCCAAGCCAAATAAAGAAAAATATTTTTGGGACAAGCTTCGTAAAAATTAATGTTAAAAATACGAAGCTTGCGCATAATTATTTCGTTTCTGCTGGCTTATCAGATTTTTTTTCTTCGCCTTTTTTATTATGGCACTCGCAGGCTTTATCAGATTTTCCACACTCTGTGCACATTTCACCTTTTTTCTTTTTTGATTTTTTTTCAGTTCCGGTCATTTCTTTGACTGAAGTATCGGAAGCACTTGAAGATTTGCTTTCATGTGCAAAAGCGATAGAACTTATCATTAAAGCTGCCGTCAGTGTGATTATGGCAATTTTCATAATTCCTCCTTAGGGAATAGGTTATTCTTTACATGGAGCTTTACGCAGGATGACTCTATTTTCAAGTGATACTAACTAAGGGTCTCTGGTGGTAGTCAATATGACGTTATCAGGTTCTCGCATATGGATTGCTCTTAAACCTATAAGCCTTTAGCTTCATGCTTAATATTTAGGCATATTAGATAGCTATAAGCTTCAAAATATCGCATTAAAGTTTACCACCAGGAGAAAATTTCGATGCTGCTTTAAGTATACTTGTTGGCCATTTCGTAAAACGCGAAGAGAGACTGAATTTTTATCAAGCGATGAGTCGTCGTTTAAGAACCGGCGGGTTTTTGATCAACACAGAAATCAGCTTTGATCTGAACTCGCAAGAATTTCCATCAATGTTAAAAAACTGGGAAGCCGTACAATTGTTGATGGGAGCCACCCCAGAGTCGCTTGCAAATCTGTCACAGGTCATGCGCGAGATTCTTTCAGTTATCTCTCCAATTGATACAGAAGATTTTCTGAAACAAAGTGACATTCCGTTGCCGGTTCGATTTTTTCAAACCTTCATGATCAACGGCTGGTATGGCATTAAGAATTCTTAAATCAGGTCAACCGACCAGAGCTATCTTCGACTTCACCAAAACTTTGGCCCGAGTTAAAATCATAGAAATGACTATTCCTGGGATTATTGAACTTGCTTTTTCGTTAATAGGTATTGCCGGGCCATTCGTCACCGTCTCAAGGTGAGATGTAATTAACTGATAAATTGCTACTTAGCATGTCAGATCAACCCCCGACAGTTCTGTCCATAATAAATAAAAATTTGATTTATTTTTTTTATTTTTTTTATTTTTTTTATTTTAGTATACAATTAACAAACCTGCGAAATTTTAATTATTATTTTAAAAGGAGCTATAAATGAAAAAATTACCTATCCTTACGTTACTCATCGTTTGCGTGGCCAGTGCAAACGAAACTTACCCTAACATGGTACCAGCAATTGGATATAGTACCATTCGTGTTAAAGCTACAACCGAAGTACTAGCAGCAACAGGCGGAGCATTTAGAATTGTGTGTAAGCCTAGTCACATGAGTACAGATGACCCCATCGTGTTTCCAAATCTAAAAGGTGCAGCACATCATCATACTTTCTACGGCAACACTTCTACGAATTATGCCAGCGATGTAAATAACATGAGTTCTGTCGGCAATAGTACATGTAATGGTGGTTTAGTTAATCGCAGCTCGTACTGGATGCCATCTATGATTAATACCGCAACGAATATTCCAGTATTACCGGAACTGGCTATTTTTTATTACAAAACGGGACGCACACCAAGTGGATTGATAAATGTTCCTCCAAAAGGCTTAAGAATGATCGCTGGTAATGGTAAAGCTACATCAGAGGCTCAAGGCCAAGCTAATTACACCTGTTTGGGACGCACCCCGTTCTATGGTTGGAAGAGAGGCATTCCAATTTGTAATCTCGGCGAAACTATGCAAATGAAAATTGATTTTCCACAATGCTGGGATGGCAAAAATTTAGATTCAGCAGATCACAAAAGTCATATGGCACATACGAACAGACTACTAACCACAGCCAACAAATGTCCTACGACTCACCCAATTTCTTTACCAAACCTATCAGTTAACTTTAACTTTAAAGTTGCGCTAGGTGCGAATATGAGTAAATGGAGATTGTCTAGTGATAACTATTCTGCGGGTTTACCAGGTGGTTATTCAGGTCATGCTGATTGGGTGAATGGTTGGAATGAGGAATTTATCACTACTATTGTTAAGAACTGCCTTAATAAAGGGGTAGATTGTCATGCATCATATTTAGGTGATGGCAGAATGATTTACTAAAAAAATGGAAGACGGTACCGGAGTTTATTCAGTTATGAATTTCTTCGGTCTACTCTGAAAGTTGCACTCTAATGGCGGTCCAAATTGTCAGTTCAATCTTCGGCCGCCGCCTCTTCACCGAGAAGCTTTTGGAAATAATAAAACCCTAGAAAAAAAATCCAATGAACGAGAGATATAATATTAAAAATGCTGTTGAAATTCAAAAGCAAAAGGTGACCTAGCCGGGCCATAACTTGCTGATCAATGAGCATTTAATCATCTTGGTTTTTTTAATGAAGGACTTAGCTACAACTACGCAAAAATAAATACTTTCTGTCTCACCCATTACTTACATCCACCAAATAACTCCAAATATAATAAAACTGCCAATGGCGCCAATATAATGGCTAATTTGACTAATTCGACCATTCAAGTTAGACTGGTCTTATTAGGAGTATTTATGAAAAAAATGGCCTCTACTTTAGCAAAAAATAATTTCGGAGAAATCCTGACCACCTCACAGCGTGAGCCCGTGGTGATTGAAAAGAACGGAAAAAATGTAAGTGTCGTTATCTCGTTTGAAGAGTTTAAAAATTACCAAGCAACAGTTATCTCGGACAGGTATTGGGGCGAGAAAGCAGAGAAAGCCACCAAGATGATTGGCAAAGCCAAGAGCGAGGAATTCTTTAAAGAGTTTGGGAAATAATTAACAATGCTCAACATTGATTTTTCAGCACAGGCGATTAAATTTTTAAAGAAACTTTCTGGCAAACCGGCTAAACAAATCAAAAAAAAGATTGAAGAAATGCGGGTTAATCCTTACCCGCAGGATTCAGCCAAACTTTCTGGATACCCTTTCCACCGGACCGACTCGGGCGAGTATCGCATCATATATTGGGTTAATGGCGATGCGCTTGAAATTAAAATCGTCGGAAAACGCAATGACGATGAGGTCTATAAAAAACTGTCGAGATCGCAAGGGCGTTAGGTCTTGAGATAGAGTACTAAATTAAGATCGCAGTTCGTGACTATGCCCATTCAAATTGAGTGCGCTTTTCTTTGTTTCCCGCTTTGCTAATAGCAAAAGAAAAGATTGGGTTTAGTTCACATCTACATGGAGAAGCATTAGTGGCGAGTCGTACATTTTCTTTGAAGAATTTTTGTTATTATAATTACTTATTTATTAATTCGGAGTTTAGTTAATCTCTTTTAATAAAATGAGGACTGGATGCCGGTTTAGATTTGACACTTCTATTACCTCAAACCGGCTGTTGGGCAAAAATAAAATTTCCTCTTCGCTAGACTTAAGATTTCTTCCAGACTTTGAAATAATCTGAATTTTTACGTTCCCAGGCCAACTCCAATCTGGCCGTTTGGAGGCCGATGTGAACGATTTATAGGTTACGATACGGCCCACCTGGTGTTCTTGAAAAAATTCGGCAATATTATTTATTTGCAAGAACCGTGTTGCAAGCCCGTTATAGGGTTCCAACTTCTGCAAGCCCTTTGTAAGCACCTGAATAAGAGGGCCTACTTCGGGCACCTCCTTGGAACCATTAAATAAGGCTCGGTTAACATAGGCATACATGGTTTGCCCATATAAATGGATTGCCAGTGCTTCGTCTTTATTAACAGTTTCCTGGTGACTAAAATTACCATTAATTGCCGATAGGTAAATTTTCAAATAAGCATCATATAAGATATCTAAATTTTCACTACTGAATTGGATGCTTAGCCGTTTATCTCTTTCATTGGCTTCCGAGGCAGAAAAATCCCGCTTCCACAGTAACCCTTTGTCTAACATTCTACCAATAGCGACAGGAAACGTCTTTTCTATGGGACCGGTAAGAACCAGATTCTCATTTTGAGAAAATAATTCTGCGCAAACCAACGTGGAAGCCTGGGCATTTGTAAAATGCAGCAAAAAGCTTAAAATTAGGTAAAAGGATTTCATGACAGAATCAGTTTCAATTAATAGGCCAACGAATAAATCGATAATTGCTGATTTTTTGAAGGCTGTAAAATGGGGTGCTAGTCGGCACCTCATGTAAAATCAGCATGTTAGCGCTGAGTTTAGCTTCAAAAAATGGCAAAAATGTTAACTTCAGTAATCTATAGCTCATTAAATTCAACTCCATCATTTCTTCTTATCGATTCGGTACGTACTTCTTAGTCATTCTAAAATTTGCAAGACTTGAAACCTTTTGCTCGACTGGAACTTCAGGAAGCACAAACCCTAATCCCTCTGTTGCCCCTCTGACATCAATACCAGCTAGTCGAATGTATCTCGTCATGACTTTCTCATCAGTCCATCCGCAAATCTTTTTAACGACCGGACTTGAAACACCGGCATTTAAAAGGTGCGTTGCAAAACAAGCTCTCAATGCATGAAAGTTGATCGAGTTGATTTCGATTGCGGTACAAAATTCCCGCAAAACCTTAGCAGCCTCTCCCCGCTTCCACATTTCAATTCTTGGCAAAACATGTTTGTCATCGGGGGTCCTTTTAGCGCGAAGCTCTGTTAGCAATGATGCCACCTCACTACTCATTGGAATCTTTCGCCAGTAGCCGGCCTTGGTGGATTTAATGATCTTCATCCGACCATTATATGATTTTGAACATGTCAGCATACTTGTTTCAAAATCCACATCGTTCCACTCAAGTGCGTAAAGCTCACCGGATCTCATTCCTGTGTGCAAAGCCATAAACCAGATTGGATACCAATCGTGATTCATCTCTCTTGCACTATCTAGAAGCTTTTGGATTTCGGTGAGCGACAAAACCTGCGGAGGCTTTTCATCTTGGGTTCGCCCCAACTGAATGTCTGCGGCTGGACTGTTTCTGATCCCAATGATGGCACCGTCTTCAATTCCCCACTTAAAAATCGTGTTAATCGAAGACCTCACAGATTTAAGCCTACTCCTTGAATAATCCTGATCTATCATCTCTTGCAAAAGCCTTCGAACGTCTCCTGCATTAATGTCGTTACAGAACTTATCATTCCAAGAGGTTGTAAATCTTCTGAGTGTTCCAATATTGTCCCAGATTGTTGAGAGCTGGATCTTTTTTACTAAGGGTGAGCCTGATCTATGAGTTAGCTCATACTTTTCTAAAAGATCGGGCCACGGAAGGCCTGAGCCTTCAAGCTTTGCAATCTCGGCTGCGCACTCTCGAATCAGTTCTTTCTCAATGGCCAAGGCCTCTTTTAATGTCTTAACACCTTTTCGACGGCGCTGAGACCTGAACCTTGGGTTGATTTGACTTCGTTGATTTATAGACACTTCAAAGCACTTTGTATTATTAAATTCTACTTCTTTAATTCCCATTTAATTATCTCCTTCTCGGTTTTGGAATTTCTATTCTTTGTCGAGAAATGACCGGCATAAAGCCAGTGCTGGAGTTTTCAATGAGTAGATCTAGCTGCTCGCGATCAAAGTAAAGTCTTCCGCAAAACTTATTCGCGGAAAGTCTCCCTCTTTGATAAAGCTTTTTTACGGCTTCGCGAGTTGATCCTAAATACAAAGCAACTTCATCAGTTTTTAACCATCTTTTAATTTTCAAAGAGCGAATCTTTGCCTCCGCTAAATCCATTTCGATTTGGTGGGAAAGCAAAGCTGTGTTCTCAAAAGTTATCATTTTCTTCTCCTCGTGTTCAAGCTTGGATTGAACTTATTTATTGTTTATTTGCGCGCTGTGATTTCACCGCTAAGGAGTTTTCCGATGAATTGGTCCATGGTGGTTTTACCGTGATGCTTTTGGTATTCCTCGTGCGCGAGGGCTAATCTGTCTTTTTCGCTTAAGGTGCCTTCTTGGAGTGTTTTTATGTGATCTGGGCTTATTTGCTTTAAGCCGACTGCGATGATTTCACAGTCTCTGACTTTTCTGCCGAAGGTCTTTTTGTTGGCGCGATCTTTTATGCTTTGTAATGCTTTGGCGGTGTCTGGATCTAACTTCTTTAAAACGCTTTGGCGTTTTGATGGGTCCTTCTTTTTTAATATTTGGCTTGTGACACTTTGATCTAATTCCATATCGTTTCCTTTCAACTTATTGGTTTAATTTTGGTTCTTCTGTGATTAAAACTTGGATATTGAATGGGCCTTCTAGTATTGCGTATTCAGGCACACTTTTTAATTTCTCACCGAATCTGTCGGCTGTTTTTGATAATGCTGATGTTAAAGCTTTTTTTGCATAGGTGTCTGTTCCAGGTTTTTCGATGTAGTTTCCTTGGTTGTTTTGGTTTCGCTCAACGGTGCTATCGGCATATCCGCTTGCGGCTGCTGCTAAAAACTCTGCTGCGAAATATTTGTCTTCGCTTGAGATAAGCTTTCCCTCTAATCCTAGAATTCCTTTTTCATCAAGCGCACTGGCAGTGAGTGACCATGTTTGTTTGGAATTGGTGGTTGTGACTTTTTTAAACTCGATAAGAATTCTTTTTGAGTTTTTCTCCAAGGTGGCTTCGCCGACAAGGATTGAATTTTTGAGTTTTCCGTTTTTTATGATGGCTCTGATGGGGGCTTTGCTATCTGCGAACGCTATGAGGCTTTCCGTGATTTCCGCATTGATAACGTCTCCGATTAATATATCGGGATTACGTATGCTTTGTTTTGCTGATGGAACTATGACTGGAGACTCTTCGATTGAGATATTTGAGCTTATTCTTAAATATCTCGGGAGGTTGCCAGTTTCTTTATATATTGGGGATTTTATATTTGATTTTTCTTCAAATAATTTGGGGGCTGGGGAATTTTTAATGGGTGGAGCTTCATTTTCTACTTTTGTAAAAAGCTTTGTTCTTGTTTCACTTAATGCAATTTGTGGGATTAATAAAAATATAAATAAAGATGTCATAAGTCTAACCTTTTTGATTCTAAGACTTTTAACTTTTTTGAAAATTGGGGATCTAATATATGTTTTGTCATATGCTCTAATTTGACTGTTTCTATGGTTTTTGAATTTGTATTGTCTGTTGTAATAAATGAGGGCGCACCGAAGGCACCTTTCACTTTGATGTAGTCTTGGTGGTTTGTTCGTGATGGAACGATATCAAAAACGAATATTCTTTTCTCAGCTCTGACTATGATGTTTGTTGGAATTGATGCACTACTTGATAAATAGACTGTCAGTTCTTTTGGGGAGTTTTGCGATATAATAGCTTTGACTGATTTTAGGTTACCAACACGTACTTCAATGATGTTTTGTGGGAATTCAATAACGCTAACTAGCCCTGGTGATATCATTACTTTTTCTGATTTTGCTAAATTAACTTGCGTGGAACTGATTCTTTCAGCAGCTATGCACATTATTGGCATTATTAACTTAAATAACCACATCTGAGACCTCGACTATTTCGTAACCCCAGGGGTTTTGTTCACTGCGTGGCGCTTTTTGGAATTCTATGTGAACCTTTAGTTTGACTGTTTTTATGTCGATTTTACCTTGGATTTTAACTGTAAGTTTGGCTTCGATATTTTGATCATCTAACAAATCAATACTTTCAATCTCGATTCTTTGATCAATTGAGTTTGTTACAAGCTTTTGATTTAAATCTAAAATTTTTGGTTTTTCTTTTTCAAATAAGTCTTTTGTCATTAAATCTGAGGCCATTTCCATTTGGCTTAAATAGGTCTGGTTATCAAACGTATAATATGTTTTTAAAAAGTCTTTGATGAAATTTCTTAATTCAAACTTTAATATTTGATCATTTGAATTTGAGATGATTCTACTTTCACCTTCTGTCACTCCGATCAGAATTATTTTTTCTTGGTTTTTGAGAGCAAAATAACTGCTTAATATAGTTGTCGAAATTAATGATACGATTAATGCCCAGTGCTTGATTTCATCTCGGTAGAGCTTACTTTTAAAAATTAACGCCATAACATTTTCCCGTATCTTGCAGCTGTTGCAACGCCTGTTGTGGCAGTTAGATTTTTAAATAACATAAAACTAAATATGGGAGATAAGAGCTGGAGGATTTGGATCACCATCCAAAAGCAGACAGAACTTACGGGAGAGTCATTAAATTCTGAGCTTATTTGAATTGAGAGATGACCTAAGATGTTCCACATAATGGGCCATAGGCTTAGTGAAATTATCAAACTAAAATATCCTTTGATGCCCTGTTGGATATTTAGCATAAAACTTAAGAAAAAGAATACGGGAGCTGAAGCAATAAAAAGTGATAACAGTGCTGTGTAGACAGCATTGGAAAGTCCCAGAATTAAAATATCTCCGATTTTTCCAAACATGGATAAAATTGGGTAATCTGAAAACATTTGGTTAAAAAAAGAACTAATTCCCAATTGTGTTTCGGCTTCCGACACGTATGAAATTTTACTGGCTAAATCTTTTATGCCAAAAATGATTAATTTTAAAATTGTTGGGAATATAGATAAAATTCCAAAGAAACTAACTGCATCTTTTAAAATATCTCCGTAGTCGCTTGCAGGTGATATTTTTACACTTAAAATTGTGATCCTTAAAATTAAAATAACTGACACGAATGCTGAGACTGCACTTGCAACTTTATGAAATAATATAAGGCTTGCAGACATTACGGCTTCGTTTAATGGCATGAATGAATTCATAAAACTCTTCCTTGTTTTTTTGAATTGAGCTTTATTTCTTCAATAAATATTTCTCGTTTGATACGAGCTCTATTTGATTCTAAATAGGCCATATACTGGGCCTTACGAAGACTTTGGAGCTCTTCTAGCATCATGGAATTAAGATTGATTTCTTGGATGCTGACTGCACGTTCTGCAGCCTTTGGCCTAATTTGCATAATTGAGGCAATTTTTTTGGACATTTGAATGGAATTTTTTAAAGATTTAATTCTTCGTGATAACGATCTTCCAGAATTTTCCATATCTCCGAAATTTGAATCAAGTTCTTCTTTTGACCATTTGAGATCTCGGGCCTTAGAGTTTGCCTCGTTCATGTTTTTTATGGCTAATTCTAATGACTCATCAGTTTCAGAATCTATGCCTAATTCTTCTAATAAGCCTGATAGAGCAAAACCAACGTCTGCGGCCTCATCAACCTTATTTATGCCATCCATGACGTTTGAAGCGGCCTGAAGCCCTGTAGATATTGTTACTGGATCAAAAGCGTTGGCATTGTTTCCGGTTGTGATCACAATTAAAATAACTAAAAATTTTATGTTACACTTAAACATTTGATGGCCTCCTCTAAATTTAGCTCTGGGATTAAAGCTCTTAATTTTTGAAGTTTTATTTTGTCACTTTGAGAGCTTGTCAGTTCCCAGTACTCTTTTTTGGTGATTTCGATATTAAGCTTCCGGCCAGTGTTTGCGGTTTGTAAAAAAACTTCTGATTTAATCCTTGGGATAGATTTTAGATTTTGAATTGATTCTAGGTTTTGATCTGAGAGTCCAAATCGCTGTTGATAAGCGCTTAGGTCACCGTCTGATGAAAATAAAAATCTTTGGGGTGAGTTTTCTATTAATCCGGTGTCGCCGTTATGAATTAAATCACTTGATAGCTGGGATATTAAAACTACGGCATGGCCGAATTTCCGGACGTTGGCAGTTGAGAACTTAAAAAACTCAAAACATGATTTTATAAAAAATGGAGTCTCGTCACAAATTAAAACAATGCGGCCATTGTTAGGGATCATCGTTTCGTAATTAAACTTTGCAAGAACTGCTGCAATTCCAGCTTGGGCAAATTCAGGGTCTGATGCTTGAAAAATCTGAGAGAAATTAAAATAACGGAGACGAGAGTGACTTTGATTTACCTCAGGCTTCGCGCTGTCTAGCCCGTCCCCTTCGGGTCCTAGGCCTTTCGGCTCCGCCTTGTCTAGCCCGTCGAAAGGTTCGACTAGGCTTTTCGTCCCCACTGCGCTGTCCAGGCCGAGCCCTCTGGGCTCTAGCCCTTCAGGGGTGGCAAACGCTTTGGCGTAGATGCCACACCCCGTCCACCTCTTTAAAAGGTTCCGTCTTGGGAAATTGACTTCCATTTCATAAAATTCTTGGAGACTGGGGTTTTTAGCTTTTGGAATGTAATTTTGAATGCATTCTTCGATTTGAGACCTTAAGTCTTTTGAAAATTGGATCTCACCCGTTTCTTGGATTAAGACACTGATAAATTTTGAGAGGACTCCGGTTTTTTCTGCAATAGAAATTTCAGTATTATTTATGATCTCAAATGGGTTTATTCCTGATGGAGAATTTAATTGCATCACAAATTCTGTACCGCCTACGATTTCGCATTCTTTTGAGTGCGAGCCGCCAACGTCGATTTTTATGATTTTAATGTTAGGGTCCATTAATAAGGATCTTGTAAGAAGTCCTGCTAGTACGCTTTTACCTTTGCCGCTTGTTCCAATGATGAGCGTATTAAAAACACTAAAGTTTGAATTAAACATATCAAAATGGTGAAGGCTTTTATCTTTACGATGAAGTGACAAAGATCTTTGTGAAATATTTGATTCACTTAATTCTCCTTGCCACCAAACTGGAAGCATAAGAGGTAATACGTCATCAACTTCACGAAGTGAAACGTACTGAGAATTTCCTAGGAGTGATGCTAGAAAGCTAGGGGCACATCCCACGGTTTCAATTTTAAAATCACCAAGCTGAGCTAACACCGAAAGACTTTTGTTTAAGTCTTTGTTTAACAATTCTTGATTGTCTCGTTTAATTAAAACTAAAAACTCGTAATCAAAAAAGAGGCTGCCCTTTTTTAAGGTTTCTGAGATGGCCTCATGGGTTGATTTGCCGATTGCGATATCTGTGGGGCTTTCGCTAGCACTTGCGCTTTGTCTTAATTTTTTCTCTAAGATTAGCTTCATCTTTGTTTCATTGAGTCTTTTAATCGAAACTGTTACTTCAATGGGGCTTGGTAGATTTTTTAAAATGTTAGCAATGTCAAATTCTGAAATGGGTGTGGGTTTTGGTTTAATAAGCCTTATAACTCCTGTGAGCTCACATCCGGAATGCACATGGTTACTTGATTTTACGAAATCTTTTTTTGGATCTTCAAAATGCTTTATAAGTTCTGATTTGGAAATAGCGTGTGCGGATAAACCACTTTGTTTTACTTTTTCATAAACTTGGATAAGGTTTTTCATCGCTCCGCGTGAATCTTCCGTTTTACTTAACACAGATCTAATTTTTGAAATTATCTCTGGCTCATTTTCGGTTTCTATAAAAAGAAAAAGTTTTCTTGATATGGCTCCTAATTCTTTAATCGCGTCTCCTCTTAACGATTGACCAAAATCATTTTGATTTACTTTTGAGCACATTTTAATTCGCGATAGCAAATTTGGGTTTAAGCTTTTTAAGAAGTGGACCAGTTTATTTTGATAATCATCTGGGTGATCAGTTTCTATATCGCAAGGAGAAATTTCAAAGCCTATGCCGTACCTGTTATCAGATGTCTGCCACACTGATAAATCTTCAATTTCATGAATTTTTGATAGAACTGGAATCATGGCTTTTGGCCTTTGATAAAAATCCTTTTGGAAAAATTAAATGCTAAAAAATCTCTGATGATTTTAGGCCTGTGATTTATTCTTATTTGAAGGATTGCTATTCCGCCTGCTGCGGCAAAAGGAAATGCTAAAAGCTCCATACCAATGCGTGCGAGCATCGTATTAAATATAATTAAGGAGTAGCCGACTATTCCTATGTCAAAAGGCGATAGCCCTAAAAAACCTGATTTTTCGTTGAGGATTCTTGAAGGGGTTTTTGTCATAGTGCTGCCCCAAATATTTTTCCTAATAAATTAATTATGGCGGGAGCCCCTAGAACGGCTACGGCTCCGATCATGCCGCTAAATAAAAGCATGCGGCCCACGTAGGCGGCACCTAGCGCATATAAAATTCCGCCTAAAGTGATTCCGATACTAATGGCAGCAATTCCTATGCGATTAAATACACTTTGCGCGGTACTTGCCGCATCGACAAGATCACGTGCTTCTGCCATTTGAGATGCTATGATGATTAAAATAAAAAAAGTTGTTATTTGAAATATGTTTTTCATTAATTACTCCTTGTCTGATTGGGATTTAAAGTTGGAGGAATAAGCTCCATAATTTTATCTTGATGAATCAATCGATTTTCTGAATCCTCAACCCATTGATCTATTTCAAAAACTTTCCACTCACCTGGATTGACTAAATTTTTATATTTTAATGGAATTTTACTGTTTAAAGTTCCAAGCGTTTGATAGGAGAGTTTTGGTTTTAAAATATCATCTAACTGATTTTTTAATTTTTGATTTTCTTCATGGGTATGCCGTTGAACTTCATCGATATTTGATAAATAGGCTGAAGCTATTCCTGCACCCGTTCCTGCAATTCCTCCGTACATGATGGAGTATGCATTTTTGTGATTTGTTTGAAGCTGTCCAAGGACAACGCCTGTGGCTGTCGCAATTAGGATATTTTGGAGGATTTTTTCTCTGGGAGTGGTGGCGCATGCGCTGACCAGCGAAAAGCCTAGAGCGAGGATCGCTCGGGCTAGACAGCGCGCAAGCTTCACCTTCTCGCCGTAAGCGAGTAGTCCACTTACGCCACTCTGTGGCTTCAGTTCCTCGCCATGGGCGATCACTTCCTCACTACTGGCGCGTAGTCCAGTTGCACGACTTCGTCGTTCCACTTCCTCGCTTGGCGCGACATTATTGGCATTCATTGAACTTCTCCGAGGCGATATAGGTGCAGAAAGTGCCTTTTTTGCCAGGCAAGCCTTGTAATCCCTGATCTCCCATGGCGCCTGTTGCGCCACTTGGGCCGTTTTCACCTGAACACCTATCACCAAACCCTGGGCCACCTGCGCCTCCGGGTTGCCCGTCTCCGCCCTCACCACCTTTGCCTGCGAGGCCTGGTATAGAAAATGTTGTGAGGTTTAACTCATCTCCTATGACGATATTAATTTTAGCAAAACCTGAATCCCCTCCTGATTTTCCAGCTAATCCTTGATTTCCTTTTTCACCATTGGCGCCCGCTCCCCCTTGGCTTCCCATTTTGTGGCAGCCGCAATAACCTCTAAATTGAATAACTGTCTCAATGCTTTTTATTTTTTCTTCACAAAGCCATTGGCCTGAACTTCCGCGTGATCCTGCTCCTGCTTGCGCTATGGCTTTGCCTTTTGAGCCGTTACCGCCGTGCTCACCTTGCATGATGATTTTTAATTCGCCTCTGGCAATTTTAGAATTAATTAATAATTCACCTGCACTTCTTCCATCTGTATCAAATGGGGCTTGCGCATTTTCTGGAAAGCTTTCGATGATGCCTTTTTCGGAAATAATTTGATCCGCATCAATTCTAACTTTAAAGCCATTTGTTCTTAGCGGATGAACTGACAAATAAAGTCTATTAACTTTTATGAATTGGTCTTCTTTTATTTCAGAATTTAATTCTGTAATTATTAAATCTTGCGGAATTAAAACTTTTTTTGAAAATTTATCTATGACTTCACCAGTTGGATTAAGAACTTCAAAAACGTAAGTAAGTGTTTGGTTATGCGAAACTGTATGCGTGAATATGGTTTGGTCAGATTTTAAAGTGCCTAAAACTTTATCGGTTTTAATTCGTATTTCTGCTGAATCAGAAATTCTTGGCCAACCAAAGTGGACAATATATTTTTCTGGAAGCTCACCGTTTTCAACGATGACTGACATTTTATTTTTTAGTTCCGATGCTGATACAAAATTTTGATCGTTTTTTTCATCGACACTCTCTGGGGGAAGCATTTCACCACAGCCTATTAAACTTAAAATAACGCTTATCGTAATAATTTTACGCAATCTTTTACGCATCCATTTACTCATTGTTCTCCTCTGGGACTTAAGTAAATAAGTCCGGTTGCCGGACGTTTTAAACGCCCTAGCGGATATAATTTTTATGAGCTGCTGATAGGATCCTTTTAGGACCGTTTCGAGAAATTTTTTGATCAGGTCTTGATCCTAAAATTCCATATTCTTAAATTTTAAAATTCAAACAAAGCTGTTTGAAAAGCTTGAGGTAGGATTAGATTCAAAAAAATTACGTGTAAACAAAAATATTATGTATTTTCAATTACTTACGCGATACGAACTTGAGGAAAAATATATTTTTGTATTGAATTCACTAAATAAGTATTGAATTAGCTCTGCTTATTTACTAATCAGTGAGTACATTTATTAGAGGGATAATTAAAAATGCAGCGAAAAAACGTTGGCGAGAAGCTTTCCG
The DNA here is from genome assembly GCA_043720615.1 of Pseudobdellovibrionaceae bacterium. Classification (GTDB taxonomy): domain Bacteria; phylum Bdellovibrionota; class Bdellovibrionia; order Bdellovibrionales; family Bdellovibrionaceae; genus JAYWDA01. The sequence continues at coordinate 10,711 of JAYSSI010000001.1, read as the reverse complement.
TTCTCGCAAAATCTGTGGGTTTAAGCCAAACAGCATTAGCTGAAAAGCTTGATATACCATCGTCTCAAGTGAATCGTTTTTTCCGAGGCCACAGTGATGTGTATTCAAGTGTACTGATGGATATTTTAAAAGAGCTTGGACTTGATGTTGATAAGATGATTTCAACAAAAATTAAAAAGCACACAGATATTGAAGATTGTGAAATTGAGACTGCTAGCGACTGCGTGAATTACCTTTTCAAAAATTTGGATGAACTTGGAAAGCAAACCTATTTAAATAATCTTGCGTGGGCAACTCGAGTAACATCAAAACAGAGTTTACCTACAAAAGTTGAAGAAATACTTAAAAGAGAATTAAACCTAATTTAAGGGGGCTGGATGGAAATACAAAATGACATCCAAGAAAATTCTGCTGGCATAGGGAAAATGAACGAACAGTTCACTTCAGACCTTGCACAGTACTCAGGAAATTGGATTTGGCGAGCACTAGAGTGCTTGATTGAATCTCCAGACTTCGAATACTCCCCGAAATGGGCGGCAAAACGATTAAATGTTACAGTTGAAAAAATCGTTGATGCATATGAGGGCCTAGATCGCTTGGGATATATTAAGCGTGAAGGGGTAAGTTATAAAAAAAATATTCAAGAATACCATATTGGCCAAACAGAATTCACTCGTGAAGACTTATTGGCAATTCACTCACGTTTAGCTCCTCAAGTAATTTCTAAGCTGAAACCGACTTCAAAATTTACAACATGGTTTTTCTTAGGGAACGACGAGTTAGTTACAAAATATGCTCCACAGTTTATGAAGATTTATGCTCAAATGCACAAAGAAGGCCTTGAAAAAGGACTTAAGGAAGTCGTCGCAAGCGAAATAAGTTTTGCAATTTTATCAGACGATAGCGAGACAGGAGGTCAGCAATGAAAAAAATAATTTCTACTTTATTATTAGTTAGTTCTGTTGCTTTTGCAGGTGGAAGCGTTGGAACAATGGGAAGTGCTAGCAAAATGTACGGTCAGTCAATTTCTGACAATTCAAGACCTCCAGAGATTGTTTATCATATGGGTGAGCAAGATGGGATTGTGCGATTTGCTTATGGGTCGCTTGTGAACAATCAGTGGCAGGTTCAAAAAATATCAGGTCGACTTGATTACTTGACTAAAAAAACAGACCTCATCACTTCCCTGCATGAATCAAAAAATACTCATCAATGGGTTCAGGTTAAGTAAGATGAATAATACTAACGGGTTTGGGCTAGTTCAGCCGAACCCGGATGATCTATTAAAAATTGCTAATATGAAAATGCCGTTTGGAAAACATAAGGGTTTAATCCTTATTGATTTACCAGAACCTTATGTTGTTTGGTTTTATGGTCAGGGACTGCCCGACGGCGAACTCGGAAGATTACTCGCGCAAGTTTATGAAATAAAAGTGAATGGCTTAGAATATCTTTTTAAGGATTTGAAAGTTTGATGAATTAGTAATTCGAACACTTCTTGCGATAACCTGACAATGATCAACCGCTAGTTTTCCTTTCAGAAAAAGTTTGTATCTGAAAATTGATGCATTATCGGTAGACGCTACATTCTTGCTCAAGTATCTTGCAGGTGGAGGTTCTATGACGGTGTTAAAAGTATTAGCTTGTTGTCTTCTTATTTCCTTTTCTTCCTCTGCCGCTGAAAAATCAAATAAACCTGCTTTGAAAAAGAGGCCTGTTTTATCGATTTCAGAGCTAAAGGACAAATTAAGCAAAGCGCCAGAAGGACTTAAGAAGTTTTATGCTCATACAGAAATTGTTAATAAATACGGTCATGAAAATTTGACGCCGGAAAATCAAGAAGAAGCTAGAAATTTCGCATCTGAACTTCTTTTAATGGCAGAAAATTACAAAAAAGATTGGAATTATGGAAATGCCCTCCATGATGGAAATCTTGTCCTCGGCCGCTTAGCACTTCGGAGCGGTGACGTTACCACTGCTAAAGATTATCTGAAGCGCTCATGTGAAATAAAAGGCTCCCCACAATTAAATTCTTTTGGTCCTCATATGACACTTGCTAAAGAGCTTTTAGAGAAGAAAGAAAAAGTCGCTGTTCTAAACTATATCGACTGTTGCTTAAAATTTTGGACTCCAGCTCCCTTTGACGATATCGTTACCGAATGGAAAGCAGCTATTAAGCAAGACAAGATTCCTGATTTTGGAGGAAACTTAGTTTACTAATTGCAATCAAGAAATGGCAAAGATGAAGATCCTACGAATCAAAGATGAAGATAAAGATTGTAAGCTTCGCGGTTTGAAGATGACGGTTTCAAAATTACTTCTCCCCGTTTTGTTTTTATCATTTACGAGTTGCCAATTAAAGCCGGTTTCTGAAACCTCTGCTCCCCTTGAGCCAATTCCAGAAATTGTTGAAAGCCACGAAGTTAAAGAACCTTCGCCTTTAAATAAGTCTCAGCCGCCTTCTCAGCCTTTGCCAAAAGATTTACCTCAAAGCTCGGCACCTAAAAAATCTAAAATTTCTTATAAGATAAAAAAACTTCCGCTTGATGGGATTTGGTTAGAAAATAAATACTTTAAAACGCTTTATAGTAAAAATAATAATATCGCCTATTTTAGTACGTATGTACGAACTTCGGATGAGCTTTGTTTAAAAATTGGGAAAAGAAAGAATAGCTTTAAAGGTGACGTAAGACTTAAAACTCATGGTCTCCCCATGCCAGTTAAGACTTGGTACTTTCAACCTTATGATAAAGGGCACTTAGCCCCTTCGGCTGATTTTTTAGATTCGCAAACTGGAGCTGATGAAACATTTAAGATGTCTAATATGACTCCCCAAATAAATAGCTTTAATAGGCATGCATGGGCTAGCTTAGAGAAAGAAACAAGGGGCTGGGGAATTTTTGAGGGAAAGATTTCTGTGATCACAGGGCCCATTCTAGAGCCAGGGCTCAGTAATATGGAACCTTACCCCGTCCCAATTCCTAGAAAGCATTTTAAGGCGATTCTTGATATGACCGAGCCCAGGAAAATGATTGGGTTTATTATGCCGCAAACTGATTCTAAAGCTTCCGATTTTAAGCAAAGAGTAGTCAGTGTTTCGGAGATTGAAAAAATTGTGGGATTTAGTTTATTTGATGAAGATCAAAACTTAAAATCAAAGGCTGATCTCAGTCAGTGGAAAACTAAGAAATGCCTTTAGTCGCGCGCCCCGCGCATAAGGCCTAAGACCCCTAGGGATTAAGCTGGAAAACGCGCACATCGCGCATGAGGTGGAGGACCAGAGGGATGTAGCTAACATAAGCGAAGATGAAGATCCCACGAATCATCGATGAGTATAAAGATCTTAAGCTTCGCAATCTTTAAGATAATTAAATCTGTGGCGATCTCAAAGCCATTTTGCTGGCTTGGCTTTGAGATGTCATACGGGGATTGGATTTTACGAATTTGAAACTTTATGATTTAGAATTTAGCCTAATTACTTTTATTCGAATTAAATTGCTGGGATTTTGCAATTTTTTTAAAAACTTATTTTTTTGCGCCAAACCATCCAAATTCATTTCTGCAATACCAAAACGCTAAAAAGAAAGTAGAAATACATGCCAAAAAAGTAAATATGATTGCGGGCTCAAAAAAATTCGGCGATAATCCTTTTGCCCGGTCGCGCATGAATGCATACACGATTAATGCAGGAGTTAATGGCGAAACTACTAATGCTAATGGTGCAATCACATTTACGAAAGTCTTCAACTGATAATTATTTCCCTAAAAGATTGCAGTTTTTTATTTTAATCACCCACTTGGATTTGGGCTTCTTACAAGCTTCCTTAACTTTTCTTGCAATGCTCTCCCTCAAATTATCGCCCACTGCTTTGTCATCCCAACTGATCATTTTACTAGAAAGAAGATCTGTCGGTTTATTTAAAAAGATAACTTCTTGATCTTTTAAACGAACAATTTTTGCTCGGAGGTTTACCAGAGAAGATTGACCATTACCTGTGGTCATTTTAATTTTTTCAAATGCCTGGTCAATTGCGGCGTCCTGATATTCAAGAACAAAATGAGACTGCTTTTCTATCTTTTCCGCATCCACTGGAACAAACGTCTCAACATCAAATGGAATATAATAGATTTTATATTGTGCTCTAGCAATCTGAGGTCCCAAAAAAATGAGCCCAATTAATACAACAAATTTTTTAACGTCCACAACGCACTCCGGATGTTCCGTAAGAAGTTCTAGAGAATCCGCCCAAAGCTGTCATAATTGGATTCTCCCACATATTTACATTTAGATTTCCATTATCGCCTGTCCCAGTCAAATGCCCTAACTCATGACTAAGAATTCTGGTCGTACTTGCGGGAATTATGCCTAACGGTGATGCATTTACTCCAGGAAAGTCATTAGGATCGACGGTCACCATATTACCTTGCTGGTAGTGTTCACCCGATGAGTTCACATTGATCGAATAGACTTGGTTGGATCCATTAAGTTGGTTAATAAGTGATCGTCCCGCTTGCGTTGACCAGATCTGGGCCATACTACTGCTAAGCTGCTGCCTTGCTTGTCCTGATCCAAACTGAAGCTTCAGACCACTTGGATCAATAAAATTCACAGGGTCATTTGAAACGTATCCCATTAAATTAGTATCACCACCTGCAAACAAGATCGGATCTTTACTCGTCCATCGTCCCGTCTCAGGATCATAATCTCTAGCACCGAATTTTAATAACCCCGTGTCGCTATCATAAATTCCACCGGCAAAGCCGAAGGGGAGTAATCCATTGCCTACTTTATTTTGTGATATACCAAACTCATCGAATTCATATTTCTCAATCACTCTACCAGAAAGTGCTTCAACCACGGAAACAGGTGTTCCAACATGATCAGATATGATTCGATACTCTTTACCTTGGAAAATCATGTAATCAGGGATATTTATTTTGGACCCATAAATAAACTGCTTAATAATTTTTCCTGAGGCATCTAACTCAGCGGCAACTTGAGTTTGAGATTGATAAATAAAACCTTGAACCAAACGACCGTTAACCTTTTTCGCAATTCTGCGATTTTGACCGTCCATAATATAGCTGATCACATTTCTATTAGGTAATGCTACTGATTTTAAACTTCCCACTGAATCATATAAATAAGTTGTTTTATTTCTACGTCCAGAAGTTTCTAGTTTTTCTATTAATTCACCATTTGCATTATAGCGGTATTTTTTATTTCCATATTGCAATAATCTGTCTTGTTCATCATAGGTTGCAAAGATCGAGGCTCTTACTCCTATAACTTCAACCCTGTTTCCATTAAGATCATATTTGTACTCTCGCACAAGTTGGTTATTATCAAAAACTTTAGTCAATCTCCCTACACTATCATAAGCATAGGACTTAGTACTTACTTTCACACTTCCTTGTTCTAGAGATTTAATTTCAATCACCCGACCCGCTTGGTCTCTGGTATAGTTTTTGTTTGATAAAACATTTTGATTTGATAATATTTTATCAGAATTAATTTGGTCAAACATATCATAGGTTAAATTTTGTAAAATATTTTTTAGTCTAATTGAAGAAATATTTCCTGTATCATTCCTCGTGATGCTCTCGCTACCTACCCCAATAATTAATGCATCTTTATCATACTGAAATCCAATGCTACCTAACGAAGCTAATGCATCTGAAGTTGATAATGAAGCAATTGTACCATCAGAATTGTAATTATAATTTATTGCGCCTACAAATGGGCCGCTAGTGCTCACGGATCTTAAAATATCTCCAGAATATTGGTAATTTAGTATCACTCCTTGTGGTGAACTTAACTGACTGATGAGTTTAGAATTCGGCTTATAACTAAGTACAAAATTTCCCTCAGGGGAAGAAATTGAATTCAAAAGTCCTGACGTATCATTATATGAAAATCCTAATACGCTTGAATTGGGCCGATTGATTTGAATTATATTCTGATCAAGATCATAAGTGTATTGGGTTACACCTAAGATTTGAGCATTGATTGAAGGAGGTAAATAGCTCGAAACAAGTTCCATTAAATTATATGTAAATTGATGAGCGGCTCTCCCTGGAGGAGTAAGGCTTGTCAAATTGCCATTTTTATCGTAAGCAAATAAAGTCTGACTCCCATCAGCTGCTTTTTGCTCAATCATTCGATTAGATTGATCATATACAAATTGAGTTACACGTCCAAGAGGGTCCGTACTGTTTGCAACATTTCCTCTTGTATCATACGCTAAAGTAATATTTCTGTTATTTTGTTGAATCAAAGAAACATTCCCTCTTGAGTCGTAATTAAATTCTATAGGTGCAAGCGATCCTTGCCGAAAACTAGCAACTTTTCCGTTTTGATTGAATCTTTTTTCAATAATTCGATTTGCTGGTGAAGCCAAAGTAAGTAATTTTGTTTGAGAGTTGTACCTTGAAGTATATTTTCTTGTTGGATCGTTTTGAAGTGTCGTAACTGAAGTAAGGTTTAAAAAACTAAAAGGATCTGCTGGGTTTAGAATATCTGCAGATTTTGTTGTTTGAAGAGAAATATTAATATTTGAGTCTGCGATAACAAAAGATGAATTACTTTCGTAAGGAACAAGCCATCCAAATCGTGGGTCTTGGGCAAGTGTTGACTGAGTTGCTTTTCCATTGTTATTTGAAGTAGTACCAGCTTGTTGATTTTGAATAATTGAATTATAAACATCACCGGCCGGATCTTTAATTGTATGATTTGATCCCGCCAGCGTCGCTGAAGTTGAATAAACCGTTTTAATCCCTTTTGCAGTCGATGTCGTAACGGTCTGAATTCCTAAGACTTGATCAAATATTCGAGACAAACTTAGAAAGTCCCCGGCAGCTCCTATGTCTTTAGCGACATAACCATTGGAGTCATATGTCACATGACTTGTTTGACCCATAGGCTTTGTGAATGAAATTAAAAATCCATTTGAGTTGTAGGTAGAAGAATATATCTCATTATTTGGGCTTCTTACAGAGGACAAGAAACCAATTGAATCTAAGCTAAGTGTTGAAATTTGCCCATATGGTGAAGTCATCAACACTTGTCCAATTGAATATGAAAATGAAGTTTCGTTATTAAATTGATCTTTGATTTTAGATAACTTTCCACTTAAATCATAATCAAAGTTAAATTTTATAACACCCATAATAGCATCTTTAGTTTGTAGATGTCTTCCATTCGCGTCGAAATAATAAACTTCAGAACCTGATTCATTTGTTAAGTAAAATTTATTATCTTGTGAAATAACCTCAATAGGACGCAAAGTTCCATTACCAAAGTAAAGAATTTTGTTATTAACATCGTAATGATGAAGAATATCAGGTGCCCAGCCACCAAGTCCGATTAATTTTGGTGAATAGCTAAACCCCGTTCTAAATCTCTCACTAGAATAATTGATAGAAAAAGGAACTCCTACCAATGGAATTGATTCTTGTAAAGATAGATTATCAATACTTACAAATGAGTAAGCTTGTTTACAAGATCCATAGCTTGAACTTATAGGAATAAGTGAACTTTGAGCTGATGGTCCCGAGGCACTTGTAGAACAAGCACCAATTAAACTTCTTTCAGAAAAAGTACCATCAATTGCGATATAATAAAGTAAATAAGTTGTTATATATCCACAAAAATCTTCTTGGCCATTTACATTTGCACAAATATAAGAGGTTGTAACCTCCAGATCGCATGTAATACCAATTTCTGGTCGATTGCAAAATTCATAAGCAGGACCACTTTGAATTACTTGCGTACACTCATCGGCTAGTGCCTTAGTCGAAGTCAGCGATATAATAAGTGGGAGAAATAAAATGCTTAGAATTTTAAATGATTTTATTCGATTAAATACACTTGTAAATAAGCTTTGATCTATCATTATTCCCCCATGAAACGTGCCGCTCTACTTAGGTCTAGTATCCTATCGGTCTAATATTTCGTTCATTTAGACCCATAGTGAGATTACTTAAAATAATCTGATGGTTTAAATATTTTCTAAGTAGTAAGTAACCATAGCACCCAACAGGGTATACCTTTTCTAGTTTATAATCTTAGTTTGAGACTAATTAAGAATAGATTTATATAAAGTAAAAATCTCTATAATATAGAAAATCAAGTATACGCGCGCGCTCATACAATATCTTTTCGAGTCTATGTATAAATTAAGAAATTATACTTTTAGAGGAAGCATAATGAATAACAGCGAAAAAGTATCTCTTAGAGAAGAAGAAAAACAAAGTTTTATTCACTTTATAATTGAAAAATTTATTCTTTGTCGATGGCAGTTTTGGAAAAATAATCCTCGTGTAAATATGATGATAATAAAAGCTGCAATTTCAGTTGCCGCAGTTTCATTTATTGGATTAGTTATCGCTACTATTTTTTACTTTACCTACCATTTACCTATTAATGGGTCAGCATCTTTTTTTAAACTATCCGATGAAATCGGAGGCATCGAATTTAAAAGCTGGCTAAAACTAGGCTTTCTACTTTCAGGCAGTACAACAATTGCTTATTGGAATATGAGCACAATGTTTAATAAAAAATGGACCTATGTTGTAGATTTATACAATAAAATAATCCAGTTAGATTCTTCTAAAAAAACTGAACTTCTTAGAAATGCTTTAGCTATAGACCTGCTTACGCTCGATTTATGGGCCCACAGATCATTATGTTCACTATTTAAGAATGAACTGATTAAAGCAATTAAGCATACCCATTTAGACAATCAAGATGACATCACTCAAGCACTTTCTAGAATGACTACTGGTCTATTAACAGAAACAGAAGCTATGAAGTATCTTGAATACAGGCATAATATTTTAACCCTGCCCGCTTCCCCTGATTTAAAATGACGAAACGGTTCTATAGTTATTTCTTATTCTAAAATTAATTTCATGACTTGTACTATCTTTATAAATCCTCTTTAAAATTGTAGATTACTAGTTCTTGTTTTAAGAATTTCTTATAGACTTGAATGAGCATAAATCGATGCAATATTTAGATTGACGAGAGGTTAAAACATTGTTGATTTAATTTTGTAGAGCTATTGATGATTTGATCAATTTTAAAACCAACCGTCTGAGTTTTTTCGGAATACAACTCTTCAAAACCTGATTGAAGGGAGTTGTTAAAATCAGCTTGAGCCTCAACTTCACACAAAGACATAAAGGCAAGTGTCTCCATATGAAGGCCCCGGCCTTCAGCGATTTCTTTACGAACTTGAGCAAAGTTTTGAGCAATATATAAATCTCTTTGATTCTTTCTTTCCTTTAGTGCGAATAAAGAGCAATCGCCAAATGACGAAATTACTTGAGTCATATAGGACGAGTAATTACTAGAAAATTTAGGGTCAAAAGCTGCCGTTGTTCCTTCTGACCAAATATCAGACTGTGCTTTTGAAGACCCATTTCGTTTTGTCTCGTTTGTCATATCCGGAAATTTATTTCCTACCCCTCGCCAACGATAAGTTTTATACCAGCCATCATTTAGCATCCTTGAGCATCGTACTTTATCAATTCCAAATGCGGCCCACGGAAGAAAGGAAGTCAAAATTAACATAAGCCAAATCTTCATATTATTCATATATATTTCCAGATTTATTTTCTATACTATAAGTTTATAAATGATTTCAGTTTATAAACTTATCTTAGTTATTATTCTAAGCCAGATCAATGTCGTCTCTGCTAAGGCAGACCAAAGTCATCTACCCAAAGAATGGCTTAAGTTACTCCATTATATAGAATCAAAACCCAGTACCTTTAAAAGCCTTATTAAAGATCCAAACTTTTTTGTAAATAAAAATGATACTCATCCAGAACTTGAGCTTAATAGCAATATTACATCTTTTAAGAATGATCCTAACTACCCTTGCAAGTTTCCCGCAAGGGCTAAGTTTTTATCTAAAAAACTCAATTCCCCTTATAAACTATGTGAAAGTGTTGAAACTTGGAAAAAACTAATAGCTGCCGAAGGACTTTCGTACGTTTTAGTGGGGCAATATGTTTCAACACCAGCGTCAGCGTTTGGTCACAGCTTTATTATTTTCAAGAACTCAAAAAAGCCTTTAAACTTAAATCAAAGCCTTAATTATGCTGCTCAAATTCCGGAAGAAATTGGTACGTATGATTATATCACTAAAGGTCTAAATGGAGGATTTCCGGGAGTTTTTGACTTGGAACCACTCTATTTAAAACTCCAAGAATATAGTGCCATTGAGAACCGAGAGATGTGGGCTTATGATTTAAATTTTAATGCATTTGAACTTGATCAATTTCTAAATCATATTTGGGAGCTGCAAAATCAAACAATTGAGAGTTATTACTTTTTAAACGGCAATTGTTCCGTAAGCCTTTATAATGCTTTAGCTGCAGTCCATCCCGATTTAGAATTCTTAGATCCTAGTCACTTGTATGTATTACCTGTTACAACAATCAAAAAAATAGATCCTATATCAACTAAAAGAACTTTTATTCCGTCTTTACGTGAAAAGATCGTTCAAGGTTATGACCAATTAAATAACATTGATCAGCAGTTATTTAACGAGTTTTTAGATGATAAAGATCTGGTATCAAAATCAAATACAATTAAAACAAATGTAAGCGCCTTATCTGACCCAGGCTTTAAAATCAGAAACATTTGATGTATCCTCCGCAAAAAAAAACGGAGGTACTTATGGACAGGGTTTTCGCGAAC